>CAZEUG010000005.1:0-90147 GCA_964515055.1 uncultured Oscillospiraceae bacterium | reverse complement strand
CATGCCTTCAACCGCTGTACTTTGCGATGTTTTTTCTTCGCCGCCCGTTTCTGCCCACAACGCAGATGCTTCTGGTATTTCAGAAAAAAGCGGATCGGTTCTTCCGAAATTCACCTCTGTTCTGGCGCCCCAAGCGATGGATATTCCATCCGTTGAGCCTGTACCTGTGACTGCAGAACCGACTGAGGACGCGCTGAGATGTCCGCCGGTTGAGGAACCGGTTGCACCGGCGTATCGAATCCTTGGCGAGCTGTTCGGCGTCTATATTCTGATCGAACAGGCTGATGAGCTGTTGATTCTGGATAAGCACGCCGCGCATGAACGCATTCGCTACAACGATCTGCTGGTTCATCATCAGAAAATCGCTTCACAGACTTTGCTGGACGCCCCGGTGGTCGCATTGGATCCTGAGGAAAAGGCGCTGCTGCTGTCTCACGCGGATGAACTGCTGCAAACGGGTTTCGAACTCGAAGATTTCGGCGGTTCTTCGGTGATTGTCCGCGCAGTCCCATCAGTTTATGAGCCGTCAGAGGTTGCTGCGGCAATTTCTGAAATTGCACGGAATCTGTCTGCACGTGGAATCACAGTTGATGAAAAGCGCGATCGTCTCTTCAAAATGGTAGCCTGCAAATCGGCCATCCGTTCCGGTGATCATTCTAACCCCGAAGAGCTCCGTCACCTGACTGAGCGGGTTTTGTCAGACGAGTCGGTTCGTTTTTGTCCACATGGTCGCCCGGTACTCACCGTGATCTCAAAAAAAGAACTGGAAAAACGGTTTCAGAGGATTGTATGAGTCATCAAATTTGTTCTGTGCATCGTCCGATTTTTCTCGTCGGCCCCACCGCATCCGGAAAAACTGCGATGGCGGTTGCCCTTGCAGAACGCCTGAATGGCGAAATTCTCTCTGCGGACTCCATGCAGATTTATCAGGGAATGAAGATCGGAACGGCTGCTCCGTCCGAATCGGAACAAAAGGGGATTCCGCATCATTTGATTGGCGTCATTCCGCCGAGTGAGTCTTTTTCTGTTGAGCGATACCGAAGCGCCGCACTGCCGATTATACGCGATATACTGTCACGCGGAAAGACCGCCATTGTTGCCGGTGGAACCGGGTTATATTTTGACGCGCTGCTGCTGTCCGATTCCTATGCTCCTGTGGAACCGGATCTGGCCTATCGCGCTGAGCTGAATGAGTTGGCCGAGGAACAGGGCGTCGACGCTGTCCATCGTCTGCTTGCCGCGTGTGATCCGGAGGCGGCTGCCAGGCTGCATCCCAACAATCTGAAGCGTGTGATTCGCGCTTTGGAGGTCTATCGTTTGACCGGTGCTTCGATATTGGAGCACGATCGGCTTTCCCACAGGGAACCGCCTGAATTCCAGCCCATATGGCTTGGCATTGCACCGGCATCACGCGAAGATTTATACGCAAGAATCGACCAACGCGTCGATCGCATGATCGAGCAGGGGCTCGTTGATGAGCTGCGCACGCTGCTGACCGACGGTCTGTCGGCTCAATCGACTGCTATGCAGGCCATCGGCTACAAGGAGCTGATTCCCGTTGTATCCGGTCATTGTTCGCTTGAGGCAGCCGTCGATGAAATCAAAAAACGCAGTCGAAACTACGCCAAACGCCAGCTCACATGGTTTCGTCGCAATCCATCCATTCATTGGCTGCTCTATCAGACCTCTGATCGCTTTTCAGACCTGATAGATGATGCCATGCAGTTTCTCTGTTCCCAGCTCCAATCGACAAAAATGCCTTGAGTGGTTTCTTTTCAACGTTCATTCACGCCATGTCTCAGGAGGTTTATATGACACAAAAACAAAATATTCAGGATGCTTTTCTCAATCAGGCCCGCAAAGAGAAGGTCATGGTCACTATTTTTCTGGTCAATGGTTTTCAATTCAAGGGCTTCGTCCGCTGCTTTGACAGCTTCACAGTCGTATTGGATGTAGAAGGTCGTCAACGTCTGGTCTACAAGCACGCCATCTCGACCGTTGTTCCGGAAAAATCCCTGGATTTTTCCGAAGATGAAGACTGATTTCACACACATCATTCAGGAAGTGACGGAATGAATCGATCATTCAACTCCCGGCTGCACATTCCACGGATTGTCTGGTCTGTGATCGCATTGTTTGCGGCCGGTATACTTGGCTATGCAATCTATATGGTCATTGTTTCCAACGAGTCTGCTCTGCTGACAGCTGTCGTTGAATCCGTGTCCGTTGATGACGGCATTCTGGCTGACTGTGTCTTGATTCGTGATGAAGAAATCATTTATAAGCAGGATGGCCGCGTCTATTACCCGGTGGTTCAAAATGGTGAACGAATCAGTGCCGGGAGCAGCATTGCCGTCAGCTTTTCTTCTCAGGAGAATCTTGAGAAATACAAACAGCTCACAGAGGCCAGAACCCGCCTGGCGCTGTACCAGAGTCTGTCACAAACAGACAATACGCCCTCCGCATTGCCTTCTCTGAATCATGGGATTTATTCGTCGCTTCGCACGTATTCTGCCTTTTCAGATGGCGGAATTCTGGAACATGATCTTTCGTCCGCCTTTTTCCAGATGGAATCGCAGATTCTCAAACGCGAATTGTCTCTGAAGGACGGATCTCTGCAGACGGTCATGGCAGAGCTCAAACAGAGCATTTCTACGCTTCAGGCCAGTCTGGATGCCGATATGCAACCGTTGAAAACCAATACGGCCGGGTACTATGTGCAGTCCGCGGATGGCTACGAGCCGTTGTTGACGCTGGCTTTTGTGGATGATATGACCGTTTCCTCTCTGCAAAAAAAGCGTGAGTTTCCCGCCTCGACCATCACATCCAA
The DNA here is from genome assembly GCA_964515055.1 of uncultured Oscillospiraceae bacterium. Lineage (GTDB taxonomy): Bacteria > Bacillota > Clostridia > Oscillospirales > QAMX01 > QAMX01. The sequence continues at coordinate 87,317 of CAZEUG010000005.1, read as the reverse complement.
CACCGTATTTGGCAAAATGGTTTACGGCTACACATGGTATGCCGCAGTTCCTCTCTCCGATACGGAGGCTGCACGCCTGTCGGTAGACACATCCTACCCGCTGCAAATCGCAGGGGATCGCGTCACAGCATCCGTCACCCGTTTGGAGCGGGATGCATCTGCTAACGCCGTGCTTGCTGTCTTCCGATGTGATGTTCCGCTCTCCAATATGGCTTCGGAACGTGACCAGCAGTGTACCATCATTTTGGACACCTACACCGGGTTTAAGATTTCCCAGGAAGGGTTGCGCGTTTTGGATGGTTCGCCCGGTGTCTACGTTTTGGAAGGTGCCAAAGCGGTATTCAAGCCGGTTCGCATTCTTTACACCGGTGACAGCTATTACATTGTAGAATCCAACTCAACCGATAAGAAACAGCTGTTCTTATACGATGAAATTATTTTAGGCCGAAATGACCTGTATGACGGGAAAATCGTAAAATAATTTCCAGCAACCCTCGTTTTTTCGCCGAATGGTGTTGACTTTTTCAGCTAAATTTAAGATAATATATGTAGATACAAAAATAGGAGGCACTTGATTATGAGCTTGATCGATCGGATAAAAAAATGGACAGACGCTGACGACTACGAGGATGAAGAATTCGAAGAATATGTTCCGCATTCTTCCATGCCGGAACAGCGTCCGACCCCATCCGTTTCCGGAAATACAACGACCTATGACCAGCCGGCCGCGACGCCGTATACGCGTGGCAATCGCGTGGTCAACATCAACGCAACCGCGCAGCTGCAGGTTGTGCTCGTTAAGCCGGATAAGTTTGAAGACGCCACCGAAATCGCCGATCATTTGAAAGAAAAGCGGACGGTTGTCATCAATCTTGAGCAGACCAACAAGGAAATTGCCCGCCGCCTGTTGGACTTTTTGAGTGGCGTTGCCTATGCCTTCCAGGGAAAATTCCAGAAAATCGCCAACAGCACATTCCTGATTACACCGTATAATGTCGGCATTATGGGCGATATCATTGATGAGCTGGAATCCAACGGCTTGTACTTCTGATTCACAGAAGGAGGCATCTTTTTGCTGACAGCAGTTGTTCGGTCGATTGCAATATCATTGATCGAACTGATTTCTCTGCTCCTGCTAATTCGAGCGGTTCTTTCTTGGTTTGCCGGGTTCGGCGGAGGCAGATTGTATGATTTGCTCTGTTCTGTAACAGAGCCGTTTTTGATGCCCTATCGGTTGTTGTTTGACCGGTTGGGCATCGGACAAGGGTTCCCGATTGATTTGTCATATTTGGCGACTGTTCTAACGCTGCAGTTCGTTGCATCCCTGCTTTGAAACACCGAAAGGACTGTTCTACATCATGAGTAACAATAAATCAGAAGTATTTTTTGACAAAACCGTTTTCGGTGGCTACGATCCTGAACAGGTGGATGAGTTTGTCAATGAAGCACGAAAAATGCTGACAGGGTTCAAAAAAGAGAATCAGGTCTTGAAGCAGAAGCTTCAGGTTCTCGCCGAAGCACTGGAAGAAGCCAGAAATGTCACACCTTCTTCGGAAGGGGAGTCGCAGCCTGCTGCCGTCGCACCGGAGGTACCGGAAGTGGTTGTCGAACAGAGCGTGCCCGCTCCGGCCGAATCTCCGGCTGCAGAGGATGCTGTGCAATTGGAAGAATTGAATCAGCAGCTTTCGAAGCTTCTGGAGCAGATTGAGCATGAACAAAACCGCCTGTCGGAGCTGCGCAGGGAGCACGCTGCATTCATTGCATCGTTGACCGAGCAATACGAGCTGCAGCTCCGTGAACTCGGCGAAGCATCGTACATGTCCCTTCAAACCGAGCCTGTGCAGAGTGATGCCGTCGAAGCAGCACCGACAACGCTGCCGGTTGAAGTAGATGATTCCGTTCAGGAGACACCCGCGACAGATGAGGCCACAACGCAGTCATCTGAGGAGGACACAGCTTCACCGACGAATGCATCATCCGATTCGGACGAGCCGATGTTGTCCGTCGGAATTCCGGAGACAACGGTGACCGAAGAGGAAGCTGTGTCATCGCCGAATCCTGCACAGAACGCCGAAGTAGTTGCCCCGGTGCAATCAACAGAGCCGGTTCAAGCAACTGAAGATACTGCTTTCAAGCAGGAAGCAGCGTCGGTATCGACGACACCTGTCCAGCCGATTGAAGCAACCGCGTCTGCACAGCCTGTCGAATCCGTCCGTGAAGCTAACCCGCAGCCCGTTGTGGATGCTGGGGAATCCGTCTATTTGAACGCTCAGGGCGTTGACACCTCCCATCTTTCCTACGAAGAAGCACTTGCACTCGTCTTGAAAAAGAATGGGATTCTTTCGCAGGCACCAGATCGTTCCGCCGAAGAGCTGTCCGATACCCAGGCAACGAAGATCATTCCGCGCATTCCTCCTGTTTCGCCCGCTCAGACAGCTGTACCGGCACAGTCCGAAAAGGCCAAAAAGCCGGGGTTCTTCCATTCTCTCAAGACCAGCATTCGTGCCTTCCTCGACGAGGACGAAGAGGAAGATGTGATCCAGCCTGCTTCCAGCAAAAACGGACAAGAAGAACTTCAGTTCGGAAAGGCCTACAATGTCAAAAATGACCGCTGAGCACCGTATGGCTCCACAGTTGAAGCATACATTCCTGATTGTCCTGCCGATTACGTTGGGCGGCATTCTTCTCGATCAGCTGACCAAGGTGCTTGCGATTCTGCATTTGAAAGATCATGGACCCGTGGCGTGCATTCCTGGTATTTTGCAGTTGCATTATGCGGAAAATACAGGGGCCGCCTTCAGTATGTTGAACGGTCAGCGGTACTTTTTTATCGGGTTGACCGTTCTGGTTCTGGCGGTTGTCACCTGGATTTTGTGGAAGGGACTTTTGAAAAACGCTTTCGGATATTGTGCCTTGGCACTTTGTCTTTCCGGAACCATTGGCAACTTTATTGACCGCCTCATCCGTGGGTATGTGGTCGATCTGTTTGAACCGACGTTCATTTCATTTGCCATTTTCAATGTTGCAGATATTTGTCTGACGATTGGTGCCATTTTGCTGGCCGTCTACCTGTTGTTCTTTCATGAAGACCGGCCTGAGAAAAAAGCGGCGGATCAGCCGTCATCTAATTTATGAGCACCTTTCATGTGAGTCCGGAGCCGACGGATTGTGGCAAGCGTTCGGACGTTTTCCTCTCTGAGCAGCTCGAAGCCTTTTCGCGGAACGGTATCCAGCAATTGATGGAGCAGGGCGCTGTTTCTGTAAATGGTGAGCCGTGCTCTAAAAAGCATATTGTCATGCAGGGGGATGTCTTTCAGGTTGTCGTGCCTGAACCCCGTGCAACCACAGCAGAGCCGGAAGCTCTGCCATTGGACATTGTCTTTGAGGATCAGGATTTGCTCGTCGTGAATAAGCCGCAGGGAATGTGTGTCCATCCCGCTCCCGGAAACGAATCCGGGACGCTCGTCAATGCTTTGCTGTATCATTGTGGTTCTTCCTTGTCCGGTATCAACGGTGTCATTCGTCCGGGGATTGTCCATCGAATCGACAAAGATACCAGTGGGCTTTTGATTGTTGCCAAAAATGACCGGGCACACGCCGCTTTGGCTGATCAGATCAGCTCGCACAGCTTCAGTCGGCGCTATGAAGCCATTGTATTTGGTCGGTTTTCCGATATGGAGGGCTCAATTGTTCTACCCATCGCCCGCAGCGAACGTGATCGTAAGAAAATGGCTGTGGCTGAGAAAGGGCGTTTTGCCCGGACAGACTACCGCACATTGGCCGTCTATTCGGCGCATGGCTGTACGTATTCGCACATGGAGCTGACGCTCTATACCGGACGCACCCATCAGATTCGCGTTCACTGCTCTTCACAGGGGCATCCGGTCGCCGGAGATCCTGTATATGGCAATCCGGAGCGCGATCAGCGCTGGTTTCCCTGGCTGTCCGGCCAGTGTCTGCACGCAGGGCACATCGGCTTTGTGCATCCGTCTACACAGGAATACCTTGAGTTTTCTGCACCTGTCCCGGATTCATTTCGACAGGTCTTGACAAAGCTCTCCTCTTGGAGTAAAATGGTATCGTTCGCTTTCGATACAAACCACAGAACATAACAGATGGGGTGCTGCAGTTTGCGGCTGAGATCGGTTGAAACAACCGAAACCCAGGAACCTGATCCGGATAATGCCGGCGTAGGAAGTGTTTTTGACAGTTTCTTATTTGAGCTTTGAGCGGATCAGACATCTTAAAATTGCAGGAGAATGTTGTATGTCTGCTTATCGTTCCCGGATTCAGAAGCTGACGGAAGCTGCCGTTTTCGTTGCATTGGCTTTTGTTCTGAGTTATATTCAAATTCAATTTCTGCCGTATGGCGGCGCCGTGACCTGCTTTTCCATGCTGCCGATTCTTTTCATCGGGTATCGCTCCGGATTCCTGTTTGGTTTGGGTTCCAGCCTCGTGTATGCCGTGCTGCAGCTGTTTCAGAATCATGCTTTGGTGCCGCCTGCTGACGGACTCATCACATATCTCCTCATGCTTCTGTTGGATTATTTCATGGCATTTGGCGTTTTGAGCCTGTCAGCTTTCTTTCGAAAAAAGAAACTCGGCCTATTTTATGCTGCTCTTGTGTGTACAGCACTTCGATATGGCTGTCACATTGTATCTGGAATTCTACTATGGGGAAGCTACGCCTGGGATGGCTGGGCTGTTTTCCCGTATTCCGTTGCGTATAACGGAACCTACATGATTCCGGAAATCATTCTCACCGCTTTGTCTGCGTTCCTGATTGTCCGTTATCTTCCGGAACGCTATCTTCAGCCTTCAAAATCGTAACATAAGGAATTTGAGTATGGGTAAATTTTCAAACGTTTTGATTGTCACAGACCTGGATGGCACGCTTTTGGACAGCAAAAAGCAGATTGGTTCAAAAAGCGCCGAAGCAATCCGCTATTTTATCAGTGAGGGCGGATATTTTACCTTTGCAACGGGACGTCTCTTTCAGTCGTTTATGGGAATTTACAGACAAATGATCCTGAATGCCCCTGTGATCTTCGCCAACGGCGCACAGATTGTCAGCATGGGAAACGGCAACATCCTGCATCAGGTTTCTCTGGAAGAGGATTTTTGTCCGCTCTGCGAACAGATCTTATCCGAATTTCCGAATGTCGCTCTGGAGATTTACGCGCACAGGCGTACTGGTTTAGTCCATGCGAATCAAATTTCCCTGAAGCATATGCTTGATTTTTCGATTGAACACACTTTGTATCATACACCTGCGGATATGCCGTTTCCATGGTTGAAGGTTCTGTTCACCGGTTCGACGGAAGATCTGACCAAAGTCGCTGCCATGATCGAAGCGAACTACAGGAAAGCATCGGTCTGCTTTTCTTCGCCGGTCTTTCTGGAGGTATTCAATTTGTGTGTGGATAAGGGAATCGGTGCTTTGAAGCTGGCACAGATTTTGAATGTCAATAAGCGCCATCTGTACGCGGCCGGTGATCAGGAAAATGATCTGCCGATGCTGCGTGCCTCGCAGATTGCTTTTGCGCCTGAGAATGCTGTGACTGCTGTGAAGAAGCAGGCGGATGTGATTCTGCCGGATCACAACAGCGACATGATGGCATCTCTGATTCAGCATCTTGATTCCATTTATTCGTCGAAGTAACCAGCCGTTGTTCAGTGCGCTGTATATAATAGGCACACAGCTCACCCCGGTCTGTTCCTGCTGAAACCGCTCTGTCCAGAACGCATTCGCCTTCATGCTCATATATACAGTCCATGGTGCATGGAATCAGCCCCATCGCTTGTTGCCTTCTTTCTTTTCCCACTTAATTTTTCTGTAAGCGCCTTATATTTTTGCCTTCTCGGATAAACAATAAATAACATGATTTCATTGTTTATCTCAGGGGGCATTTTTATACATGAAGAGATTGCTTGTCACCATATCGCTCTCCGCCGTGATTTTGGGAATCATCTGGTGTGGGCTGCCCGGCCTTGTTCGTGAAACGACGCCTGTCGTTCATGTCGTTTCGCCTTCTCAGGCCACAGTTTATGAAACCGCCAGCTGTTCCGGCGTCTTGCAGTCCGTGCACACTGCACGCCTTTCCATAGGCAGCCCCGCAGAAATCACAGAAATCTGCGTAGAAGAGGGTGAAGCCGTATCCGCCGGACAGCCGCTTTTGAAATATCGGCTCCTTTCCTCAGATGAGCTTGCACGTGATTTCGGCAATACCTATATCCGTGAAATTCACGATCGGTTGCATGAGCTGAACGGGATGCTGAGTGACGCATCCATTTTATCTGCGGCCGAGTATGCCGCCGTCAATGGCGAGCTTCCTGATTATTTTCGAGACTTTTATTTGCCTGCTACAGGCTCTGCACAGGGTTCGGAGAGCGGTGTTCTGTATGCACCGTTTGACGGCACCGTCACGCTCCTGAATCACCTGGAAATCGGTGAAATTACAAGCGGTCTGTTTGTCTCCGCAGTTGTCGATGATATCAGCCATCTGGTCGCCAAGCTGCACGTACCGGAGGCCTATCTTTCCAAGCTGCAGATCGGTCAGTCTGTGAATATCTCTGGTTCGGCCTTTGGCGATCAGGTATTTGCCGGGGCGATCACAGAAATCAGTCCCTATGCAGTGACCTCCGGCGGTCTGCTTTCCAAGTCAGAAACCTATATCGATGCAACTGCCACTCTGTTCACGAGCGAAACGTTGATGAGCGGGTTGACGGTCAAGGGCTGTATTTTTCTGAATGAATACAACCAGGCTCTGATTATCCCGCACTCTGCCATCACATTGGATGAAAGCGGGCAGGAATGTGTCTATCAGTGCATCGATGGCCATGCCATTCGCCGTCTCGTTGCCTATGAATATGAGAACGATGAAGGGATTGTGGTTTCCGGCGATTTTTCGAAGGATGACTTGCTCATAGAGAATCCCTCCGCAGAACTGTTTGATGGGATGCCGATTCGGATTGCCGAACAGGACGAGGAGGTGAGGCCCTGATGCTAAACGATTATTTATGCATGGCCTCCAGGAATGTTCGACGCGGAAAAAGCCGCTCCTTCCTGACAGCACTGGCAATCGCCATCGGAATTGCAGCCGTTGTCCTCCTGACAGCCATCGGTGAAAGCGGCAAAACACTGATTCATGACGGGCTGGAAAGTATGGGAATTCGCGGCATCATGGTCTTCAGCGGAGATACCGCCACGTTGACAGTCACAGATGGGGAACGGCTGTGCGCCAGAATCCCTGAGGTGTCTTCCTTCATGCCATTCGAAACGTGTTTCAGCGCCTGTTCTGTGTACGGGAATCGCAGCGAGACCTGTATCCTGCTCGGTGTCGATCATCAAATGGATCAGTATATGTCGATGGAGCTGTTGCACGGTCGGCTCTTTACCGCTGCGGAGTGCTCCAACGGCAGTTCGGTCTGTGTGGTGGGTGCAGACTTTGCGCGTGAGCTGTTTGGGCGTGAGAATATTGTCGGAAAGCACATCGCGTTGACGATTGACAACATCGAAGAGGAATACATGGTGATCGGCGTGGTGCATTCCACATTGAATCGTCTTTCCGGAATGCTCGGATTTCAGATTCCATCCTTTCTCTATGTGCCGTACAGCACGGTGACGACAGATGGCGTCATCAGTCAATTGGCCGTCCAAATCGACGGCAACGAGCTGAATACCACCGTTGAGAAAATCCAGGCTCTGCTGCGACGAACGCATCACAGAGGTTCCGGCTTTCAGGTGGAGAATTTATCCGGCTATATGGAGGAATTTGATACCATTCTCACGCTGGTCACCCGTGTGTTATCGGCCACAGCTGCCATATCACTGTTTGTGGCGGGGATTGGAATTATGAATGCCATGCTGGCCACCGTATCCGACCGTCGTTCTGAGATCGGAATATGCAAAGCGATCGGGGCATCCTCCTGGCAAATCGCGCTGACCTTTCTGCTGGAAACCCTGATTGTCACAGCATTTGGCGGGGGACTTGGGCTGGGCATCGGGCTCCTTGTCGCCGGCATTGCCTTTTCTTCCATTGGAATTCCGTTGACATTCAATGTTGATTCCATTCTGGTACCCTGTGTCATTGCACTGATTGTTGGTCTTGTTTTTGGCATTTTTCCCGCCGTTTCTGCAGCTCGGCTGCAGCCAATTGTCGCCATTCGAAAAGAATAGGCTGGCGCCTGTATTCTGTTTCAGGAGGTTTTGCAGATGGCACATCTGCTCCGCACACCCAATTTACCAGATGCACCGGTTTGTCACGGATTGATTGCCCGCTCGTTTTTCACTCTCCTGGCTGAGCCGCTTGCGCGTTATGGAGTTCAGGCACTTCCGGCTCCGGTTACGAACACACTGCCATCTGCCATCAGGGAGCACGCCGATATGAATTGTCGACATCTTGGCGGAGAAACACTGGTCGTATTTCAAAACGCAGAGGTTCCGTATGTACTGTCCCAAATCGGGGTGCAGATCGTCCCTTCCGACAGGCGTGGCGGTGAACAGTATCCTTTGGATGCTGCTCTCAACGTATTGCTGCTGTCCGGGTATGCTTTTCACAAAGCGGGTATCACAGACCCTCGTCTGCAACAGCTGCTGGATTCACGCGGATACACCCTGAAAGCAGTACCGCAGGGTTACACAGCCTGTTCGTCCGCCATTGTGGATGAGCGCGCACTGATCACAGCGGATCCCAAAATTGCTCAGGCAGCCAGAGGAGTCGGAATCGACGTCCTGCAAATTCAGCCCGGTTCCATTGACCTGCCGGGATATCCCTACGGCTTTTTGGGCGGTGCCTGTGGAAAGATTGCACCGAACTGTCTGGCTTTCACTGGTCAATTGACCCACCACCCCGATTATCATCAGATTCTGGCCTTTTTGTCTGCACATCATGTCGAACCAGTCTTTTTAACCGACCTTCCTTGCTTCGACTGTGGTGGGATTCTTCCGATCACACAGCAGTAACAGTCCGCCGCTGCGCTGCATAGGATGATGCAGAAAAGATTCGAAGGGAGCTCTCATGATGATCAGAATCTTTCAGCGCTGTTTCTCCGGTCATCGCGGAATCTCACTGATCGCAGCCGGAACTTTGCTTTTGTTTTTCACCGTCGTTCCGTTCAGGCTCATTGTAATTCTGTTTGCGCTCAGTCTTCTCGCGACCGGACTCTGTATGATGAATCAAAAAGGAAAATAGGGGAGGTGTTTTTTTGGAGATTGTTGTGTTGGAAGCCCCCGGCTTCTTAAAAGGCATCCTGCGTTTTCTGTTCGGCATTAAATCGCATTCATAAGCAAAATCCATAAAATATCTGATGGGCGTCTGCTTTGCCTCACCAAAGCAGACGCCCATCTTCCGTTTCCTCAGCAGCATTATAAGGTCATCCGGCTTGTTCCGGGTTTACGCCGTGGCAACGGAACAGTCCCTTATTTTTCGATGTTCTTCCGGCACAGTCCCGCCGCCTCCAGAACGCATTGGGCACAGTGCGGTGAACGCGCCGTGCAGGTATCCCGACCATGTAAGACCAGACGATGGCAGAAATCATTCTGTTCCTCCGGTTCAATCAAAGCAACCAGCTGATTTTCAACCTTACGCGGATCCCTCGTGTGACAAAGCCCCATCCGATTGGTCAGCCGGATACAGTGCGTGTCCGTCACAACGGCGGGCTTTCCGTACACATCTCCGAGGATCAGGTTGGCAATTTTCCGACCGATTCCTGGAAGCTGCAGGAGTGCCTCCATTTGATCGGGCACCTCACCGTGAAAGTCGGACAGCAGCATGGCCGCGCAGGCTTTCAAATCTCGAGCTTTTGTGCGAAACATTCCGGTCGGTCGAACCGTCTCTTCCAATTCAGAAAGCTCAGCCTCTGCGACGGATGCAAGTGTCGGGTATTTGGCGTAAAGCGTTTTGGCCACTTCATTGACTCGTTTATCCGTACATTGTGCTGCCAGTCTTGCAGAAAACAAAAGCTTCCAGGGTTCGTCATAATCCAGAGAGCACACCGCTTCCGGATACCGGTTCTTCAGTACGTTCACAATCTCCGATGCACGTTCTTTTTCTGTCATGGTTCCTCAGCTCCCATTCAATTGACTCATGCGTTCCTTTTATTATACCATTATATCTATAAAAAAGATCGAATTTTCTGCTTGATTGTTGAATTAACAGAAAAAGTGGAGTGGCTCTTGTTTTTCTCGTCGAATTCGTATAAAATATAAGTGGTTCTTACTCGGTTTTACCAAAAATACTGTTCACGGGGGAAAACATGTATAACGTTTCTGATTCTATGGATTATCTGACGATGCGGGATCAAGAGGTCGGGGATGCTGTCCGCGCCGAATTTACCCGTCAGCAATCAAACATTGAGCTGATTGCCTCTGAGAATTTTGTCAGCACCGCTGTATTGGCTGCTGCCGGCAGTGTTCTGACAAATAAATATGCTGAAGGATATCCCGGCAAACGCTATTATGGCGGCTGTGAATGCGTGGACATCGTTGAGCGTCTGGCAATTGATCGTGCCAAACAGTTATTTGGCGCTGAACACGTCAATGTTCAGCCACACAGTGGTGCAAGCGCCAATCAGGCCGTTTATTTCGCAATGTTGAAACCGGGTGACACCATTCTCGGGATGAACCTGCAGCAGGGCGGACATTTGACACACGGCAGCCCGGTGAATATGTCCGGTACTTATTTCAATGTTGTGCCATATGGCGTGGACTCTGAGACACATCGGATTGATTACGATGCAGTCCGCGCACTCGCCCTTGAACATCACCCCAAGCTGATTGTTGCAGGTGCCAGCGCATATCCGCGCATCATTGATTTTGAAAAGTTTGCTGAAATCGCCAAGGAGTGCGGCGCACTTCTGATGGTCGATATGGCTCACATTGCTGGACTTGTCGCGGCCGGTTTGCATCCTAACCCGGTTCCGTATGCAGATATTGTCACCACAACCACGCATAAGACGCTGCGCGGTCCTCGCGGCGGTATGATTCTCTGCCGTGAAGAATATGGCAAAGCCATTGACAAGGCGATTTTCCCTGGCACTCAGGGTGGTCCGCTGATGCACATCATTGCCGCCAAAGCTGTCTGCCTCGGTGAAGCACTGACCGATGAATTCAAGGATTATCAAAAACGGATCGTCAAGAATGCAGCTGCTCTCGCTTCCGGACTGCTGGAAGAAGGGTTCCAGCTCGTTTCCGGCGGGACGGACAATCACCTCATGCTGCTCGATCTGCGCAATTTGAATCTGACCGGCAAAGAGCTGGAACACAGACTGGACGAGGTTCATATCACCGCTAACAAAAACACCATTCCGAACGACCCGCAGAGCCCGTTTGTTACGAGCGGTATGCGTCTGGGCACACCCGCCGTTACGTCCCGTGGCTTGCAGGAAAGCGATATGCGCGTTCTTGCCAAGCTGATTCGGATGGCGGCAGACGATCTGGATGCCAACCGTTCCTATATCCTTGACACGGTCGCATCGATTTGCGCAAAGTATCCGCTCTACGCATAACAGAAAGGCGGTGAGCCTGCTTGTACAGGCCATTGGCTGATTTCATCCGTCCGTCTGAATTTTCTGATGTGGTTGGCCAGGATCATATTCTCGGACAGGGAACCGTTTTGCGCCGCTCGCTGGAAAACGGCAATCTGTCCAATATGATCTTTTATGGGCCTTCCGGCGTCGGGAAGACAACGGTCGCCAGTATTATCGCCTCAAAAACCAACCGGACACTGCACCATCTGAACGCGACAACGGCTTCCCTGGCTGATATCCGGGACATTTGCTCCGAAATCGGTGGGCTGTCTGCCAGTCATGGCATTTTGCTGTATCTCGATGAAATTCAGTATTTCAATAAAAAGCAGCAGCAATCCCTTCTGGAATTCATCGAAAATGGCAGCATCATTCTGATTGCTTCCACGACAGAAAATCCGTATTTCTATGTATATCATGCCATTTTGAGCCGTTCGACCGTATTTGAGTTTCACCAGGTGACTCCCGAAGCGGTCAAGCCGGTGATTGGCCGCGCCGTGAATGCAGCTGCCCGCAGAGCCGGTTTGTCCCTCACAATCGACGACAAGGCGGTTGCGCTCATTGCAGACGGTTGCGGCGGCGATGTTCGGAAATCGATCAATGCCGTTGAAATGCTGGTCAACGCCGTTCCATCAACGGTATCTTCCTATACCATCTCAGAGGAAGAGGCCGCACAGGTACTGCAATCTTCTGCCATGCGATATGACAGGGATGGGGATTCGCATTATGATATCCTCTCCGCGCTGCAAAAATCCGTTCGCGGAAGCGACCCGAACGCTGCGCTGCACTATCTCGCCCGCCTGTTGACGGCAAACGATTTGCCTTCCGCGTGCCGTCGTCTACTGGTCATGGCATCTGAGGATGTTGGGTTGGCGTATCCACAGGCTGTCCCAATTGTGAAGGCCTGTGTCGACAGCGCCTTGCAGCTCGGACTGCCCGAGGCACAGCTTCCCTTAGGGGAGGCCGTGGTGCTCATGGCAACGGCTCCAAAATCCAACACCGCTGCGAACGGTATATGGTCCGCGATGGCCGATGTTGCTGCCGGAAAAACAGGGGAGATTCCTGCACACTTAAAAGATGCACACTATGCCGGTGCCGGTAAGCTTGGACGCGGTCAGACATATCTCTATCCGCACAGTTTTCCGCATCATTATGTTGTGCAGCAGTACCTTCCAGACGCTTTGAAAGACACGGTTTATTACCGATACGGTCAGAATAAACTGGAGCAATCCACTCGACGCTATTGGGAAGAAGTCAAACAGCACCCCGAGCCCGTCGAGGGCGATGAAAAATAGAAAAAGAACCGGGTTCGGACGCTTGTCCGAACCCGGTTCTTCAAATGATGGGAAAACTTTAGTTGTCTGCTTCTTCATCATGATGATGGCAGCAATCGCAATCATCGAGATGCAGTTCGATTTCCAGGGCTTCACCGCAAGCAGGGCAGGTGATATCGCCCTGTTCGATTTCATCGAAATCCAGGTAAATCTTTTCGCCGCACTTCGGGCACTCAATTTCGTAGAGTTCCTCGTCGTCGTCATCCTCGATTTCGTCTGAAAGATCTTCGTCTTCGTCACCGTACACATCTTCATACAGTGCATCGACGTCGTCTGTGAGCAGTGTGATTTCTTCTTCGTTGGTTGTCACCGACTTGGCCAGGTCATCCAGCATATCAATGATGGAGAGCAGCAGCTTATCTGTCGGCTCGTCTGCGTTCAGTTTCATGCCATCTGCAATCCCCTTCAGGTATGCAGCTTTTTCAGTCAGGGTCATGGAGCTTCATTCCTTTCTTTCAAAATCTGGCAGGAGCGGAGCCTGTCGAGAAGCAGGGAAGTCCGCTCAAATCCGCGTGGTTTACTTTTTGCAGCGTTCGAGATATTCTCCGGTACGCGTGTCAATCTTCAGGACATCACCGATATTGACAAACAGCGGAACCTTGATGGTTGCACCGGTTTCCAGTGTGGCAGGTTTGGTCACGTTGGTGGCCGTGTTGCCCGCAAAGCCCGGTTCGGTTTCGGTGACTTCCAGTTCGACGAAGGTCGGAACTTCGACACCGAAGACATTGCCTTTGTAGGAAAGGAGCTTACAGTTCATGTTTTCCTTGACAAACTGGAATTCTTCGCCCAGAATATTGCCATTGATCGGCGTCTGTTCATAGGTCTCCAGATCCATGAAGTAGTACAGGTCGCCGTCGTTGTACAGATACTGCATTTCCTTCCGTTCGACGTAGGCGGGCGGGAACTTATCCGTCGGGTTGAAGGTGCGTTCAACAACGGAACCCGAAATCACATTGCGAAGCTTGGTTCTGACGAAAGCAGCACCTTTACCCGGTTTGACATGCTGAAATTCAATAATCTGCATGACCTGCCCGTCCATATCAAAGGTAACACCGTTTCGAAATTCACCGGCTGAAATCATTGAAATACCTCCATTTATCATTGTCTGTTTATTGTATAATATTCTTGCTGAAATTTCAAGTCCTATTTTGTGTTTTCGCGCTGTTTCTCCGCTTTATTTTCCAAGTTTGGCCAGGAAACGCTTCACGCGGGCAGACGGATCCAGCAATTCGCTCATGGACTGGTCATGGTTCAATGTATTGATGATGTATGCAATATACTTGGACATATCGACTTCGCAGTACCACGGACGTTTCAGCAGCTCCGGATTCCGATAGACCAGGTTTGTTGTAAACACCCGCTCAATATAGCCTTCTTCATATGCCTTGTCAAATGCATCCAGTCCTTCGACAAAGAGCCCGAATGTGGTGCAGACAAAAATGCGCCGTGCATTTCGCTCTTTCAGCTGACGTGCAATGTCAATCGTGGAATCGCCGGAAGAAATCATATCGTCAACGATGATGATGTCTTTTCCGTCCACATTCGTTCCAAGGAATTCATGGGCAATGATCGGGTTCCGTCCGTTGACAATGGTGGAATAATCGCGCCGCTTGTAGAACATCCCCAGATCAATGCCGAGCATGGTGGAATAGAAGATGCAGCGATTCATGCCGCCTTCATCGGGCGAAACAACCATCAGATGATCTTTGTCGATTTTCAAGTCCTCTGTGTTGTTGCCCAGTGCTTTGATCATCTGGTACGTGGACGGCACCGTTTCGAAGCTGGCATTGGGAATCGCGTTTTGCACGCGTGCATCATGCGCGTCAAACGTAACGATATTGTCAACGCCCATTCTGACCAGTTCCTGCAGCGCCATGGCGCAGTCCAGAGATTCCCGTGCAGAGCGGCGATGCTGTCTGGATTCGTAGAGCATCGGCATAATCACGGTCAGGCGTCTGGATTTGCCTGCTGCTGCGGAAATAATCCGTTTCAAATCCTGGAAATGATCATCCGGGCTCATGGGCACTTCGCGCCCATACATCCGGTATGTCACGCCATAATTGAAACAGTCTACGATGATAAATAAATCCTGACCACGAACAGACGATGTAATCATGCCCTTGGCTTCGCCCGTGCCGAAACGCGGGCATCGGACATCGAGCATATAAGAGTCCCGCGTATACTCATCTACGATGGACGGCGCAATCAGACCCTTTTTTACAACATCTTTCCGCCAGCTTACCAGATACCGGTTAATGCTTGCACAGATATCCTCGCACCCGCGCATACCGATAATTGCCAATTCGCCGACAGGAAGGTTGTGCAGTTCCTCCATCACCATCTAAGTCATTCCTCCAAATCACAGATTATAACCTGCTTTTTTCTCGCTTCCTGAACACACGCAGAAATACATATATATTATACCGCATTTCTGGCCTGTCTTTCAAGTGACGAACAAGACGATTTTTCAGAGAATCAGGAGATTTTTTTTGGATTTTGCCAGATTTTCGCAGCCGTCTTTTTTCAGAATCACGCAATCCTCAATGCGAACACCAAATTTGCCCGGCAAATAAATCCCCGGTTCACAGGAAACGACCCCATTTTCCGGTGTCAGATCGCCTGTTTCTGCGCTGTAATTGAGGCTCTCATGAACCTCCAGTCCCAGACTATGGCCAAGACCATGGCCGAAGAATTCGCCATATCCTTTCGATGCAATAAAGTTGCGCGCTGCACCGTCCACCTCTGACCACTTTCTCCCGGCGCGTGCCTCACGCAGGCCGATCATTTGTGCTTCCAGGACGATGTCATAAATCGTCCGCATTTCATCGGTTGCGCTTCCGACCGCGACAGTTCTCGTCATATCCGAGCAATAGCCCTGATAAATGACGCCGAAGTCCATGGTAATAAAATCACCGTTCTGCACCTTGCGTTGACCGGCATGTCCATGCGGCAGGGAGCTGTTCGGGCCGCTGACGACAATCGGGTCAAAGGACAGCTTTTCTCCGCCGCAGGCGTACAGATGATAGATCAGGCGCGCCTCAATCTCTTTTTCCGTCATGCCTGCGCTGATGTCTTCCAGAATTTTCAGGAACGCTGCATCCGTTGCGGCCTGAGCGCCGCGCATCGCATCCAGTTCTGCCTCCGTCTTGACTGCACGGAGATATGCCAGCTGATGTCCAATCGGGAGAAATTCTGCGTGAATCTGTTCCTTCAGTGCATTGTATTCCGCAACGGTCATTTCGCCGTCCTCATAGCAGAGGCTGCTGATGCCCAAATCCGTCAACGCCGCATTGATCAGATCCGCATATTTTTTTCCGCGTTGTACCATTTGTAGCGAAATATGCGGCAGCGCTTTTTGCGCCGCTTCGAAATAACGGAAATCTGTCGCCATCAAACACGTTTCTGCCGTAATCAGAACCATGCCGGCCGAGGAGGGGAAGCCTGTCGCAAAGAAACGATTGACCGGCGAGGTCAGAAGCAGGGCTTTGGCTTGAAATTTTCCATCAGCCAGCGCCGTTTGTATCCGTTTCAAATTAAGATCATTTACTGCCATAGCAGTCCCATCTTCCTTTCTGATGTTGATTCGTTATCGTTCCAGTTGGTGCATCAGGCGTTTGTTGTGCCGTAGAACCGTCCAGGATCCGCCCAGAGGCCTAAAGCAGGATTGCTGATATAGAAGACCTCTTCTCCGTTTTGCAGCGTACAGAAGCCGTCCGTGAGGGAGGTAGGGGCATACTGTTGAATGGCATCGGAATAGTCCATATGCTGATATCCAACCGACTCGACTTCTTCGGCTGAAAGCAGTGCGGGGTCGGTACAGTATGTGATCTGAAACCGTCCGTCTGAGGAACCGTGTACCAGATGCGCGGCAACCGACTGGTTCGTCTGGAGCTCCGCTTCAGTCTGAAACAGCTTCAGAATGCGTTCACGTCCCACATAGCCGAACATCCGAATCACCCGGTCATTTTCAGCGTCCTCTCCGAAACGTCGGACGCCGGGCGCCAAAATCACCAGTTCACCGCCGTCTGCCATCGCCATGCGCGTCCGATAGACAGCTTTGTTGCCAAGCCAGGTGCTTTTGAATTCCGATGGATCCAGATACACGACGGCTTTTTTGAAGGGCTTTTCAACGAAGATCATGTTTTTCTGCTGCGCCATTTCCACTGCCGCTTCAAAAACTTCACGTTGATCGCCAATAAACAGTCCGTGAATGCGGACGCCTTCCGAAGAGGCCGTTGTGACTGTTTGGAAGAAGTAGAGTGGAAGATCAGCAAGGAAATGCTCATGTGCATAGTCAAACACCTTGCGAACCGGCGTATGATCCCGTCCCATCATGCGTTCCAGGCCATACAATGCGCCGAGCATATGGGATTTGTTAATCAGCTTGGTTCCGCCAATCCCGACAAAGATATTCTTGGAGTAGTTGGCCATGCCCACCACTTCATGCGGAACCACCTGACCCATGGATACAATCAGGTCAAATCCGCCCTCAAAGAGCAAGCGATTCACCTCAACGTCAATTTCTTCGTCCATGATGCCTTCGGAAACCGTTCGAACAAATTCAGCGGGGACGACGCCAATCTTTTTGACTCCATTCCGCCAGTCATGCACCAGAAAACGGTCATCCGGAATGTCACCGAAAAAGGCGGTGCGTTCCTGTTTGGTCATCGGTTCGTGCGTGCCGAGAGCCGGCATGAGCCAGACCTCCGCAGAATCCTTCAGCGCCCGATACAGCTTGGATGCCAGAAGGCCGCCCGCGGAATGCAGACGCGTATAGTCCGGCGGCAGCAGCAGCACTTTTTTGGGCTGATAGCCGATGGAGGAGAGGAAGGCTCCCACTGCTTGATCCAATTCACTGTCGGTCAAACCGGCTTCTGTACTGCGATAAAAAAGAGAGTTCATTGTTTTTCTCACCTTTCGGATTGCATCAGCTGTTTCAGGTAACGGACGGCCTTCGAGATATCGCCCACAGGATCTGCACCGACTTCGCGCTCAACAGTGACAAAGCCATCGTAGCCGATTGCATCCAACTCTTTGAGCCAGGCCGGAATATCCACATTGCCCTGTCCAAGAGGAACTTCCCGGAAATATTCTTCCATGCGGAAGTCTTCGATGCCGCCATCTGCAAAGATACCATAAATCACAGCCGGATCCGTTTGTTTCAGCATGATACCGTCTTTTGCGTGGGTGTGTACGATTTTGCCCTGCAGCGTCCGAAGCCCCTGAATCGGATCCGAGCCGGTCACCATGACCAGATTGGCCGGGTCGTAGTTCACGCCGATCCCCTTTGTTGGCAGCTGCTCCAGAAATGAACACAGGGTCTCCGGCGTTTCCGGGCCGGTTTCGATCGCAAAGCGGCCACCGCACTGCTCTGCGAACTGTCCGAGCTCTGCACACGCTTCTGACAAAACGCCATAGCAGCCCTTTCGATCGGCCGGTATGACGCCAATATGCGTTGTCACAACATCGGCTTCAAAATCCAGCGCCAGCTCCATAATCCGCTTGGACGTTTCGATCTTTGCCGGATTCTCTTCCGCACGTGTAAAACCATGACCGCCCAAATCCCCGCAGACCGCCGAAACGCGTAGACCGTTGGACTTCATTTTGTCCAATGCTTCCATGCGTTCAGCGTGTGACTGTTCCAATGCAAACAGGCCAATTTGCAATGCATCCGCTCCGATTTCCCGTGCAAGCTTCAGAGACTCATCAAAGGACTGTTTCAGGCACTCCAGCATGATGCCAATTCGATATTGCTTCACAAAAATCGTTCCTTTCAGGCCTCCTGCATTCCCGTACAGGAGGCTCTTTTGATTGTTCAAGCTGTTCGCTCTTTTTCCGACTTTAGTCGTTCCATTCTACTTCGCCGCGGTATACCAGTTCGGCCGGCCCCGCCATGTAAACATTATGATCGTCATCCATGACGATTTCGAGCGTTCCACCCCTGACAAAAACCGTGATCTTTTCGTTTTTTTGACAAATGCCGCGTTTCACGGCAACTGCACAGGCTGCGCAGACGCCCGTTCCGCACGCAAGCGTTTCGCCGCTGCCACGCTCCCAGACACGGAATTTCATCGTATGATCGTCAATCATTTGCACGAATTCCGTATTAACACCCTCCGGGAAGATTGCATGGTGTTCAATCATCGGGCCAATCGTTGGCAAATCTAACGCATCAACGTCTTTGACGAAGCAAACCGCGTGTGGATTACCCATGGAAACACAATCGAGCAATATCTCGCCATATCCCTCCAGACAGAGCTTGACGTTGTCGGCCGATTCGCCATCCACCTGCACAGGAATCTGTGCAGGTTTCCAGCAAGGCTGCCCCATATCCACCACGACCGATACAGCCTGACCCGTAACCGGATCCTCTGAAATCTGAAGATGGCGAATTCCACTTTTCGTCATTATTTTCAAATTCGTTTTTCTTTTCAGACCGCTGTCGTACAGGTATTTTCCGACGCAGCGAATTCCGTTCCCGCACATTTTACCCTCAGAACCGTCCGCATTAAACATCTTCATTTCAGCATCACACGTCGGATGGGGGAGGATCAGGATCAATCCATCTGAACCAATGGAATAGTGTTGGCGGCTCCATTGAATCGCCGCTTCAGCCGGATTGGCCGGAACCGCATGACCGCAGAAACCATCGATATAGATATAATCATTTCCTGCGCCATGCATTTTCGAAAACGAGTAAATCATTCCATTCTCACTCCTGTTCGCTTACAAAGCACTTCCATAATTATATAAAATCCATCGCCAATTGTCAAGGATTCTTCCCCAAGAAAACAGGGGAATCCTGCAGAAGGAGCGCTTCCTGCTGGATTCCCCACTGTGGGTCAATTTTCAGTTTTTGAGCAAGTGCTCCGATTCATGGCCGCTTTGATCAGGCCAACAAAGAGCGGGTGTGGGCGATTCGGCCGGGATTTGAACTCCGGATGGAATTGTACACCAAGATAGAATGCATGTTCAGGCAGTTCAACCGCCTCAATGATTCTGTCATCCGGCGAACGTCCGCTCAGCATCAGCCCCTTTTCTTCCATGGTTTCGCGATAGTCGTTGTTGAATTCGTAGCGATGACGGTGACGTTCCGACACCTCACGAACGCCGTAGCACCGATTCAGGAGGGAACCTTCTATCATTTGGCACGGATATGCGCCCAACCGCATGGTTCCGCCCTTTTCAAGGTCGTCGGTTTGCCCCGGCATATAATCAATAACGAGATGCTTTCCGTCCGGTGCAAACTCACGGGAGTTCGCGTCTTCCATGCCGCAGACATGTCTTGCAAATTCGATCACCGCGATTTGCATCCCCAGGCAAATGCCCAGATAGGGGAGGTGGTGTTCTCTGGCATACTGCGCCGCACAGATCATGCCGGATATACCGCGTCCGCCGAATCCTCCGGGTACCAGAACGCCGTCGCAATCCCTGAACCTGGCAGCCACGTTTTCCGGTGTCAGTTCATCGCTTTCTATCCAGACAATCTCCACGGCAGCACCAGCGTTATAGCCCGCGTGGTGCAGGCTTTCCATCACAGAGAGATAGGCATCGTGCAGCTTGACATATTTGCCAACCAGCGCAATGCGAACGGTTGTCGCGGGGTTTTCAATCTTCTCCACCATGGCCGCCCAGTCGGTTAGATCGGGAGCGGGTGTATGTAGCGACAGGTGACGGCAAACAGCATCGTCCAATCCGTTTTGGTGCAGATACAGCGGCACTGCATACAGAGAGGGGGCAGTCAGGTTTTCGATCACACACTCCGGTTTTACATTGCAAAAGAGTGCAATTTTCGCTCGAATCGATTCATCAGTCGGCTGATCTGTTCGCATCACAATCATATCCGGTGCAATGCCCATGGCCTGCAATTCCTTGACAGAATGCTGAGTCGGTTTTGTTTTGTGTTCATCGGAGCCTGAGAGATACGGAACGAGTGTCACATGAATAAAGAAGCAATTTTCGCGTCCTTTTTCCGCCGCCAATTGCCGGATGGCTTCTAAAAACGGTTGACTTTCGATATCGCCGATGGTTCCGCCGATTTCGGTCAGAACGACATCTGCACCCGTCACGGTTCCGCTCTGTTCGATGAACCGTTTGATTTCATTGGTCACATGCGGAATAATCTGCACGGTTTCGCCCAGATATTCGCCCTTCCGTTCGCGGTTCAGTACATTCCAAAAAACTTTCCCGGATGTTAGATTGGAATACCGGTTCAGGTCTTCGTCGATGAAGCGTTCATAGTGGCCGAGATCCAGATCGGTTTCCGCGCCGTCTTCCGTTACAAAAACCTCACCGTGTTGAAGAGGGCTCATGGTTCCCGGATCCACATTCATGTAGGGATCCAGTTTCTGCGCCGCAACTTTCAAGCCGCGCTGTTTCAATAAACGACCAAGTGACGCAGCTGTAATCCCTTTGCCAAGCCCTGACACCACGCCGCCTGTCACAAAAATGTATTTCGGCATATCGATTCTTCTTTCTGGCCAGACAAGATTTCAGAGGGGATCAGAGCAGTGTGCGGCGCAGTTCCTCGCCAGTCGCCGGATGCAAATAGGCGGGCGCAATGTCAAATGCCGTCTTGCAGCCGCATTGACCCTCCATATGCAGACGATAGGCCGCTCTGGCATACGCTGTCAACACACCGGCCGTGAATTCCGGATTGGATTCGAGATTCAGGCGATATTCAATGACGTGCTTATGCGTCTGATGCAAGCCGGTTACACCGGTGCGCAGAACAACACCGCCATGCGGATAGCCGGAATACCTGGTATTCAGCTCTTCCTGCGAGACAAAGTGTACCGTTGTATCATAGTCTGCAAAATAGTTCGGCATCGTCTTGATGGCGGTTTCAATGGCAGAGAGGTCTGCATCGGGTTCCGCCACGACAAAGCATTCTCTGGTGTGCTTTTCGCGTGCAGAAAGATCCGGATTTTCGCCGTTTTTGACCCGTTCCATTGCCGATTCAACCGGAATCGTGTATTGTTTTGCATCCTTCACGCCGGGAATCCGCCGAATCGCATCCGAATGCCCCTGGCTGACACCTTTTCCCCAGAAGGTATAATCCTTGCCATCCGGCAAAACTGCCTGACCATACAGGCGATTCAAAGAAAACAGACCCGGATCCCAGCCCACAGAAATGACGCTGACTGTTCCAGAGGCTCGGCTCACAGCATCGACCTGTTCAAAATGCTCCGGAATTTTTGCGTGTGTGTCAAAGCTGTCAACGACCTGGAAATGGCGGGCAAACGCAACCGTCTGCGTTGCAAGGTCATTTGCACTGCCGCCGCACAAAATCATGACATCAATCTCCGACGCCATCTGTTCAGCCTGATCGACGTGATAGACCGGCGTATCCGTCGCAACACGAAGCGTTTCGGGGCTGCGGCGCGTAAAGATTGCTTTCAGTTCCATGTCTTCTGCTTTTGTCACAGCGCTCTCCACGCCGCGCCCCAGATTCCCATATCCAACAATACCAATTCGAATACTCATCAGAAAATCCACCTTTCAAGATTTGTATGACCCTGTTTTTGTATTTTGTTCAATCTGCCGTCAGTGATCGGCAGATTCATTTGTTTGATAGATGCTCCCAGTCAATTTTCCGTTCTTTAAAATAATAGACTCTGTCGTGTTCGTTGATCGCGCGGAGAATGCGACAGGGATTGCCGACCGCAACAACGTCCGACGGTAGGTCTTTTGTGACAACACTTCCGGCGCCGACCACGACATGATCGCCGATTGTAATGCCTGGCAGAATGATCGCACCTGCGCCAATCCAGCAGTTTTTCCCGATATGGACAGGCATATTGTATTGATAGGCCTGTTCTCTCAGCGCCGGCCAAATTGGATGCCCAGCCGTTGCAATGGTGACATTCGGCCCGATCATGGTGAAATCACCAACATAGATATGTGTGTCATCCACGCAGGTCAGCTGAAAATTCGCATAGACATTTTTCCCAAAGTGGCAATGTTTTCCGCCCCAGTTCGCATGAAAAGGCGGCTCAACATAGCAGTTTTCTCCAATTTCGGCAAACATTTTCTTCAGCAGCTGTTTTCGTTTTTCCGGTTCTGTCGGCCGGGTGCTGTTGTATTCATAAAGCAGATCCAGACATTTTGTCTGTTCCTCGACAATATCCGGATCATCCGGCAAATACAGTTCGCCGCTTTGCATTCGCTGTTTCATGTTACTCATTTTTCGTTCTCCCTGTTGGTTACTCCCATTCAATCGTCGCCGGAGGTTTATCCGTAATATCATAGACCACGCGATTGATTCCACGCACCTCATTTGTAATCCGTGTTGAAATGCGCGACAATACCGAATGGGAAAGTCGAGTGTACTGCCCGGTCATAAAATCGCCTGTCGTGACGGCGCGAACGGCCAGGGTATAGTCATAGGTTCGCTCGTCACCCATAACACCGACGGAGCGCACATTGGTCAGCACACCGAAATACTGGTCGGACGGCACGCGTGAACGGCCGATTTCTTCGCGGATAATCGCGTCCGCTTCCTTCAGGATTTCCAGCTTTTCACCAGTGACTTCACCGATGATTCGAATGGCCAGGCCGGGGCCGGGGAAGGGCTGTCGTTCCACCAGTTTCCGTTTGAGGCCAAGCTTCCGACCAACAACCCGCACTTCATCTTTGAACAGCCCGGCCAGTGGTTCCAGAATCCCGGAAAAATTCATCTGTTCCGGCAAGCCGCCGACATTGTGATGACTCTTGATGGTCGCAGAATTCCACGCTCCGGATTCAATCACATCCGGGTAAATGGTGCCCTGTGCAAGGTACGTTAAATCGCCGATGCGTTTTGCTTCTTCCTCAAAAACGCGGATGAACTCCTCGCCAATCCGTTTGCGCTTGGTCTCCGGATCTGAAATTCCGCGTATTTTTTCAAGGAACCGTTCTCCAGCGTCCACGCGAATGAAGGTCATGTTGAATTTTCGGAAGGTATTCTCGATTTCATCGCCCTCGTCTTTCCGCATGAAGCCATGATCTACAAAGACGCAGACCAGTCGTTTGCCGATTGCTCTGGAGAGCAGCGCTGCACAGACGGAAGAATCGACACCGCCCGACAAGGCCAGCAGGACGCGTTCCTTAGGACCCACCTGTCTGCGGACAGTCTGGATTTGCGTTTCGATATAATCATCCATGGTATAATCTGCTTTTGCATGGCAAATCGAGAATAAAAAGTTGCGAATGATTTCCATGCCGTGTTCAGTATGGGTGACTTCCGGATGAAACTGGACGCTGTACAATTGCTTTTCACAGCTTTGCAGAGCGGCTGTCGGGCAGTCCGCAGTCGCGGCAACACATTCGAAGCCATCCGGCAGTTGCTCAACGAAATCGGTGTGACTCATCAAAACGGTCTGTTCGGCTTGCAGACCGGCGAAAAGAGGGGAGGGGGCATTCAGATGCATCGATGTTTTGCCGTACTCACGGACAGGGCTTTTCGCCACCCGACCGCCGAGAAGCCAGCTCATCAATTGATGGCCATAGCAGATCCCCAAAACCGGTATGCCCAGGTCAAACAGCTTTTCCGAGCACCTTGGCGATGTCTCGTCATACACACTGGCAGGCCCTCCGGTCAGAATGATACCGATCGGATGCATATCCCGTATGGCTTCGACAGGCGTGTTGCCCGGTATAATTCGAGACAGCACACCGCATTCCCGCACACGCCGTGCGATCAGCTGTTTATACTGTCCACCAAAATCCAGAACCAGTATCAACTCATTTTCCACGCGAAACACGCTCCTCAACCTGTTAAAAATCGACCTGACTCAGATAGGTCTTCAAAATTCCCTCTGCCACTTCCCGCCGTGACAGACGCATATCCATTGCCTGCTTTTCTATGAAATGGTGTGCGCTTTGCTCGGTCATATGCAAATACTCCACCAGCGCGCATTTGGCACGATCGATGATTTTGATATCCTCCAGTTTCATTTTCAGCTGTTCTGTTTCCCGGTTCAATCGATCTGCCTTCGCTCGTGCAGCGCAGGCCAGTTTCAAAATATTCCAGAACAATTGCCGGTTCAAAGGACGGCCGACTGTAAAAACTCCGAATTCCTCAACGCGGGATGAGATTTCTTCATAGACCTCATTTCGAACGATCAGGATGACGCTGGACAGCAGGGAAGATGCAGCTGTACAGGCAAATTGCTCTCCTGTTTCATCGCTCAGCGGTGCATTGATGACAATCAGATCAAAGGGTCGGTCAATCAGGAGCCTTCTGGCCTCCGCGCAATTTCTGCAGAATTCCGGTTTGGAAAAATTGCCGTGTGACAACAGTTCTGATAAACTCGACAGACCATTTGTTTGTCCGGAAACAATCATCACGCTCATCATATCCGGAATTTTGCTCCTTTCGTTTGTTTTTTCTGCATCAACTTCAAACGGTCAGAGCACTCGAAAATACTGTTCTGCATAGAATGCAGGTTTATTCCCGCTGCTGACGAAAGCAGCGGCCTCATCGCGCTTCTGCGTGATGTAACGTGTGCTGACAGAAGAACCGATTACCTTCTCAATCCATGGGCTGTTTTCGGCCAACGTCAATGCATCCGACAGCGATGATGGCAATTCTCCAAGAATGACGCCCGGCTCCATCAAGGTCAGCCCTTTTGTAATCCCATCCAACCCCGCTGAAATCACCAGAGCAAATGCCAGGTAAGGGTTCACAGATGGATCCGGCGAACGAAGCTCAAACCGGGCACGTTCGCCGGATTCCGACGGAATTCGGATGAGGTTTGAGCGGTTTCGAATCGACCACGAGATGGAGGATGGCGTTTGCGGAAGACTCAGTCGGTCATACGAGTTGACCGTCGGATTCAAAAAGGCACTCATTTCGGCCACATGGGACAGAATTCCGGCCAGGAAGCTCTCTGCCAGCTGATTGGAACCGCGCTCAAACCCGTCCATCAGGTTCACGCCATCGCGGAAAATGGAGGTATTGATATGCAGTCCGCTTCCGCTTTTCCCGGCAATCGGCTGCGGCATAAAGGAGGCATAAAGTCCGTTCAGCGATGCAATGGCCTTCACAACTGCCTTGAAGGTGAGAAAATGATCCGCAGCTATCAGAGCAGTGTCATAGCGAAAATCCACTTCATTCTGGCCGGGACCCGCCTCGTGATGGCTGGCCTCCGGAAAGAGACCCATTTCTTCCAGGGTCAGACAAATTTCGCGTCGGATATTTTCACCCTTGTCTAAAGGAGTCATATCAAAATAGGAACCGGAATCATGCGGATGACAGGTCGGTTCGCCATGGTCATCCGTTTGGAACAGATAAAATTCGCATTCCGACCCAAATACAACTTCCAAATCCATCTTCTTGGCTTCCACAATTGCATTTTTCAGGATATGCCTTGTATCCAGTGCCAGTGGGCAGCCGTTTTCGGAGACCAAATCGCACAGAAATCTTGCGACCCGTCCCTGTGTAGGGCGCCAGGGGAGTACCGTCAAGGTGTTGAAATCCGGGCAAAGCAGGGCATCCTCCGCGCCGGACGGTGAGAGACCCTGCACTGAAGACGCATCAAATGGAATGCCGGAAGAAAGCGACCGTTCAAAATGAGCCGCATTGACAGAGATATTCTTTTGAATCCCAAACAAATTACAAAAAGCCAACCGGACAAATTTGATATCATTGGCCCGGATAAATTCAGAAATCTGCGCCGCCGATGTGGACATGACACATACTCCTTTCCGTTTGCATCGTTCATGATGGTCAGCGGGGTACCGGAATCGTCTGCTTTTATTATATCATGATCTCGTTTGGAATACAATCGGCAGAATTTCCGGAGTTCATCAAAATCATCAGCGTTCCAAATCAATATACTGGTCGCGTTCTGCGCCGCACGACACATAGCGGATTTTGCATCCGACCGCCGTTTCAAGATACCGCACGTATTGTTGTGCATTTTCCGGAAGTTCCTGCCAGGTGCGTGCTTTGGAGATATCCGAACAGAATCCCGGCAGATATTCAATCACTGGTTTGGCGCGGAGCAGCGCATCGCCGTATGGGAATCTTGTGGTCAGAACGCCATCGATTTCGTAGGCTGTCACCACCGGAATCCGTTCCATATAGGAGAGGACATCGAGCTTTGTCAGGGCAATTTCTGTGCAGCCCTGCATTTGCACGCCATAGCGTGACGCAACCACATCGAATCCGCCAACCCGTCTGGGACGTCCGGTTGCAGCGCCGTATTCATTGCCCGCCTGGCGAAGTGCTTCCGCTTCATCGCCCTGCATTTCGCACACGAACGGTCCTTCGCCCACACAGGAGGAATAAGCCTTCATAATACCGATGACAGAATCCAGGCGCGCTCCCGGAATACCAGCTCCAATCGGCGCATAGGACGCCAACGTCGTGGATGACGAGGTATACGGGCAAATACCGTAATCGATATCGCGAAGCGCCCCTAACTGCGCCTCAAACAGAATGCTCTTTCCCTGTTGGATGGCTTCGGTCAGATCATCCGTCAGATTGCACACATACGGTTTGAGACGATTTCCATATTGTTCCAGATACGCCATGACTTCATCCGGATTCACCGGCGCATGACCGTAAGCCGTAATCGTCAAATTTTTCCATTGCATCAGATCGGATACCGTATCCTTCAGGTGGTCGGAAATCAGATCACCAAAGCGGAGAACCTTTTTCATGTATTTATCACTGTAAACCGGAGCAATTCCTCGACGCGTTGACCCAAATTTCTTATCGCCAAGCCGTTCCTCTTCCAATACATCCAGCAAAGGATGGTAGGGCAGACAGATCACTGCACGGTCGCTGATTTTCAAATGCTCCGGCGTCACTTCGATTCCTTTTTCGGCCAGTGCATCCAGTTCGCCGCACAGATGCTTCAAATCGATCACCATGCCGGTACCCATGATATTGACGGTATTGCTCCGCAAAATCCCGCTCGGCAGCAAATTCAGAATAAATTTCCC
Source organism: uncultured Oscillospiraceae bacterium (assembly GCA_964515055.1). Lineage (GTDB taxonomy): Bacteria > Bacillota > Clostridia > Oscillospirales > QAMX01 > QAMX01. Next base: position 59,523 of record CAZEUG010000005.1, on the reverse strand, counting down.
GCGTTCATTGATGACGGTATGGCCCGCATTGTTGCCGCCCTGATAACGGCACACGACTTCATAATCCTTCGAGAGCAGGTCTACCATCCGGCCTTTTCCTTCATCGCCCCAGTTTGTTCCTACAATTGCTGTCAGCATAGATATCATCCTTCCAAACATGATTCCTGAACAGAACGGAATGAGTTCATATTTTATCAATAAAGTGTCTGGTTGAAACAAAAAAGAAGGTCTATGCAGCGATAATGACCCCGCCGCATAGACCCCATTGTCCACAACAACATATATTATATTCGAAATTCGGAATTTGTCAAGTGCCTCGCCGGAAAAAAGTGAAATTTTCCTCTTGCAAAGTGGTGAAAAATATAGTATACTCAATAGAAGAGTCTTCGAATCCTGTACCATTCGAAAGTTCGAAAAGGAGTTTCTCAAATGAGTTTATTCAATAAGGAGCATCCGCATCTGTGCGAATATTGTGCGTGGGCAGACCGATCTGCGCGTGAGGAAATGCTTTGTTATTATCGCGGTCCGGTCGCAGCAGATTATCATTGCCGAAAATTTCGCTATGATCCGTATAAGCGCACACCGAATCAACAGCCATCCATCCGGCCATTTGCATGGAATGAAACAGCAGACAAAGCAGCGGATGAACCGACAGATGAACCTACACAGACCAACTGACGACTGATTCAGACGTAGATTGGTATGTTTTGCCTCCCTCTATTGAACAAAATCTTCATTTTGTTCAATAGAGGATCTGGAAAAAAACTCCCTCTTTCTCTTTCCTTTTAGGATTTCATGATGTCGCCTGAACGTTTCAATGACCCCGACGGAGCTTGGGTCCGTCGGGGTCATTTTACAGTTGCTGTTAATTGGTCTTTCCGGCAAAGCCTGTACAGATCAGATCGTCGAACCAGTCAAACTGGATCTCCTCGCCATTGATCAGGTACCGTCTCGGGCAAATATTTTCCATCCAGTCTAACGGAATCAACACATCCGTCTGTTTCGCGCTGCGGTGATACGCCTGTTGCAGGATTTCCGTCTGTTCTGCATCTAAAACGCCCGGTTTACACGATACAAACAACGGCGTGCCGCTTTTGGAAAGCAGTTCCAGCCACTTCCGGTTGTTTTCCCAGGAAATGGCGCCGGATATGCCGATGCAGTCTGCATCGGCTGCAAAGAACGAGCCATGGTGCATCATGCGGAATGCAAGCGTGTTGACGCCCATTTTTCTGGTAATATCCCAGCTCCGGCCGTTGATATCGGCTCCGGTTCGCCCCAGTTCTACAAGTCCTGCGCTCAGGTGCGAAATTGTTGCACATCCAATCAAGATAACATCTTTTCCGGCTGATTTCCGGACGGTTTTGTAGAAATTCTCAATAATTTCAGCAGATGTTTTCGATCTGTCATAAAACGCCCAGCCATCCTCTGCGATCACATTTGGAACGCGATAGCCGCGCCTGCCCAGAATATCCTGAGTGGAACAATCGAATTTGATCAGTTCATAGCCCCACGCTACAAATCTCTGTGTCGTTTCGGCGATATAATTTAGGACATCCGGTCTGGATGGATCCAGATAGTTCGAATCGCGTTCCAGATGCCACTCATCCGGCAAGCCGCAGACGTGTCCTTCGTCTGCGATGTAGCGCGTCCAGATACCGGGACGAACGCCCAAATCCTTCATTTGCCTTGCAAGTCCCGGCATATCCGGATAGGTCGCACCACCATGCGTCCACGGGCCATTTTTCGGATGGACGGTCCAGCCGTCATCAATCACCGTATACGGGCGGTTGCTGAGTCCCTGACACAATTTCGCTGCGTTGGCGGCATCTTCCAGCATATCCTCGTGAGAGCTGTGGCCATACGCATAATACCAGTTGTTCGAGCCGTAAACCGGTTCCGAAGGAACCAGGCACTCCGGGCTCATTTCCCGGCAGAACGCCTGACCGGCTGCAAAGGCCGAACAATCCCGATAGGTACGGAACAGGATTTCACACGCTTGCAGCGTTCTCCCATTCAAAATGACGCCTTTTCCGCCGCAGCGCACATCCAGCCACAGCGTCAATCCATCTGCATCATATTGCCAGAAACAGAATGAAGCCGGTCGGACGCGGACGCCAAAGCCTTCTGTGCAGCGTCCAAAATAGTTCTGTGAGCTGTCCGAGCCGTTGGAAACGAGCAGGAACCACGGCATACAACGTTCCGGAACAATCCCGCGCCATTCGAGCTCTCCCCCGCCGCGTTCCCATGCATCGCCGTAAATATGAATGACTTCATCTCGCCGTTCTTCCGGACGAAAACGCCACCGCAGTCGCAGATAGCAAAGCGGTGTGGTCTCTGCTGTCGCCTGAACTGCGATTCCCGCGTCTGTCCGGGTCATCTGAATGGTCACGTCATGGAGTTGACCCATTTCACCCTGAAAACTCCATTGGTCATTTTCGGTATAAACAGAAGTTATATCCGGTAATCTGATCTTCATGGATCTGATCCTCGCTTTTCTTGTTTGTCAGCAAAATAGCCGATCGGCTTCCACCTATATTGTACTGGTTTTTAGCTGTTCTGTCAAGACACGTTTCAGCTGTTTTCCGTCGATTCCTCTGATTCGGACAGTGTTTCCAGAATAGAGGACAAAACCTGATCCCGCTCGATACCAAGAGCCACAGCCAGTTCGCTAAACAGAACTTCTTCACCCTGGCGCAATGCCTGTGCGTCATTTGCACGCAATCGTTTCCCGCTGGCTGCCAGGCACTGTTTTCGTTCATAGAGCGTTTTTGTCATGCGAACCAGTGCCATCCGATCTCCGCCGTTCAGAATGGCCTTTTGCTGCTCGCTGCGCTCCCGATCATCCTCCACCCAATCCACTTCGGTCTCCGGCATACATCGAATCAGGTATTTCGCTTCTTCTGCATTCATCAGTTTGTGCATTCGCCGCACCAGAACCTCCGAATCCACCGGGACAAAGATCATCGCACCATCTCCCCGGATTGGCCTCAGCACATAAAAGCGTTTGGATTTCTGATCAATCACTCTCTCACAGATGTCTGTGATTTCGCAGATTCCATTTCCTCCGTAGGATACAACCGTATGAATTTCAAACATTCTTATCCTCCTTGCGCACAAATTTCGGTGATATACCTATATTTTATCGTATTTTCGCAAGAAAATCAAAAGGCAATCTAACCAAAAAGCCTTCCATTCTCGCCAATAGATGTTGAGAACGTATAAAACAGCCCAGCCAAACGGGTCGATATTTGCGCAAAACAGAAACAAGAGCGACAGAAGCTTCCGTCGCTCTTGTTTCATGGATCGACTGATTTCAATCAGTCGTTTGCTTTTCAGCGGTCGCGCAGCAAATCGCGAATTTCTGCCAAAAGCAGTTCTTCTTTTGTCGGTTCCGGTTCCGGTGCAGGAGCCGGAGCTTCTTCCTTCGTTTCTTCTGCTTTTTTGAGGCGTTTGGAGAGATTCGTGATGATACGGATGGCCACAAAGATACAGAGCGCAATCAGGAGAAAGTCGAAGATGTTCTGCAAAAACTGTCCGTAATTCAGCGTAACCGCTTCCTTTAAGACCTCACCATTTTCGTCCAGCTCCGCAGCTTTCATGGTGAGCTTTAAGTTGGCAAAGCTCACCTCTCCAACGATCAGCCCCAGCAGTGGCATGATGACGTCGTTGACAAGGCTGCTGACAATTTTTGAAAATGCACCTCCAACGATGACACCGACGGCCATGTCCAGTACATTGCCCCTCATAATAAACGCCTTGAAATCCTTCAGAAACCCACTTTTTTTCATGATACTCGTCCTTTCTTTTTTATATGTCACCTTTACAGGTTCATATGATTTTCAAATATTTCTGCGCAAATTTTGCCATCAGGCGCTTTTTCCCGGATTGTTCGAAATCAATTTCCAGCAGCAGGTCTCCTGCCGTCGGCTTTACAGAAAGGAGCACCCCCCTGCCAAATGCGCGATGCTCCAGCTGCATCCCCGGTTGATAGTCAAACAACGGCTCGTCCTGTCGGGGCGGTTCGGCTTTTTTCGTACCTGTCGCCGTTTCTGAACGGCTCGATGCATATGAAGCTGTGCGACTACCGGTTGTCCGTTTGGGAATCCATTCACAGGTCGTGTCAAACCTCGAACCACCCATCAATCTCGGTTCTTCCTTTCGGATCGGCACGCCGCCCTCCCGAACAACACAGTCGTCCGGCAACTCCTCTAAGAAACGCGAGACCTGATTATGCGAGGTCTGTCCAAACAGCATATGCCGCATTGCATGGGTCAGCGTCAAGGTGTCTCTGGCGCGAGTGATACCGACATAGGCCAGACGCCGTTCTTCCTCCATATCTTCTTTATGTTCCATAGAGCGCATTCCCGGGAAGATGCCCTCCTCCATTCCGACAATGAAGACGTTGGGAAATTCAAGACCCTTGGAGGAATGGATGGTCATCATCGTCACTGCATCTGACTCGGCGTCATATCGGTCGATGTCCGTAAACAGTGCGATTTCTTCCAGAAACCCGTCCAGGCTCGGCTCATCGGCTTCTTTCATATAATGCAGGATATTGGTTTTCAGTTCCTGGATGTTTTCCAGCCGTGTTTTGTTTTCGTCCGACGGTTTCGCCAGCAGTGCATCGACATAATGGCTGCGTTCCAGCAGAATATCATAGAGTTCATCCAGCGGTCTGTCCTTGGCCATTTCGCTCAGGCTGGTGATCATATCAGCCAGCTGCAGCATACTGGCCTGTGCGCCCTTGGCAATGCCGTCATGCTCGTTTGCATGGCGAAGAATGTCGAATAATTCTGTGCCCGTCTGTTCTGCCGCCATCACCGCCTCATTGATGGATTTCTGTCCGATTCCGCGGGGCGGTGTATTGATGATCCGTTTCAGGCGAAGTGTGTCTGCATGGTTTGCAATCACCTGAAGGTAGGCCAGCATATCCTTGACCTCTGCGCGATCAAAAAATCGGATACCACCGATGATTCGATATGGTATGGCGTGTTTTCGGAAGGCAAGCTCCAGTGCGTTGGACTGTGCATTCATCCGGTATAGCACCGTATGGTTCCTCCAGGGCGTCCCGTTTGCGATATTCTTCAGGATGCACTCCGCGACATAGCTGCTTTCCTCAACTTCGCTTTCGGCCGTGTAATCGACGATCGGCGTTCCGCCTTCTCGTGCCGTCCACAAGGTTTTGCCTTTGCGTTCGCGGTTGTTGCGAATGACGGCGTTGGCCGCATTCAGGATAAAGGCCGTCGAGCGATAATTCTGTTCCAGGCGAATGACGCGGGCATCCCGATATTCATCTTCAAAACCCAGAATATTTTCAATGGTTGCACCACGAAATCGATAAATGCTTTGGTCGTCATCGCCGACGACGCAGATATTTCTGCGCGGGTTGGCCAGCAGCGACACAAGCTGGTACTGCGCCCGGTTGGTATCCTGATATTCGTCTACCAGAATGTATTCAAATTTCTGACGGTACTCCTCCAGAACATCCGGGCAGGTTTCAAACAGCTCAACGGTTTTCATAATGAGGTCATCAAAATCCATCGCATTGGCTTCGATCAGGCGGCGCTGATACCCCTCATAGACTGGAATCATGAGTTCCATGCGCTGATCGCGAACCGGTTTCTTGCCGGATTCCTGTTTGACAAAGGCTGCAAACTGCTCCGGCGTTTGCAGTTTATCTTTTGCACCGGATACGATCGTTGCAGCGTCCCGCGGCGATAACTGCTTTTCCGTCAGGTGAAGCGCTTCCAGCACTTCTTTATAGACACGTTTCTGGTCGTCCGAATCATAGATGGTAAACCCGCTGCGGTATCCGATCCGTTCACAGTGTTTTCTGAGAATCCGGACACACGCAGAGTGAAAAGTGGAAGCCCAGACTGCATCGGCCGCTTCTTTCGACAGCGCCGTTGACAAACGTTCGCGGAGTTCCGCAGCGGCTTTATTCGTGAATGTAATTGCAAGGATTTTCCACGGTTTCACTGGATTTGACGCCAGAAGATGCGCCAGGCGTTCTGGCGTCAACTGAGACTGGTGATTCAGATGAGCATCCAGCTGATCGAGCTCCACATCATCAATCCATGCCGGAAAGTCATCGCTCTCGTATGCATTTCCATAGCGAATCAGATAGGCGATTCGATTAATCAGGACCGTTGTTTTTCCGCTGCCGGCTCCCGCCAGAATCAGCAAAGGGCCATTGGCTGCAAAAACGGCTTCCCGCTGTTTATCATTCAGATGTTGATGTTCCTGTTTCAGAATGGCTCGTCGCAGTTCCAGGTATTCTTCACGCATCGTCATGCTTGATTGTCTCCTCTATTGTATTTCTTCCGCTACGCCTTCCCCGTTAAAATCAGGCACATACCCCTCCTCCGCTGCTTCCGCATCCTGGACATAGCCGTTGATCAGGCCGAGATTCATCATGAAATCAAAAACCCGCTCATATTCGTCATTGCGAAGTTTTCGGTTGAGCGGACGAATGTTGTCTCGCTTTGCTGCACCAGCCGGAAAGTACTGACGCATCAGGCTGACAGCGACATCTGCACCCAGCGTCTGTCGAATCCATTGCAGAATGTGCTTCGACTGCGTAGTCATGCCGGGCAGGCACAGATGCCGAATGACCAGGCCGTGCGTGATCATTTGTTGGTCGTTATATTGTGCCAACCCAGCCAGCTCGGCCATACGGCGAACTGCTGAAAAGGCAACCGTTGCATAGTCGCGAACAACCGTAAATCGTTTTCCCGTCTGATCATCTGGAAATTTCAAATCCGGCAACCAGACATCGACCAGCGGCGCAAGCATATCAATGGTTTCCGGCGATTCATAGCCGCCGGTATTCCAGATCACCGGTATGGTTGGCCGGAGGCAGCGCAATGCATCTGCAATCTGATAGGCATAGTGTGTAGGCGTGACAAAATTCAGATTATGTACATTCCGGCGAACAAGCCCATCCAGTGTGGCGCAGAATGCGTCCAGTGAAAGGGCTGGTGCATCAACTTTTCTGGAAATGGAGTCATTCTGGCAAAAGACACAGCGCAAAGAGCAGCCTTGAAAAAAGACGGCTCCGCTGCCCCGCGAGCCAGAGATACACGGTTCCTCATAGAAATGCGGCATGGCTCTCACAACAGCGGGTAGCATTCCCGCCCCGCAGGCACCTGTTTCCCCGTGCAGTCGATCTGCGCCGCAAGCCCGTGGACAGCAGTGACAGCAGCTCATTGCCTGTTTTGTTTGTTCCGACCAGTCCATGCTTCCTCCATGATTCCCTGAGAGTCTCCATAAATTAACCACTCTATGTAGTGTACCACACTTGAAATTGTTTGTCAACTCATGTACAATATAGAAAGACAGAAAACTGCATCAGAAAGAGGCTGGAATATGAAACTGCAATATCTTGGAACTGCCGCGGCCGAAGGTTGGCCGGCTCTTTTTTGCGAATGCGATCATTGCCGCCGTGCACGCGCTGCCGGCGGAAACAATATCCGTACACGTTCGCAGGCACTGCTGGATGATAAGCTCGTCATCGACTTTCCGGCAGACACATATCTGCATATCTTAAAGCATGGGCTGAACACAAGCCTGTGGACTGGCGTCATCTTTACGCACGCGCATCCGGATCATTTTTATCCGGAGGACCTGTTTTTGCACCGTCCGCCGTATAGTCACGGTGTGGGGGCGCTTCAGCTCTATTTGACTCAATCCGCCGCCGGCAAAATCAAGGATCGCCTGTCACATTCAGATGAATGGGCAGACCACCTGTTGTTTCATGTCATCGAAGATTTCAAGCCCTTCTACCAGGATGCCTACGAAATCACGCCGCTTCGCGCAGATCACGATCCCTCACAGGACGCCCACATTTACTGCATCTCAGACGGCAAAAAGACGCTGCTCTATGCACACGATACCGGCTACTTCACGGATGACACCTGGGCCTATTTGAAAGGACGCCATTTTGATCTGATCAGTCTCGATTGTACCTATGGCGCTTTGCCAACCCATCGAAAGGGTCATATGTCCATCGATGTCTGCGCAGAGGTCGCACAGCGGCTGGAAGAAGAAAAATGCATCGATGGCAATACGTTGCGAATCATCAATCACTTTTCTCATAATTCTCTGAAGATTTATGATGAAATGGTTCCTTTCGCCAGACAATACGGGTTTGAAGTATCGTTTGACGGCAAGGTCGTCGAATTTTAATGACACGGGCAGTGCTTCGCGCTGACTCTTTCATCAACACTCTGACGGAATTAAGATCGTCCATGGCTGTAATCAGCGGCCATGGGCGGTCTTTTTATGTCCCCCAGTTTGCTCAAAATCATCATTCAATGCTGGACTCAAACAAAAAGCATCCGTATGGATACGAATCCATACGGATGCTGAATGGCTGATGTCGAAATGGCCTGGCGGCCACTCAAACGTTTGCAGGATACGAGATGCTGCGATGGGCTTAATACATGCCCATGTCGCCGCCCATGCCGCCCTGTGCCGGTGCGGCTGCCGGGGGCTCCGGAATATCACCAACGAGTGCTTCCGTGGTCAGAACCATGGAGGCAACGCTTGCTGCGTTCTGCAGAGCGGAACGCGTCACCTTTGCAGGATCCACGATACCGGCTTTGACCATATCGGTATATGTCTCTGTGGAAGCATCGAAGCCATAGCCCGGCTTTTTGGAGTTCTTGATTTTTTCAAGAACAATGCTGCCGTCAATGCCTGCGTTCGCAGCGATCTGCTTGATTGGTTCTTCCAGCGCTTTGATGACGGCGCGGACACCTGTGCGTTCGTCACCTTCGGTTGTTTTCAGCAGCTTTTCAACGCTGGAAATAGCATTCACAAAGGCCGTACCACCGCCGCTGATGATGCCTTCTTCGACAGCTGCGCGGGTGGAGTTCAGAGCATCTTCGATGCGGAGCTTCATTTCCTTCATCTCGGTTTCGGTTGCTGCACCGACCTTGATGACTGCAACACCGCCGGAGAGCTTTGCGAGGCGCTCCTGGAGCTTTTCTTTATCGAATTCAGAGGTGGTCGTTTCGATCTGAGCCTTGATCTGGTTGATGCGGGCTTTGATTTCGTCTGTCGAACCGGCGCCGTCAACGATGATCGTGTTTTCCTTCTGGATTTTGACCTGACGTGCGCGACCCAGCTGCGTGACCTGGGTTTCCTTCAGATCCAGACCCAGTTCTTCGCTGATCACTTCGCCACCGGTCAGGATGGCGATATCCTTCAGCATTTCCTTCCGTCTGTCGCCAAAGCCCGGAGCCTTGACTGCAATGCAGGTGAAGGTGCCGCGCAGCTTATTGACGATCAGGGTGGCCAGTGCTTCGCCTTCGACGTCTTCGGCGATGATCACCAGCTTCTTGCCGGTCTGAACAATCTGCTCCAGCAGCGGGAGGATTTCCTGAATATTGGAAATCTTCTTATCCGTGATCAGGATATAGGCGTCGTCAATGACGGCTTCCATTTTATCCGAATCGGTCACCATGTACGGAGTGATATAGCCGCGGTCAAACTGCATACCTTCAACGATTTCGCTGTACGTTTCGGCGGTCTTGGATTCTTCAACCGTGATGACGCCATCGTTGGAAACCTTATCCATCGCATCTGCGATCAGCTTGCCGATGTCTTCATTGCCGGAAGAAATGGCTGCAACCTTGGCGATATCGCTGCTGCCGGAAACGGCAACGGCGTTCTGCTTGATGTTTTCAACAGCTGCTGCGACGGCCGCGGAAATGCCCTTGCGCATAACCATGGGGTTTGCGCCTGCTGCCAGGTTCTTCAGGCCTTCGCGAACCAGAGCCTGTGCCAGAACGGTCGCGGTAGTGGTACCGTCGCCGGCCACATCGTTTGTCTTGGTAGCAACTTCTTTCAGAAGCTGTGCGCCCATGTTTTCAAAACGATCTTCCAGTTCGATTTCCTTGGCGATGGAAACACCGTCATTGATGATCATCGGTGCGCCAAATTTCTTGTCCAGAACGACATTGCGGCCTTTCGGACCCAGGGTAATCTTCACAGTATCTGCAACTTTATTGACGCCTCTTTCAAGGGCGCGGCGAGCTTCCTCACCGTAAATCAGCTTTTTTGCCATAGATAATTCCTCCTAATTTTTTCAAGCTCAGAGCGCTGCCATTATTCGCAAATGGCGAGAATATCACTTTGACGGACAATGGTGTATTCCTCACCGTCAATTTTCACTTCTGTGCCGGAATATTTGCTGGTGATGACTTTGTCGCCAACGTTGACGTACATTTTGACTTCTTTGCCATCCACAACGCCGCCCGGACCAACAGCAATAATCTCTGCGATCTGCGGTTTTTCCTTTGCGGAAGCGGTCAGGATAATGCCGCTCTTTGTCGTTTCTTCAGCTTCGACCATTTTGACCACAACGCGGTCGGCCAACGGTTTCAATTTCATAGGGTGTTCCTCCTTATAGTTTCCAGGGTCATTTTTCAGTGGTTTTAGCACTCTTCAGCTTCGAGTGCTAACGCATATATGATAATCAAAATGCGTCCGTTTGGCAATGTCTATTCTTACCAATTATCTCCCTGAATATTCTGTTTTTTTTGAACACTATCATTTTGTCTCAGAATATCCGCCTAACAGCCACATTCACTCTTTCTATTATACGCACAAAACACGGGGGCGTTCCGGTAAAATCCGTGTTTTTGTACATTTCGAAGCACATTATGGATTAGCCGCAGCGATTCAGTGAGAGAGTGTTCAGCAGTTTGAGCCTGACTTACCATTTCACGGACCAGCGATCCTTCAGAGTGTCCGTATTCGACGGACAGGCATCTTCAATGTCGCGCAGAGAGGATGTCCGGATTTTTTCACGGAGCAGCTGTTCATACAGCACCTCGTCTACCGGCAACGAAACCATGGAATTTGTCCAGTCGGACAGATAAATCGCGTTGATGATTTCCAGTGAATTCAGACCTTCGCAGCCCGGAGAGAGCAGCGGCGTGCCGTGCAGAACGGCATTTGCAAAATCCTGACAGATTCCGGTATGTGCCGGACCGTTATCCGTGAACGGTGTCTCCGTGTACACAATCTCCGGCTTCGGGGTATTCGTATCTGAATGGAAGCAGAAGTAGCGCTCGGAGGTTTCATATTCCCAGAGCTTCATCAGGCCGTTTTCGATGACCAGTTTGCCGCGGTCACCGCTGATTTCCAGGCGATTGGTGCCCGGATACTCGCCGGTGGTCGTGATAAATGTTCCCGTTGCGCCATTGGGATATTCGGCATAGACCGTCACATCGTCATCGACTTCAATATTGTGGTATTTTCCGTAGCCGACAAATCCGCGAATCCGTGCAGGCATTCCGCAAATCCACTGCCACAGGTCGATATTGTGTACGCACTGGTTCAGCAGGACTCCCCCGCCTTCGCCTACCCACGTAGCTCTCCAGGAGCCGGAATCGAAGTATGCCTGATTCCGATACCAGTTGGTGATGATCCACACCACGCGCTTCAGCTCGCCGAGACGGCCTTCGCGGAGCAGCTCCCGCGCCTTTGCAAAGATGGGCGTTGTACGTTGATTAAACATGATGCCGAATACTTTGCCAGTTTGCTGTGCCACAGCATTCATTTTGTGAACTTGTGCCGTATAAACGCCTGCCGGTTTTTCCGTCAGAACGTGCAGGCCATGCTCCATGGCATAAATGGCAATTTCCGGATGGAAATAGTGCGGCGTTGCAATGATAATCGCATCACAGCAGCCGGAATCCACCAGCTTCTTGTAATCGTCAAAAAACGCAACGCCTTCCAGATTTTTCGCTGCAGCGTTTTGCTTGTTTGCATCCGTATCGCAGACGGCTGTCAGCGTCATGCCCCGGACTTCACCTTTTGTGATTCTTGCAACATGAGCGGAGCCCATGTTGCCAATCCCTACAATTCCCATTCGCAGAGTGGTCATATTGATCTGTCCCTTTCTTCCGTACAATCTGGTCTGCCGTCTTCTTCCGGTATGTTCAGAAAACGACAGGCGTTCCGATAGGTTTTCGTCGCCACTTCTTCAAAGCTTTGCCCGCGCAGCGCTGCAATTTTCTCAACTGTGTAATGAAGAAATGTAGAGTCATTTCTTTGTCCACGCATTGGACCCGGCGCCATATAGGGGCAGTCAGTTTCCACCAGCAGGCAGTCCGCTGGTGTATATGCAGCAACAAGCGGCGCATGATGTGCATTTTTGAACGTAACCGTTCCGCCCAATGCAATCAGATATCCGAGATCCAGGACAATCCGTGCCGTTTCCACGCTGTTGGAAAAGCAGTGAAAGATTCCGGTCACCTGTCCCTTGTATGTTCGGAGCATCTGCAGCGTATCGGTCAGGGCTTCACGTTCGTGAATAATAACCGGTAAGCCGGTCTCTGCCGCCAGAGCCATTTGGCTGTCAAACAGCTGCAGCTGTGTTTCACGCGGTGAAAAGTCATAGTGATAGTCAAGGCCGATTTCGCCAATTGCCACGCATTTTTCATCCTGCAGGTAGGTTTTCAGGACATCCACCCAGTCCGAAGGAGCCTTGGCAGATTCGTGTGGATGGATGCCGGCAGCCATATAGACGTACGGATACTGCTCCGCAAGCCGTTTGGAAGCTGCTGCACTGTCCAGGTCGCACGCTGCATTCAGAATGCGCCCTACCCCGTTTTTCGGCATTTGAGACAGCAGTGCAGCCCGGTCGTCCTGAAACCGCACATGGTCGTAATGGGCGTGTGTATCAAACAGCATGGACAATCCTCAGCGCAGCTTGGAGCCTGGCTCTGTCGAATCCGGCAGGAAAACCACCTGTGCGCTATCGTCTTCGCCGTCTACAGCCAGAATCATGCCCTGGCTCTCCACGCCGCACAGCTTGGCCGGTTTCAGGTTGGCCACGAAGATCACCGTTTTGCCGATCAAATCAGCAGGCTGATACCACTGGGCAATGCCCGAAACCACCTGGCGCTGTTCAAAGCCCAGTTCCACGGTCATTTTCAGCAGTTTCCTGCTTTTTTTGACCGGTTCGCAGGTCAGAATGCGCGCAGCACGCAAATCGGTCTGCACGAACTGGTCGATCGTGATTTCGTCTTCCAGCGGGGCGTATTCGCGAGTCGGTGCTGTTTCTTCAAAATCCGCGGCAATCTGCTCCATCAGAGCCTTTTCATCCAGCCTTGCAAACAGTACGGCCGGTGTCCCGATAGATTGACCGGATGCCAGACTGCCAAAGGTCTGCAGGGATTCATACCCGCACTCGCTGGTGTTCAGCTGTGCAAAAATCTTGGCAGCCGTATCCGGCAGGAACGCCTGCAGCAGCACTGCAGCCGTCCGGATCGACTCCAGCAGATGATACAGCACGGTTCCCAGACGTTCTTTTTTCGCCTCGTCCTTGGCCAGCAGCCACGGTTCCGTCTCATCGATGTAGCGGTTCGAACGGCGGAGAAGCATCCAGATTTCGCCAATGGCATCTGCAACGCGCAGCTCGTTCATGTCTGTTTCAACGGCATCCACTGTATGTCGTGCGACCTCGCGCAGGTCGAGATCAACCGCTTCCAATTCGCCACAGGTCGGCACAACGCCACCAAAGTATTTTCCCGTCATGGCCAGAGTGCGATTGACAAGATTCCCAAGGATATTGGCCAGGTCGGAATTGAAGCGCGCAGCCACCAGTTCGTATGTCAATGTGCCATCCGAGGCAAAGGGCATTTCGTTCAACAGGAAATACCGTACCGCATCCACGCCAAAATAATGCACCAGTTCATCAGCATAGATCACGTTGCCCTTGGATTTGGACATTTTTTCGCCATTCATCAGGAGCCACGGATGACCGAAGATCTTTTTCGGCAGCGGTTCGCCGAGTGCCATCAGGATAATCGGCCAATAGATGGTATGGAAACGCATGATGTCCTTACCGATCAGATGGACATCTGCCGGCCAGTATTTGCGGTACATCTCGCTGGACTCGCCCGGCTGATAGCCCAGCCCGGTAATATAGTTGGAAAGCGCATCAATCCAGACATAAATGACATGGCCCGGGTCGAATTCGACCGGAATCCCCCACGTAAAGGTCGAGCGGGAGACACAGAGATCCATGAGCCCCGGTTTCAGAAAGTTATTGACCATTTCATTGCGGCGAGCCTTCGGCTGAATAAACTCCGGATTCTCTTCAATATACTGCATCAGGCGATCCGCATATTTGGAAAGGCGCAGGAAATACGCTTCCTCGCTGGCCGGTTCCACCGGGCCGCCGCAGTCCGGGCATTTTCCGTCTTTCAACTGAGCATCCGTGAAAAAGGACTCACATGAAACGCAGTAGTGGCCGGTGTATTTGGACTTATAGATATCCCCCTGATCATAGAGGCGTTTGAAGATTTCAGATACGCTTTTTTCATGGAATTCATCGGTGGTCCGGATGAATTTATCGTAGGAGACATTCATCAGATCCCAGATGCGACGAACCTCTCCGGCGATATGATCCACGTGCTCTTTCGGCGTCACACCGGCCGCTTCAGCCTGCTGCTGAATCTTTTTCCCGTGTTCATCGGTACCCGTCATAAAAAAGACGTCGTAGCCGGTCAGTCGTTTATAACGTGCAATCGCATCTGCCAGAACCGCCTCATAGGTGTTTCCGATATGCGGTACACGTGAGGTATAGGCAATTGCAGTTGTAATATAAAATTTTTCCTGATTCATTGTTTTGATTTTCCTCTCCTGATGCACAAGCTTTTCTCTGATACCGCGTCACATCAAAATTGCGTTTATAAGTATTATAGCACACTTCATGGTAAATTTCCATGATTTCTCCAAAAATCTCAAAGGGGATGGACAGAAAAACGTCCGGCGCTGATTCCAGCGCCGGACGGGTCGGTTTGAACGTTCAAAACCTATCTGTACTTCTTTTTCCTTGCGGCTTCAGCCTTTTTGCGGCGTTTGACACTCGGGCTTTCATAGTGCTCTCTCTTGCGGAGTTCGGACAAAACACCCGACTTCGCACATGACCGTTTGAATCTGCGGAGCGCATTATCCAACGATTCGTTTTCCTTCAGATGGATCTCAGACACGGATTTCCCTCCCTCCGCATCGCAGGTTTTGCGCTGCGTTTGGTGATTTCGATTGCATCGGAAGGTTCAATCGGTGCAAGCACCAATCGACCGTCCTATACAATAGTAATATTATACATGAAGTCGAGGCGTTTGTCAATAGAGTTCCGAGACAATTTACAAATTGACTCAAAAAAACTGGTTATGATTGGAGCGCGACGCCAGCCGTTATTTTGCGACGACGTTCACGATCTTATTTCGAACGACAATCACCTTCATCAGTGTCTTGCCTTCCAGTGCCTGTGCAACCTTCGGCTCGGACAGCGCCTGTTTTTCAGCGTCTGCATTGTCGCAGTCTCTCGGCAAGGTAATGGTTGCGCGGAGTTTGCCATTGATCTGCACGGCAACTGTGACAGAATCCTCCACGGTTTTGCTTTCGTCATAGGACGGCCATTTTGTCTGGCAGAGCATTCCTTCACCAAAGCGCTCAAACAGTTCTTCGGTGATGTGCGGTGCAAACGGGTTCAGCAGGGTCAGCAGGGTCTTGTATTCCGCTTCGTTGATCACGCCGCCGTGGTCATACACTGTATTGACAAAGGTCATCATCGCAGCAATCGCCGTATTGAATTTCATGGCGCCGATATCAGCTGTCACCTTTTGAATCGTCTGGTGCATGGCCGTTTCGAGTTCCTTGGAGTAGGCTGTTCCCGGTACCAGGTGTTCGCCCAGGGCGCATACGCGGTCAATAAAGCGCTGGCAGCCCTTGACGGCCTTGGTGTTCCAGGTAACGGTCTTTTCGAAGTCGCCAATGAACATGATATACAGGCGAAGTGTATCTGCGCCGTATTCGGAAATGACGTCGTCCGGGTTGATAACGTTGCCCCGACTCTTGGACATCTTTTCACCGTCTTCGCCGAGAATCATACCATGACTGGTTCGTTTCTTATACGGTTCCGGTGTATTGACCACGCCAATATCGTACAGGAACTTGTGCCAGAATCTGGAATACAGCAGGTGCAGTGTTGTATGCTCCATTCCGCCGTTATACCAGTCAACCGGCATCCACTGATTCAGTGCTTCCGGCGAAGCAAGTGCTTCCGGATTGTGCGGATCTGTATAGCGCAGGAAGTACCAGGAGGAACCCGCCCATTGCGGCATGGTATCTGTTTCACGGCGTGCCGGGCCGCCGCAAACCGGACAGGTTGTGTTGACCCAGTCGGTGATACGTGCCAGCGGGGATTCACCGTTTTCAGTCGGCTCATAGCTGTCAACATTGGGCAGCAGAACCGGCAGCTGTTCATACGGAATCGGGACATACTTGCCGCAGTGATCACACCAGACGAGCGGAACCGGTTCGCCCCAATAACGCTGGCGGGCAAAAACCCAGTCGCGGAGCTTGTAATTGACCTTCTCCTGGCCTTTGCCCGTTTTGGTCAGTTCTGCAATGATGGCTTTCTTGGCCTCTGCAACCGACATTCCATCCAGGAAGCCGGAGTTCACCATCACACCGGTCTCGCAGTCTGTAAAGGCCGCTTCACTGATATCGCCGCCGGCAACAACTTCGATGATCGGGAGGTCAAATTTTTTCGCAAAGGCATAGTCGCGTTCGTCGTGCGCCGGGACGGCCATGATCGCGCCGGTACCGTAGGACATCAGAACATAGTCCGAAACAAAAATCGGAATTTCCTTTCCGTTGACCGGGTTAATCGCCGTGATGCCGTCAATCCGAACGCCGGTCTTTTCCTTGCTCAGTTCTGTCCGTTCAAAATCGCTCTTGCGCGCAGAAACAGCGCGATATGCCATGACATCATCGATGTTCGCGATTCGATCGCTGTATTTGTCGAGCATCGGGTGTTCCGGCGAAACAACCATATAGGTTGCGCCGAACAACGTATCTGGCCGCGTGGTAAAAATGCGCAGCGTCTCTCCAACATTGGTATCAAAGTCCACTTCTGCGCCGACCGATCGGCCAATCCAGTTGACCGTCTGCGTTTTGACGCGTTCCGGGAAGTCAACGTGCTCGAGGCCTTCCAGCAGTTGATCTGCATAGGCCGTGATTTTGAGCATCCACTGTTCTTTGTCCTTGTGAACGACCGGCGCACCGCAGCGCTCGCAGACGCCATCCACGACCTCTTCATTTGCCAGTACGCACAGGCACGATGTACACCAGTTGACGCTCATCTTTTTCTTATAGGCGAGGCCATGTTCATAGAGCTTCAGAAAAATCCATTGCGTCCACTTATAGTACTCCGGGTCTGTAGTATTGATTTCGCGATCCCAGTCAAAGCTGTAGCCCAGAGCCATGGACTGCTTTTTGAAGTTCTGAATATTCTGTTTGGTCACAACGGCCGGGTGGACATGATTTTTGATGGCGTAGTTCTCCGTCGGCAGGCCAAAGGCATCCCACCCCATCGGGAACAGGACATTGTATCCATCCATCCGCAATTTCCGGCTCACGACATCCAAAGCGGTGTATGGACGGGTATGACCGACGTGCAGGCCCATGCCGGACGGATACGGGAACTCAATCAGCGCATAGAATTTGGGGCGATCAAGCTCATCCTTTGCATGGAATACATTTTCACCATACCATTTGTCCTGCCATTTTTTGTCAATCCGTTTGTGTTCGCTGTAATTCATACACTTCCGTCCGGCGCTTCCAGTCTCGCCGACGGACACATCCTTTCTATATATCTATATGGAACCCGTTTGACATTCTGCTTTGCAAATCGGGTTCTTGTTTTGATTTATGCCTTTTCGTCAATTGGCTGAGAGCGCATCCGTTTCCTCGCCGTCCCCGTCATTAGAGGTTAGAAATTCCTGAACATCCAGTTTTTCCGAGTCGCTCCAGAGGCGTTCCAGATCATAGAACTGGCGCGTGTCATTTTTGAAGGCGTGCACAATCACGCTGCCATAATCCAGCAGAATCCAGCTGGCCGAGCGATAGCCCTCAATGCTCTTTGGTTCAAGACCGTATTTCTTCGACATGGACTCGTCCACAGCATCGGCAATGGCGCGAAGTTGCGTGTTGGAAGTCCCTGTGCAAATCACATAATAATCCGCCAGAGTCGTCTGTTTCGTGACGCGGAGCAGAACAATATCAGAGGCTTTTCGATCCAGAAGCGCATTCAGTGCGGTTTTTGTCAGTTCTTTTGTTGTCATTATATTCGCTCCTTTTATTTTCCGCTGTTTTCAGAACGTGAAACCATTTCCAGGTGCAGGATATCCTGATTATACGGGTTCATGTACGTGTTAATCAGCTCCAGCGATGCCTGCGGATACGGAATCCACATACCGGAATCCTTGGCCGGACCACCGGGCAGCGTATAGAACGAGATGCCGGAGCCCTCCAGTTCGATCGCTTCCTTTGCAAACCAGGTCAGATCATCCAAAGCCATATCCGTTTCAACATTATCATAGACGGTTCCGGCGATTTCAATCGCTCTGGAGACGCTCTTCGATGACAGCAGCTGTTCTGCAACGGTTTTCAGGAAATCATGTCGGACGCTGATTCGGCCGATATCCGCAGATGCATAACCACGGAAGCGCATCAGCTTCAGCGCGTCGTTTCCCGAAAGAATCTGTTGACCTTTTGTCAGATGAATATGCAGGTTCTGGGTCGGGTCATCGTAATTCATGTTCTGCGGAACGTAGAAATTGACGCCGCCAATATAGTTGATGATTTTGACGAAGGCATTCATATTAACGATAACGTGGCGGTCGACCTGGTATCCGACCAGATGGAACAGTTCGTTCTTCAACTGATCAATGCCGCCATGGCCATATGCCAGGTTGATATGCTTCAACCCGGAGCTCCGGTTATTGGCCTGCGAGTAGGTGTCACGTGGGATGCTCAGGCAATTCAAAGCATTGGCCTGCGTATCAAACGTCACCAAAATGATCACGTCCGACAGCTTCTGGGATTGATCCAGTCCGACCACCAGGAAGGTATATACACCTTCCCTTTTGGAGAGCTGCGGCGGCTGGTCAGGATTGGTTGCATCGTCAGAGGACGTCGTGACCGAATTCCCGCTGTTATCAGTGATCGGGTTGCCGGATGCATCCGTTTCACTCTGCACCGGGCGCGGCAGTGTACTCGGGGCTTCCGTTTCTGGCGGTACACTGGTCGACTGCTCCAAAAATTTTGCACCAGCAACCGCAGCCAGCGCAATCAACGCAATCACAATTATTCCGATCAGGAGGCGTTTCATCAGACTGCCCCCTGTTTTTTCCTGAGTAGACAATGGATTCACTTCCTTTAGAAACAACACTGTCCGGAAACGGTTGCATTGCGCCGATTCCCGCACAGTCCCAATAAAACAACTATATGATACAACGGTTTGGCGGACTTGTCAATAGGAAAGTTTCAAATATTCTGTGACGTTTTTCCGGTAAAGTTGCCGTTTTCCCGTTGTTCCGATTGAAAAAGAAACAGATTGTTTTGTGTAATATAGTCCGCAACGATCGGATCCAGCTGCGAAATATCCCCCTGTTTCAGCTGATTTCGAACTTCTGTGGAGGAAATTGGCAGAATGTTTCCGTGCAGCAGAACCGTATCCGCCTGAAAACAGGTTTTCAATTCCTGCTGTTTGCAAAGCAACGCAGCTTCCTCCCCCGAATTGCGGGCAGCCACCGCAAACCGAGCCAGTCGGAAAAGATCGGCTGCTCGATACCATCGATCGAGCGTCAAGAACATATCCGTTCCGCAAAGGAATGTCAGATCGGCATCCGGAAAGCGTCTGGTCAATTCCGTCAGTGTATCGAATGTATAGCTCTTTCCGCCGCGACGTATTTCGCAGTCATCCGCCTGAAGGCGCGGATCCGCCTGCGCGGCCAGCTGGACCATTTTCAGCCGCGTCCACGCATCCGGCGTTCCGTCTGCTGTTTCTTTATGCGGCGGAAGAGCATCCGGGATTAAAAGCACGCGATCCAGCGCCAGCTCATCGGCCGCCTGAATGGCCAAGTGGACATGGCCCATGTGCGGCGGATTGAAGGTTCCGCCAAGCACGCCAATTTGTTCGTTCTTTTTCATCAGACCGGCAGTTCGTAAATCGGTTTTTCCGGATTTCTGCGGTAAATTACAATTTTTCGGCCGATGCACTGGACACCCTCCGCATGGACTGCTGCGCAGAGTTCATCACAGGCTTCCCGTGCCTGCAGACCGCTGTTTTCCAGAACGTGCAGTTTAATCAGCTCATGGGATCGAAGTGCTCCGTCAATCTGCGAAATCAACTGACGCGACACGCCTTCTTTTCCGATTTGTGTCAGCGGGGACAATGTATTGGCTTTCGAACGCAGAAACGCTCTTTGTTTACTTGTCAACATCTGTTATTCCTCCCTTTGGGATGTCAATTTAGCGGCCAGTGCGGCCATGGCCTGTGCGCGGTGAGAAATCCGGTTTTTTTCTTCCGATGGCAGTTCCCCAAACGAGCGACCCTGCCGATCTGCAAAAATCGGATCATAGCCAAACCCGCTCGTTCCATGTGGTTCTGTCAGAATCCAGCCTTCGCAGATGCCCTGTGCCTCGGTGCAGGAGCCATCCGGTTTTGCAAGACAGACGGCTGAAACGAAACGAGCCGATCTTTTTTCGGCCGGAACGTTTTCCAGCTGTTTCAGCAGCAGGGCGTTTTTCTCGTTTTGCGGCACATCCCCGCCGAAGCGTGCAGTATAGATTCCCGGTGCGCCGTCCAGCGCATCCACACACAGGCCGGAATCATCTGCCAGTGCCAGACAACCAGCCGCTTTGGCCGCGGCACACGCCTTGATTCGCGCATTTTCTTCAAACGTCTTACCGGTCTCCTCCGGTTCTGAACAGACTCCTGCTTCCTTCATGGAGCAAACCAAAAAACCCAGCGGTTCCAGAATGGCGCGAAACTCTGTCAGCTTTCCGGGGTTATTGGTTGCGGCCAGTACACGCTTCAGCACATGTATGCCCGCCTGACTCTGCACATATCCGCAATGGCTCGCTCGCCGAGTGTCAGCATCTGGTTTAGCTCATCCCGGCTGAACGGGCGCGCCTCACCCGTCCCCTGCAGCTCAATGATCTCACCGGACGATGTCATGATCATATTGAAATCCGCTTCCGCACGGCTGTCTTCGGAATAATCCAAATCAAGCAGCACCTGTCCGTCCACAACACCGGCAGAGACGGCGGCCACCTCAGCCCGCAGCGGGTTCGTCGTCAAGCGTCCTTCCTTTTGCAAAGACTGGCAGGCCAGCCACAGCGCAAGGTAACCGCCGGTAATGGCTGCGGTACGCGTTCCGCCGTCCGCCTGAAGCACATCGCAGTCCACCGTGATCGTCAATCCGTCGATCGCGTGCAGGTCTGTGACGCTGCGCAGGGAGCGCCCAATCAGGCGTTGAATTTCGGCCGACCGCGGAGACAGCTTGAGGTTCTGCACATCGCGGCGTGTACGTTCCCTGGTCGCAGCGGGCAGCATTGAATACTCTGCTGTTACCCAGCCTTTCCCTGTATTCATCAGATAGGGCGGCACCCGTTCTTCAACGGTCGCGTTGCACAGAACCCGTGTCTTCCCTGTTTCGATCAAAACACTGCCGGCCGGATATTCACAATATCCCACGGTGAAGTGCAGCGGGCGCGCTTCATCCGCACGTCTGTTTTCGAATCGCATACGTTTCCTCCTAAATCAAAGCATCGACAAACTGATCGGCCTGGAACGGCATCAGATCATCCATCTGTTCACCCACGCCGACATATCGAATCGGCAGACCGCAGGAGGCGGCAATGGCGACTGCAATTCCACCCTTTGCCGTTCCGTCCAGCTTGGTCAGTACCAGACCGGTCACACCGGCGACATTCCGGAATTCATTCGCCTGCATCAGGCCGTTTTGTCCGGTCGTTGCATCAATAACAAGCAGAACCTCTTTATCGGCATCGGGCAGCTCCCGATTGATAATCCGGTCAATCTTGGCCAGCTCATTCATCAGATTGGATTTATTGTGCAGACGTCCGGCGGTATCGCAGATAATCACATCGGTGCCGCGTGCTTTGCCGGCCTGAATGGCGTCAAAAATAACGGAAGCCGGGTCAGCGCCTTCTCCGCGTGAAATGATGGATGCGCCTGCGCGCTGAGACCAAATGGTCAGCTGTTCAGCCGCCGCAGCGCGGAAGGTATCGCCCGCCGCCAGCAAAACGTTCCTGCCTTCGGCGGTCAGGTTACCGGCGATTTTGCCAATTGTCGTTGTTTTACCGACGCCGTTCACGCCGATGACCAGGATAATAGAGGGCTTGGTGGTTAGTCGCAGCGACCCGCCGGAGTCCTTCAGAATTTCCTTCAGGATTTCACGCAGCTCATTTCGAACATCTTCTGATGCTTCGATTTTCTTGCTGCGGATCCGTTCCCGCAGATCTGTCATGACGCGTTCTGTGCATTCCACGCCGAGATCGGCCAGAATGAGGACTTCCTCCAGCTCTTCCATCAGCGCTTCATCGACTTTGCGGCCGGAGAAAATTCCGGACAGCATGGCGCCGATGTTGTCTTTTGTTTTTTTCAGTCCCTGCTTGATTTTTTCAAAGAAACCCATGATTAAGCTCCTTCCGTTTGTTTTATGAAGCGTTTTTCGACTTCGGCCATATCAAGCGGAATCACCTTGGAAATCCCCTGTTCCTGCATCGTAATGCCATAGATGCGGTCAGCGATTTCCATGGTTCCGCGCCGGTGCGTAATCAGAATGAACTGTGTTTTCTCTGCGAATCGGCTCAGATATGCCGCAAAGCGAGCGACATTCTTTTCATCCAGAGCTGCATCAATTTCATCCAATACACAAAACGGTGCCGGTCGAATACGCAAAATTGAAAAATACAGTGCAATGGCAACCAGTGCTTTTTCGCCACCGGAAAGCAGACTCAGAATTTTCAGGCTTTTTCCGGGCGGTTGTACGTGGATCTCGATGCCGCAGTTTAACACATCGCTGCGGTCTGCAAGCACGAGTTCCGCGCGGCCTCCGCCGAAAATTTCACGGAACACCGTTCCAAATGAATCACTGACCTCGTCAAAGGTCGTTTCGAACAGTGTTTTCATTTCATTCGTGATGCCATCAATCAGGTCTGTGAGTTCCTGCGTTGATTTTGCAAGATCAGCCTGTTGTGCCGTCAGATATGCATACCGTTCTTTTAATTGCTTCAGCTCGTCAATGGCTCCGGTATCCACATCGCCAAGCGCACGTTTTTTGGATTTCAGCTCCGCGATGCGGCGCTGAACCTGTGCGCGGTTTTCCACCGGTTTTGCACGTGACGCCGCTTCTCCCGGTGTCAGTTCATATTGCTCCCACATCTGATCAGAGATGCGTTTGCGTTCCTGCTCTCCGTCATTGACAATGGCTTCAAGGCGGGTATATTCACGTTCCATCTGGATGACGCGTTCCGAAACTGTTCGGGCATTGGCATCCGACTCGGTTTTCCGAGCTTCATCAGCCATTCTCTGCTTTTGCAGACGTTCCACGTCTGCCTCAAGCGTTTGGATGGCGTTCCGGCACTCGGCTTGTCTGACTGTCCGAACCGTCTGTTCTTCTTCCAGGCGTCGAAGATCATCGGCGATTTTTTCCATTTCACTCCGAACATCCCGACCGGCCATCTGCGCATCTGCAATTTGCTTTTTCACAGCATCCACCGTTTCACGGAGATGATCGGTTTGCGTTGTCAGGGATGCCAGCTGGACACGTTGATCTGTAATGTTTTCTGAGAGCGTGCTTCGCTGCTGCTCCGTATCTGACTGTTGACCGGACAGAGCCTGCGTCTTTCCCTGCAGCGCATCCATTTGAGTCGTCAGCTCGTGGATTCGGTTCTGTAGCTCTACGGCCTGGCGCTCCAGTTCCTCTACACGCTCTCTGGTGCGGTCACGGTTTTTGGATAGGGTTTCCACTTTTTCCCGACTGGACAGAATCAGCTTTTCCTGCTGCTGAACAGCCAGATTCAGCGAAAGCAGCTGATCCTCCGCTGAACGAATTTCATCCTCCGCAGACGTCAACTGGTAACGAACCTCTTTCAGCTGGC
Organism: uncultured Oscillospiraceae bacterium; assembly: GCA_964515055.1. Lineage (GTDB taxonomy): Bacteria > Bacillota > Clostridia > Oscillospirales > QAMX01 > QAMX01. The sequence continues at coordinate 35,517 of CAZEUG010000005.1, read as the reverse complement.
GTTCCGCTTCTTCCACACGTTTTTCAGCCTGTTTTTTCTGTTCTGTCAGGGTTCGGAGGTTTTCCTCCAGTTTTTGAATGTCATTGGCGCGGGAAAGAATCCCGGTGTTGCGGCCCGCGCTGCCGCCGGTCATGGAGCCGCCTGCGTTGATGACCTGTCCGTCCAAGGTCACAATCCGGAATCGGTGTCCGCGTTTTTTCGCGGTGCGGACAGCGGAATCCAAGCTGTCAAAGACAGCCGTTCGGCCAAGCAGCGAATGGAATATGCCAGTATAGGTTGGTTCAAACGTGCAGAGTTCGACTGCAATCCCAACAAAGCCCGATTCAGCGGATAGGCCATTCTCCTGCAAAACGTTGCCGTGAATCGCGCTAACTGGCAAAAAAGTCGCCCGGCCGGCATCGCTTCGTTTCAGGTACTCAATGGCTGCTTTTGCATCTTCTTCCGTTCGTGTTACCACATTCTGCAATGCGCCGCCCAAAGCCGTTTCAATCGCGAGCGTATGTTCCGGATTCACCCGAATCAATTCACCAACCGTCCCGCAGATGCCGGGCATCGTCCCTCGACCGTGCAGCTGCATCAGTGTTTTGACAGCTTTGGAATATCCTTCATAATCGCGCTGAAGATCAGAGAGCATTTTGTGTCTGGAGGTCAGGTTGCTGACTTCCATGGTCAATCGCAGCTTTTCGTCATTGGCTTCCTTCGACACGGTTTCACGGCGTTTAATCAGCAGCTGGTAGCCATTCCATGCATTGCGCAGCTCGTCCACATTTTCCTGCTGCTTGGCGCGATGTGCTGCAACGTTGGTAGCTGTCGCCTGTTCCGCTTCCAGCTCCGACTGCGCCGTTGCCAATCCATCTGCTTCCTCCGACTGTCTCGTTTCCAACTCATGGGAAAGCGTCTGAACCGCGGACAGGTCGTTTTTGGTCTCTTCGATGTCCATACGGAGGATGGCTTCTTCGGCGCGTAGACCCTCCAGCTGCCGGGCAGAGTCTCCCATTTCACGTGCCAGCGTTTCGCTCTGTGCATAGAGCTGATTCAAACGGTCTTCGCAAGACTTTTTCTGTTGTTCGAGCTGCGCCAGATCGTCCAGATTCTTTTGCAGCTGCTGTCTGTACTGCTCGCCGGCGCTTTCCTTTTCCGTCAATTCTCTGCTCAAACGAGTTTTCTGCAATTCAAGGTGCTGGGCATTGGCTCCGGCAGCTGCCGCCGCTGCATCCAGCTCAGAGAGCGTTGCCTCCTGTTCCCGCAGGGTCTGGCGAAGCATCTCTGCCTTGCTGTTTCCTTCGGCAACGGCTTCCGTCGCTGCTTCTGCTTCCTGATAAAAACGTTCCAGCGAGATTCTGGATTCGGCCAGCATGGTTTCACAGATTTTCAAGTTGCCAGACGCTTTGGTCATCTGCGTTTTCAGTTCTTCCAGACGTTCAGACCAGATATCGGTCTCCAGGTCACGTAGCTCGTCATGGAGCAGCAAATAGGTTGCAGCACGGGCAGCCTTTTTTTCCAGCGGGACAATCTGGACTTCCAGCTCCGAAATAATATCCACCAGACGCGTCAGATTGTCTGCCGCGTTCGTCAACTTGCGTTCCGCTTCTTCCTTGCGAACCCGATATTTTGAAATACCAGCAGCCTCTTCGAAAATTTCACGTCTGTCTTCGCTTTTCTGCGACAGAATCTCGTCGATCTTGCCCTGACCAATGACGGAATAGCCGTCCCGCCCAAGGCCGGTGTCCATGAATAATTCCCGGACGTCTTTGAGGCGAACCTGTTTTTTATTGATTCGATATTCGCTTTCTCCGGAGAGGTAATACCGACGGGTAATGGTGACCTCGTCCGCGTCGCTTTTGAGAAAATGCGCCGTATTGTCAAAGACCAGCGAAACCTCAGCCATGCCCAGTGGTTTTCTCTTTTCCGTGCCGCTGAACACAACGTCTTCCGTTTTGTTGCCCCGCAGCATTTTGGAGGACTGTTCCCCAAGAACCCAGCGAATTGCATCAGAAATATTCGATTTCCCGCTGCCGTTTGGACCAACAATCCCGGTTGACCCGGAGCCAAAATCAATTTTGACCCGATCCGGAAAAGATTTGAAGCCATACAGCTCCAGCGATTTCAAATACACGGTACAGATTCCACCCAACTCTGATGTACTGAAACAGAGAAAAACGGGAGCGCGCGGCGCTCTCATGTACGCCCCGATTTCGCTGCAAACACCTTGTATTATATCATTTTTCTTCCTGAAATGCAAGTAGATGGCATTCTGATGCGATTCTTTCTGATGTGCGGCATAATTCGATGATTTTCGTCAGAACGCTATCTTGAATCCCCGGAGAATGCCTTGCGATTTTCGAGCGTTTGTGATAGAATATAGAGAGATCATTTTCAGCACTCTTTGTTTGTTCGTTTATAGACGTTTTGTTTCCCGTTTCTGATTCAAACGCCTATCTCAGTGTGCTGAGAACAGATCCGACGAAAGGTGGCTCATTTTTATTATGACATATCAATTTGCTGATCGAATCAGTTCCCTGGCACCATCCGCCATCCGTGAAATTCTCAAAGTCACGCAGAATCCGGATGTCATTTCTTTTGCAGCGGGCAATCCGGCTGCGGAATCTTTCCCGGCAGCCGAAATCCGCGACATTTCCGAAGAGCTGCTCAGCTACCACTACGCCTCGGCACTGCAATACGGCATTTCCGAAGGATATGCACCGCTGCGTGAACAAATGCGCAACCGTATACAGACCAAGTACGCCACAGGCTCTGAGCGCGACGATCTGATCATTGTCTCCGGCGGGCAACAGGGAATTGAAATGACGGCGAAAATTCTCTGCAACGCCGGAGATACCGTTGTCTGCGAAAACCCCAGTTTCGTCGGCGCACTGAATGCGTTCCGCTCCTATGGCTTGAATCTCCACGGCATTCCTGTTCAGGAAGACGGAATCGATACGGAGGCTCTGGAGGCTTATCTCCGTCAGGATTCGCGTGTGCGTCTTTTGTACGTCATTCCGACCTTCCAGAATCCGTCCGGTGTCACCATGAGCCTGGCCAAACGTCAGCGTTTGCTGGAGCTGGCTGAGCAGTATCATTTCATGATTCTGGAAGACAGCCCCTATTTTGAGCTGCGCTACTCTGGAGCAGATGTGCCGACGATCAAGAGTCTGGATCGTGACGGCCATGTCATTTTCGTTGGCTCCTTCTCCAAAATCATTGCGCCAGGCATTCGTGTTGGCTATGTCCTGGCAGATCGTACGTTCATCTCAAAGCTGACGGTTGCCAAGCAGGTCAGCGACGTTCATACGAACCTCTTCTTCCAGATGGTCATTTCCGAATATCTGCGCCGTTATGATCTCGATGCGCACATTGCATCCATTCGTTCGCTTTATGTCAAGAAGCGGGATGCCATGCTGGATGCTGCAGCCAGATTCTTCCCCTCTGAGGTTTATGTCGGTCGACCGGACGGCGGTCTGTTTGTCTGGTGCTCGCTCCCGCAGGGTTCTGACAGTATGGACTTCTGCAATATGGCCTCCAAACGTCTGGTCGCTGCGGTGCCCGGTGCTTCTTTCTGTGCGGACGAAAAAGAGATTTCACCGTCCTTCCGGTTGAACTTCTCGTTGCCGACCGAAGCACAGATTGAATCCGGTATGAAAATTTTGGGTGAAACGGCCGAGGAATATCTCGCCGCAAATCGCTGAACTGCAAAAAGGAGCAAGACAAACCATGGAAACCAATGAAAAGCGGCTGATTCAGTTCAGCGGCATCAAACCGACCGGCGCTTTGACCCTCGGCTCCTATCTGGGCGCCATCAAGAACTGGACGGATCTCGTCGAGCAGTATGAATCCTATTTCTGCATTGTGGATATGCATTCCATCACCATTCGGCTCGATCCGGCTGAGCTGCGTCGGAATGCTCTGGAGCAGCTGGCTTATTATATCGCGTCCGGTCTGGATCCGGAAAAATGCACGTTGTTTATTCAGAGCCATGTACCCGCTCATGCGGAGCTCTCCTGGGTACTCAGCTGTTACACGATGTTCGGTGAGCTGTCGCGTATGACGCAGTTCAAAGATAAATCTGCCAAACACGCCGATAACATCAACGCCGGGCTGTTTACCTATCCGGTGCTGATGGCCGCCGACATCCTCCTGTACCACACAGACGTGGTCCCTGTCGGTGAGGATCAGAAGCAGCACGTGGAAATCTGCCGTGACATTGCCACGCGGTTCAACAACCTGTACGGCGATGTTTTCACGCTGCCGGAGCCTGTTCTTCCGAAGGTCGGGGCGCGGATTATGAGCCTGTCGGAGCCCGACAAGAAAATGTCCAAGTCCGATGATGATTCCGGTTGCATTCTGCTGAAGGATACGGATGACGTCATTATGCGCAAATTCCGCCGCGCAGTCACCGACAGCGATATGTGCGTTCGCTATGACCCGGAAAACAAAAAGGGCATTTCCAACCTGATGTCGATTTACGCATCTCTGAGCGGAAAGAGCTTTGACGAAATTGCTCTCGAATTTGACGGTCTGGGCTATGGTGAATTCAAATCTGCCGTCGGCGAATTGACCTGCGACAAGCTCCGCCCCATTCGTGAACAGGCCAATGCACTTTTGAAGGATAAAGCTTATCTGGAATCCATCTATTCCGCCGGTGCTGCCAAAGCATCACGTTCTGCTGAACGGATGCTGGAAAAGGTGTATAAGAAAGTCGGCTTTGTCCGGAAACCGCGTTTTGCGAACTGAACCGTGCAGTTCGAAGGAGGATCCTGTTCATGTTTTCCAAACTCAGCAGCGACACGCTGCTCCGTTGCTTATTCGCATTCCTTTGTGCTGTCGGAATCGCTCTGATTGCCACGCCGCTTGTAAAGAAGCTTGCCTGCCGTGCAGGTGCCATTGATGTCCCTAAAGATGCGCGAAGAATGCACAAAAAGCCCATCCCCCTTTGGGGCGGGCTGGCCATCTATCTGGCATTTCTGATTGCCGTCCTGATCAACTGTCACCTTTCCAGGCAGTTGATAGGGATTCTTCTGGGTGCCTCGTTGATTGTTCTGCTGGGCGCAATCGATGACCGTTTCGTGCTGGATGCCAAGCTGAAATTTCTGGGGCAGATTGTCGCCGCCGTGATTCCGGTAGCCTGTGGTCTGCGCATTGACTTCATCTCGGACTTTTTCCATTTTGCCGAAGGCGGCCAGATTCTTTTGTCCTCGCTTTCCATCCCTGTGACCATTCTCTGGATTGTCGGTCTCTCCAATGCCGTCAATCTGATTGACGGCCTGGATGGGCTGGCCTGCGGCGTTTCGACCATTGCGTCCTTTTCGATCTTCCTGATCGTTGTACAGCTAGGTGATGCCGCAACTGCTTTGATCATTGCTGCACTCGCCGGTGCCTGTCTGGGCTTTTTGCCCTACAATTTCAATCCGGCTAAAATCTTCATGGGGGATTCCGGCGCGCTGTTTCTCGGTTTTATTCTGGGGACGGTTTCGATTTCCGGCAATTTCAAATGGTTCACATTTTTGAACTTCGGCCTCCCCTTCCTGGTGCTTGGTCTGCCGATTTTTGATACCCTGATTGCCATCATTCGTCGGCTGATTCACGGAAAAAAGCCCTGGGAAGCTGACCGCGGGCATATCCACCACAAGCTGATCGACATGGGGATGTCTCAGAAACAGGCGGTTGCCGTTTTGTATGCCGCCAGTGCTGTGCTTGGCCTTTCCGCCATTCTCCTGACAAACAGCAACACCATCAAATTGATTTTGATGGGGATTGTGATTCTCATTTCTGCCGCGGCAGCAATTCGCCTGTATCTGGCACATGAACGCCATCTGAAGGCACTGCACGAATCCAAGAATCAGGGGCAGGCCCAGGAAACCAGAGAAGAATGAGGAGTTGCACGTGAATACAGTGAAGCAACCACACGACCGGCTTCGGGTCATGAGTGTTTTTGGGACGCGACCGGAAGCCACTAAGATGGCGCCTCTTGTGTTGTGTCTTCGGCAAAATCCCCAAATTGAAAGCATCGTGACCGTAACTGCTCAGCACCGTGATCTTCTGGACCCGGTGCTTTCGCTCTTTGATATTCACCCGGATTACGATTTGAATATCATGCGTCAGAGTCAGACGCTGACGTCGATTTCTGTGCGCGCACTGGAAGGTCTGGAAAAGGTTTTTGCGGATTCGCAGCCGGATCTCGTTCTGGTGCACGGTGATACGTCCTCTGCCTTCATCGGCGCGCTGTCTGCCTATTATGCCCGAATTCCCGTCGGTCACGTCGAAGCCGGTCTGAGAACGTATGACAAGTATTCGCCCTTCCCGGAGGAAATGAATCGGCGGCTAATTGCACCCCTTGCTGACCTGCATTTTTGTCCGACAGCAGCCAGTGAGGCCAATCTCCTCCGTGAGAGCGCCCCTGGCACCATTTACGTCACCGGGAATACCGCCATTGACACCGTGCATATGCTCGCCCGCACGCCATATAACTTCCGCCTGCCGTTCTTGAATGACCCCGCTCTCCGGCAGAAGCGCCTGCTGTTTTTGACGGCACATCGCCGTGAAAACTACGGCAAGCCGTTGGAGAACATCATGTACGCCATTCAGGAGCTGGTTGACCGTTTCCCGGATCTGATCGTTGTGTATCCGATGCACCCCAGTCCGACGGTACGCCAGACGGCCACTTCGATTTTGGGGCAGACCGAGCGGGTTTATTTGTGTGAACCGCTGCTGGTAGACGACAGCATCAACCTGATTCAAAAGAGTGATCTGGTTTTGACCGATTCCGGCGGTTTGCAGGAGGAAGCGCCGTCCCTCGGCAAGCCCGTGCTTGTGCTCCGTTCGGAGACGGAACGCCCCGAAGCTGTCACTGCCGGAACGGTTTCTCTGATCGGAACGGAGAAGGAGCAGATTGTATCGGCTGTCTCGCGGCTTTTGACAGACTCTGCGCTCTATGCAACCATGTCGCACGCAGTCAATCCCTACGGGGATGGGCACGCATCCGAACGCATTGTTGCTGCAATTCTGCACCATTTTTACGGTGAACCTGCGCCGGAGCGGTTTTGTCCGATCTGACGCCAGCAAAGGAGGGATTCGATTGCAACAGAAAAAAACAACCTTACTGGCTGCCGCCATCACGATTTTTGTCATTGTGGCTCTGGTTTCTGTGTTCTGGCTGTCATCGCTTCCTTCCGGCGAACGGCCGTCCATCGTCGTGCCGAGTCCGTCTTATACGAATGCGGACATACAGCTGACGCCTGCGTTATTGAATGACCCGGAAAACTACCTGCAATTTCAGCTGACTCCGGAAACCGTTGGCGTCATTCTGGGTTCGCTCCGGCTGCCGGAGACTTATACCCTGTCCTATACCACGTCCGTTTATACCGCCGGGAAGCAGTTCGACACGCAGGTCACTCTTCGCAGCCAAAACGGGATGTTCCGCATTTCCATGCAGGATCGTGTGCAGTCCACCGAGTATCTGGTAACCGATGACAGGACGTATGGCTGGCTGACCGGCCAGAAGCAATATCGCTCCTTTGACACCGGCGCCATCACCGCATTCCAGACAGCAAAAATGCCGTCGGTGGAGACATTGACAAATTTGAACGCCCGACAAATTCAACAGACGGCCTTTCGGGAGTTGAATCAGCTCTGGACGATTTATCTCGTTTATACCGCACCATATGGCCTCACAGAGCACTGCTATGTATCCATTGACAGCGGTCTGGTGATTCGCTGCGAATCGTATGACGATGCCGGTACGCTGGTCTTATCGACTGTGGTCACTTCCCAGTCGTTTGACGAATTGGACTCCCATGAATTTCTCCTGCCGAACGGCGCATCCGCTCAGTGAAGCAATTCCGCGATTTTCGGATAGAGCAGAACGGCAGCGGCAATCAGGAATTCCAGATCATCCTCGCAGTCACTCAACAGCAGCAGCACAACCGCCAGCACAATGAGGTCTTCATTGCGGGTGATCAGCTTGCGAATGCTTCCGGTCAGCCTGGAAATTTGTCGGCCGACGTTCCGTTCCTGTGCTCGGATTCGTTCATCACGCTCCGGCGGTGGTTCCGGATGTTCGTTTGCACTGTCCTCACCCTGGTTGGAATCCAGTCGGCTCCACGTTGTTTTTTGATAAGGCACCCATTCTCCGGGTTCAGCCGTCTCCCGCTCTTCAAACAAGATGATCACCTTCTCCCCAATTTGCAAGAATGGCTCTTGCAGTTTTGGCTATCCGGACTGCTCGGATGGCCTGATTGATTGTCCCGGCGTTCTTTCCGTGTGCAAACGGGCGCAGCGCCTCTAACAGTCGGGTTTGTCGGTCGCTCTGTCCATAGCTGTTCATGAGTGCTGTGATCAGTTTCATCGTTGTCGGATTTCCTTGCAATCTGTCCAACAGTGATGTCAGTTCTCCGTTTGACCCGGTATCCGTTTGAGTCATCGGCGGCTGTTCCACGTCATCTGTCGCCAGACTCTGTTCAGCAGCACCTTCTGCTTGCAGCGCTTTTGCGATTTCAGCAATTTTCTGCAGACTCTCCGGCGAATTCAAAATGCGCGTCAGCGCATCACCCGTATGCTCCATGGTCAACGTTCCCATGGTTCCGTGATCTTCTTGATTTCCTTCACCAGTGCCTTTCCCTCTTTTGAACCTTGCAGAAACGTGACAAGGTTTTTCACCGCATCGGCGTCCCCACGTTTCAGCCCCTCTGCTGCTGCCTGTACACTGGCTCCGCCTCGTTTTCCGATGGCCTGCACCATCCTTTTTCCTTCCGGAGAATCAGCAAAGTGCCTCAGATCCTCCAGATGCTCCTGCAGCTTCTCTGTGCCGCTTTGATTCGGCAGACTTCCGATCCATTTCGAAAGATCCTGTTCCATGTTCCATTCCACCTTTCTGCGGATTCCTGTTTATCATATGCAGGAAACACATACAATGACACCTAACCCTGTGTCAGCCGGAGGTTCGATTCCATGCAATACACTGAAAAATGTACATCAAAAATCAAGTCTGGCCATGCCTTTCTGCTCTGCCTTGGCATCATTCTTGTCACGGTTTTGCTCGCAAGAAGCATTCCTCTGGAACAATACCGTGTCTTTATCGAGCTGTTTATCATCCTGTTTGTCGGCGGGATGCTGTATCTGCTCTATCGATACACCATGACGGTTCACACATATTCGCTGGACACCACCACTTTTTCTGTAACACGCGGCGAAGGCGTCCGCCAGAAAAGCATTGCTGTGCTGACGAACGATATGATTCGCTGCATTGCCAAAGCCAATCAGACAGGCGGCAAAGTCCCGTCCGGCGATTTTATTGCTGTCAACGCCTGTTCCTCCCTGCGCGGAAAGAGCAACGCCTGGTGCATCTGGTGCATTGTCAGCGCCCACGAAAAATACAAGCTGTTCATCGAACCCAGCGATAAGCTGATTCAAAAGCTCGCGGAAGCGTTCCCCAAACAATTTGTACCTGAACAGACTCCATCTGTTTCAGAATAAAGAAATCCCAGCCGGTTTCTAATGATTCTTTCCGTCGAAGCGTTTCGACGGGGAAAAGGAGTTTTTTATGAATTCACCTATTTTTTCTCCCGCGGAAATTTTGATTCCGAAAGAGGAATTGCTTCCCGCATGGAGCGTTGTGGCCTGTGACCAGTTCACATCCGAGCCGGATTACTGGAACAGCGTTGAGGAGCAGACGGCTGATTGTCCCAGCACCTACCACATTACGCTGCCGGAAATCTACCTGAATGATCGCGTGGAAGAACGCATTGCCAAAATCAATGAAACCATGCTGGCGTATCAGCAGTCGGATCTCTTCCGCGTATTCCCGCATTCGCTGATCTATACGGAACGTCGACTGCCGTCCGGCCGCGTCCGTCACGGACTGGTCGGCGCGGTTGACCTCGAAGCATACGATTATAACGCTGGTTCAGTTTCCCCCATCCGTGCCACAGAAAAAACCGTTTTGAGCCGCATACCGCCCCGCGTCCATATCCGTGAAAACGCATCGCTTGAGTTGCCGCACATCATGCTGCTGATTCATGACACCGCAGAAAAGGTATTTTCCCAGATTGACACGGACAATTGCCCGGTGGTCTACGACTTTGATCTGATGCAGGGCGGCGGTCACATTACGGGCTATCTGCTTTCCGGCGAGGATGCCGACCGCGTCTGCGCAGCTTTTGAATCACTTTCCGGCTCCATTCGCATCGCAGTCGGTGACGGCAATCATTCTCTGGCAGCAGCAAAAGCCTGCTATGAAGCCATCAAGGCCGACATCGGTGCTGAAGCTGCGGCCAACCATCCGGCCAGATACGCTTTGGCCGAGGTGGGCGACATTCGCGACGATTCGCTGATATTCGAGCCCATTCATCGTTCTGTTTTCCATGTGGATCCGCATCAGCTGCTGCAGGAGCTCCGCTCTTTGAACGGAACCGATTTCACGGTGCATTATATCTGTGCAGACGAGGAAGGCGATCTCTCCCTGCCGGCCTGCGGCAATTCGTTGGCCTGCGGCGCACTGCAGCATCAGATTGACCTGTATCTCGAAAAGCACGGCGGTGAAGTCGATTATATTCACGGTGATGAAACGGCCTGTTCGCTCGGCAAACAGCCCGGCTGCATTTCCTTCCTCCTCCCGGTTTTTGACAAGCACGCTCTGTTTGACGTGGTGGAACGCGATGGCACCCTGCCCCGCAAGGCGTTTTCCATGGGACACGCATCGGACAAGCGGTATTATCTGGAGTGCCGGAAAATCCGGTAACTGTGCATTTGGCTGACAACGCACAAATTCGACCCGATATTCCATCGAAAAAAAAGCGCCCGAATTTCGATTCGGGCGCTTTTTTTCGATGGAGTCGTCTCATATTCTACACTCGAATGCATGATGTTGGCCGCTACAGATTTCGTCGGATGCGTTCCAGTGCGCCTTTTTCCAGACGGGATACCTGCGCCTGACTGATGCCAATGGCTTCCGAGACTTCGTTCTGTGTTTTGCCATTATAAAATCGCATCGATAAGATTTTCCGTTCACGCTCCGACAGACGATTCAGTGCCTCGGAGAGTGCCACGTGTTCCAGCCAGGCTTCGTCGTTGTTATCCGGATCCCGCACCTGATCCATCACGCAAACGGTATCGTTTCCGTCGGCATAGACCGGTTCGAACAGGGAGACCGGATCGCTGATGGCATCCAGAGCAAACACCACTTCTTCCTTTTTCATATCCATCAGCTTGGCAATTTCATCAATATTCGGTTCGCGCCGGTTTGTATTGGTGAAATTCTCGCGGATTTGCAGCGCTTTATACGCAGTATCCCGCAGCGATCGGCTCACACGGATGGCACTGTTATCCCGAAGGTAGCGACGCAATTCCCCAATGATCATCGGAACCGCATAGGTGGAAAAGCGAACGTTCAAGGTAATATCGAAGTGATCAATTGCCTTCATCAGACCGATACAGCCGACCTGAAACAGATCATCCGGCGCTTCTCCCCGATTGGTGAACCGTTGAATCACGGACAGAACCAGCCGCAGATTGCCTGTTATCAGTTCCTCCCGCGCCGCCTGATTGCCCTCCTTCGTCTCTTTTAGCAGGCGATTGATTTCTTCATTTTTCAGAATTTTCAGTTTGGACGTATTGACGCCGCAGATCACAACCTTGTTGTGTGCCATACCGTTCCGTGCAGCCCCTTCCTCTTTCCGCAGTTCATTTCTGCATTGGGATTGAATGACCCTATTATTGCCGCACAAAACGGAATTCATACCATGTCATGTATCACATTTCCAGGAGGATTTCCTTTTTCAGCCGCGCAATGATACGCTTCTCCAGTCGAGAAATGTAGGATTGTGAAATGCCAAGCTGGTCTGCCACCTCCTTTTGCGTCCGTTCCTTCTGTCCAAACAGGCCGAAGCGCATGGAAATAATCAGCCGTTCCCGCTCCGACAGGTGATTCACAGCTGCCTTCAACAGCTGGCGATCAACCTCGTCCTCCATGCTTCTGAGGGCGTCCTCTTCCCCGTTGCTGAGCACATCCGACAGCAGAAGTTCGTTTCCGTCCCAGTCCACGTTCAGCGGTTCATCGATGGACATTTCATTTCTTCGCGCTGCATTTTTTCGGAGAAACATCAGGATTTCATTTTCGATGCAACGGGATGCATAGGTAGCCAGTTTGATATTCTTTTCCGGCCGAAAGGTTCGAATCGCTTTGATCAGGCCAATCGTTCCGATGGAGATCAGATCTTCGATGTTGACACCGGTATTTTCAAATTTTCTGGCAATGTACACGACGAGCCGCAGATTCCTTTCAATCAGAATGCGCTGCACGGTCTGCGGATCTGTGTAAAAATGCGCCATCATATATGACTCTTCTTCCGCTGACAGGGGTGGTGGCAGTGTGTCGCTGCCGCCGATGTACAAAACCGGAGCCGGAATATTCCGTCCGAGCCATGTGCCTACCCAATCAAAAATGAACTGAATTCGATACCACAACCGCCCCATCTGCTCCCTACCTCCTGTTTGAAAATGCTTCGATCGCGTTGGGATGGACAATCGCCTGAAAGCCCTCTGCGTCATCGAATTTAGATGGAAAGACCGCCAATACCGCTTGACACGCCTTTCCGTTGACCGTTAAACCGTCCGGCTGGAAGCAGGGCAGCATTTCTGTCGTTCCGCTGATTCCCCGGCAGAAAACCGGATGAATGGGCTTTCCGTAGCAGGTGAATTTTCGAACGATATCTGCCGGGTCGTCGCCCAGTCGTATGGCGTTTTGAAACGCGTCCGGCAATATGTCTGCAACAGCCTCCAACGTCACCAGCATGACCGGTCGGTTGGTCAGCGGGTCTGCCACCATGCAGCCCGTATCGGCCAGCACCGAAAAGTGTGCATGATTCTCCTGAAGGACTGCATCCGCCTGATAGATATCGGCTCCGCTGTTTGCACGGCGAACGGCCACTGCGCTCACCACGCTGATCACGGCGTAGACCGCCGCAATGGTCAGCATCAGCATCGGGAACGAAACGTGGAGATACAGTGCGCCCTGCCAGAATCCGATCATGCCGCCAGTAAGCAGGGACAGTCCGAAAGCGACGCCACCTAACAGGAAGGACAGCAGAAAAAACACGAGTGTTTTCCGGCATCCGGTGCGCCGCCAGCCAAAGGCGCACATTCCCATTCCCCACCCACATGCCAGATGGACGATTGGATGCGCAAAAGCCTGCCCCCACGGCATACAGCTGACGACGGCATATCCGGCACCAGCAGCAGCAACCAGCAGCAGCCTTAATCGATTGAACGGGTGACCGGTCAGTTTGGCCGTCATGCGCAGCAGCATATCGTCTGCGATCAGGTTGACCAGGAACAGAACATCCAGGTACAGAGTCATGTGCCTCGCCCTCCTTTCTGCTGTGCGTTTATGATACCGCGTTTTTGGTGCAGAATCTGTCTGTTTCTGTTGGCGTCGCTCTGGTGGTTATTGCAAAAAAACGCTGCAGCCTCCATCCCCATAGGGGATGAAAATTGCAGCGGTTGTCTGGATGGCCTGTTGGTTTTGGCCTATTTCGAATAACATTGCATCTGTGCGTTCCACAGCTCGTAGTATGTACCGTCTGTATCGGCGACAAATGCTTCATGGGAGCCCTGTTGAATCACGGCACATTCATCATAGTCGCTTTCCTACGCATAGTGGAACAGGTAGTTCTCGGCCGAAGAAAACGCGTCCGTTTGTACCGCATGACCGGCAGACGCCGCCCATGCATGAACAAGATTCGTGACATTTTGTCTGTCTGCTGAGGACTTTTTTAAAAGTCCTCTTTGGGTGCTTTGAGATTTTGACATCAGAGGCCGCACAGCATCAGCCGCATCGTGAAGGACGGCTGGCCGGTCGGCATCTGTCCGCAGACCAGGATGGAATCCGGCGCACTGGCTTTTCGCAGTCGGCAGTTTGCGCCTTCTGTCAATTCATGCTGAAACCAGACGTCCATTCTGCGGAAGCAGTCCACCTTCAGGCGTTCCTCCCTTGTCAGAGTATCGTATGCCATTTCCGGATAACGGAGATTATTGACGTGACCGACGCCGTCAATCCAGCTCGGAAACACAGTGCGCTGACCGGCATCCGTGCTGTCAACAGGCAGAGCGGGTGCACGGTGCGTCGCCTGAAGGATTGGGTCGCCGTTTTCAAGCTCCATCTTCCGCAGCAATGCACGATCTGTGCAGATGCGCCGCGTCTCGATATGCACCATTGTCGAATAGGTGGCGCCCTTGACAACGGGCCCTTTCGAATCGGAAATCAGAAAATCGCGCCGACAAATCGGTGGTTTTGCAAACACGTGCCAGGTACGGCCTTCGAATGTCTCTGTCAGCGACAGCGGGCGACAGATTTCTGCACTGAAGGAAAGCATCACCCATGAAATGCCATATTGACGGGTCAGTTTCGAGTTGTCCATTTGCAGGTGCTTCAGGTGCGAAGAGATCATGGAAAAGGCCATCCGCTGAATAGAAGCCGGATAAAAGATGCCGTTTGGATTGTACATGGAAACATCCACCTGAAGCGGATACTGTTGCATGGATTCTTCCGGTAAATGCATGGCGCTGTGTCCTCCTTCCATCCTCACAAAAACAGGTTCGGGAACGTACGAGGATGTTGTTCAAGCCGATGCAGCACCCGTTCCTGCCGCGTTTGGGCTGCGCTCAGCGAATGTATTCAAATTCAAAATTGTTGATCGAGACGGTCTCGCCTTCCTGAATTCCCATAGCTTCGAGCTGATCGAATACGCCGTTGGTTCTCAGAACGCGCTGCATATAGTTCAGCGATTCATAGTCGTCCGGGTCAACCATGGCAATGGCGGCCAGCAATTTCTTGCCAGAAATCACATAGGCGCCATCTTCGCGTCTTGAAATGGTAAACGGCGCTTCTTCGATCGTTTCCTCCGGAATGGGATCCGGTTCATAAATCCTGATCGGTGGCAGCTTTTGGAGCATTTCAGCCGTCAGGTTGACCAGTTCCTGCACACCGGAAGTCGTTGCGGCAGAAATCCGCAGCACCGGATATCCATAAGAAGTGCAGTGTTGTACAAAGCTCTCGTAGAGAGCTTCATCTTCGATGAGGTCAGACTTATTGGCTGCAACAATCTGCGGGCGTTTGGCCAGTTCCTCCGAATACAGGAAGAGCTCCGAGTTGATCTGTTCAAAGTCCTCAATCGGATTTCTGCCTTCGCTGCCGGAAACGTCCACCACGTGAATCAGCAGACGGCAGCGTTCGACGTGGCGCAAAAAGTCGATTCCAAGCCCGGCACCGTCCGAAGCGCCTTCGATCAGACCGGGAATATCCGCGACGGCAAAGGACGTATGATCGCCCACAGAAACGATACCCAGGTTGGGTACGAGCGTTGTGAAATGGTAATTTGCAATTTTGGGGCGTGCTGCGCTGATGATACTGAGCAGGGTCGATTTGCCGACATTCGGGAACCCCACCAGGCCGACATCTGCCAGCAGCTTCAGTTCCAGAATGACGCGGCGCTCTTCGCCGTCCAGCCCGGACTTGGCAAAGCGCGGAGCCTGTCTGGTCGGCGTGGCAAAGTGGGTATTGCCCCATCCGCCGCGGCCGCCTCTGGCTACCGTAAAGGTTTCGGTTTCACTCATATCGGCCAGCAGTGCGCCGGTTTCTTTATCGCGGACAAGTGTCCCCCGCGGGACACGAATCACCAGCGGTTTGCCGGCCTTTCCGAAGCAACGTGCGCCGCGGCCGTCTTCACCATTGGGTGCGATGTATTTTCGCTGATATTTGAAGTCCATCAGGGTGGACATATGGTCATCGACTTTCAGAATGACATCGCCGCCGTCACCGCCGTCACCGCCATCCGGCCCGCCTGCGGGAACGTATTTTTCACGGTGAAACGCGACCGCACCGTTTCCGCCGCGGCCTGCGCGCACAAGAATTTCTGCGATATCCACAAACATCGGTTTCGCCTTCTTTCCTTTTATCAACAAGAAAAAGCACCGACACAGAATCAGACGACAAGCAAAACGCCATATCGCCCGACCCGGCGCCGGTGCTTCTATGATCCAATTCGAGAGAGTCTGCACGATTCCAACGAAACCGGAAACCCGTTTCATTGGAAAGCGTCAGAATTACTCAACCGGATAGACAGAAACCTTTTTGCGATCTCTGCCAACGCGTTCAAAACGAACCTGACCGTCTGCCTTGGCAAACAGGGTATCGTCTCCGCCGATGCCGACGTTTGTACCCGGATGAATCTTTGTGCCGCGCTGACGAACCAGAATATTACCGGCTACGACAAACTGGCCATCCGCTTTTTTGGTGCCGAGCCGTTTGGATTCGCTGTCACGGCCGTTCTTCGTGGAACCAACACCTTTTTTATGTGCAAAAAACTGAAGTTGAATTCTAAGCATCTTATTTCCTCCGTTTTGATTCGCATTGCTCCGAAACAGAAATCCGGACATATGCGTGATATTGTTTCAAATTTTCTGAAAGCCACAAATACGCGGCGCTCATGATACTGTCGCAGATCTCACGCTGCTTCTCCGTCATATCAGGCGGTAAGGTCAGGCTGAGCTTTGTATCTTTTTCCGAGCAGGTGACGGTTGCACCGGCTTTTGCGACATCATTGACCGCACATTCTACAAGACCAAACGCCGTTGTTACGGCAGCACAGACAATATCCGAACCAGCTTCTGCATATCCGCTATGGCCTTCTGCCTGAAGTGCGACATATCTGCCATGTGCTCTGGTAAAGAGAATGGTTGTCATACGACAGGTTTAGCGGGCGATCTTCTTGATCTGAACCTTCGTATACGGCTGTCTGTGACCCTGACGGCGTCTGTAGTTTTTCTTTGCGTTGTATTTGAAGACACGAATCTTCTTTGCTTTTGCGTGTTTCAGGACTTCTGCTTCAACGACTGCACCTGCAACATAGGGATTGCCGATGACAGATTCATCGCTGTCCGAGAGAAAAACAACTTTGTCAAAACGGACGGTTTCGCCAACTTCGGCTCCGAGCTTTTCCATGAAAAGAACGTCGCCATCCTGGACCTTGTACTGCCTTCCGCAGGCTTCAATGACTGCATACATAATTTCTTATCTCCTTTTTCCTCGTCTTCTGGTGGAACACCCGACTCCCGCTTGCGTCGGTGCTGCAGCAATGCACAGACTTCTACCATAGCAAAACGGCTTTTATATTATACAGGTTTTTTCTGGGTTTGTCAAGAGGGATTCTCTGTTTTCTGCAAAAAATCAAGGTGTAGATGCTGTATTTCTTTTATTTTCCGTTTCAATTGGCAGACGAAGCCGCAGCCAGTCTGCGTTCTGCGGCTTTCAGAGTGTTCTGGAGCAGCATCACCCGGGTCATCGGGCCGACGCCACCCGGTGCCGGTGTGATGTACGAAGCGCGCTTGCAGACGGCTTCAAAGTCCACGTCTCCGGTCAGCTTTCCGTCGGCCTTCACGTTCATGCCAACGTCAATCACGACACAGCCGTCCGAAACCATATCCCCTGTCAGGAACATTTCCCGGCCAACCGCACACACAATGACTTCGGCCTGTCGGGTAATTTCAGCCAGATTTTCCGTTTTGGAATGGCAAATCGTCACAGTACCGTTTTGCTGCAGCAGAAGCATGGCCTGCGGCTTTCCGACGATATTGGAGCGGCCAATGACGACGCAGCGTTTGCCGGACAGCGAAATGCCGTATTCCTTGAACAGTTCCATGACACCGGCCGGTGTACACGGCAGGAAATGGTAATCACCGATCATGATATGGCCGACGTTTTCAGGATGGAAGGCATCGACATCCTTTTTCGGTGAGATGGCCTCAAGAATGCGACGTTCGTCAATATGTTTGGGCAGCGGCAGCTGCACAATGATTCCGTCAACGGTCGGATCCTCATTCAATTCCGCCAGAACGTCCAGCAGTTCGGTTTCCGTTGTTTCCTTAGGCAGTGCTTTTTCGATGCTGCGGATTCCGCACTCTGCGCAGTCTTTTTTCTTGTTGTTGACATAGAATCTGGAGGAAGGATTATCTCCGACAATGACAACGGCCAACGCAGGTGTCACGCCCTGTTCGACAAAGGATGCCACCCGTTCCCTGATCTGTGCTCGTTTTTTTGCGGCAAGAGCCTTGCCATCCATGATGATTGCCACTTGTTCATTCCTCCGACTCTGTTGTTTTCTGTTCTTCGGTTGCTTCGGCAGACGATTCCTCATCGTCAGCCGGTTCTTCGGCTGCTTCAGCGGGTGCTTCTTCATCAGTCGCCGTTCCTTCGCTTTCGGCAACGAGCTGTTTGGCCTCCGCCACTGCGCTCTTCTCCAGGATTTCTTCATCGGACAGCAGCAGGATTGCATCGCCGCGTTCCGCAAAAAACAGCTTGTAAATCAAGATACCGAATGCGGCCAACGCAGACAGGTAACCGTATATCTGAGAAACGCGCAGACCTGAATCAAAAAGCATCAGTGTATCACCGCCGCGAATTCCTTCAATGATGCCGCGGCCAAGGCCGTACCATGTGACGTAGGACAGGAAGGTCTGGCCATAGAAGCGGCGTTTTCTTGAGAGGAAGTGCAGAAGGACAAATCCAACCAGGTTCCAGAGCGACTCATAGAGGAAGAATGGATGAACCGTCAGTCCCCCGTTGATCGACATTCCCAGAATCCAGTTTTCAACGGTTTCGCCATAGGCTTCCGCATTGACGAAATTGCCCCAGCGCCCGATGATCTGGCCAATCATCACGCCAAGCACCGTCAAATCGAGGACGTTCCAGACGTTGATCTTTTTCAGCTTGCAGTAGACGAAGGCGGCGATGCATCCGAAAATCAGGGCGCCGTAAATGGCGATGCCGCCGTTCCAGATTTCAATCATAGTTTTGGGATTGTCCCGGAACTGGGACCAGTTAAAAACGACATAGTACAGTCGGGCGCCGATGATAGCGACCGGCGTTGCAATCAGTGTCATATCGATCAGGTTGTCCGGATTGATGCCGAATTTCGGCGCACGGCGCAGACAGTACAGCACAGCCAGAGCAAAACCGAATGCGATGATAATTCCATACCATTGGATGTTCAGTGAACCGATGGAAAACGCTGTTTTTTTCAGCGTGAACTCCAGCCCCAGTTCTGGGAACGCAACAGAATTCATAGTTTTTTCCTCCATGTGTGAAGCAATCTGAAATGCGTCACCCGTGCAACGCATCTTTATTATACCACAGATTTGCAGGAATGGAAAGACATTCCCGAATGATGGCAAAAGAATTTACAAAGCGTAGTTTTCAAAAGCAGAAACGATTCTTTTTGTTTCATTTGTCAGAAAACGACAAATTTCGGATACGTTTCGTGATATTCTATGGGTGTGAGGCAGTTTTCATTGCTCATATTTTATCCCCACCCCACTTCGGGTGTGCGTATTTCTGCGCACACCCACTTTTTTACGCAGAAAAGGGCGGAGGAATCCCCGCCCAAAGGCTTCTCTGTATTTACTGTTTGGTTCGCATCCGGCGCGGCATACCGCCCTTCTTTTCCGGCGGATTTTTCATATCAGACATTTTGCTTTCGCTGTCCTTCATAAAAGCGCGCAGTTTGTCTTCAAAGCTGTCGCCGGTGGACGGTGTAGCGGGTGTTCGATTGAACGGTTCGAAAGAGGCCGGTCTGGTCGAGGTGCGTGTCTGCGGACGAGCCGCCGTGCGTTCTTTGGAATGCTCCGCTGCTTTTTTGATGGACAGATTGATTCGTCCTTCTTTGTCCGACGGCAGAACCTTGACCTTGACTTCCTGGCCTTCTGTCAGAAATTCGTGGATATCATTGACATATGTATCCGCAATTTCCGAGATGTGCACCAGGCCCGATTTTCCGCCTTCCAGTGTGACAAATGCACCGAATTTTGTGATACCGGTGACTTTGCCGCTGACAATTTCGCCTTCTGTGAAACTCATACAGGATTGTATTCTCCTTTGTGTTCAGGATCTGAATGATTACTGGCCATAGATATCGATATAGACATGCTCGCCGGGCAGAATATACCCTTTTTGTCTGGCGACACTGATCACGTAGCGGTCTGTAATCCCGCCATTGACCAGGTCTTCCAGTTCCGCGGTTTCCTGTTGCACAAGCGCGTGCGCATTCCGCAGTTCCGCATATTGCGCCTGCGCTTCCTCCAGCTCTGCGCTGAGCGACAGATACGTCGCGCCCAGATACAGTCCAACCATCACCGCAGCTGTTTTCAGGATAAAATTCATCCAGCTTTTTCTTTTGTTTTTCATCGCAATCCTCCGGGGACATTCAGATGCTGTTTCGTATCTCTTTCATTATATACCAAATAGCGGAAAAATGGAATAGGCTCCGAAAAAATTTTTTGGGTTTTTCAGGTGTTTTTTTCCCGACGAACGATCCTTCTCCGTCTTTTGGCCGTTTGTACGCCTTCGGCCACCCGTTTTTTCAGGTCGTCGAGCAGTCTTTTCGCCATCCAATGGACGACCGCCATACCCATCGCCATAGACAACCACAGGAATCCACGCGGTGCACCGCCATTGAGGTGCAGAAAAAACAGGAAGGTGGCAACAGCAGCCGTCACCCAGAACAGGCCATCACACAGAGCAGTCAGCCAGAAACGGTCGAGCATTCGAAGAAACCCCAGCACTTCATACCAGACCCCTGTCAGGACGCCCCAAACAAATGTCTGACCGCAGCACAGAAGTTGAAAGAGCGGTTCATTTTCCATGGAGCCTCCCTGTTATTTCAGGAGCGTCGCCAGGAAACCGCGTTTCTGTTCTTTTTCCTGATAGACAAGTCCATCCACCCGGCCGGTCATTGCCAGCTCACCACATTCGACATCAAAGCTTTCAATGTGCAGATCATGTCCGCGGATCAAAAGCAAGCCCTGCTCCGTTTGCAGTTCGATTTGCATATCATCAAAGCCGGTGACTGTCAGAACGCCTGACGCAGTCAGCTTTTCTCTGGAGAAGAGCAACACATTGGCCGGATTGGCCGATTTCGTTGGAGCCATCATCACACACTCTCTTTCCGGGCATATTTTTGCCTCTGTCAGAAAGGTATGCGCGTATGGCTGTATTCAGAACCGCTCTATTCGTCGATCTGACGGTACATGGCCAGAGCGTCGGCTTTTGTCGCGTGTTCGCTGACCGAAAGAACCTCAACGCGAACGGGCTTGGTTCCGAAGCTGATTTCGATCACGTCCCCCACCTTGACCGGGTAGGATGCGCGTGCCGGTTTGCCATTGACCATCACCCGTTCGTTGTCGCACGATTCATTCGCCACGGTTCTGCGTTTGATCAGGCGGGACACTTTCAGATATTTATCCAGTCGCACGTTTTATCTCTCCTTGTTGTTATGATTCTGCGATCTGCTGTTTGAAGGTGGCACCTGCCCGGAAAGCCGGCTGTTTGACAGCCGGAAGAACCATTTCTTCATTGGTAAGCGGGTTTCTCGCGACACGCTTTCCACGCATTTTGACTTCAAAGGTGCCAAAGCCGCTCAGCGTGACCGTTTCGCCCGATGTCAGTGCTTCCCGCACCGATTCCATAAATGCAGCAATTGCTTTTTCCGCATTCTTTTTGGAGAGGCCGGTTTTTTCGGCAACAGCCGTTGTCAGGTCGGCCTTATTCATCTGGCTTCCCTCCCCGTCTTGGTCTGCTTGGCTGCCTCCCAAAACTTGTCCAGCGTTTCAAGTCCCGCTTCCGGCATGGAAACGGATGCAGCCTGGCACTGTGTCTCGACGGCCTCGAAGCGCTTGATAAAGCGTTCGGTTGCCTGATTGAGCGCTTCTTCCGGGTCAATACCCAGGTGACGTGCCGCATTGACTGCGGTGAACAGGATATCGCCCAGTTCAGCGGTCGGATCGCCTTTTCCGGCGACGGCATCCGAAAATTCCTGGACTTCTTCACCGAGTTTTTCGACGACCGGTTCCACCGTATTCCAGTCCATCCCGGCGCGTTTTGCGCGCCCTTGCACCTTTTCCGCACGCATCAGCGCCGGAAGACTTTTGGCGACAGCTTTCAGGGATTCTGTATAGGTGGTCTGATGCTTGGTCTGATTTTTAATGGCTTCCCAGTTGGTCAAAACCTCATCGGAGCCGTTGGTTTTCAATTTCAGATCGCCAAAAATGTGCGGATGGCGGACGATCAGCTTTTTGCAGATGCCGTCGCAGACCGTGTCAAAATCGAACCGGCTGTCTTCCTTGGCGATTTCCGCATGAAAAACGACCTGCAGGAGCACATCGCCCAGCTCTTCGATCAGGAGCGGGTCATCCTGCAAATCAATCGCCTCGCAGGCCTCATAGACCTCCTCGACAAAATTACGGCGAATGCTCTGATGAGTCTGTTCCCGATCCCACGGGCATCCCTCCGGTGAGCGGAGAACCTGCATAATCTGAAGCAGATCTTCCAGGGTGTAGGACTCCTTTTGTTGAAATACTGCCATATTGTTCACTCCATTTGTATATCTTGATGTTATTTCGTTTGTTTCAAGGGTTTCAGCAAATGCCAATCGTCGCGTTTGAGAACACCTCCGGCCAGGAGGAGCCCCGTATACATCAGTCCGGCCATACACAGAGCAAGAACCGTTCCCATCCGGGGATCCGAAAAGAAACGGATTGAACCGGCCAGTTTGCGTGCAAGGAAAACCGTCAGTACAGCAAAGCCCGCCGGTTTCAGCAGACCATCCAGCAAGGGCGGACAAAAATGCAGTTTTTTGCAGACCGCCAGCAAATTGATTCCCGCGGCGACTGCGAAGCACGCGGTTGTTCCGATCGGTGCGCCCAGAATTCGAATGTCCGGTTGGCCGATCAGGCAGCTGTTCAGCACCAGTTTGGTCAGGCCGCCCGCTGCCATCGCCAGAACCGGTACTGTCATGGAGCCCATTGCATGGAGTGCGGACGCAGACAGCGAACAGGTCGCCGACAGGACGGCTGCCGGTGCAAGCATCCGCAGCAGCGGGACGGCTATGGCAATGTCTCCGCGGCGTGAAAACAGCATTTGCAGCAGACGATCCGGCATCACCGCAAACAGCGCCGCTGCGAACATGACCAGAACAGAAGCCAGGCGAAACGCACGGTTCAGCGTTCGACAGGCGCGCCGGCGTGCTGTTTGAGTGTTCAAATCACCCGCAGAGGCCACCGCCGGAATGACAGAGGCGCAGATCGCCGATGTCACTGCCGTTGGAAGACTGTAGATGGTCAATGCGATACCGGTATACGCGCCATAGGCCGCAGCTGCTTCGCTTTGCGTCTGTCCCGTATGTTGCAGGCGTTTCATAATCATCATGGCGTCTGCGGCGTTGAGTACGCTGAGAAACAGCGCCCCAAGCGTCAAGGGACAGGCCATGCGCAGCAGCTTCCTTCGGATGGCACCGACGGCATTTCGGCCTTCCCTGCCGCGTGTGGCCGATTGACCGGAGATGGCCAGGACAGCTGCACTGACGGCGGTTCCGGCTGTGATGCCGAGCACGGCGCCCGCCGCCACCTGTTCCACAGGACGCCCTGCCCGGTACAGATACCAGGCGACTGCCGTTCCCAGAAAGAGCTTGGTCAGCGCGTCCAGCAATTGTGCCAGTGCAGGTGCCTTCATCTGTGCGATGCCCTCGAAGTAGCCGCGATACAGCGATTCGAGCGCGGATAGAAAAACAGCGGGAGCCAGCACCAGCAGCGCCATTTTCGATGGTTCTGAGCCCGCAAGACAACTGATGCAGCCAGCCCCCAGTGTAAGCAGTGCCGTTCCGGCAAGGCCGGTGATTCGGAAAATGGGTCTGGATGCCGACAGTATCTGCAAGCGTTCCTGTGGCGGCGCAGATGCAATGGTCGTGGACAACGCAATGGGTAGACCAGAGACGGATACGGCAGAAATCATGGAAAAGATCTGCAATGCAAAGCCGTAATAGCCGATTCCTTCAGCGCCAATGAGGTTGGCCAGCGGAACTTTGAATACAAAGCCCAGAAACCGACAGAGAATATTGGACGCTGCCAGAATCAGAGCCCCGCCCGCAAAACTGTGTAAATCCGGTTTCCTTCCCATGCCACTCGCCTCAATTCCATTGTTTTTGAACGCAATGCGCTTCAAGGCAATTGTATGCTGCAGGCCGGTCGATAGAACCGGTAGATTCGTTATGGGAACATAATCGGGCGAACAAGCCGATCAAAATCTGCGCGGATTTTTTCGCGATCCAGCGTCAGGAATTCGCCATTTTCATACAGGACACGGCCGCGCACAACGGTCATGCAGACATCTGCGCCGTGTGCAGAATAGGCACAGGCCGAGTCCGGCGCATGATACGGCTGCAAAGAGGGTTGTCTGGTGTTGAGCAGGATAAAGTCGGCATCCATTCCTGCGCGGAGAACGCCGCAGTTCCGGCGCCCCTGTGCCAGAGCGCCCTGTACCGTTGCCATTGCAAGCGTTTTTCCAGCCGGAAACACTTCCGGATTGTAGGTCACGCCCTTTTGGAGAATGGAGGCCAGCTTGATCTCTTCAAACAGATCATGATTATTGTTGGAGGCCACACCGTCCGTTCCCAACGACAGATTGATTCCAGCCTGATCCATTGCCGTAATCGGGGCAATCCCGCTCGCCAGTTTCAGATTGGAGACCGGGCAATGGGCAACGGAAGCACCGGTCTGTGCAAACAATGCCATGTCTTCTTCTGTCAGCCAGACGCAATGCGCCGCCAGCGCTCTGTCGTTCAACAGACCTTCCCGGTAAAAGAGCTGTGCCGGTGTGACACCGTGGCGCGCCAGGCAGGCTTCCTGCTCCTGTTTTGTCTCAGAGAGGTGGAAATGAACGTGTGCCTGTTTGTCGGCCGCATACGCAGCCACCGTTTCACGGCAGGCTGTGTTGGTTGTATACTCAGCGTGAACGGAAAAGTCAATGAGAATGCGGCCGTCATCGTATCCGTTCCAGCGGTCATACAACTCCACAGCTTCTTTCCAGCGATCGCTGTCGCAAAATGGCGCATCATCCGGGCAGACAATGCCGCGGGAGATGTTGGCCTTCAGGCCGCAATCGGCTGCCGCCTGGGCAATTCCGTCGCAGAAGGAATACATATCCGAAAAGGACGTCGTTCCGGTTGCGATCATCTCGGCCATGCCAAGTTGCGCAGAAATTGCAACGCATTCTGCATTCATGCGATCTTCCACGGGGAAAATGTAGTCATTCAGCCATGTCTGGAGCACATAATCGTCTGCATAGCCGCGCATTCCGGTCATTGCAACGTGAGTATGCGTATTCACCAGACCTGGCATCAGAATCTGATCCTGTGCTTCGATCACCCGGTCAAAGGAACCATCGGCCTGTTTCACATCCGTGCCGACATAGGTGATTTTGCCGTTTTCGACGACCATGTAGCCATTCCGGAAGCATTCACCCGGTGCTGCGCAGGTGAGAATGTCTGCGCCGCGAATGAGCATTTTCATGCCTGATCACGCAGACTGCTGCCACAGACAGGGCAAAACGCGCTGTCTTCATCGCAGACTTTCCCACACGACGGGCAATTCTTTTTCTTTTTGCGGTCGGCCAGTTTCTGGCGCAGCGCTGCCGCACGAGCCGTTTCCGCGTCCAGCTTTTCCAGAAGTGTGTCCAAATTCGACCGCTGCATGGTTTCACCCTGATAGGCACGATAAACCAGCTGACCAATTTTTCGTTCCAGCTTTTCGATTTCTGCATTCACGGAGCAGAGTCGGAAATTCTGTTTCGTGGCTTCAACAGCTTTTTCCGCTTTTTTCGATGTATAATCTGCCGCTGCTGACGCTTTTTGCATCACTTTGGCCAATAATTCTTCTGTCTTCTCGTTCATCAGTCACATCTCCTTTACGTTGCTTCAAAGGGGTTCGTTGATTTGAGTGTATGGGAAGCGCCGGTGTTTTATGTTTCGTCGGCTTCCGTTGCCTGATTCGTCTGTCCGTCCGGTGTCCATTCGCCGCGATAGAATGCGCCGATTTTGGCGCGGTTGCCGATAATTTCCTCTGCGCGGCGGATATAATCCTCCGGGTATTTGGGGTTCGCAATCCGCAGAATTTGACCGTCTTCATCAAAGCCCAGCTTGGTGACTGCACCCGCTCCGCAGCTGACGACCGGCATCAGCTCGTCCATCATATAGATATTGTATCGGCAAATGGCACCGTTTCGCGCATACCCGACATTTTCGAAGCTGCCGCCGGAATATTTTTGACGATAGAGGTAGTACGGCTCATATCCATTTTCATGGAGGATTTGCTCGCCCGTGCGCAGCATTTCTTCCAGAACAGCCGGTGTATGCTGGCGAAGATTGCCTTCCCGCATGGCCTCTGTCAGCGCAGAGCCCTTTTTCATCGCCAGCGTGTGGACAGTGATATTGTCTGGCTGAAGGCTACAGGCGCTCGTCACACTGTTGGCAAAGCCGGCCAGGCTGTCTCCCGGCAAGCCCGCGATCAAATCCATATTGATTTCAAAGCGATTCAGCTCACGAGCCATATCATACACGCGGTAAATATCTTCCACGGAGTGCTTCCGACCGACCAGCGTCAGCACGCGGTTGGAAAAGGTCTGTGGGTTGATGCTGATGCGGTTGACGCCGCCTTCGGCTGCTGCCGTCAGCTTTTCACGTGAAATGGTATCCGGGCGTCCGGCTTCCAGCGTGACTTCCGCGTTCTGCGCCATCGGAAGTGTGCCGGTTGCCTGAGCGAGCAGGCGGGCAATCTGCTCCGCTGTCAGTGTGGTGGGGGTGCCGCCGCCGATATAAAGCGATTGGACGCGGCATCCCACTGCGTTCAGCTGTTCCGCCGTCGCAGTCAGCTCCGCAATCAGCACCTCCAGATAGCGGTTGATCTCTTCAGCGCCCGCCGCCGAGGCGTTCTTACTGATAAAGGAGCAGTACGCACAGCGGCTTGGACAGAACGGAATGCCGAGATAGACCGATACATCTTCCGGTGTCATCGCCGATTTCAGCTTGATGGCTTCCCGCGCCGCGGCCAGAGCCAATGTGGCCTTATCGCGGCGAATCCCATAGCGCGATTCCAACTGACGCCGGGCTTCATCTTCCGTGCGGCCGGATTCGATCAGTTTTCTGGCCAGCTTGCCCGGACGAACACCGGCCAACGCGCCCCATGCCGGTCTCGTTCCAGTAAGGGAGACAAACGCCTTATAAACGCTGCGACGGAGGGTATGTCGAATTTCCGTTTTTTTCTCTTCTTCGGTTTGATCGGCCTCAAAGACTGTTCGTGCCGTTTCGCGGCAGAGCTTGCCGTCCAGCTGCAGCAGGCAGGTTGCAGCCACGCTTTTGGGCAGGACGGAAATAGAGGCCACGCCATAGTCTTCCTGAATGGATGCACGCGGCGGCATCCCGATCTCCACGCGGGGGGTTCGTTCCGGGAACAGAATGATTGCCGTCTGCTCCACATCAAAACGATAGGTCGGATCTGTCATATAAATATGCATGGTATCGCATCTCCTTTTTGATCACAGAACCGTGCTTTTCGAAATTCCGGCGGCCGCTCTCAGGTAGCGGTTGTTGTCCCGCTCCATACCAAGCGTAGTCGGTGCGCCATGACCCGGATATAAAATATAATCGTACGGCAGACGATAGAGCCACGCCAGCGATCTTTTCAGTGAGGAGGCGCTGCCGCCCGGCAAGTCAGTACGCCCGACGTCGCCTTCAAAAATGGTGTCGCCCGTAAAGATCACATTGTCCATGACAATGCAGACCGAGCCCGGTGTATGTCCGGGCGTATGGACGAATTCCGCCTCTACCGTACCGACAATGGTCTTTTCGCCGCCGTGCAGACAGATATCCGCCTTGGAGACGCGGAACGGTTCCCGCATGATGGATGAATACAACGCCGCATGGGAGCTTTGCAGGCAGTGTGCATCCTCTGCATGGATGACAATGCGTGCGCCTGTTTTTTCCTGAATCTGCTGAACTGCAAGGATATGGTCGAAATGGCCATGCGTCAAAAAGATATTTTTGACGCGCAGTTCCTTTTCCGCGAGAAATCTGAGGATCTTTTCCGCCTCTGCTCCGGGGTCAATGACAGATGCCTCTCCTCCATGTTGGTCATAGACGATATAGCAATTCGTCCCGGATGTGCCCACTGTAATCGTTTTGACTTCCACGTTGATTCCTCCTGTTCGAAAAACAATAATTTGATATTCAGCTCTTTTTGGGTGCAATTTGATTGAGCCGTTCAGACATACAGAGCATCAGCAGTGCAAAGAACAGCAGATAGAACGGATACAGTCCCACGCTGATGTGCTGTGCAAGCAGACCAAACAGCGGCGGCATAAACGTGCTGCCGATATAGGCGCTGGCCATTTGAACGCCGACAATGGCCTGAGAATTTTCGACGCCGAAATTGATTGGTGTCGAATGAATGATAGAGGGATAAATCGGGGCGCTGCCCAGCCCGGTCACACACAGCCCGATCAGCGTGGGGGTTCCGTTTTCTGACGGCAGTGCCAGCAGCAGCAGCCCCAGCAAAACCACGAGAATCCCCACACGAATCATCAGGCGATCCCCGATCTTTTCGGCCACAAAGCCGCAAAGGAAACGGCCGAGCATCATGCCGATAAAAAAGAGCGATGCAAACGAAGCGGCGATTTTCGCATCGAAGCCGGAATGCTCCACCAGATAGCTGCTGGCCCAGAGACCTGCGGTCGATTCCATGGCGCAATAGCAAAAAAAGGCAAGCATGACATACACAACGCCGCGAATGGTGACGACTTTTCGAAGCGGTTGTGCGCGGCGGGATTGCGTCGAGGTGCTCGCTCCGGCATTCCTCCAGAGGGGCAGACTGACAAATAGAATCGCCGTCAGCGCGATTTGAATGACGGATACGGTCAGATATCCCATGCGCCAGCCCCGTTCACCCGCCAGGCAGGCGCTCATGATGTACGGGCTGATCGCGGCACCGACGCCCCAGCAGCCGTGCAGCCAGCTCATGTGGCGGGAGGAACAGTGCAGTGCAGCAAAGTTATTCAGAGCGGCATCTACCGCTCCCGCGCCCAGGCCATACGGAACAGCCCATACGCAGAGCCAGATAAACGAGGTGGCCGTTGAAAAGCCAAACAGCGCCAGTGCGGTCATTGCAACGCTGATCGCCGTCACTCGTCCGGTTCCCAGCTTGCAGGTCAGCCGGTCAGAAAAGAGACTGGAGAGGACGGTTCCGGCTGCAATCGTCATGGATACTACACCCGCTCCGGAAATAGGCATCGACAGCTCCTCCCGCATCACCGGCCAGGCTGCGCCCAACAGTGAATCCGGCAGTCCAAGGCTGACAAAGGCCAGATAAACTATGGCAATCAAAACGGAAAACACACAATTTCACCTTTCCTCTGTGCCGGATGCGACACTGGAGGTACGGGCGGCCGAATCGATGACCAGGGTAACCGGTCCGTCATTGACCAGTGCAACCTTCATATCCGCGCCAAACACACCCTGCTGCACTGGCAGACCACTTTTTGCGCATTCTGCGATAAACAGGTCGGTCAAAGGCTTTGCACGCTCCGGCCGTTCCGCATCCTCAAAGGAGGGGCGTCTGCCGTGGACGCAGTTCCCATACAGGGTGAAGTTTGTGACAATCAGCAGCGAGCCATTGACTGCAGCCGTTGACAGATTCATTTTCCCGGCTGCATCTTCAAAAATGCGGAGCCCGGTGCATTTGGATGCCAGGTACGAGGCATCCGCCTCCGTATCCCCTTTTCGGACGCCGATCAGGATCAAAAGACCGGTTCCGATTTCAGCAGAACAGACGCCGTCAATGGTGACGGATGCGCTGCTGACGCGTTGAACAACTGCAATCACAGTCTGAACCTCCAGATTCACTCATTATACAATTTCGCCATGCACATGGCCGCACCGGTTGATGGTGTCCACGCCTTTGATTCGTTTCAGCTTCAGGCAGACGGATTCCAGATATTCCTTGCTGCCGACACCCAGACCCAGCGTCAGAAGGTGCATTCCGCCAGGCAGCTGTTTGGCCTGCAGGCTGTGAATCATGATGTGCATATTGGCCAGCATTGTTGTCACATCTGCGATCAGCGCGACGCGATCATGGCCACAGATATCAATTTGTGCAACGAATTCGCCTTCGATCACATCTGCCCAGGAAACAGGCACAAAACGGTTGGCCGTATGCTCTGCCGCTTCCAGCGACTGTACATTGACGCAATCCGCGCAGTGGACAGAAACGCCATAGCCACGCGTGACGAAGCCAATGATCGAATCGCCCGGAACCGGCGTACAGCAATGTGCAAATTTGACCAGGCAGGAATCCACGCCTTCCACGATGACGCCGCTTTCGGAGCGGCGAACCTCCGGCAGCGTTCCGAGCTGCAAGCCGTTCTGCTCCGCCGCAGCCGACTGCGGGGCGCGGGCAACCTCCTCTTTGATGCGATTGGCCGCACGCAGCGCAGTCACGCCGCCGTAGCCGATGCCTGCGCACAGGTCGTCAAAGGAGTTGAAGGAGAGCTTTTTCAACGCAGCCGACAGCGCTTCGCTCTGTTTGATTTCCTCAATCAACAGACCATGGCGTTTCAGCTCGCGTTCCAGGCTTTCCAAACCCTGTTCGACGTTTTCCTCTCTGCGCTCCCGCTTATACCACTGTTTGATTTTGGAGCGCGCACCACTTGTTCTGGCAATTTTCAGCCAGTCTCTGGATGGGCCGCGTGAAGCTTTGGAGGTCAGAACTTCAACAATATCGCCGTTCTGCGGTTTGGTATCGATCGGGACGATGCGGTTGTTGATTTTTCCACCGATCATATGATTGCCGACCTCGGAGTGAATGGCGTATGCAAAATCAATCAGCGTGGCACCGGCGGGCAGGCTGATGACATCGCCCTTGGGGGTAAACACATACACCTCATCGGCGAACATATCGATTTTGAAGGTGGAGATGAAGTCCTCCGCATCCGTATCCTGCTGTGTTTCCAGCATCTGACGAATCCAGCCGAGCTTGTTATTGTAATCCTCATCAGTGGATGAAAGACCCTGCTTGTATTTCCAGTGTGCCGCAACGCCGTATTCGGCAATGTGATGCATTTCCCAGGTGCGAATCTGCACCTCAAACGGAATCCCCCGGCGGCCAATCAGGGTGGTGTGCAACGACTGATACATATTCGGCTTCGGGGTACTGATATAGTCCTTGAAACGTCCCGGAATCGGTTTGTACATTTCGTGAATCAGGCCCAGAATGTTGTAGCATTCTTCCTTCGTATCGACAATGACGCGGACTGCATAGAGATCATAGACCTCGTCCAGCGTTTTGTTCTGCATGAACATTTTGCGGTAAATGCTGTAGATATGCTTGACGCGACCCTCAATATAGACGTTTTCCAGTCCCTGCTCTGAAAAATAGTGCTGCATCTGTGCTTTGATGGTACTGATCAGGTCTTCGCGCATTTCGCTTGTATGTTCGAGTGCCGTCACAATTTCGTTGTAACCGATCGGATCCAGGTATTGCAGCGACAGGTCTTCCAGTTCCCACTTGACCTTGGTGATACCAAGTCGGTGAGCAATGGGGCTGTAGACGTCCATGGTTTCCAGTGCGACCTCGCGGCGTTTTTTCTCCGGGCGCGCACTCAGGGTACGGACATTGTGCAGCCGGTCTGCCAGTTTGATCAGGATGACACGGATATCCCGTGCCATGGCCATGAGCATTTTCCGGAGATTTTCCATTTCCTGTTCCGCTTTCGACGTATAGGGAATTCTCTCCAGTTTGGTCAGGCCGTCGACAATATCGGCCACAGTCTCGCCGAAACGCGCTTTGACATCGTCATAGGTGACATCGGTATCTTCGACGGTATCGTGCAGGAGTGCAGCAATCACCGAATCGGCGTCCAGCTCCATATCGCTGACAATTTCTGCGACGGCAAGCGGATGGGAAATATACGGTTCGCCGCTGGCGCGAAACTGATTGCGATGCGCTTCGTCCGCAAAGTGAAAGGCTTCACGGATGCGGGGCAATTCGCTGACGCGGCCATATTTGGCATATTTCTGGATCAGGCGTTCCGCCCGCTCCTCATTGGACTGTTCCTCCGCTTTGCAGATGGGCGTCATCGGTACAGATGATTCTGTCTGCGTCTGTTCCACCGGCTTATGTTCTTCTGAATAATTCATCATGCCTGCCCACCTCCGGCTGCAAATCTCGCATATATTGGGGTCGCCTGCAAATCCGCTTTTTGATGCGGTTCTGCACAAAGGCGAATAAAAAGATCGCTCTGATAATTGATGGCGTCGAATGAAATGCACTCGATCAGGCCAGCCTCATCAAAGGCTTCTATGGCTGTCAGCACGTCCATGATATCGGTCAAACCCGTCTGGATACCGACAGCCAGCTGTGCCGGGGTCAGTGACCCGCCCGGAGCCAGCTCCAGGAGCCGCCGCCAGATCTGTCCGAGTGTGCGGCGATTCGGGAACGTCCCCGTGACCATGCCACCGGCCTTCAGTGTTTGGAAGCGTTGCACCGCGTCCGCCTCTTTTTCGCGAACGGCCGCGCACGGCTGCAAATCGGTCAGAATCAGTTTGACAGTCGCTGCGCCCCGATAGGACTCCAGGGATGCCGTAAAGACCAGATCGACCACATCCCCGCGGCGATGTGGAAAGCGATCACGCTGCTGGCGAAACGCCAACAAATTCCAGCGTTTTCCACCGGCACTGACCGTCATTTTCAGGTGCTTGCCGCCGCCGATCGGAATCATTTCTTCGATGCGGGCATTGCGCAGGCAGAGCTGCGGCCGTTCATTCCCCGCACCGAACGGTTCCAGACGCGCAAGTGATGCGATGCTCTCTTCGGTCAATTCTTCCGGCTGAACCTCACAGTCGACCCAGACGACCGACGTTTCAGCAGACAGTGCCGGATCGTGCTGGCAAATGGATTCAAAGCGGCGGCGAAATTCGTCAAATGCGTTGGCCGGAAGTGTGACACCGGCAGCCATGGCATGGCCGCCGCACCGGCCATTCAGCCCTTCCACGGCACGATTCATCGTCGCGAACAGGTCAAAGCCTTCAACGCCGCGGGCAGAGCCACGAATCAGCTCGCCGTCCGGCGCAAACAGAACCGTCGGAACATGATACCGTTCGGCCAGTTTGGCTGCGGAAATACCAATAATGCCGTGCTTCCAGGTGTCCCCCAGCAGGCAAATGGCGCGGGACGTTGTCAGGCGTCGCGGATTGATCATGGACTCGGCTTCCTGAGAAATCCGCTTTTCCTCGTCCTGCCGTTCCGTATTCAGGATGGACAGATAGGCCGCACGGCTTTCCGCTTCATCAGCAGTGCGGCTTTGCAGTAGTTTGAACGCCTCATGTGCGCTGCGCATTCGGCCGGCTGCATTCATTTTGGGTGCCAGCTTAAACGCAACATCCTCCGCGCTGTGAGCGGCGTCGCAGAATGCAGCTGCGCGGTTCAGGGCGGCAAGGCCTTTGTTGGTAGTATACAGGATGCTTTCCAGCCCCCTGGAAACGATGGAACGGTTTTCGTCCGTCAGGGGGACAACGTCTGCGATGGTGCCCAATGTTACCAGGTCTCCATATGTGTCCAGCGAATCGGCACCGTCTCCGCGCAGAGCAGATGCGAGCTTCAACGCAACGCCGACACCGGCCAGTCCGGCAAACGGATACCCACAGTCGGCGCATTTGGGGTTCAGGAGCGCTTCGCAGACCGGCAAAACATCGGACGGTTCATGGTGATCGGTGATGATGACCTGCATACCGCGTTCGTATGCAATACGGACTTCCTCCACCGCGGTCACACCACAATCTACCGTGATCAGCAAAGTGGTCCCGCGTTCCGCAATCTTGCCGATTGCCTCCGCATTCAGGCCATACCCTTCGCCGTTTCGTTCCGGAATATAGACGTCGCAGGTGGCACCCTGTCGGGTCAGCTCCGTAGACAGCAGGTAGGAGGATGTGACGCCATCCACGTCATAGTCGCCATAGACTGTGATGCGTTCGTGTTGTTGAACGGCGCGGCGGATGCGTGCCACCGCGGCCTGCATATCGTGAAAGAGAAACGGATCGTGAAAGACCGTTGTCCCGGAAAAGAGCGCCTCCAGCTGTTCATCGTTTGTCCAGTTTCGCGCTTCCAGACATTTGCACAGCAACGGCGTCAGGGACCATTTTCGCGCCATTTCTGCATCGATTGGCCGCTCAGCTTCTTTGATTTTCCATGTCTTCAGCGCCATGTTTTTGATTTCTGCTCCTTTAATCGGGTACGATTCATTTTTCTCGGTTAGTCTTTTATATTATACCAGAAAAAGCGGCTGCAATCAAGCGAATTCGACAGGAATGGCTTCCATTTGCAGGTGATATGGTCTGTTAGTGCATCCGTCCTTCTGCGCCTGTTTCATACAGGTTCTGCTTTTTCCTGTTCGATGCATGGATACAGATTTTTTTCGAATCAGGGGTTGACAAAACAGAAATATTTGATATAATAAGGCTATTCAAAAGCTGAGACAGGAAGAAGTATCGGTTTTCGTGCGCACAGAGAGCAGCCGTCTGGTGAAAGGCTGACGTCAGGGAGCCGTGAAATACCTCCTTGAGCTGCCGGTTGAACTCCGGGGTCTCCCCCGTTCAGTAGGCCGTGCCGTTTGCAATGCGTTAAATGCCAGGAGGCAGTCCGATTCGTCGGACTGTGAAAGAGGTGGTACCGCGGTCTTTTGGGTCGCCCTCTGCAAATTACATTGCGGAGGGTCTTTTTGTACCCTCCCGGAGAAGAAAGGAAGCATACAAAATATGAACCTGTATGAAGAACTGCAAGCCCGTGGTTTAATTGCTCAGGTAACGGATGAGGCACATATCCGCGAAATGATCAACAATGGCCAGGCAACCTTCTATATCGGTTTCGACTGCACTGCGGATAGTCTGACTGCCGGGCATTTTATGGCGTTGACGTTGATGAAGCGGCTGCAGATGGCAGGAAACAAACCGATTGCCCTGATCGGCGGCGGCACAACCATGATCGGCGACCCGTCCGGCCGAACCGATATGCGCAAAATGTTGACCAAAGAGGATATCGACCACAACGCCGAGTGCTTCAAGCGGCAGATGGAACGGTTTATCGACTTTGGCGAGGGCAAAGCTATGATGCTCAACAATGCAGACTGGCTTCTGAATCTCAACTACATTGACCTTCTGCGCGATGTTGGCGCCTGTTTCTCCGTCAATAATATGCTGCGCGCAGAATGCTATCGGCAGCGTATGGAAAAGGGGCTGTCCTTCCTGGAATTCAACTACATGATCATGCAATCCTACGATTTCTATTATCTCTTCCAGCATTACGGCTGCAATATGCAGTTTGGTGGAGACGATCAATGGTCCAATATGCTCGGCGGAACCGAGCTGATTCGTCGGAAGCTCGGCAAGGATGCCAGCGCCATGACCATCACGCTGCTGACCGATTCTCAGGGGCACAAAATGGGCAAAACCGCCGGCAACGCGGTTTGGCTCGACCCGAACAAGACCAGTCCGTTCGATTTCTATCAGTATTGGCGCAACGTCGGTGATGCGGATGTTTTGAAGTGCATCCGGATGCTCACCTTCCTGCCGCTGGAGCAGATCGACGAGATGGATCATTGGCAGG
>CAZEUG010000004.1:0-95756 GCA_964515055.1 uncultured Oscillospiraceae bacterium | reverse complement strand
CGTACATATTGTCGGCAACTTCGTTTTCCACGGCGGTGCAGTTAATGGCGATCATGCTGCCATCAGCATATTTCAGTTCCACGCAACCGCTATCCATATTGAATGCACAAGACAATAGCTTTTTCATCTGCCATACCTCCATTTGCGTTGTGTACACAGCATATCACAACTTCGATATACTTTTCAATAGGTCTGGCGAATTTTGCTGTAAAATAATGCAGCTTTTTCGTGAACACACACCGTTTGATCTTTTTGCTACGTTGAACGAACTCCACATCGTAACACCTGATGATTCACTTTACGATTTCGTTTGTAAATTTACGAAACCGCAAAGAAATATGCTTTTTAATAAACTGTGTTCATTGTGCCGTAATTCACTGCATGATAGCGAGATTATGCGAGTACGATAACTTTTTCACCTATCCCACAATCCTCGCCTTATAAAGCAAAAAACAGGCACTTTTCAACCCTTAAACGCACAAAAACAGGCGACACCCAACCAAAGTTGAATGTCGCCTGTTTTGTTGTCCAATCCTGTTTGCAGTTGCCGATTTCGTAATTTCTCAAATTACTGTCTTATCAGCACACAGCTATTGGGCACACTGTTTTTGAAAGGAGTTTTTGAATGAGCAGGAAAAACATCATTCTATGGTCAGCCATCCTCTGCGCGGTGCTATGTATCCTGGTGGGTCTTGTCTGCTGGTCGATGCGTTTTCATCTCCTTCACGCAGAACTCCCGGTGATTTCAGCGCAGGGCGTCGCTGCTTCTGCATCCCCCGGCAACGGCTTTTGGTACGGGTGCAGCAACCCCTATCGGATTTTGCTGAGCAGCTCCGGTTTCTCGCTTCCCACTGGCGCCCCGGTCGGGCAGCTTCATCTCACGTTGTCCGTTGAGGTCGTACCGTCCGGCTATCATCTGGTGGCGAACCAGTTCCTTGCAGACCGCGTTGACCTCTTCATCACCCCAGCTGACACGGAAACCACTTCGGCCTGTCGCTACGTCTGCGATCTGACTGCGCCCCGTTTGGCGCTGGATGCCATCTGTTAATGAGGGTTTGCAGCCGACAGCGGCCGAGATTGCGAAGTTTGGCAGTGAGGCAGATGCGGGCTATGAAAAGGTGGCTTTCTTCCTGCTCAATACCATCGGTCTGGAGCTTCCCGCCGCATGAGCTTGCGGGTGCGAATCACATCAACATCGCATCTTCAATGGAAAAGAACCGTCTGACTGAAATCGTCAGGCGGCTCTTTTTGTTGTTCCGTCGAAATAGGGCGGTTCAGGTGGCTGTAAGGACGCCTGACGTTCGTAGGGACGCCAGCAGCGTGTTATAGGATTCGATGACCTCGGCGAGTGTTGCCGTTGCGTTCAGGTCATCAATGGCCGGGCCTGCCGTTACCGTTCCGGTGGCTCCGGTTGCGCCGGTTGCTCCCGTTGCTCCCGTTGCTCCGGTTGCACCCGTTGCGCCCGTTGCGCCGGTTGCGCCCTGGATGCCCTGTTCGCCGGTAGCTCCGGTTGCGCCGGTCGCTCCCGTGGCGCCTGTCCGGCCGGTGGCTCCGGTCATACCCGTGCCGCTTCCGGCAGGGCCGGTGGCGCCGGTAGCACCGGTGGCTCCCGTGGCTCCGGTTGCACCCGTTGCGCCGCGGCAGCAGCAGCACGTCAGCTCCGGGTTAGGATAGCGTATCATCGGAATCAGCGGTTCCGGCGGTTGGCAGCTCGGCGAGCCAAACTCCCCGCCCGCATCACTTCGTCGGCCATTGGGGGCAAAGAAGCTGTTCGATCTCTCGCATTCATGAAACATTCGCGTCACCTGCACATATGATAAAATCGGTATGGCATCAGATGCCGTACTCAATACAGCGTATGTTTTGGCTGCTGTGATTGCCACCCCGACAGCCACAGGAGGTTGTATGGCGACATTATCGGTCTGTCTGATTATGAAAAACGAAGCGGATGTCTGTGCGCGGGTGCTTGCATCGGCACAGCCCTTTGCCGACGAATGCATCGTTGTGGATACCGGTTCGGACGATGGAACGCCGGAGATTGCCGCAAACTGCGGCGCGACCGTGTATTCCTTTCCGTGGAACGACAATTTTGCCGCTGCGCGCAATGTTTCCTTTTCCAGGGCGAGCAGCTCCCATCTCATGTGGCTGGATGCGGACGATGTGGTCCCGGAAGCCAGTGCCGCACGCATTCAGGCGGCCAAGGCGGCGGATTTTTTCCACGCGGATGTTCTGATGCTGCCGTATCATCTGTCCTTTCACGCGGACGGCACGCCCGCCGTTTCGATTCGCCGGGAGCGGATTGTGCGCCGCTGTCCGCTGGCCGAATGGCAGGGTGCCGTTCACGAGGTCATTGTGCCCTTTGGGCGGGTAGAGATGCTGGATGCGCCCATCGAACACCGCAAAACACATCCGTCCGAGCCGGGGCGGAATCTGCGCATCTACGAAGGGCTGCTGGCTCGTCGCGCCCTTTTGTCCGTTCGGGAGCGCTTTTACTATGCTCGGGAGCTGGTGGACAACGGCCGTTTTGCAGAGGCGGAGCCTGTTTTTTTGCAGCTGCTCTCCGATATGCCGCCGGAGTCCGCCGATCGCGGAGCTGTCTGCCGCGGTTTGGCCGCCTGTCGGGATGCAGTCGGCGATGCGGCCGGGGCGCTTCGTGCGCTGTTTGGTGCGCTGGAAGGCGGATATCCTTCCGCCGTGACCTGCTGCGAAATCGGTCGGCGTATGATCGACGCCGATCGTTTGGAGGCGGCGACCGACTGGTACCGATGTGCGCTGACGCACGGCAGTCGCACGCCGGAAACATTCGACCTGCCGGATTGTCACGGATTTTTGCCCTGCATTCAGCTCTGTCTCTGCTGTGATCGGCTTGGGCGCTTTCGGGAGGCGGCGCACTGGAATCGGCGTGCCGCGCTGTACCATCCGCAGGATCCCGCAGTGCTGCACAATGCGGCGTATTTTGCGTCGCGTTTTCCATCGGTCTGAGATGGTCTTTTTTCTTTTTTTCAAAAACGACTTGATTTTCCGCCTGATTCGATGTATGATATATAAATGGAGATTACTCCACAAACCCTTTCAAACGTGAGGTATGCGTCCATGGCTGACGGCATCAAAATCATCGCACAAAACAAAAAGGCGTGGCATGACTATTTTGTCCTGGAACAGCTGGAAGCCGGCATTGCGCTGGTCGGCACGGAAGTCAAGTCCATTCGCAACGGCGCTGTCAACCTGAAGGACAGCTTCTGTTCCGTCAAGGACGGCGAGCTCTTTGCACGCGGCATCCATATCAGCCCCTATGAAAAGGGCAATATTTTCAACCGCGACCCGATGCGGGATCGCCGACT
This sequence comes from uncultured Oscillospiraceae bacterium, assembly GCA_964515055.1. GTDB lineage: Bacteria > Bacillota > Clostridia > Oscillospirales > QAMX01 > QAMX01. Next base: position 92,415 of record CAZEUG010000004.1, on the reverse strand, counting down.
GCTGGTTCACAAGCGCGAAATTCGCCGCCTGTACAGCACAATCAAGCAGGATGGGCTCACCCTTGTTCCGCTGAAGCTCTATCTGAAAAATTCGAAAATCAAGCTGGAAATCGGGCTCTGCAAGGGCAAAAAGCTGTACGACAAGCGTGAGGTGGAAGCCAAGCGTGCAGCCGACCGTGAAATCGAAAAGCAGTTGAAAACAAGAGATCGCCGTGAATAAACACATGAGGAAAGGATAATTGACCGATGATCTGTGAACAAATCAATCTGAATGAGCAATATACCCTGCTGCCGGACGTTGGCACCCCCACCATTTTGCGTTCCTACTGCCGTTCGGCGTCGCCGGAGCTGGGCGACAAGCGCTATCCGGCCGTTCTGATCTGCCCCGGTGGTGCCTATGCGTTTGTCTCTGAGCGCGAAGCGGAACCCATCGCGCTGGCCTTTCTGGCGCACGGCATTCAATGCTTTGTCCTGCAATACCATGTGGCTCCGCAGGCGCATTACCCGGTCTTCCAGCTGGAAGCCTCTGCGGCCATGGCCTGGATTCGTTCCAACGCCGACCGGTATCAGATTCTCCCCGACTGCATCTCCATCCTCGGTTTTTCCGCGGGCGGACATCTGGCCGGCAGCTATTCCACACACTGGTCGGAGCCGCTCTATCATGAGACGCTTCAGCTGCCGGTTGAGTTGCTGCGGCCAAACGGCATGATCCTCTGCTATGGTGCATTGTCATCGGCCACACTGAAAGCGCACGAAGGCTCCATGCGCAATCTGCTCGGTGATCAGGATTCGCCGGAGATGCGTCAACTGCTCAGCACGGAATTGCACATCAATGATCAGACGCCGCCCGCCTTCCTCTGGCACACCTTCTCCGACTCCTGTGTGCCGGTTGAGAACAGCCTGATGGTGGCCAATGCGCTCACGGAGCATCACATTCCCTTTGAAATGCACATCTATCCGGAGGGCGAACACGGGCTGGGGCTCTCCAACTGGCTCACAACGTCGCATCCGGAATCGGGTCTGCCGCCTCGCAAACCGTCTCGCTGGATTGCTGAATGTGCCGACTGGGTGCTGCACCTCGCCGGAATGGCCGAAATCTGCGGTCTGGAATGAGATCGGTTATAACGTTTTGTTATGACCATATAAGGGTACATATCATTTTTTGTTCGTTTGTCGCACAACAAAATGCCCTCACCGAAACCATTTTCCGTTCGGTGAGGGCATTTTCTATTCGCTCTGTTTGCCGTATTCAAAGTACATTTTGGACAGGTCGCGCAGGATATCGACGTGTTCGAAATCGCGGTGATAAACCAGATTGACCTCCCGGATCATGCTCAGGTTTTCGACCGGCAGTGCGACCAGCTTGCCCTTGCGGAGTTCCTCCAGGCAGGCACTTTTGGCCAGGATGGAGACGCCGAAATTCCGGCGAACCAGGTCTTTGATGGTGGCGATATTGTCCACTTCGAGGATGACATTGAAATCGTCCAGGGAGAGGTTGTTGCTTTCCAGGTGAGATGCGAACAGGTTGCGCGTGCCGGAATTGGGCAGGCGCAGAATCATTTTCTGCTTTTTCAGCTCGGATAATGTCACAATGTTCTTGTCTGCCAGCGGATTTTCCGTCGATACGGCCAAAATCAGGCAATCGGTATCCAGCAGGATGGAGTTGAAGCTGCTGTCCGATGCGCGCCCCTCCACGACCGCCAGGTCAATTTCATAGGTTCGGAGCTTGGCGTAGAGATTCTGAATGGTGTCTGTGACAATCGTCAGGCAGACGCCCTGCCGTTCGCTGGAATATCGCGCCAGCACCTCGGCCATGACGTTGCTCTCCGCCGTATGCGTCATACCGACTGAAAGGCGGGTAATATACTTTTTTTCATCCTTCAGGCTCTGTTCAAGGTTCAAATACATCATTTCAATTCGTTTTGCGTATTTTGCGACAATTTCCCCTTCGCGGGTCAATTTCATCTCGCCTTCTCCGCGGTTAAAGATCCGGATGCCCAGCTCCTTTTCCAGCATCCGGATGTGTTTGCTGACGGCGGGCTGGGTCAGTGAGAGCGACTCCGCCGCCCGGGTAAAGCTGCCGGATTCCTGCACGCGCAGCAGTGTGATCAGTTTTGCGTCCATCAAGGGAACCGCCTCCTCCATATCGTTTCGTTATCCCATTCAAGCAAAAGATAATTTGACATTATGAAAATTTGCGATATAATAATACCATAGCCTGAGCGAAAATGCAAGCCCTGTTTTGAAACACAGCCTGCATCTTCGCCCTGGGGTTTTTGTATTTTTAACGGAGGTTTCTCATGCTCAGCAAGTTTTTTGACGGTATGCCCTACACCAGCATTATTCTCATTTCCCTGTCGCTGATTCTGCTCAGCGGTTTTCTGGTGACACGTCTCACCAAGCTGCTGCATCTGCCGAACGTCACCGGCTACATCATTGCCGGCGTTCTGATCGGCCCCTACGTTCTGGGCGTTGTCCCCACCAATCTGATTGAGCAGATGAGCTTTGTCAGTGATGTGGCGCTGGCCTTTATTGCATTTGGCGTCGGGAAGTTTTTCAAGAAGGAAGTCCTGCGTGAGGCCGGCTTCCGTGTTATTATCATCACGATTTGTGAAGCGCTCTTTGCCGGCATTCTCGTGACGGTTGCCATGCACTGGATTTTCAAGCTCGACTGGAACTTCTCGCTGATTCTGGGTGCCATCGCCACGGCGACCGCACCGGCCAGCACCATGATGACCATCCGGCAGTATCACGCCCGTGGCGAATTCGTCAACGTCCTGCTGCAGGTGGTTGCACTGGACGATGTCGTTTGCCTGCTGACCTTTGGTGTTGTCACAGCTGTGGCTGAAGCGAACAGCGGTGCCGGCGTCCAGCTCAGCGACATTCTGCTTCCGATTGTCTACAACATTGCCGCACCGGTTCTGGGACTTATCTGTTCGTTTGTGCTGAGCAAGCTGCTCAACGCCCGCCGCAGCCGCGATAACCGTCTGATTCTGGTCACGGCCATGCTGCTCGGAATTTCCGGTCTCTGTGCCATTTTCGATGTGTCTCCGCTGCTGGCCTGCATGGTCTTCGGTGCCGGTTATATCAACCTGACGCACGACAAGGAGCTGTTCAAGCAGGTAGACAATTTCACCCCGCCGATTATGTCCATGTTCTTCGTTGTTTCCGGGATGAGTCTGGATCTGTCCTCCATTCAAACCGCCGGTGTCATTGGTCTGGCCTACTTCTTCATCCGGATCGTCGGTAAGTACGCCGGTACGTATTTCTCCTCGCTGGCTGTCGGCGTCAGTCGGCCGATTCGAAAATATCTGGGGCTGGCTTTGATTCCGCAGGCCGGTGTTGCCATCGGTCTGGCATTCTTAGGGCAGCGTATCCTGCCGGGCGAAACCGGTGATCTGCTGCTGACGATCATTCTCTCCTCGTCCGTTCTGTACGAGCTGATTGGCCCGGCCGCCGCGAAGGGCGCGCTGTTCCTGTCCGGTACCATTCGCCGGGAGGACGCCGCAGCAGCTACCGGTACCGTCGAAGCCGTTTCCACGGCGATTCGTCCGGTCGTTCAGGACGCTGAAGAGGTGTCGGCGCAGCAGCCGGAGCCGGTCGGTGCCGCTGCTTCTTCCTCCAATCCGCAATAGCCCCTGCATCTGATGCAAGCATGAAATCCGTTCAAAACGGCCGCAGCCAAATTGGCTGCGGCCGTTTCGTTCCGGTTGAAAATGAGGTTCACGCCAGCAGAACGGAGGCGCAGACCGGACAGTGATCCGAGAGCCAGACACCGTTCACCGGAGTATCTTTGACCACGAAGGCGTCTGACAGATTCGCGTCAAAGGTGGTAAAGACGTAGTCGATTTGTTCCATCTGTTCCGGCGGAATTTTTCCGTAGCCATGAAACGTCCCGCCCAGACCGGCCGTTGCATTTCGAACCGGAAGGCCATCGGTCTGTTCGGTGAACAGGCGAATTTCCGGCGTCTCGGGCGTGGCGTTCATGTCGCCGGTGAGAATCCAGCGGCGGCCGCGATTGGCCAGCACCTGCATCACCTGCGCCGCGCCCAGCATCCGGGCGTTCTGCCCGACATGGTCGAGATGCGTATTCAGGAAGACAAACGGCTCGGTCATGTCTCGGTGCATCAGCGTGACCGCCGTATACACTCTGGGGCACCCGCTCTGGTCTCCACCATACGTCGAGCCCGGAACCGTCGGTGTGTGGGAGAGCCAGCACGTTTCCGCATCGATCATTTCAAACAAATCCCGGCGATAGGCCAGGCAGGTGGATTCGCCGTGGTAGTTTTTCTCGCGACCGCAGCCGACAATCGTATATCCCATGGGTGTCAATGTCTCGATCAGGCTCTCCCGAATGCGGTCAGTCGCCTCCTGAAAGCCGATCAGCTCCGGACGGTACTCACCGATCATCGCATAGACGCGCTGCGCCCGGTGCGGGAACGCGCTCAGGCGTTCTACATTGACGGCGTCATCACAGCAGAGATTCATGCTCATGACGCGAATGGTCTTTTCCATATTTTATCTTCCTTTCTGTTGTTACGGTCAGTTTTGACGCAGCTCGTCCAGCGAATGCTGCGCGACCAGCGCATCCAGATCGCCGCTGCCAAACCGTTCCTCCGTCTGAATCAGCGGTTCCATGAAGGCTGCCGAAATCCACGGCAGCCACACGCCGTTTTCGGCGGTGAAAAACATCCAGTCTGCCGTGTTGCTGGCTTCCAGCGCAAAGCCACCATAGAGGTAGCCACGGCTGCCGTCGAGATCCATGGCTTTGGCTGTGTGGTTCTGGAGCAGCTCCGCCACGATCAGGTACGCTTTGTTGCCGCTTCGGAGGTACTGACGGAACAGCTCATAATATGCGTTGGAGCCGAACACGTCAATCGCCGAGTGGCCAGTCGAGATCACCGACCAGCCGGAGGTGCCGCCGTCTGCGAAGATGTTCAGCGCCGCATATTCCTCACTGGCCGCGTCTCTGACCGCGTAGTCGTAGGTATAAACCCAGGACATGGCGCAGACGGCTGCGTGCTCCAGCGCCGCGTAGTACCGTTCATCCCCCGTCAGGTCGTAGATCGCCGAAAACGCATAGAGCGCATAAATGGCGGCCTCCTTGTCCGGCACATTCGGGTTGTCCGGCGTCCCGCCGACGTACTGTCCGAGTGTTTCGTACAGCTCCCGATAGCAGTAGTCCGCAGCGCGTTCTGCCGCAGTCCGGTAGGCCACGTTGCCGGTATATTCATACATCCGGCAGAGGAACCGAACCGCAATCGGCGTGTTCAGCTTGGAGGTACTCTGATAGGATTCGCTGGCCGGTTTGCCGCCACGCCAGTAGGCGCGGTAGTAGGAGCCGTCGTCGTTCTGGTTTTCTGCCAGGAAATCTGCGATGCGGACGGCCGCAGCCTCCCAGTTCGACACATCCAGGTCGGCTTCCGCGCCGTAGATGCAGGCATTCAGCAGCCCCTCCGCGCCGTCCACAAAGCAGCGCAGGAAGGCCGGATAGCCGACATGGCTCCCGGCGTCGCCCCCTTCCGCGGGTTTCCACCACACGCTCGGCAGGGCGTCTGAAAAGACGGTGTCCGATGTCCAGAAGTTCAGAATTTCCGTCCCCTTTTCCAGCGATGCCGGGCGATCATTGCGGATGCCGTCACGCAGCAGCTCTGCAGCGATGGCCGTCTGTGCGCCGATAAAGCCCATCTGGAAGGAGACCTCATAATAGCGGTCAAAATCAATGACATTGACGGCGAACGGATATCCGGCGGCATATTTGCCGTTGCTGCCTTCATATTTCAGGTACAGCGCATCATACAGCTCCATATTGAGGTCATAGACGCGGTTCAGATCCACATCGGTGTCCACCTCGATTGTGGAAAGCGACAGTGCCGACAGATATGTCTCAACCATGGCTGTATTCCAGAGGTCGCTCTGCAACGGCAGGATACCCAGCGTATAATGCTGTTCGTGGCCGGGGATAAGAGAATGGTAGCGCCGCACGGTGCCTTCCGTCAGGTACGAGGTCGGCGTTTCCGTGGATGGCCAGACAAAATCCACCGAAGCGCGGCCGTTGAGCGTGAAGCCCAGGGAACCATAGCGCTGTTCATCGGAGATCAGGCAGGGTGCGCCAAGCTGATCGGCCGTCCCTGACAGCTGCGGGTTCACATGAACCAGTGCAACGGAGGCGCCGTCCTGTTTGCCTCGGAGCATGGCCAGCGGCGTTCCGCAGCGCGTTTCCTTGACGAGGTTGACCGCGTCAAGCGATGCCAGAATGCTGTTACGTTTCAGGCAGGTATTGTCCTTGTAAAGGATCGACGGGATGAAATATTCATAGTCGTCAGCCGTCCCGCCGGTGACATCCGCGATTGAGAACGCAGTGGAAAAGCCCGTTTCTGTCGTTCCGGCCGCTGCAACGGTGACGGTGCGTTCCATCAGGAATGCGTTCCCGGACGTGCTGTAGGTATCGACAAAGTCCATCGCCGCGCCGTCTGCGGTGTGAACCGTTCCGCGGGCGATCACCGTTCCTTCGTGTGCTTCGACCGTCTCATAACCAGCAGCGGTCTCCACCGGCTGTGACTCCGTCGAGACGACGGTCATCACCGTCATGGGCATCGTTTGGAGAAACTGTGTACCGGCTGCGTCTGCAATCCGGAGTCCCCATTGTCCGTCCATTGCTTCAAAATGCAGGGTGTATGCACCAGCTGTCAGTGCGTTGGTTGGCTCTGGTTCCGGCGTTGGCTGTGCCGGAGTGCCGGTGGAGCAGGCCGTTTGGAGCATCAGTATCACCTGCAGGAGTGCGAGCAGGCGCCAGTGTTTTTTCATACGGGTTCCTCCCTTCCTCGCCGTCTGCTTTTTTTCGAAACGGCGGGTCATTTTTCTGCCGGTTCACGCAGAAGTCGGCGGATGATCCACATTTGTGTGCGCTGCGGCAGTACGTTCAGAAGGCGCAGCAGCGGGTTGCGGTTGATGGCATAGGCAAATGCGGGGTGGCGGGTTTGCAGGATGCGCTGCACCCGCTCTGCAATCGCCTCCGGTGGGATGCATTTGGCCTCCACACGATCTACAATCCGGCGAAAGCGTTCTGCATTGCACGAATAGAGCGCCGTATTGTTGCAGAAACGCGTCAGCGCGTCGGTGGAAGCGCCGAGCATATGGGTCTGCACGGCACCGGCGCGCAGCACCGATACGGCGATATCGCGCAGCTGCAGCTCCATGCGCAGTGCATAGGCATAGCGATCCAATGCCGCTTTGCTGACGGCATAGATGCCGGTGAAGGGCAGCGGATCCAGCGGTGCCAGCTCGCTCGTGGTCATGAGAATCCGGCTGCCGTTCCGGAGGAACGAAAAAAAGGTTCGGTTGACTAAAAATGCGGCCAGCAGGTTGACCCGAAAAATCTGCTCAAAGCGCTCCGCCGTCATTTCCACCAGGGAGTCCAGCTGATACATTCCGGCAAAGTGCAGAATCGCATACAGCGAATCGGTTGTCCGGCGAACGGTTTCGGCAGCCTGCTGCACCGCCTGCTCGCAGGTCAGATCGACTGTCAGCGGGATGATCCTTTCTTCCTCCTCGCCCGGTACACGATCCAGCGCGAAGACACTGAAACCCTGTTCCGCCATTCGTCTGGCCACGGCGCGTCCCATACCGCCGGATGCGCCGGTCACAAGGATATATTGCATGGTCGTTTCTCCTTTTGGACTGGTTCAAAAAAGCACGGAGCCTGGATTTCATAACGGTGGCTCCGTGCTTTTGCAATTGAGCCTATCAGAAGGCTATTTTTTCGTTCAGATAGGTTTTCAGTTCGGCAATCGGCAGACGGATCTGCTCCATGGAATCGCGGTCACGAACCGTAACGCAGCCGTCGCTTTCCGAATCAAAGTCATAGGTCACGCAGAAAGGCGTCCCGATTTCGTCCTGGCGGCGATAGCGCTTGCCGATGGAACCGGCATCGTCAAAGTCAACGGAGAAGTCCCTGGAGAGGTCAGCGAAGACTTCGCCGGCTTTGTCGGACAGCTGTTTGGACAGCGGCAGAATGGCGGCCTTATAGGGGGCCAGTGCCGGATGCAGGCGCAACACCGTGCGGACATCGCCCTCCGCGATGGTTTCTTCGTCATATGCGTCGCAGAGGAACGCCAGTGCGGCGCGGTCAGCACCGAGGGACGGTTCAATGACGTAGGGGATGTATTTTCTGTTTTCTTCCGCATCAAAGTAGTCCATCTCGACGCCGGAGTGCTCCTGATGCGCCTTCAGGTCATAGTCGGTGCGGTCTGCAACGCCCCACAGCTCGCCCCAGCCGAACGGGAAGAGGAATTCAAAGTCTGTAGTGGCTTTGGAATAGTGCGACAGCTCTTCCTTTGCGTGATCGCGGAGACGGAGGTTCTCCTCCTTCATGCCGAGCGCCAGCAGCCAATCGCGGCAGTATGCGCGCCAGAACTCGAACCATTCGAGATCGGTATCCGGTTTGCAGAAGAATTCCAGCTCCATCTGTTCGAATTCACGGGTACGGAAGGTGAAGTTTCCCGGTGTGATTTCGTTGCGGAAGCTCTTACCGACCTGGCAGACGCCAAATGGGATTTTCCGGCGGGTGCTGCGGGCAATGTTTTTGAAGTTGACAAAGATGCCCTGCGCCGTCTCCGGGCGGAGATAGACTTCATTCTGGGATTCTTCGGTGACGCCCTGATGCGTTTTGAACATCATGTTGAATTTGCGGATGGGCGTAAATTCCGATTTGCCGCAGCCGGGGCAGGTCACGCCGTGCTCGGCGATATAATCGGTCAGCTGGTCGTTGGTCATGGATTCGATGGACATTTCGATGCCATGCTCTGCGTTCCACGCTTCCACGAGTTTGTCGGCACGGTGGCGCATCTTGCAGTGTTTGCAGTCGATCAGCGGGTCATTGAAATTGACTACGTGGCCGGATGCCACCCAGGTTTCCCGGTTCATCAGGATGGCGCAGTCGACACCGACGTTATAGCGGCATTCCTGGACGAATTTTTTCCACCAGGCACGTTTGACATTGTTCTTGAATTCCACGCCCAACGGACCATAGTCCCAGGTGTTGGCCAGTCCGCCATAAATTTCGCTGCCGCTGAAGATAAAGCCTCTGTTTTTGCAGAGTGCAACGATTTTATCCATGGTCTTTTCTGTGTTCAGCATTTTTCTGTTCCTTTCGGCGTCTATTTTGAACGGTGCATACAACCGCACCCAAACGAAACAAGCGAAGCGGATGTCACTCACACGTCTTCATATATGATATATTATAACGCAGAAAAAAAACTTGTCAAGCCGTTTTTTTCCGTTCGGCGGGAAGATTGTCGCTTTCTGCTCTATTTTTTTCCTTCTTTTTCCGTAAAAAATAATTTTATGCAGGAAGGGTCTTGTCATTCCATTTTTTTTGTGTTATAATAAAGACTGTTGAAAACTTGAAGTGTTTTCGTTTCCAGTGCGGTCGGCTCATCTTTGCTCCGCGGGATGTTCAATCGGAATATCGGGGTGTTGCGCAGTTGGTAGCGCGCCTGCTTTGGGAGCAGGAGGCCCGGGGTTCGAGTCCCCGCACTCCGACCAGGAAAAGATCAAGTCCAGGGCTTGGTCTTTTTCGAACAGGTTGTACCTTGCGGTTTCCGCAAAAGAAATGTCATGCGAGCAAAATTTGTTTCCGCAAAAATCTGCCAGGCAATATCGTGCGGATGTTGTCCGGCAAAAGTTCAGTAAGAGAAAATGAGGGAGAACTGTGCGCAAAAAACCAATCACGAAAGAGGAAATTCAGGCAAGGAAAGAAGAGATCATGGAGCAGTGCTTTGAGTGCTATGCAGACCATGGTTTCCGGGAGACCGGACTCAAGGCACTTGCTAAGTACTGCGGGTGTACCTCCCCCAATCTGTACACGTACTTTGAAAACGTGGACGACCTGATCATTCAATCCACAGAATTTTGCATGAGCAAGGTCGAAGATGAATTCATGTCCAAAGCACCGACGGATGTAGAAGACCTGTGGCGATTCATTGACGAGATTCCCTACTGGACCGCCAAGACCCACGGCAAACGGTATCGTCTGATGTATCAGATCTACACGCATCCGAAATACAGAGAGCATGGGAAGAAATTCTTTGCCGGTGTCGACCAGCGCTACACCGAATACGCCCAGATGCTGGAGCCCAAGCTGGGAATCCCCTATCAGAAGCTGCTGCCGCTGATTTTCATTTTGATTCGTGCGTGCGTGCACTATGCGCTGTTTGACGACGAATTCTACATGAAATCTCAGATTGAAACGCTGAAAGAAACGCTGGAAATGTTCATCCAGAAGTACAATCCGTCCGGCTGCTAAGACATCGGACTGTGTGATCCGGACGCTTTGGCCACCATTCACAGAAGCAAACCCCGACAGATGCAGGTCTGTCGGGGTTTTTGTATGTGTCGGAGTGTCTCATCGGGAGCAAGCCCCTGCCCTATGAGTGACTGGTCCGGAAACGGATGGTGACGATCTCGCAGTGGGTGCCGACGCGCAGGGGCATTCCCCAGCTGCCGACGCCGGACGAAACAATGACCTGGGGGCTCTGTGCATCCTTTTTGTAGGCGCCGTAATCGACGGTATACATCCGCCTGGTGAGCAGATTGGCGGGAAAGACCTGTCCCTGATGCGTATGTCCGCAAAGCACCAGATCAACGTCTGCGCCGTACTCATCAATATGCGCCGGGTTGTGGTCGAGCACAATCACCGGCAGCGTTGCATCCTCTGTGTGCAGGACATCAGAAAGCGGCTTGCGCGTTTGATCGCCATAGCCGCCGATGGCGGATGCATCGAGCCGACCCGCCAGGACGAATCGCTGATCAATGACCACGCTTTCGTCGGCCAGGAGGCGGATGTTCGCCCGCTCCAGAAAGTCCACCATCTGCGGGAAGGTCGAGCCGCCGTCATGGTTGCCGAGGCAGGCGTACACGCCATAGGTGGCGTGAAGCTCATGGAGGGTTTCCAGCGCCGCCTCCGGATGCTGAATCGCGCCAAAATCAGTGTCGAAGAAATCGCCAGCGATGCAGATGACGTCCGGCTGCTCCGCATTGATGGCTGCAACCACCTTTTTCAGTCGGCCTTCCGAGCCGACTGCGCCCAGGTGCAGGTCACTGATCATGACCACACGCAGGTCAGACAGCTCCTGTTCCCCCTGCAATTCGACGGTGTAGGCGACGTGTTCCACCTGATTGGCGCGGATATAACCGCCGATGCAGGTGGCGAGCGTCCCAATCAGCACAGCCAGCGCCACGAAACCATTGAAAAAACGATGCGCAACAAACGGGAGCTTCAGGAGCCGTGGCACGAGCAGCAGCAGATCGGCCGCCACGGATCATGACCACACGCAGGTCAGACAGCTCCTGTTCCCCCTGCAATTCGACGGTGTAGGCGACGTGTTCCACCTGATTGGCGCGGATATAACCGCCGATGCAGGTGGCGAGCGTCCCAATCAGCACAGCCAGCGCCACGAAACCATTGAAAAAACGATGCGCAACAAACGGGAGCTTCAGGAGCCGTGGCACGAGCAGCAGCAGATCGGCCGCCACGGTATAGAGGAGGCCATACAGGGCAACGCCCATGCAGGCGGCACCAATCACGCCGAGCACATGCCGAATCGCCGCCGGAAACGGGAGCAGCGAACGTGCAAAGCTCAGGATGAGCAGGAGCAGCAGCACGCCCACGCCGAGCAGCACCGGCCAGAAACGGACAGTCGGAACGAACGACATGATTCCGCGATGGAGCCGGCGCGCCAGATAGTAGCCCGTTCCGCCCAGCACGCAGAGCAGAATCGGCAGCATCAGAAAGCTTTTCATAGTCTCTGTCCTCCATGAATTCCGAAAGCGGTTGCCTCGCGGCAGCCGTTTTTTTGTATCGACGGGCTTGGATTCAGCGGCCGCCGAGGTATTTTTTATGCTTCGGGGTACATTTTCTCGAGCTCGTGCTGAATTTCTTCAGCGCGGGCAATTTGATCGTTGAGGTTCCATTTGCCGATGTTCACGCCGTCGCGCAGGAACATGGAGCCGCACTGGTGGAAATAGAACTCAATGTGGCGCGCTCTGGCCTCCAGGAACAGATCGCGCACCCACTCCCACTGAATGGGACGAACCTCGTTTTTTGGCGACATTTCGCCGCCGACATTGACGCATCGGATCAGGCCGGTATCCAGGTATTTTCCAAGGGAAATGGGCGCAATCAGCGGCGAGCAGAACACCTCCCGATGCGCGACCGGTGCGGCCAGAAACGCGGTCAATCGTTTGTCGGCCATCTCCTGATTTTCGATGGAAATGCTGATGTGGACGTGTTCCCAGCCGTCCCCCCAGTCCGCGGGGACGCATTGGGCGATTCGCTCCGGGCGTTTGGTCGTTGTAACGAAGGTGCAGTCCTTTCTCCGTCTGATGAAATCCCAGCAGCCGTCGCGCCATGCGTCCGCTTCCTCGATGAAGAAGTCCGAAGAGAAGCAGAGCTTGACGAGTGATCCGAGCGGGCAGTCCCTGTCCTTGAGCTCATAGGTGGTCTTTCCCTTGGTGATAACAGTGGTATCGCGTCCGTAGCGTCTGTCCATTTTATAGACGAAGCAGTTTTTGCAGCCGGGGCTGACCTTTTTGCAGCCGTGCCACGGGTTCCATGCCACAGCCTGGCTGATTTCATTGTTTTGCATGGTCGTTTTTCTCCATTCGATTCAGTCTTCAGCCGGATGTCGGCTGATCGAGTTGATTCCTCAGTTGTTCGGCGCTTCCACCGCTCGAACCTCCCGGAACGTCAGGCCGCCAAACGTTCCGTATTCGCCGAACCGGGTCGTTTTGCTGCCGAGATTCCCCTGTTCGGGGTGCAAGGTCAGAACGACTTCGCTGGTGGAAATGCCCTCAAGCCAGCCGTTGCCCGCCTTGGTGATCACGCTTCCGAACGTGATGGAGGTCAGGGCGCGGCAATCGAAAAACAGTCCGTTCGGGATGCTTGTCAGACAGGGCAATGTGATTTCCGGCAGCTTCGTACAGGTTGAAAACGCATATTCGCCGATTTCTGCGGCGCGCGGCAGGTGAATTGCCGTCAGCTTTGTACAGGTGGCAAACGCATATTCTCCGACCGTTTCCGCACGGGGCAGGTCGATGGCGGTCAGCTTGGAGCAGCTTTCAAAAGCGCGCATTCCGACGGTTCGGACACACGGCAGCTGCGCAGATTCCAGCGCTGTACACTGTTGGAACGCCCAGCTATCCACGGTAATCGCGTCCGGCAGCGTGATGGTTCGAAGCATTTTGCAGTCCTCGAAGGCGGATTCCGCGATCTCCGTGACGCCGCAGAGCGTCAGGCTCACCGACTTTGGAAAGCGGCTCAGCATCGCCGTCAGTGTGGACAGCATCGACGCATCCGCGTCCGGCGGCAGCAGAATGGCCAGCTCCGTTGCGCCGCTGTCGAGCCAATCCGTCATCACGCGCTCCAGCGTCTTCGCATCTGTGGCCGTTGCCATCGGCTGAAGCTCCACCGTGATCTGTCCGAGCGAGCCGTCCGCTGTAATGGGATCACTGTCTGGGGCGATGCCAAACTGTATGGTGGCTGCATCATCCGCCGCAGGCAGCGTCAGGTGCGACTTCGAGAAGTTGCCGTGAATCCCGCTCCTTCCCGCGAAGGAAAAGCCGGCCAGCACGGCGGTGTCGGAATGGTTGGTCACGGTGATGGTGGCGGTGTCGTCCGTCCAGCCACCGTCCGTTGTCTGATAGGAATGGGTCTGCGCGTCCCAGGTGCTTCCGCTGCCCGCGTGATACGTGAAAACAAGGCTGTCCCACTCGATATCAACGCTGACTTCCGCAGTTTGCGCGGCGCGGATACCGGCGACAGGGCGGTCTGCGGCTCTCGGCGTGTCTGCCGCGTAGAGCGGTGCGGTCAGCATGGTGACACAGAGCAGCAGGTACAGCAGCTTTCTCACAGAATCCTCCCCTTTTTGAGCGCATCTCAGATTGTCTACCGGAGCCGTTTAAGGATAGTATAACAGGATTGCGGTATTTTTGCAAGCATCAATCCGCTGCTTTCGCACTGTCTTTTCAGTGGTCTTTGCGCCGCCTTCGCCGGTTTCAAAAAAATGGCTGTTTTTTTTCGCAGAGGCTATTGACATTCTCCGAAAAACGCGTATAATAGAATTAGCGTTACAGAACAGATGTTGCGTAACGTATTTTCTGGAACAGGAGGTCTGTATGCCGCCCAAGCCCAAGTATACAAGGGAAGAGGTCATTGACGCCGCACTGGCGATTGTCGCAGCCAGCGGTGCCGCCGCGCTGACGGCCAAGGAGCTGGCGCACGCGCTGAACACCTCGACAACCCCGATTTTCACCCTGTTTCGTTCCATGCAGGAGGTGCAGGAGGAGGTTCTGCGCGCTGCGATGGAGTACTTCGAATCCTACGCGCATCGGTCAGGTGCATCGCTGCCCGCGTTCAAGCAGGTCGGAATGCAGATGATCGCCTTTGCCGTAGAGGAGCCGCAGCTCTACCAGCTGATTTTCATGTCGCCCGGCAGCGGTGTCACGCCGTTTGACGACCACTATGCGTACCTCGGCGGTGTGGCGGACGAATGTCTGCAGGCGATTCAGGCCGATTACGGTCTGAGCCCCGCCGATGCCGTCACGCTGTTCGAGCATGTCTGGATTCACACCTACGGCATTGGCGCACTGTGCGCCACCGGGATGTGCAGCTTCCCGCCGGAGCAGATTTCTGAAATGCTGACGCAGGACTTTCAGTCCATGATGGCTCTGCTGCAAGCCCGGAAGAAGCACTGACGCCGCGACGCTGCCACGCAAACCATATTTTTTTATGATAGGAGACAGAAAATGAAACCCAGACAATTTTTCATCATCGTGCTCGGTGCCCTGCTCATCGCCTTTGGTGTACTGTCCGTCCTGAATCTGCTCGGCGTGACCGACACGGCCATCTCGCCGGACGGGCCGGACGGCTGGTGGACACTGTTCATCATTCTGCCGTGTCTAAGCGGGGTGTTCACCAGCCGCGACAAGCTGTTCTGTCTGTTCGGGCTGGCGGTCGGCGTACTGCTGCTTTTAGCGGCACGGGGCGTTTTCAGTTATGCCACGTCCGGAAAAATCATGGTGCCCGTCCTCCTTGTCCTGCTCGGCTGTAAGTTGATCGTCAAGGCCGTTCGCCCCATTGCGGAGCCCGATGAACCGGGGCACGTTGCAGCGTCCCAGAATGTGACGGCGTTTTTCTGTGAGACGCGTACCGATTTCAGCGGCGAAATGCTGACTGCCGCGAAGATTTCCTCCATTTTCGGCGGTGCGACCTGCAACCTGTGGAACGCGGACATCACGCAGTCAGGCGTCGTGCAGGTGTCCTGCATTTTCGGCGGGGTGAAGCTGCTCGTTCCGGAGGACGTGGTCATTCGGAATGAGGCGTCCTGTATCTTCGGCGGCATCAGCGACCGCCGTACCGCATCCGCTTCGCCGGAGACACGGCGAACACTCGTCATCCGCGGGGTCTGCCTGTTCGGCGGCATTGAGATTCAATAGGCTGCGGAGCGGATTCCAATGGACGGTAAGCTACGCTGAGCGTGAAAAGCGGCTGTTCCCCCACCGGATTTCAGGTGGATCGGCTGCTGACACAACTCGATAGAAAGAAGGGCTTTTCGATCGTCATTGCAATATTTGGTAACAGCTGCACAGGGAAATCGACCATTGCCGAGCTGCTGGCTCAGCGGCTGTCGGCAGAGGTCTACAGTGGAAAGGACTATTTGCGGCTGGCCAGAAGTGAGGCCGTGGCCGCCATGCTGGAACGGAAATACGGGCAATTTGAAGATCAGCCCCACAACCTGCGCGTGGATACGGATGTGACCTCTGCGGAGGAGGCTGTGGAGCAAATTATGATCATGTTAGGAGAAAAAGTCGAATGAAAACACTGAAAACCATTCAAACACTTTCCAAAATCGGAAAAATTTTCAGCAAGATTGTCTCCATCTGCTGCCTGATCGGCGTGATCGGCTGCGCTGTGGGCAGCGTCGCCATGCTGATCGGCCTGAAGGTGGTCAAGATCGGTGGTCAGACGCTGGAAAATCTCCTGAACACCGAGGCCGGTGTCTACACAGGGACGATCTGGGCGGCGATTGCTGTCGGCGCAATTCTCTGCATCGGCGAATTTTTTGTCGCGCAGAAAGCCTGCCGTTATTTCGACCATGAGCTGCAGGCCGGGACACCGTTTACAGCGGACGGCGCGAAGGAGCTGCTGCAGCTGGGGATTTCGTGCATCTGGATACCCATCGTAGCGTTCGTTCTGGCACAGGTCGCGCAGGAAGTGATTGCGCATTTCATGGCGAATGTGGCGCTGATTTCCATCGAGGGCTATCAGCACGTCGGGCTGGGCATCGTCTTGATTCTGGTGTCCCTCCTCTGCAGGTACGGCGCGGAGCTGCCAGGCTCTGACCATCCGTCACTTTCCTGACTTTTTCAGCGGGTGCAGTTCGTTGCACCCGCTGTTTTTGACAGTTGGGCGGCGCATCGCAGGTAGCGATGGGAGAGCGTTCGGCTCGTGATGGATTGGAGATTGAATTTTTTTTGTTTTTTTACTCATTGCCCGTTGCAATTGATCGTCAGCTATGATATAATCATTTTACCGAAGCATCGGTAAAGCTCATGTGTGCAAACGGTTCGCCGAAGGGCCGCACCACGCGGGCCGAGGTTGCGGCCATCCTGCACCGTTTCTATGAAAACATTTTGATATAAGCGACCTGAAATCAGGAATCTGACGGCAGAGGGCGGTTGTCCGTCCTCTGCCGTTTTCCAAAATAAGACGGAGGGGATATCCCCTCCCGTGGCATCAATTGATCAAACGAGAGGCAGAGGGGGATGTGAACGATGGACAGGAAGAATCTGGCGATTCTCATTTTGAGCGGCTTGATTGCGATTTGTATCGGTGTGACGCTGTGGGCGCTGTTGCGTGGCGGGGCGGGTGCGCCGATTGCGCCCGACTATCCCCCGCAGGGGACGGAACGCAACCAGCAGCCGCTGGGCGATGACAGTGCGCCGCTGGAATCGCCGGAGGGCGGCGGTGCCATCAATGTGACGTTTGGAACGGAGGCGACGGCTGCACTTTCTGCGCAGACCGTATCGCTGTACTATGCAAATCCCGGCGTTTCGAACCAGAATGTGGCGATTCTGATCATGATCGATGAGCTGGTGGTGGCGAAATCCGACCTGATCACGCCCGGCCATGCGGTGACGGAATTGCGGCTGGAGGCTGCTGCGCGCTCGCGGCTGCAGGTCGGTGGCTATGCTGCGGAGCTGGTCATCCGCGCTTATGACCCCGTGACGGGCGAAAAGGCCATGATTGATACGCGGGGTGCCATCACGCTGCAGGTTGTGAAATAATTACCGGAATCGGAGCCCTTCGAAGCAAAGCGCAAATGTTCAAAGGGCTTTGCGTTCAAAAAAAAGAAAAAGGGAGAGATACACATGAAGAAGCAATTGATTTCTGCCGTCACGGCGTTGGCGCTGGCGGCCGCGATGCACATTCCCGTTCTGGCGGAGGGTGAGCTGACCGATCAATCCGCCGGGGCGCACACCATTGATGTGCAGGGGAAGTATCAGGCCGGTGCGGCGGCAGCGGACGTGATTTCTGCGGACATCCAATGGGAGGGGCTGGAATTTACGTACACGGCGGGCAATGTCGGGACGTGGAATCCCGCCGACCACAGCTATACGGGCAGCACGGAGGGCAGTTGGAGCGATGAGAAGGGCTCCATCACCGTCACCAACCATTCCAACGTCGCGGTGACGGCCAGCTTTGGCTTTGCCGGTTCGGCAGAGGTTCAGGACATTCGCGGTGTGTTTTATGTGCAGAATGGTTCCAGCTACGAGGAGAGCGCAGCACCGGCGCTGACGCTGGCGAGTGCGGTTGGGACGTCGCGGGAAGAAGCACCGCGCGGCACGATTTACTTCGGCGTAGCAGGCACAGACAGTGTGATCACGGCGGACGGAAGTCTCGGCACGATCACAGTGACGATTGCAAAATCGGACGAAAACTGAGCGGTTTCAGGCGCTGTGCGGGTGTCCACTTCCCTGCCCGACGGTTTGCAGGCCAATGAGGAGAAATGCAGATGAAGCCATTGAGACAAGCGAAGAGGGATTGGGTTCTGCCGATTCTCGGCGGGGTTTTGCTGGTCGCTGTCGCGGTCATGGTTGCGGTGCTTTGCATTCCGCGGACAGCAGCCTTTGTGCCGCCCGCTCCGGACGAGCACGCAGTGCAGGGTGTGCCGGTCGTGGAGGAACGGTTTGTGTACCGCGAGCTGTACCGGGAGGGCATGGCGTACCGGCTTTCCGTCTGCTGGGCTCCTGCGGTGGACGGCACAGAGCTGATCGTCTATCTGACCAATCCGGCGGCCAACACGACGCTGTTGAAGCTGCGTGTTCTGGATGTAGACGGCAGCGTTCTCGGCGAGACGGGATTGATTCACCCCGGCGAATATGTGCGGGCGGTGACGCTTTCGAAGGCGCTTGCGCCCGGCGCAGACGTCCGTCTGAAGGTCATGGGGTACGAGCCTGAAACGTATGCGAGTGCGGGTGCGTTCAGTATGAATTTCACAGCGCAGTCGGCGGACTGATTTGCATGGGCGTTGATGTTGTTCAAACGTGTTTGGATTGGGCATGGCACAAAGGCGTATCCCGGATTTGGCATTCGGAGTACGCCTTTGTGTGCGTTCGAGATGGGTGCTGGTGAGTGGTCAGATGCTGCTGTGCGGGGTTTGTGGCGCTGTTCGACAGTTTTTTCCGCCCACCCTATCAATTTAAGGGGTTTTGACGGGGACAAAAAGCCATCTGAGGGTGTATAATATGTATATCATATTATATAAGATTAAGGCAGAGTGCCTTCATCCGGCTCACAAGGAGGCAATCGGATGGACAGGAAAAAGACCGCCGCGTATTCGACCATCGCGGAGGACGGCGGCCACCGCTATCAGTTTTATTGCGGCGTATCCGGTGCGTGTGTCTGCACGACACAGGTGTATCGGGCCGATACGCCGGAGGAGGAGCTGATGGCTGCATGGGAGAACGAGGGCAAGGTCAGCTTCAATCTCTGCCACAAGTGCGGAAAATGGGTGATCGCTGCCGTTTACAATCCCGAGGTCTTTGAGTGTACCGACTGTGCGCCGTTTGAGTATGAAACACATTATTGCAAATCCTGTGGGGCGAAAGTGGCGGATGACATCCGTTTCTGCCCTGTCTGCCACAGAAAGCTGCATTACGAAGGAGATTGACAGTTGTGACGGCAAAGGCAAGGCTGAATTGGCTGGAGCAATGCGGATACGGGCCAAACGTCATGAAACGGCTGAAGGTCTGTCCGAATTGCGGCACTATGACCGATCGAAAACGTTCGGTCTGTCCACAATGCGGGATGCGGCTGCTCTACAAGACACTGTATGACCGCTATCGCGAAAGGCATATCTGCTGCGACAGGTGCAACACAGTGCTTGCGGCCGATGCGCGGTTCTGTCCGCACTGCGGTCGGGCGCTGTATACGGGTGTCGGTCTGTCGGGCAATCGATGACAGGTTGTCAAAATCAACAGGAGGCGATTATCATGCATCCAAAGGTATCATTCAAACTCTCCGGTTTGCTGACGGTTCTGGCCGTCGTGCTCGCATCATTGCTGCTTCTGCTTCCGGTTGAGGCGGTGACGGATGACAATCTGCCGAGTCTCATGAACGTCGAGATCGTCGGTGACTATCTCTACTGGGATGCCTTTGACGGCGCAGGTACCTACAGCTTCGGCATCAAAAACTCCGGCGGCTACTATGACCCGCTCACCGATGCAAACGGCAACATCCTGCCTCGGCAATCGATGAATCTGAGAGAGTAGTGTGAAAAGCACTCGATTCCAAGCGGAACGTTTATCGTCTACCTCTGTGGCTCATCGGATTACGGCTGGAGGGGCGGACAAAACATCACCAAGATGTGGCGTGGCAATTTTACATACGTCTCCGATATCCCCCAGCTGGCCAAACCGCAGCACGTGGTGCTGAACGAGTCCACCTTCGATTTTTCGTGGGATGCTGTTCCGAATGCCACGAGCTACTCCGTTGTCCTGCACTGGGAGGATCCCAAAACCGGGCTCAGCGAACGCGTTTTTCGCCTTGAAACGAGCGATACGAACATCGACCTGAAGGAATACTTTCTGCCCGGCACAACGCACTATGCAATCTATCTGATCGCCCATGCGGACGGCTATCTGACAAGTGAGCAATTCGCTCAGGGGTATACGTTTACCAACGAATATCTGGCCGAAAAGCTGCCGGATACGTTTGTCCGGAATGTCCGGCTCACAAGTGACGGTACGCTTTCCTGGGACGCGTACCGCGATGCAACCGCCTACAACATTTCACTCGACGGCTACTCGGCCATGCTGAAGGTCGGCAAGGAGCTCCAGAGAGACGCGTCCGGTCGGTTTTCCTGCAATCTCAACGATTACTGCGTGGCGTTTGGCTGTTCGCCGGCCGATATTCGGGTCGGCATCAGCGCCTATAACGATCAGTCCAACAGCCTCGGCGACCGCATCAGCGGCTTCACCTATCTGACCTACGCATACGGTGGTGTTCAGATGCTGACCGGTGAAGTCGTTTACAGCGGCGAGGTACGGTACGGCTCCACCCCGTATGTCACGATCGCCGGCGCACCGGCCGGTGTGGCACTGAATTACGAGTGGCAGGTACACGAGAACGGCGTCTGGACCAAAATTGCTTCGGCCGCCAACAGCCCATCCTTTTCGATCAACTCTGCCGATCTCATCGGCAAATACATCCGCGTGTCGGTGAAGGCCAAATCCGGTGCCTATCAGGGTACCATCAACGGTGCGCCCAAGCTGGTCGGCAAATCGTTCCCCTATCAGCCGGTTCCGACGCCCCAGCTGCGGTATACGCTGACGCAAAGCAACCGCGTCAACGTTGCGCGCATCCAGGTGACAAATGCGAAGAGCGATATCGAATACGTCATTACCGCCAAGCCGTCAACGAGCGGCTGGCCGACAGACGGTCAGAAAATGACGAACGGCGCGGTAGATATACCGCTCGCAGATAGCTCAAAAACGTATTACGTCTATGCGCGCTATGCAGAGACGGCGACCCGTGAATGCGGCACAAGATGTGTTGGCAGCAGCATCAGCATCCCCGCAAAGGACGGCCAGAGCACGACGGTGACGGAGCTGTTCTATCCCGAATACGACACGCCCACCCCGACGATCTACCTCCCCAAGGGACAGTCGATCACGGTCAAATATCAGCTCAACCCCAGCAAGGCGATCGAGAACCTGCCGAGATGGAATGCGGTCTACGACGGCATTGTCAATGTCCGGCAGGATGCATCGGCCAGAACCCTGACGCTCACCGGTACGGCTGTTGGTCAGGCATTCGTGACGGCGTACAAGCCGAACGAAAATACGCCGTGGTACTACGGCTCCGACTATTCCAACGCCGGACGCACCATCCATGTCGTGGTCTACGACCCCAACAACCTCCGCACCATTCCGTTCACCACCACGAAGCTCAGCACAGTGGAGCTTTTTATCGGCGACCGGTACACCGTTGATCTCAAGCAGCTCAGCCAGCTGCCGTTCGTGCCTGACACGGTTGACAAGACAAAATACCAGTATTCGGCGTATGTCAAGACCAGGGACAACATGACCGGGAGTCCCTACGTTGGTGAAACGGCCAAGGACGGCAGTGTGACGATCCGGAATTCTGTCATCACGGCCAGCAAGGTAGGCGAAGCGACTGTGTACATCTTTGCGAAAACGGACAGCACTGTTCCGGTGACAGCCGATTCGTATTTTGCCTATTTCACCGTCAAGGTCAGCCAGAAGCCGCAGAATTCGGTTGAAAAGCTGACGCTCAACAACAGGAGCGCTTCGCTGCGTGTCGGAGAGACGCTGCAGCTCGTCGCAACAAAGGATCCCGTCGGCGCTGTCGGAACTGTCAGCTGGAGCAGCAGCGCCTCGTCGGTCGTCCAGGTGGACGCAAACGGCAAGATCAAGGCCATCGGCAAGGGCAAGGCGACGATCACCGCGAAATGCGGTACGGTTTCCGTCACCTGCACGGTGGAGGTGCTCCCCGCCTATTGTACGGAGCATCAGGATGTCGAATACACCTATGTTGACCAGGGCACCCACAAATGGGTCTGCAAGACCTTCGGTGCGACCGGTATCACATCGCACGAGGTCACGGGCTGGGATTCCAACGCGACCCACCACTGGAGAAGCTGCACCACCTACGGCTGCTGCGTCATGCTCGAAAAGACGCGGGCAGCACACGATTTCGAGTGGGTCGTTGACAAAGCCGCCACTCAAACGGCCAAAGGTCTCAAGCACGAAGAATGCAAGACCTGCAGGTATCAGAAAGCGGCAGTTGAGATTCCCGTTCTCGCCGTCAGTGGCCCGTCCACGTCTGTGACTTCCGCGCCGTCGGCGACCTCCTCTGAGCCGCCCGTCGCGTCCAGTGTAAGCACACCGGCTGCATCTTCGGATGCATCCGCTGCTGCGTCCTCTGAAGCACCGGTGGAGTCCTCGTCGGAGATTCCGATGGAATCGTCGTCGGCTGTTTCGTCCGATGTTCCGGCGGAATCGACATCGGCAGCATCCACCCAAGCGCCGTCCGGTGAATCATCCGGCGGCACCAAAATCGTCTTGATCGCGGCGATCGCAGCAGCAGTGATCCTTGCGGCCGTCGCTGTCATCATACTCATCAGGCACAAGCATTCCTAAGCGTACCAAGTCCATTCTTCTGAAAATTTTATTATGAAAGGAACATGATCATGGGACTTATTAAAGCAGGCATCGGAGCACTCGGCGGAACACTGGCAGACCAGTGGAAGGAGTTTTTCTATTGCGACGCCCTTCCCAACGACGTTCTTCTGCGCAGAGGTCAAAAGCAGACCACCAGCAGATCCTCCAACACCAAAGGAAATGACAACATCATTTCAAACGGTTCAGGCATTGCCGTTGCAGACGGTCAGTGCATGATCATCGTCGAGCAGGGCAAGGTGGTTGAAGTTTGCGCCGAGCCCGGCGAATTCACCTACGATTCCTCGACAGAGCCCTCGATCTTCTCCGGTTCGTTCGGTCAGAGCCTGAAGGACACCTTCAAGGCCATCGGCAAGCGCTTCACCTACGGCGGCGATACCGGCAAGGATCAGAGAGTCTACTACATTAACACCAAAGAGATTCTCGCCAACAAATTCGGCACGCCGAACCCGATTATGTTTGAGGTCATGAACAAGCGCATCGGCATGAGCCGTACCGTCAGCGTCCGCTGCAACGGCGTTTATTCGTACATCATCAGCGACCCCCTGCTCTTCTACACACGGCTCTGCGGCAATGTTTCGGGGGATTTCACACGCGACATGATTGATGAACAGCTGAAAACCGAATTCATCGATGCGTTGCAGCCCGCATTCGGCAATCTGGCCGAGCAGGAGCTGCGCCCCGCACAGATTCCGGCCAAATCCGGTGAGCTGAAGGATGCCATGAACAGCGCCCTGAAGCAGGATTGGGTCGAGACACGCGGCATTTCTGTCTGCAAGATCGCTCTGAATCCGATCACGCTCACCGATGCGGATATGAAGAAGATCAACGAGATGGAAGACGCAGCCACCATGGGCTCCAACCCGTTTATGATGGCCGGTCGTATGACCAACGCCACGGCTGACGCGATGGAGACCGCAGCCGGCAACTCCGCCGGTGCGATGACCGGTTTCATGGGCATGGGCATGGTCGGTATGGGCGGCCAGGGCGGCTTCGGCGCGGCACAGAATTTCTACAATGCGGGTGTCCAGCAGCAGCAGGCACAGCCGCAGGCTGCACCGGCACAGGACGGCTGGAAATGCTCCTGTGGCGCAACGGCGACCGGCAAATTCTGCCCCGAATGCGGCAGCAAGAAGCCGGAGCCGGTTCAGGCAGGTGCCTGGAAATGCTCCTGTGGCGCAACCGCAACCGGCAAGTTCTGCCCCGAATGCGGCAGCAAGAAGCCGGAGGATGCAGACGGCTGGACCTGCTCCTGCGGAACGGTCAACAAAGGCAAGTTCTGCCAGAACTGTGGCAGCAAAAAGCCCGCCGGTGTCCCGCAGTATCGCTGTGACAAGTGCGGCTGGGAGCCGGCAAAAGGCGCAACTCCGCCGAGGTTCTGCCCGGAATGCGGTGATCCGTTCGACAACGGCGACATCATCTGACTGGGTGCATGAAAAAACAACGGATTTGCAGGGCGGTATGGTTGATGCTTGGATTCTCTCTGTTTGGC
Source organism: uncultured Oscillospiraceae bacterium (assembly GCA_964515055.1). Taxonomy (GTDB): domain Bacteria; phylum Bacillota; class Clostridia; order Oscillospirales; family QAMX01; genus QAMX01. The sequence continues at coordinate 68,159 of CAZEUG010000004.1, read as the reverse complement.
TTATTCTCCGGCTGCAGCGGGCAAAAGCGCCCGGCGCACAGTCCTCAGGAGCTCACCGCTGTCTCGATTGCGTGTGGCGAGATGGACAGGACGCATTCCTATTCCTTCACGGCGCGCAGGGACGGCGAGCGCTGGCTGTTTGATGCCGACTGCTTTGTCCGCGACTTTGCAGAGGAAGCGGCTGTCCGGGACGTTGAGCTGGCGGCGGAGGATGTCCGTTCGATGCTCGAGCTGGTCGAAACCGGTGGGTACATCGCGTCGGTCGAGCAGCATCAGACGTCACCGCGCGCCGGTGCGGCGGACGGCTCTGTCTACAGCGTCTGTCTGACATTTTCGGACGGCAGCCGCACAATGGGCGCTGTCCGGCTGGAAGGATTGGAGCAGCTCTTTTACCGCCTTGCAGAGGCTGGCTCGGACGGCGCAAAGCCGGACGGCCGGACGTGAGGTTCAGAAACCATCCGCGATTTTCGCCCGTTTTCGGTGCGGCTTTCGCCGCACCGACCGGGCGGAGCATCCAGGATTGAAAGGAGCGATCATTTTTGAGCGCAGGATTACAGGAATACAAATGTCCCTGCTGCGGAGGTGCCATTGCCTTCGACAGCGATTTGCAGAAGATGAAATGCCCGTATTGCGACACCGAATTCGAAGTCGAAACGCTCAAGGGCTATGATGCCGACCTCGGCACCGATTCTGCAGATGAAATGAACTGGCAGACAAATGCCGGTTCCGAATGGCAGGAGGGCGAAGCAGACGGTCTACGGTCGTATATCTGTCAGTCGTGCGGCGGTGAAATCGTCGGCGATGACAGCATGGCAGCGACATCCTGCCCCTTCTGCGGCAACCCCATCGTTGTGATGGGTCAGTTCAGCGGCGCACTCAAGCCTGACATCGTCATTCCGTTCAAGCTGGGCAAGGACGATGCGAAAAAGGCGCTGCTCCGTCATGTGACCGGCAAGCGGCTTTTGCCGAAGGTTTTCAAGGATCAGAACCACATCGATGAAATCAAGGGCGTCTATGTCCCGTTCTGGCTGTTTGACTCGGATGCCAACGCATCGGTTCGCTACCGTGCCACCCGCGTCAAAATCTGGGAGGACCGCAACTACCGGTACACCGAAACGCAGCATTACTCGGTCATCCGCGAAGGCGCACTCGGCTTTGACGGTGTCCCCGTGGACGGCTCGAGCAAGATGGCCGACGACCTGATGGAATCCATTGAGCCGTATGACCTGTCTCAGGCCGTTCCGTTCCAGACTGCCTACCTGGCGGGCTATCTCGCCGACAAATACGACGTCAGTGCAGAAGACAGCGTCGAGCGCGCCAATGCACGGATTAAGCAATCGACCGAAAAGGCGTTTGCCGCAACCGTGACCGATTATGCGACCGTGCGCACCGAAAACTGCAACATCCGGTTGCAGGGCGGCAAGGCGCGCTATGCGCTCTGCCCCGTCTGGCTGCTCACGACCGACTGGAATGGTCAGAAATACACGTTCGCCATGAACGGGCAGACCGGCAAATTCGTCGGCGACCTGCCGGTTGACAAATCCGCTGCCACCAAGTGGCGCTTCGGACTCACGGCTGTGTTTGCCGCTGCCGTTTATGGCGCGGCGTGGCTGCTGAATCTGATCGGCTTGCTGTAAAAGGAGGATGCAGAGATGAAAAACAAATGGTTATCTGCACTGCTTGTGGTGCTTATCTGCTTCACTTGCGTGATTCCTGCTTTTGCCGCACCGGTCAGCTCCGTGCGCGTTCTGGATGGTGCCGACCTTTTGACCGACAGCGAGGCCGCTGATGTGGCCGCAGCGCTCGAAGAGGTCAGCCGGCAACATTCGATGGAATTCGCCATCGTCACGGTGGATTCCCTCGGCAAATTCTCTCCGGCGCAGTATGCAGACGATACGTTTGACGATCTGTTCGATGGTGCCGACGGCGCACTGCTGCTCGTCAGTATGCAGTACAGCGACTGGTATATCTCCACCTGCGGCAGCGCCATCCGGATCTTCACCGATGATAGGATTGACTACATCGGCGAACAGGTGACTCCGCTGCTGCACGATGGCAAATATGCCGAGGCGTTTGAGCAGTTTGCCGAGCTGTGCGATCAGTTTGTCTCCCAGCCGAAGGAGCCGCTGTCTGCCATCTGGATTCCGATCGCAATCATCGCCGGTTTTGTGCTGGCGGGGATGGTCGTCAGCGGCATGAAGGGCCAGCTCAAAACCGTCCGCGCACAGAATGAAGCGGCGAACTACGTCCGCGATGGCAGCATGAACCTCACGAACAGCCGCGACCTCTACCTGTATCATACCGTCACTCGCGCCAGGAAAGCCGACAACAACAAGCGTTCCTCCGGCAGCAGCACACACACCTCGTCCTCCGGCAGAACGCATGGCGGCGGCGGCGGTAAATTCTAAGCTGTCTCATCAAATTCAAATTTTGGAGGAATTGAACCATGAAAAAAGCAATCAGCATTCTGATGATTCTCGTCCTGGCACTGAGCCTTGTCGCCTGCGGCACAGACGGCGATGCAGGCAAGGTCAATGGCGACAGCACGGATCCGGCCAACAACGGCGCCGAAGTGAAGGATTCCATCGCGGAAGTCGCAGCAGCCTACGGTCTGAACCTCGAATCCACCGACCAGCAGTCGATGAGCGAGGATCGTGCAACCACCGCGCAGCTCGGCTCCGTCATGCACGATTATCTCAAGGGTGTGACCTATTTCGGCTATGACCCGACCGAAAAAATCACCTATGCTGACCTCAAGGAGCAGATCGGTGTCGATGCGACGACCTATTACGCCGAGGATTCTATCAAGCAGTCCTTCCTCTGGCTGGCCAGCGACAACACCACTGCCAAATTTCTGGCGACGTTTGTTGACGGTCTGCTCTACGCCGTTGGCGCCGTGAATCTCTCCTGAGGCACCGCTTCGACGAGGATTTTCCTCAAAAAAACAACGAAAGGTATGGTGCAAATGAAATTGAAACCAACCACAAAATGGCTGAAGAAATCATTGGCACTGATTCTTGCACTGATGACGGTTGTGGCAGGCGCTCCCCTGCTTGCCACAACCGCATCGGCGGCCGAAGGCTACACACTGACCCCTCTGCCCCTGACGTTTCGGGACGGCTCCAACCTGGAGGATTGCGCCGGGACGTCCGTGCGGGAGGTCTACGGTTCCTGTTATTACCTGGTGGATGTAGACTACCTGCTGGACGGGTTTTCTGCCAGCGATTATTTCAAGAATCACAAGGAATGCAAGGTCGTATTGTGGCTCGATAGTCAAGCGCTGTTGACCGATGCCAAGGTGAGCTTCTTCGACATGGATGTCTCCACCAAATGGACTGACCCGACCTCCTACCAGAGATGTACGATCGGGACATATACATCGCCCTTTACGGCACCGAGAATCTGCATGTGTATTACTTTGGATCACCCGCAGCCATTCTATGACTACCATATGTTGGGTCTGTCTATCTATGACACTGCAACAGAAGAAAGAGTCTATTCCAAGGCAGTGAAGCTTGAGATGGCCTCGTGGCCATCCATGAACCAGCTTGTCCTTGAGGATTTCGATTTTTCCGGTACACACGGTGCCGCCATGGACACAGACGCATGGTGCAACGTGGGGAACGTCAAAATCCGTTATCTGGAAGAGGACAAAAAGACCGAGCGCACCAGGCTGATGGCCGGCGACAAGGGCTACGTCGAGTTCACCATCGTCAGGGCGCAAAAAGGTCGCTCGATTGGTTCGAGTCCCACGTTATCCTTCGCAAACAGCTGCAGCACTGTCAACCTGTCAGCAGCATCATCGGATGTCACCCGCGCATCCAACGGCGATTGGGTGAAGTTCTACCATGCCTACGAGATTGCGGATGTCGAAAAGTACATCTGCAAGGATGGGCAGATCACGGTGAAGGCACCGGTGGTGGGCGCCACGCCCAGCAGCGACATCCGCCTGACGAGACAGGGCTCAGTGATCATCCAGAATCGTACGTACCCTAAGTATACGGCGGAGGGCCCGGTGTGGATGACCTTTGACATGAGAGGCCGTCTGCAATCCGTCACCACTTTTGAAGCCAACAAGAGCTACAGGGCTCTGATCAAGCTGAACCCCTACGGCAACTACTATTTCACTGCGGAATCCGCCAAGAGCATTCATGTGAATGATGCGGAGAGTGTGTCGATTTCGTACCGAAAGGCCGGGTTCAACGAATTCATCACAGAGGACGGCTGGTATCTGGAGGCGAAGTTCCCCCTGCTGGTTCCTACGACCTTCGACCTGACAGTCGGCTACAGTCAGACGAGCATGACGGCCACGCAGGACAGCACAGCGTATCTGAACGCCACCAGCTCCTGCGATCTCTCCAAGGCGACCAATGTCAGCGTGCAGTGGTACCGCTCCAACGACATCAGCAAGGATCCGGTTGGTGAGCTGTGTGCCTCCAGCGATGGCGACCTGAAGCTGCAGCTGGATACATCCGCCGTCGGCACAAGCTACTACCGGTGTGTCATTTCCTGCATTCAGGACGGCAAGGTGGCGAACGTCACCTACGCCGGTTCGGAATGGGTGAAGCTGACGGTCACGCCCAAGGCGACCGCTCCCCTCTCGCTGAGTGTGGTCGGCAAGCAGACGGTTGACGTCACGGAGGCCTACCAGACCATCGATTTTGAGGTGAAGGCCAGCAACGCCAGCGGTGAGGTTCGCTACGCATGGTACTACTGCGACAGCAAGGGCAACATCACGGATTCGAACCCGATCGGGAACGGTCAGGCCGTTGTCATTCGCGGTGTCTCCGGCAAGACCGGTCAGCAGTTCTACTACAAGTGCGTTGCGACAGACGGCAAGAGCACGGCGTCTCTGGTCGTCTCCTGCATCATCCGGTACCAGTCTGCGGGGACGACGACCAAGACGCCCACAACGACCAAAGCGCCGGAAACGACAAAGGCTCCTGCCACAACGAAGGCTCCGAGCACGACCAAAGCACCAACCACAACGAAAGCACCGGATACCACCAAGGCTCCGGATACCACCTCGGCGCCGGGCACCCATCCGGACGGCTCCACGCCGGACACCTCCGCACCGGACGGCAGCACATCAGACGGTACACCCGACAGCAGCGCTTCGGACAGCACACTGGAAAGCAGCGCTTCGGACAGCACACCGGAAAGCAGCGTACCGAACAGCACACCGGAAAGCAGCGTTCCGGATTCGAGCAACGCCCCCGTTCTCACCGATGAGGGCAGCGCGGGTCCGGCGAATTCGGACGAAGCGTCGAGCAACAACAGCGGCGGTCACGGCGGCAGCAACGGGAATGGCGGTTCTTCGCCAACGCTCTGGATTGTGATTTTGGGCGTCGTTGCGCTGCTCTGTGTGGGCGGTATTCTCGTATTCTTTGTTCTGAAAAACAGGAAAAGATAAATCATCATCAAAGAAAAGGAGCATTATCATGGGAATTTTTGACAAACTGAAGAGTACCGCCAAGCAGGCGGCCGTTTCCACCGCACAGTCCATCGGAACCAAACGCGAAACCTTCGTCTTTCAGGCACTTCCCGAAAGCCTGGCCGAATTGCAGGCGCTCCCCGAAGCCACCATGGATACCCCGTACAAGACGGCAGCACTGACCGTCCTTGCGCTCTGCGCGTTTGCGGCCGATCAGAGCATCGGCACGGAAATGCTCAATTTCCTGCGTGGCCCCCGTCCGTTGAATGGTCAGGAAATCTCCTTCCTCAAAGACCGGTTCCGCGATGGCAAGACCTATCTGCCGTTCACCTATTTTGCAGGTGCAACGCCGGACAACAGCTATACGCCGACCGAACCGTACACGATTACGATTGAAACGAACCACACCTCCGACGATGAGCAGGGCTATATCAAGGCCTTCATCCCCTGCGGCGGCGCAGATGCTCCCCGTCCGATCAAGCTGCGGCAGCGCGGCAGCGACGGCAAGTGGTTCCTCTGGGAGCAGTACCTGCTGACGGGCGTTCGTACCCCGAAATCGGAAGATCCGTGGGCATAACGGAAGGAGGAAGAACGATGGAATTCATCGGAAAATGGAAGCTCAGGGGCATCAATATGCCGACAGAGAACGGGATGCAGTTCATGACCCGCGAAACTGCGCCGGAAGAGGCCCTGGATGTGTTCGACGAAGGCGAGCAGATGCTGCTTGAATTCTGCGAGGACGGCACGTATCACATGATCGCCGAGGCGGTTGGTGAGCTTGCCGAGACGGCGGAGGCGGAGGGCTATCCGATTCGCGAGGACGGCTTTATCGTCGTCAGCACCGCCACCTGGGAGAACCGCGATGGCAAAATCTTTTATGACAGCCAGGCAGAGGGTACGATCGGTGATCAGGAGATTGACCCCTTTGTCGAGCTCACCTGTACCGACGACGGCTGCATCGTTTTCAACTTTCTCTACGTCTACGAGAAAATGTAATTGGTTGGCCTCGCACCTCTCCGCCTGTTGAGGTGCAGAATCCACGATTTCAACAGACCGGCTGTTTGGGCGTTTGTCCGAACAGCCGGTCTGTTTGTGTGTGGAGGGAGTTGGGAAGTAAGGAGTGATCAGTTGGATTTTCTTTTTTTTGGGGTGCTTTAACAAAACACAAACATATCACAGATGTTTCAACAACAGAATTGGGGTATGATAAGGGTGCATCCCAAGCAGAAAAGGAGAAACCATGAACGCAATTGAAATCCGAAATCTTTCCAAGAGTTTTCGCGGTATGTATGCGGTTGACCATTTGAACATGACCGTGCCTGTGGGCGCGATATACGGGTTGATCGGCGAAAACGGCAGCGGCAAATCGACCACGATGAAGCTTCTGTGCGGGCATCTTGTGGCGAACGGCGGCAGCATCCGTCTGTTTGACCGCGACTACACCGACCCCGGCGTGCGTGTGCGCGTGGGGGCTCTGATTGAGAACACCGGCTGTTTTCCCGGTTCATCGGTCTACCAGAATCTGCGGATGCAGGCGATCAACCTGAATCTGCCCGACCCGGACATGGAGATTCAGCGCGTGCTGCGCATCGTCCGCATGGAGGAGAACGCTCAGCTCAGGTTCAAAAAGTGCTCACTCGGCATGAAGCAGCGGATTGGAATTGCCATGGCGCTGCTGGGCGACCCGGCGCTGCTGATTCTGGACGAGCCGATCAACGGGCTCGATGCCGAAGGAATGCGGCTCATGCGGGAAATTCTCGTGGACATCACGCAGCAATCCGGCTGTACGGTGCTGATTTCCTCGCACATTCTCGGTGAGCTGGAAAAAATCGCCACACATTACGGCGTCATTCGGCAGGGACGGATGGTCATGGAGCTGTCCGCAAAGGAGCTGGAAGGCCGGGCGAAGGTTTTTGTGTCGCTGCAAACGGCCGATCCGTCCGGCGCACAGGCCGTGCTGAAGGCCAGATACCCGGATGTGCGGCTGGAGGACGGTCTGCTGCGCGTATACAACGAGAGTTCTGTCGAGGCCATTGTGGCGTGGCTTTTCGAGCACGGTCATGTGGTCAGCGCCGTCAAAAAGAACAAAATCGGGCTGGAAGAATTCTACATGGAGCTGATGAGCCGAAAGGAGGCAACTGATCATGGAGCATCGTTTGCAATTTGAAAATCCCGGCTTTGCGGAGCGGCTTCGCGGGATGCTGGGCGTTGATTTTTACCGGCTGTTCCACACGCCGCTGTTTTATATCTTTCTCGCCATAGCGGCGATCATCCCCGCTATGATTCTGGGCACCTCCGGCATGGAGAACCCGCAAACCGGTGCGGTGACGGCGCAGCTGTACACGAACGTCTGGAATGCCATTGCAACCGACACCCCGCTGTATATTTTTGACGACATCGGCGGTTACGCCAACATGAACATGGTCTTCATCTTCGGTGGGATCATGGTTTCCATCTTCATCGGGCACGACTACAGCAGCGGCTATGTCAAGCAGCTGTTCACCACGCACGCCAAAAAGCAGGATTACATGATTTCAAAGACGCTGACCTGTGCATTTGCGATGGCCTGTATGTGTCTGACGTATCTGTTCGGCAGTACGGCGGCGGGGCTTCTGACCGGGCTGTCCTTTTCCGTTTCACTCCCCGGTCTGCTCTTTGCTCTGCTCGGCAAAATCGTGATGAGTCTCGGCTGGGCCAGTCTGTACACCTTCCTCAACGTCATTTTCCGCCGGTATTTCGGGGTTTCCATCGCCTCCTCCTTCTTTTTCGGGACGGGCATTCTGACGATCGGTGCGGCGGCTGTGTTTGGAAGCAGCTCCGTTTTGAACATTTTCCTCTACGGTTCTTCCGTCTATGCCTGTCTGAGCGCGACACCCGTCACGCTGCTGGTCTGTCTGGTGTGTTCGGTCGGTTGGGCGATTGTCTACAATGTGGCCGGGACGATGATTCTATCCAAAAGCGATGTCTATTAAAGGAGGCGGAACGATGAATGCCATTGAAATTCGAGGGCTGGTGAAGGCCTTCAAGCAGAAGCAGGCGGTTTGCGGGCTGAATATGACCGTTCCGCAGGGTGCGATTTATGGGTTGATCGGCGAAAACGGCAGCGGAAAATCCACGACGGAAAAGATCATCTGCGGGCTGATGCATCCGGATGATGGTACAGTTCGGCTGTTTGGGCAGCCGCTGAGTGATGACCGGGTGCGCGCCGGGCTGGGTGTTCTGATTGAGGCGCCCGGCTGTTTCCCCAATCTGACGGTCTGGGACAACATGAAGCTGCAGGCGGCCAACCTGGGCTTGAAGCGGTCGGATGCGGCAATTATGCGGATTCTGAAAACGGTTCGCATGGAGGGAGCCGCCTCCAACCGGTACAAAAACTGTTCGCTCGGCATGAAACAGCGCATTGGTTTGGCGATGGCGTTGCTGGGCAATCCGAAGCTGCTGGTGCTGGATGAGCCGATCAACGGGCTCGATGCGGACGGGATGCGCATCATGCGGGAGGTGCTGTGTGAGCTGGCGGCCGGTGGTGTGACCATCCTGATTTCCTCGCACATTCTCGGGGAGCTGGAAAAAATCGCCACGCATTACGGCATCATTCGCCGCGGCAGGCTGCTCCGGGAGATGACGGCTGCGGAGCTGGAGGATGACTGCCCGACGTATACCGCATTGCAGGCACAGGACATGGTGCGCGCACGAGCAATCCTTTCCGGCCATTTTGCCCGGGTCGAGCAGGACGAAGGCGGATTTCTCCGCGTATACGATTCGGTATCGCCCGAGGACGTTGTGCGTCTGCTGTACGAAAACAACATCGTGGTCAGTGAGCTGGAGACCAGGAAAGTCAATCTGGAGGAATTCTATCTGGGTTGGATGAAGGAGGAGCAATGAGATGAACCGTTTGAAAACCTTACTGGCGGTGGATGGCCGCCGGATGTTCCGCTCCGGATGGTTCTGGATTCTGATGGGGATTTGTCTGGTCATGCCCATTCTGATTCTGGTCATGACGACGCTGCTGGACGGTTCCGTCACCGTCAACCCGCAGACCGGCGCTGAGACCGTCATAGAAGGCTTTGACAATGTCTGGCAAATCATCGGCTCAACCAGCGACCATGCAATGTCGTCGGAAATGAGCATGACCGCCATGTGCAATTTGAATCTGCTGTATTTCCTCTTCCCCGCCCTCGTCTGTGTGTTTGTGGCTCAGGATTTCCGCAGCGGATATGCCAAAAACATCTTTGCGATTCGCGCCGGTGTTTCGGGCTATGTCGCCTCCAAAAGCATCGTCTGCTCGCTCGGTGCGATGGCCATGCTGCTGGCGTTTATCCTCGGTTCCCTCCTCGGCGGCGTGTTGGCGGGTCTTCCTTTTGAAATGATCGGCTTCACCGGCGGACAGCTCGCACTGTGCGTTCTGTGCAAGCTGCTGCTTGCGCCCGTTTTTGTGGCGCTGGATCTCTGCATGAGTGTGTTTGCAAGGGACAAGGCATGGCTCTCGATTCTGCTGGCCATTATGTCCGGGATGTTTTTCTTCATGATGGTTGGGATGCTGACACCGCTGGATGCAGGTGTGGCGCAGGTTGGGCTCTGTCTGGCGGGCAGCGCGCTGTTTGGCATCGGTCTGGGTGCTGTCAGCTGTCTGATTCTGACAAAGCGCGATCTGCTGTAGGCTCGCGGCAGGATCGATGAATATCGAAGAAAAAGAGGCTTTTGTTCAGAAACACAAATAAAACTTCAACATTTGCATGGTAGAATAGAACCGATCAAGCTGGATTCGGGAGGTCCCATCATGTTTCAAATTTTAGTGGTCGAGGATGACAGAGCGCTGAATCGGACGGTCTGCGCGTTTTTGAATCAAAACGGCTATGCGGCGACTGGTTGTCTGGATGCAAATGAAGCCTATGACGCGCTGTATGACACAACCTTCGACCTGATCGTATCGGATATTATGATGCCGGGCGTGGATGGTTTTGAATTTGCGCGGAATGTCCGTGAGGCGAACGAAAACATTCCCATCCTCTTCATGACAGCGCGGGACGATCTGGCGTCCAAGCAGCGTGGGTTCCGCATCGGTGTGGACGATTACATGGTCAAGCCCATCGATCTGGATGAGCTGCTTCTGCGAATCGGGGCGCTGCTGCGGCGTGCAAAAATCGCTTCGGCGCGGAAAATCGAAATCGGTCAGTTTGTGATGGATGCGGATGAGCATACGGCCTATCTGGGCGACGAGGAAATCAGCCTGACCAACCGTGAATTTTCCATTCTGTACAAGCTGCTCAGCTATCCGAAAAAGACCTTCACCCGGACGCAGCTGATGGATGAGTTCTGGGAGGCGGATACGGAGACCGCGCCCAGAGCCGTCGATGTCTATATGACCAAGCTGCGCGCCAAGCTGGCAGGCTGCTCGGATTTTGAGCTTAAGACCGTTCACGGGCTGGGCTACAAGGCGGTGCTCAAGTGAAAAAGAAGTGGTGGCAGAAAATTCTGCCGGAGCTGTCGCATTATCTGATTTTCTTTCTGCTGGTCGCGTTTCTCGTCACCTGTACGATGACCCTGTTTGTCAGAACACTGTCGAACGATCTGCACATCACGCTGACCGGCGAAAATCTGAACCGTGCCGCCAAGCTGACCTTTTTGAATGTGATTCTGCTGAGCGTGCTGTTTACGGCGATCGATGCGTTGCGCCGCCGTCTGACAACCGACAAGGTCACCAGACGCATCACCGCAGCCACGAAGGAGCTGGTGCATGGGCGGTTTGAAACGCGGATTGCGCCGGTTTCCAGAATTGGAATCAGCGAAGACTACAGTGAAATGATCGACTGCTTCAATCAGATTGCGCAGGAGCTGGGCAGTCTGGAAACGCTGCGCACCGATTTTATCGCCAACGTATCCCACGAAATGAAAACGCCGCTGGCCGTCATGCAGAATTACGGCACTCTTTTGCAGACACCCGGTCTGTCGGAAGCACAGCGGATGGAATACGCGAAGGGCATCACGGACGGCTCCCGCCGGCTGGCCGACATGATGACCAACATTCTGAAGCTGAACCGGCTGGAGAACCAGCAGATTTATCCGCAGTCCACGTCGTTTGATTTGGGTGAACAGCTCTGCGAAAGTCTGCTGCAATATGAATCGGTCTGGGAAGCCGCAGAGATCGAGGTGGACACGGAGATCACAGACCATGTCATGGTACAGGCTGACAGTGAGCTGCTCGCGCTCGTCTGGAACAATCTGTTTTCCAATGCCTTCAAGTTCACCCCGACGGGTGGGCGGGTGTCTGTCAGTCTGACGGCGGACGAGAGCCATGCGGTTGTCCGGGTACAGGATACCGGCTGCGGCATGAGTGCCGAGGTCGGCAGCCACATTTTTGAGAAGTTCTATCAGGGTGACACCTCCCACGCGACACAGGGCAACGGCCTTGGGCTGGCACTGGTGAAACGCGTGGTCGATATCCTTCGGGGCGAAATCAGTGTGGAAAGCACCCTCGGCGTCGGCACCACCTTCACTGTCAGAATACGGAGGGGCTGAAATGGACTGGAAAAAGCTCGGAAAGAGGCTGCTCTTTCCACACATCGCCGTTTTGCTGCTGTTGCTGCCGATTTGCACCGTCGGACTTGTCTACGCCATGCTCCGGCTGGCGGAAAACGACCCGATTCGGATTGCATCCTATGTGCTGTCCTTTTACACGCTGACCATCTGGTGCGTGCGCGTACCGGACGTTCTCCGGTTTGTCAAGTCCTTCCGGGAGGAAAACCGGTATGTCCGGCGCTGGCTGTCAGATGTCCATCTGCGCACGAATGTCACGCTCATTGCGCACATTCTCTGGAACGGCGCGTATGCGGCGCTGCAGCTCGGTCTGGGCATTGCCCACCGTTCCGCGTGGTTCTACTCGCTGGCCGGTTATTATGCGTCGCTGGCGGTCATGCGCTTTTTTCTGGTGCGGCACACGCTGCGCCACAAGCCCGGTGATCAGATGCAGCAGGAGCTCCGCCGCTATCGCATCTGCGGCTGGATTTTCCTCCTGATGAATCTGGCGCTGTCGGCCATGATGTTCGATATGATCCGGCAGAACCGGCTGATGCAGCACCATGAGATTACGACGATCACAATGGCGGCCTACACCTTTACCACGCTGACGGTGGCCATCGTCAATGTCATCCGCTACCGCAGATACAACAGCCCTGCGATTTCCGCGGCGAAGGCCATTGCGCTGGCATCGGCCTGTGTGTCGATTCTGACACTGGAAAACACCATGCTGGCGACGTTCAGCGGTGAAGAAATGACGCCGCAGGTGCAGCGGTTGTTTCTCACACTCAGCGGCGGTGCCATTTCCGTTTTCATCGTTGTGATGGCCATTTATATGATTCTTCAGGCCAACCAGAAACTCAAAGCATTCGGAGGTTCAAGCAATGGATAATCATCAGGATACGTTCAAAATGACCTACTCCGCGCAGCAGCAGGAGGAAATTGATCAGATTCGAAAAAAATATGTCCCGCAGGAGCTGAACAAGATGGAGCAGCTTCGCGCCCTGGATGCCGGGGCGACCTCCCGGGCGACCATGTATGCCATCATTGTGGGTGTACTCGGTGCACTGCTGCTGGGAGCCGGGATGAGCATGATGATGACGGAGTTCGGCGCGTTGCTCGGTTCCTCCCGTTTTCTGATCGGCATCGGAATCGGCGTCGTCGGCATTGTTCTGGTGGCCTGCGCCTATCCACTGTATCAGCAGATTTTGAAAAAAGAGCGTGAAAAAATCGCACCGGAAATCCTTCGATTGACGGACGAATTGATGAAATAGCAGGATGATCATCCGATTTGGCATGGCGTGACCGACCGGTCTGCCATGCCTTTTTTCTTGACAACCGCGGAAAGATCTGCTATCATATTGCCGGAAAGCAATTCCGCGCTGCTGCGCGGGAACAAAGGGTGGATTTGGATGAACCATCGCAACTGGAAACTCGTCTATACAAGCTACATCGGTCTGGAGCAGAAGGCGTTGGAACTTTTGTATCGAGAAATGGGGGCGCTGCTGCTGCGCGACCGCGGACGGTACACGATTTACACGCTGCGCTGTGAATCTGTTCAGGAAGCGGAGTGTACGCCCTGGGAGCAGAATGCCGTTGTCCTCGGGCTCTATGCGGAGAACCCGATTGTGCAACGTCTGATTCAGAAGCAGGAAATTCCACCGAATGGCTATCTGGTGCGCGTGATGGACAATCCGGAGCGGCCGGACTGTCAGCTCGTTCTGATCACGGCGAACGACCCGGCTGCTTTGTACTACGGCGCGGTCGACTGGGTCGATCAGATTCTACCGACAGCTGCACCCGTCCACGGAACGGTTCGGCTGGTCGATGAAGTGTTTGAGCAGCCGCTGCCGACCGGCACCTTTGCATCCGCACCGGTTGTGAAGACCCGGTCCGTTTTCACCTGGGGACACCCGATCAACGACTACAGAGCCTATCTCGAAGGCATGGCACGGCTCAAGCTGAATCAGCTCATCCTCTGGAACGACTATGTCCCCCTGAATGCATCGGAAATCGTCGCCTATGCGCACGCATACGGCATTCAGGTCATCTGGGGCTTTGCGTGGGGTTGGAGCCGTCAATGTGACCGTGTGAATCTGGACGAGCTGGACGCGCTGGCCGCCGAGATTCTGAACACGTACCGCAGCTGCTATCGGGAGCTGCCGGGGGACGGCATCTATTTTCAGTCGTTCACGGAGCTGGGCAAAGACCGCATCGGTGGTCGGCTGATTGCAGAAGCCGTGGTTTCGCTGGTGAATACCGTTTCGGCCGTTATTCTGGCGGAACAGCCGGAGCTGCACATCCAGTTTGGGCTGCACGCGACATCGGTGCGGGAGCATTTGACCTATTTGGAGCGTGTGGATCCACGCGTGGAGATCATGTGGGAGGATTGTGGCGCGTTTCCGTTTGCCTACGAGCCGCAGGCCGGGAGTGCGCAGGAGGTGCAGGAGACGGACGCCCTGATGCACCGGATTCTGGCACAACGGCCGGGTGCGCCCGTCAGCGCATTGCTGAAGGGCTTTTTGACGCTGGACTGGGTCGGCGATCGATTCGTCCATCAGGCCGGCTCGTTCCCGCTCGGCGTCTCCGGTTCGGCGCTGATCGAACATGATCGGCAGATGCTGGCGCCGATCTGGCGGCATTACCAAACCGGCTGGCTGCAAAACGGTGAGGAGGCCTATCGCATGGTGCGCCAGCTGACGGCACTGCGGCCGGATATGACACTTGGCATGGCCGGACAGTTTGCCGGTGATCTCTGGTTCCCGGAGGCACTGTGTGCGCAGATTCTGTGGGGCTGTGACAGGCCGTATGCAGAAATTCTCCGTCAGGTTTCCGGGCGCAGATGCATCCGGATGGTATAATCCCAGGCCGGGATGCAGTCCGCTGCGGCCGTTGCTGTTTCGGCGATTCGGGCTGCGAAATTCAGCTTGTAAATATCGGCAAAATGTCGTATAATAATATCAGGATCAGTTGCATCACCAACGTGTGTCACTGAGAAGGAGGAAATCAACCATGGTTTTACAAGGGAAACGCATCAACTTCCTCGGGGACAGCATTACATACGGGCACGGCACGTCCTCGCCGGACAAACGGTTTACCAACCTGCTGAAGGATCGATTGCAGCTTGCGGCGGCCAACAACTACGGCATCAGCGGAACGCGCATCGCCGTTCAGAGCAAGCCGTCCACAGACCCCACCTGGGATCTGGATTTTTGCACTCGGGCTTCGCAAATGGATCCGGATGCGGATGTCATCGTCGTTTTCGGCGGCACCAACGATTTCGGGCACGGCGATGCGCCGATTGGCTGCATGAGCGACCGGACACCGGATACGTTCTACGGCGCCTGTCATACGCTGATGCAGACGCTGATCACACGGTATCCGGGCGCGGTCATTGTATTTCTGACGCCGCTGCACCGCTGCAATGAGGACAATCCCCGCGGCGACGGCGGCAAGCCGGAGGACGTTGGCGTTTTGTCGCGCTATGTGGACATTCTCCGTGAAACAGCCCGCTGGTACTCCCTGCCGGTCTTGGATCTGTTCGCCGTCAGCGGTTTGCAGCCGCGTGTCCCCGCCATTCAGAGCCGGTATATCCCGGATGGTCTGCACCCCAACGACGCCGGTCACGAGATTCTCGCCGACCGAATTGAATCGTTCCTTCGCGCCCTGTAAGGTTTTTGATTGTAGAAAGAAGGTTATTTCATGTCCAACAAAATTCGCGCCGCCATCATCGGCTGCGGCAACATTTCCGGCGCACACGGCCCCGCATACAAAGCCCTTGCCGATTCTGTCGATCTGGCCTACTGTGTCGATCTGATTCCGGAACGCGCTGCCGACAGAAAAGAGCAGTTCGGCAATCCGTCTACGATCTGCCTGACCGACTATCACGAGATGCTCAGGGATCCGACCGTTGACGTCGTGTCCATCTGCCTGCCCAACGATCTCCACGCACCCGTCACCATCGACTGTCTGAACGCCGGAAAGCACGTCCTGTGCGAAAAGCCGACGGCTCTGAATTATGAGCAGGCGCTCACCATGAAGGAAGCGGCTGACCGCAACGGCAAGATTCTGAACATCGGCGTTGTCAACCGCTTCAACCGGAGTGTTGAGATCGTCCGTGAAAAAATCCAGAGCGGTGAGCTGGGCGAAGTCTATCAGATTTACTGCTCCTTCCGCGCTTTCCGCAGCATCCCGAATCTCGGCGGCTGGTTCACGACAAAGGCGCGCTCCGGCGGCGGTGCGTTGATCGACTGGGGCGTTCACTTCCTCGATCTCATCAACTACTGCATGGACAATCCGAAGCCGCGTACCGTCTCGGCGGTCTGCCATTCCAAGCTGGCCACCGATCTGTCCGCCTATCACTACCGCTCCATGCACGCAGGCCCGACGAAGCTGGACGGCGTCAACGACGTTGAAGAATTCGTCACCGGCATCGTCCGGACGGAAGGCCCCACGCTGACCTTCAACGGTGCATGGGCGCAGAATATCGATGAGGATGCCATGTTCATTGAATTCATGGGCACCAAGGGCGGCATCAAGTTGGACTACGGCAGCCAGTTCACGCTGTTTACGGAGCGCAACGGTGAATTTGTCTCCGAACGCTCGACGCACGATATCCCCAGCCACTTCGCCGCGGAAATCCGTGCATTTGTGGATTCTGCCATGCGTGGCGAAAAAATCCGCTCCAATATCGACAACGTTCTGGTCACCGCACAGCTGATGGACGCCATTTACCAATCTGCCGAGCTTGGCCACGAAGTCACCGTTGACTAAATCCAATTCCGTCAAAAATCCCTCTCTGTACATCGTTCCGATGCGCAGAGAGGGATTTTTTCATGGAATGTCCGGCGAGAATGGTCAGCCGTTGGAGAGCAGCGTTCCGTCCAGTCCGTTGAGCAGGAAGGTGCCGTTATCCGTTCGAATCATCAGGACAGGCAGCAGCTCGGCGCTGCCGTCGTCGTTGACGGTATGAAAATAGGCCGTTTCAATCGAGACGATCAGGCTGATATCCAGATGATAGGTGACGACATACGCGCCAAAATCGGCCAACAGGGTCGGGATGCGGCGCATGAGCTGATCGGTGGCCGCAGCAGTATTCACCAGAAAGCAGCCGGAAATCTGTACCTCGTCTGAGCGGAAGGCCACCTCCAGCGCCGCATTTTGCAGGCGGCAGCCGTTGCGTTCAGCGACGAAGCGCACCACGATGTCGTTGCCGTCTTCGATCACAACACCGGCGGATTCCGGGAGAATCCCGGCCTTTTTCAGCAGGGATCTGGCCGCTTTTTCGGCTTCTGAGCCTGTTTCCGGCATTTTTTGATGATGGATGACCAGGTTCACCAATCCGCCGCGGCGGAAGGCCGCTGTCCCCTGTTCGGATTCATACCGGCTGATGCCGCCGCCCTGATCGATGCGTTCCTTCGTACCGATCAGGATGCCCGCAATGTCAGACTCCTGTTCCGGGTTGCGTTGGGCAGACAGCACCGGAAGGGTGCGGATGCGTCTGGGAATCAGGCCGCTTTCCATCCAGATGCCGCACTGATCGAGGAAGGCGACGGTGTCGTCGATCGTCTGCTGGGCTATCACCGTCTGGCGGTAGTTCGTATAGATCAGATTGCCGCCCAGCACCAGATTGATGCAGATCAGCAGCAGGATGACAATTTTTCGCAATCTGGACGCGTTCATCGTTTTGCCTCCTCTGACGGTGCCACCGGCAGCACGCACCACAACAGCTGCCAGCCATCGTCCGTTTGCAGGTAAGCCGGTGTCAATCGGCCGGAGGACAGCTGCCCCTTCATCCCGCTGAGCAGCGTATACAGCGGAATCGCCGGCGTTGTTTCTTCGGAGGTCTCCTCTGTCACCGTGAACAGAAACGCTTCCGCAGCCGTCAGCCAGCCGTTTTCAAAGCGGAAGCTGGCCGCCGTTCGGCTGCCGTTCTCCGCGATCATCGGATAGCCTTCTGCCAGTGCCTCGTAGATCAGCGTCACGCCGGTTTCATCCGTTTCCACACGGTGAAGCGCGTAGCGTGGGGCACCGGAGAGGCCGACCAGAATGTCCTGCAAGATTCTGGAGGCGCAGGCTGCATATTCGGCGGACGTCTGTGCGCCGTTCAGGAAAATACCACCGGTTTCATAGGCCGAGAACGAAACATACCCTTCTGCGCCCAGTCGAAGCGTTCCGTTTTGATCGAGGAAGACGCGGCATTCGGAGGCATCCAGATAGCTGCGCGCTGTATAGACATCAAAGCCAAAGGCTTCCAGAATCCGCTCCTGCCGTTCAGGTGGATAGGATGCGTTGCTGTCGCTCAGCGCCGTGCGCACCACCGTAGATTGCAGGGCAATCTCCAGCGGGATCACAGAATGTGAAGTCAGTGCCGCAGTCGCATAGTCGGACATGGACGCATAGACGGCTGCATCCCCCGCCGGTGCCGACAGCAGCGCGGTCAGGTCGACGGTTTTCAATGCGGTCTGTGCGGACAGGCAGGTGGCGTTTCTGCCGTTGATATACAGGCGCACCTGCTCTTCCTCCAGGCTGATCAGCAGGGCATTGGCTTCCCGGCTGGCCAGGCTGCCGCCCGCATCTCCTGCCAGGACATCCATCGGCAGGACAACGCCGTAGTCGAGCAGTACGCCGCTGCCGGACAGTGCCTTTTTCCATTGTTCGGCGGAAGCCGTCTCTGCCGTTCCGGCAGAGCCCAGCAATTCGATCAGGGGCTGGCGCAGCTGTTCAAAATAGGTGGCCAGGAGGTTGGGCTCCGTCAGGCTGCTGCACTGTTCCCCGTCGTTGATCACGATGGCCACGGGCTGTAGCGGTGACGGTCGAAGCACCTCCTCAGCCGATTCGCGTGATTTGCGCTGCCAGAGATTCATGCCATCATGCAGTGTGCGGTACAGCAGGAATGCAGCCGACAGCGACAAAAGCAGGATGGCGACGATTTCGATTTTTCGCTTCATACATCACCGTTCGTCTCTCCCGGCAGCCACACCGTCACTGCCGTTCCCTGATTTGAGGCGCTTTCAATCCGGATGGTTCCATGGAGATTGTCGATGAATTCCTTTGCGATGGCGAGTCCCAGACCTGAGCCGCCTTTTTCGCGCGATCTGGCTTTATCGACACGGTAGAAGCGTTCGAAGATGTGTGGAAGATCGGATTCAGGGATGCCGATGCCGGTGTCGCGCACAACAATGGTCACGCCGCCCCGCTCCGGTGCAGCTGTCACCTGAATGGAACCGCCTTCCGGTGTGTATTTGATGGAGTTGCTGACGATATTGGCAATGACCTGTCCCAGACGATCCTGATCGGCTGTCAGCACCGGCAGTGGGCCGTCCATGGACAGCGTCAGCGTCAGCTGGCGTTTACGCGCCTCCATCGCCATGGCATCCACCGTATTGTTCAGCAGCGTTTCCGGGGCAAACTTCGTCAGGTTCCAGTCCATGCGGCCATAATCCAGCTTGGAAATGGTCAACAGGTCGCGCACCAGGCGCGTCATGCGGTCGGTCTCATTCAGAATGACCTGCATGAACCGTTCGCGGTAGGCCGGCTCCATCTCCTGATCAGCCAGAATGGTTTCCGCGTAGCTGCGGATATTGGTCAGCGGTGTTCGCAGCTCGTGCGAAATGTCGGCGACGAATTCCCGCCGCGCCTGATTCAGGCGTTCCTGCTCGGTGATGTCATAAATCACGATGATGATGCCGCCTTCGTGTTCCCCGCTGCCAAACGGCGTGAAGAAAAAGCGCAGGTCTTTGCCGCCGTACCGGCAGACGCGCTCCAGAGACTGGCCGTTTTCGAGCGTCAGGATGCTTTCCGGGGACATATCGAGCGGCGCTGTCAGGGTTTCATAATCCGGCTGCTCCGTTTCGTCCGCCGGGAGTCCCAGCAGGCTGCGGGCGGCGGCATTGATATGCAGCACATCACCGCGACGGTTCAGCGCGACAATGCCGTCGGTCATGTGCTGAAAGACAGCCGACAGCTTGTTGCGCTCATTTTCAACGGCATCCAGCGTATCAGAGAGCGCCTGAGACATATCATTGAACGTTCGGGTCAGCACGCCGATTTCATCGTTGGAGTCTGCCGGTGGTTTGCTGGAAAAGTCGCCGGCGGCCACCAGCTTCGCGCTGTGGGTCAGGGTTTCAATCGGCCGGGAAATGGTCTTGGCCAGCATGACAGACAGCAGGACGGATATGATCAGGCCAAATGCGACAGCCTGCAGGATGGCCGACAAGAGCATCTGCTGCAGCTCGGCGACGTTTTCGCGGGTGTCCCGGATATAGATGATGTAGGCGTCGTCCCCGGCTTGGATAGGAACGGCAATATCGAAGCAGTCCGACCGCATTCCCGTTTCCATGCCAACGGAACCGGCCAGCGCGGCCAGAATGTTGTCTGTTTTTTCTACCGTTGTCTCGGTGCCGCTGCCGCCCAGGTACGCGCCGGTGTGGCCGTCGAGCAGCGAAAACGTCCTGGATGAATCCAGACCCAGGGGTAGCGAATAGGCCTGGACGTATTCGACGGCTCGCGCCGTCCCGTTTTCACCGCCGACCAGCTCCCGGAAAATATCCAGGAAGTCGCTGGTGAAGACATCACCCATTTCGTTGTAAAAGCGTTCCTCGTAATAGGTTCCGACGTTATTCAGCAGGTAGATGCCAATGACGGTCGTGACGGTGACGACGAGCAGCACCAGAATCATAATCAGTTTGACTTGTAGCGAACGCACCACGGCTGTTTTCTGTCCTTTCTCTCCGGGTTCCGGTTTACTGTCGGCTGGCATCCGGCGCAAAGTAATAGCCGATGCCGTGGCGGGTTGCGATCAGGCGACCCGCGCCCTCCTGACATTCCTCCAGCTTTTCGCGCAGGCGGCGAACCGCGACGTCCACGATGCGCGTTCCGCCGTCGTATTCATAGCCGAACGCCTGCCGGAGAATTTCCTCCCGGGTGAAAACCTGACCCGGTATGGAGGTCAGCAGTCGGAGCAGTTCAAATTCACGTGCACTGACGTCCAGTGTCCGGCCGTTGATGCAGACGGCTTTTCGGCGCATATCGATGGTCAGTTCCTCCGTCCGTTCGCCCGTGACCAGTTCCCCGCTGCTACGGCGAAGATTTGCACGGACGCGGGAAATCAGCTCGCGCATCTGAAAGGGCTTCGTAATGTAGTCATCTGCGCCAAGCTCCAGCCCCTCGACCTTATCGTCTTCACCTTCGCGTGCCGTCAGCATCAGAATGGGCACCGCCGAAGTCTCCCGCACCCGCTTGCAGACTTCAAAGCCGTCCATCCCCGGCAGCATGACATCAAGCAGAATCAGATCCGGCTCTTCGGTCTGCGCCATATGCAGGCCGGTTTCCCCGTCCGCTGCCGTCAAAGGCAGAAATCCTTCTTTTTTCAGGTTATATGCAATGATATCGGAGATGATCGCGTCATCCTCCACGATCAGAATTCGTTTTCCCGCGTCCATCGGCTGCGTTCCTCCCGTTTGAATGGATTGTTGTTTTCCTGTCAGCGCGTCCAGCCATCCCGTGTGGCTGCACTGATTCTTTCGGCCATGTCCCGTGTGGCGCTGTCCAGCACCTCCGGCAGCGGTGCAACGCTGAACGGATTGTCCTTCCGTTCCAGCCATGCACAGAAGGTCGTTTCATCGGCTTTGAGAATGGCTTCAATCGCCAGCAGCTCTCCGGCGGTTGCGCCGGTCAGAACAGCGGTCAGGCGGCAGACAGCATCCAGCAGGCAGCGCTCCAACTGTTCTGCGAGCATCGGTTCGGCAGCGACCAGACTGTGGAGAGCGGCAGCAGCCTCGGCAGCGTAGCCAAGGCTCGGCCGGTTCTCCCCCGCCGTTTCCGGCTGAACTCCCAGCAGAGCATCCACGCTGCATTCGTAATATTGGCTGGCGCGGACGAGAAATTCCAGACCCGGTTCCCGCAGGCCATTTTCATAATGGGAAAGCAGGGCCTGAGATATGCCGAGCGCCTGTGCAGCGATCCGCTGGCTGACTTTTTTCTGTTTCCTCAAAGCAGCAAGATTTCGTGCGAATTGCATAGATGGTGTGCTCCCTTCTGCCGGATTTGTTCCGCTCTCCGCGAAAAATCGTTGACTGGGATTACCGGACAGTAATATTATAAAGGAAAGAATACAAATTGTAAAGAGGCATTTTGCTGTCCGGTTTGTTTTTCCGCTTT
This sequence comes from uncultured Oscillospiraceae bacterium, assembly GCA_964515055.1. Classification (GTDB taxonomy): domain Bacteria; phylum Bacillota; class Clostridia; order Oscillospirales; family QAMX01; genus QAMX01. The sequence continues at coordinate 46,051 of CAZEUG010000004.1, read as the reverse complement.
TGAGACGATTCGAGCTTGCAATCTTCCGTCATTTGTGGTATGCTATAAGGTGAAAATACAGAGTTTATGGAGATGAATCACAAATGGAACGTTTCACAGTTTTGGTTGAAACCAGCGCTCGCCATGTCCATCTGTCTAAGGAAGATATGGCTCGTCTGTTCGGTGAAGGTGCCGTTCTCACGCCGAAGCGTGATCTGTCTCAGCCGGGGCAGTTTTTATCGAATGAGCGCGTCTCGATCATCGGTACGCGCAACCGGATGGACAACGTCGCCGTTCTGGGTCCGGAACGCAAGGCCACTCAGGTTGAGCTGTCTCTGACCGATGCGCGCACGCTGGGTGTGGATGCGCCGGTTCGCGAAAGCGGCGATGTCGCAGGCAGCGGAAAAATCACGATCGAGGGCCCGGCCGGTACCATTGAAATCGAAGAAGGCGTCATTGCCGCCAAGCGTCATATCCATCTGACGCCGGAAGATGCCGAAAAATACGGTCTGTCCGACAAGCAGATTGTCAAGGTGGCTCTTGAAGGTGATCGCGCCCTTGTGTTTGACGAGGTCGTTTGCCGTGTCAGCGAGAAATTCGCGACCGCGATGCACATTGACGTAGACGAAGCCAACGCCGTCGGTGGTGTCAAATCCGGCGTCGTACTGGCGTAATCATTTTGAATCTTGCTTCCCGCCCCGCACGGATGCGGAGGTGGGCGCCGCCGCGGGCGGATATGCGGGTCCTGTTCTGCATACCCGCCCGTCGGCTTTGAATCAGGCAAAGGGGTGTCGGTTCCGTGCCGGAGACTTATCTGATCATCAACGCAGACGATTTCGGCATGTGCCATGCTGCCAACGCCGCAACGTTTGACCTGTTTGAAAAGGGTGGCATTACCTCCGCCACCATCATGATGCCGTGCGGCTGGGCTCCGGAAGCGCTGCGTTTTGCCGTGTCGCACCCGGAATACGCCATTGGTGTCCATCTGACGCTGACCAGCGAATGGAACAACTACCGCTGGCGACCGGTTTCTGCCGCTCCCTGTCCGACGCTGCGCGATTCGGCCGGATATCTGCCACGCAGCTGCGCGGAACTGGAATCGCAGGCTGTTGAGCCGGAGGTCGAAGCCGAAATCCGTGCCCAGATCGCTCTGGCACGGCAGGCCGGTCTTTCCCCCTCCCATCTGGACAACCACATGGGCTCGCTCTACGGGCTGGAGCAGAATCGCTGTTTTCTGCCGACGGTGCTGCGGATCTGTGCGGAGTCTGACTTGCCCTTCCGGCTGCCGTGTGTCGCTGACGGCGTTGCACCGGCGCCGCATTTTGAACAGATGGTTCAGCTGGCGCATCAGCTGCGTGTGCCGCTGCCCGATTATTTATGGGAATACAACTGGCACGGCCCACAGTCTGCCAGTTATCAGGCATTCCGGGATGATATGCTGGAGCGGTTTCACCGTTGTCCGGAGGGCCTTGTTGAAATGTACATTCACCCGTCTCTGGAGTGTGACGAGCTGAAGGGGACCTCATCGGTCTGGTTCCGCCGCGTATGGGAGCATCGGCTGTTTGCCGACCCGGCCACGCGCCAGCACATCAAATCGCTTGGGATTCGCCTCATCAACTACCGGGATTTGAAAAAGCTGCGGGAGGTTTTTTATGGCAAAGCCTGAACTCCGGTTCCGTTCAGACGGAACGTTTCGGATTTTACAGTTGACAGATCTCCACCTTGTGGATGTCGCCGGGCGGGATGCCGTCCTCCTGTCCCAGATTCCGGAGCTGATTGCGCGGGAGCAGCCGGATTTGATTGCATTGACCGGTGATATCGCCTGTGACGGTTCCGCCGCGGATATGGTGGAGCAGTTTTCCGCGCTGTACCATGCGATGGAGTCCGCCGGGGTTCCAATCACCATGACACTCGGCAACCACGAGAGCGACCCTGCGTCTGACGGCTCCTGTCGGCAGCATCTGCTGGCCGATGCGTTGGAGGCGTTCCCGCTCTGTCTCTTTGAACGCGGCCCCGCTGAGCTGGGTGTCGGCAATTATGCGGTGCCGATTTTTCCACATACCGGTGAAAAGCGGCCGGTCTGGATGCTGTATCATATCGACTGTCATTCCGGTGAGGACGAGCCGCTGCCGGATGCGTTTGCCGTCTACAAGGATGCACCCGTCCGTCACAGTCAGATTGCCTGGCTGCAGCAGACGCACAGAGCGTTGCAGGACGCCTGCGGAGCGGTTCCCGCTCTGCTGTTTGACCATGTACCTCTGCCGGAATTTGACGATCTCTGGATGTTTGAAGGGTTCCACGGCGACATGGGCGAACGGGTCTGTCGCCCGCCGATCAACACCGGGCTGTTTTCCGCGCTGTTGCAGTTGCAGGATTTTCGCGGCGTCTTTGCCGGACACGATCATACCAACAGCTGCTCCGGTGAGGTATTTGGCATTCTACTGGCCTATGGCCGCTGCTCCGGCAATCTCGGCTGGTGTCTCTGGCCGCATCCGCACGCCTTGCAATCGGAGGCGTTGCCCCATCCAACGGACGGTCGCCCGCCGCTTTCGGATTGCTTTGCCCGCGGCGGGCGGGTCATTGATCTGAACGAAGCCACCGGGCGCATTGAGCGAACCTACATTGCCCGCTATGATCATGTTTCTGAAGCGGAAGGCTGGACGCCTCCGCGGTTCACACGTTCCAGATTTCTGCCATCGGCGGATGCATTTTCCCGCAATTGAGGCTGAAAGGAATCATCTGATATGGACAAACCGACTCTCCGTTTTCGTCCGGATGGAACATTCCGGATTTTACAACTGACTGATATGCATTTCCGGTATCTGACCGGGCGAAACGTGACCACATTGGCACTGATTCGCACGCTTTTGGAGCGTGAGCAACCCGATCTCGTCGCCTTGACCGGGGATATTTCCTGCAACGGCGGCATTGGGCATATGACGCGCCTGTTCGCCCGCATCAACGATATTTTCGAGTCCTTCGGCGTCCCCTACACCTTTGTCATGGGCAACCACGAAAACGACCCCGACGATGTGCCGGTCGGTCGACAGCACCTGCTGGCCGATGCGCTGGAAGCGCTGCCGCTCTCGCTGTTTGAGCGCGGCCCCGCTGAGCTGGGTGTCGGCAACTATGCGGTGCCGATTCTGCCCCACACCGGAGAAGACCGTCCGGCCTGGATGCTGTATCATCTGGACGGCCATTCCAACGCGATGTACCCGATGGCCGACGGTTCGACCGTTCGGAGTGACGCGGCCATCCGACCCGCTCAGATTGCATGGCTGGAGCAGACACATACAGCGCTGCAGGCCGCGCAGGGTGCCGTTCCGTCGCTCGTCTTTGACCATATCCCCCTGCCGGAATTTGATGAGCTCTGGATGTTTGACGGCATTCAGGGGTACCGCGGGGAGCGCGTCTGTCACCCGCCTGTCAACACCGGGCTGTTCTCCGTCCTGTATCGTCTGAAGGACTTCCGCGGTGTGTTTGTCGGGCACGACCACACCAACTGCTATTCCGGAGAGATGTTCGGCATTCTGCTCGCCTATGGGCTCTGCTCTGGCTATCAGCCTACCTGTCAGACCGGCTTCAAGCGTGGCGGGCGCATGATTGTGCTCGATGAGGCCACCGGCCAGATTGCGCGCACCTATCTGACGCTGCACGACGGTTCCGAACCGGACAACACATGGACGCCGCCGTTCTGCAAGCGCAAGGAGTTTTTTCTTCCGCCACGGCAGTAGTCCGTTGATTTTTTGATATTCGTTCTGAAATTGCGAAAGAGGCAGGTTGCTATTTCATGCAAACACAAACACAGCGGCCGACGCGGCGTGTCGTCGTGAAGGTCGGTTCATCGACATTGACCTATCCGTCAACCGGTCAGCTGAATCTGCGCCGGATTGACGCATTGACGACGGCGCTCGCCGATTTGAAAAACAGCGGGATTGCGCCCGTACTCGTCACCTCCGGTGCTGTTGCCGCCGGAATGGCCAAGCTGGGCATTTCCGAACGCCCCTCCGATGCGCGCTCCAAGCAGGCCATCGCCGCAGTTGGGCAGTGTGCCCTCATGCACATTTACGATAAGATGCTCGGAGAATACGGCATCAGTGTCGGGCAGATTCTTCTGACCCGCGATGTCATCGACAACCCGGCACACCGGGAGCACGCCGCCAACACGTTTGAGCGGCTGCTCGCGCTCGGCGTCATTCCGATCGTCAACGAGAACGACTCCATTTCCACCTATGAGCTGGAAAGTCTGACCACCTTCGGCGACAACGACCGCCTGTCGGCCTATGTCGCGCTGCTGTGCCGCGCCGATCTGGTCGTCAACCTTTCCGATATTGACGGGCTGTATGACAGCGATCCGCGCCTTTGCCCGGACGCCAAGCAGATTCCCGTGGTCTACGCCATTGATGATCAGCTGCGTGCGCTGGCGGGCGATCCCGGTTCACAGGGCACCGGCGGGATGCGCTCCAAGCTGATGGCCGCTGAAATTCTGCTCGATGCGGGCATTGAGATGGTCATCACCAACGGGCAGCACCCGGAGCATCTGGCTGAAATCTGTGCGGGGATTCCGCACGGAACCCGTTTCACAGGCCGCAAATAAAGGAGATGTCCATGATGAATTTTGAATGTATTGCCGCAGGTGCGCGTGCTGCCGCTTCTGTTCTGGCCACTGTCGGACAGCGCGAAAAGCAGGCGGCTCTGTCGGCGATTTCCGAGGCGCTGCGCGCACAGACCGATGCCATTCTCTCTGCCAATGCGCAGGATATTGCCGCAGCAGAGGCCAACGGTACCCGCTCGGTCATGGTGGATCGGCTGCGTTTGACAGCGGAGCGGATTCAGGCCATGGCGAAGGGTGTGGACGAAGTCGCCGCACTGCCCGACCCGACTGGCGAAGTGCTTTCCATGACCACACGTCCGAACGGGCTGGTTGTCGGGAAAAAGCGTGTCCCACTCGGCGTTGTCGGCATTATTTTTGAATCCCGTCCCAACGTCACGGTGGATGCGGCTGTCCTCTGCCTGAAATCTGGCAATGCCTGCATTCTGCGTGGCGGGCGTGAAGCGCTCCACAGCAACCTTGCGCTGGCCGACATCATGCGCCGCGCCATTGTCTCTGTCGGGCTGCCTGCCGATGCGATCAATCTGCTGAACGACACCACCCGTGAGGGTGCGGAGGCCATGATGCAGGCGCACGGCCTGTTGGATGTGCTGATTCCTCGTGGCGGTGCCGGACTGATTCGTTCGGTGGTGGAGCATTCCACCGTGCCGGTCATTGAAACGGGCACCGGGAACTGCCACATCTATGTGGAAGCGACGGCAGATCCGGATATGGCGGTGGCCATCGTGGACAACGCGAAAACCTCCCGCCCCTCTGTCTGCAATGCGGCGGAGAGCTTGCTGATCGACGAAGCTGTCGCCGCGGCTCTGCTGCCGAAAATTGCAGATCGGTTGTTGGAAAAGAAGGTGCAGCTGTATGGCTGCGAAAAAGCCTGTGCCATCCTTGGTGAGCGCATTCAGCCCGCAACGGAGGAGGACTATGCGCGGGAATACCTCGACTATGCCATGTCGGTCAAGGTCGTTTCCGGCCTGCAGGAGGCCATTGCGCACATCAACCGCTACAGCACGCATCACAGTGAGGCCATTGTCACGCAGCGCTATGACGCTGCGCAGCAGTTTTTGAACGAGGTCGATTCCGCTGCGGTGTACGTCAACGCCTCCACCCGCTTCACGGATGGCGGAGAGTTCGGCGAAGGTGCGGAAATCGGCATTTCCACACAAAAGCTCCATGCTCGCGGTCCAATGGGACTGACTGCGCTGACCAGTGTGAAATATATCATTTACGGAAATGGGCAGGTTCGCTGATCGGACTGTGCTGCCCAACCCCGTACCCCGGCAATTCAGAGAAAGATTTTTGAGATGGATGGAGACGGAACCAATATGAAATGCGGCTTTGACAACGCGCTTTACATCAAAATGCAGACGGAGCACATCCGGAAACGGATTGACCGCTTCAACAATAAGCTGTACCTGGAATTCGGCGGCAAGCTGTTTGACGACTATCATGCGTCCCGCGTGCTGCCGGGCTTTGATGTCAACGGCAAGGTCAAGCTCCTGCGAGAGCTGTCGGACATTGCGGAAATCATCATGTGTGTCAGCGCCGGAGCCATTGAAAAGAACAAGATGCGCGCCGATTTCGGCATCACCTATGACCAGGATGCACTGCGGCTGATTGACCATCTGACCAACCTCGGCATCTCCATCAACTCGGTGGTCATCACGCAGTATGCGGAGCAGCCCGCCGCCGCCATTTTCAAAAAGAAGCTGGAAAATCTGGGCATTCGCTCCTACATTCACCGTCTGACCAAGGGCTATCCAACGGATGTGGAGACCATCATCAGCCCGGAGGGCTACGGCGCCAATCCATACATTGAAACCACCCGGCCGCTCGTCGTCGTCACGGCACCCGGCCCCGGCTGCGGCAAGCTGGCCACCTGTCTCAGCCAGCTCTACCACGAAAATGTGCGCGGTGTCAAGGCGGGCTATGCCAAGTTTGAAACCTTCCCGATCTGGAATCTGCCGCTGAAGCACCCGGTCAACCTCGCCTATGAGGCGGCTACAGCCGATTTGAACGACGTCAACATGATTGACCCGTATCACCTGGAGGCGTATGGCAAGACCACCGTTAACTACAACCGCGATATTGAAGTGTTCCCGGTTGTCCGCACGATTCTGAGCCGCATCACCGGGGAGGACATTTACCGTTCTCCGACCGATATGGGCGTCAACATGGCCGGTTTTGCCATTGTGGATGACGAGGTCTGTCGGGAGGCTTCCCGTCAGGAGGTGCTGCGGCGGTACTATAAATCCTTCTGCGACTGCCGCCACGGTCTGGCCGACAAGGAGGTACCGGGACGGATTGAGCTGATCATGCAGCAGATGGGCATCAAAGCGGACGACCGCCGCGTCGTGCATCCGGCCTGTCAGCGTGCGGCAGAGTGCGGTTCGCCGGTCACGGCCATTGAGCTGCAGGACGGCCGCACCGTCACCGGGCGGATGTCGGATCTGATGACCTCTCCGGCCAGTGCGCTGCTGAATGCCGTCAAGCTGCTGGCGGGTATGTCGGACTCTCTGCATCTGCTCTCCCCTGTCGTGTTGGAGCCGATTCGCCGCATGAAGGGCGAAATGCTGCACACGCATCCGACGCGCATGAACCTGTCGGAAATCCTGCTGGCCATGAGTATCTGCGCCGCAACCAACCCGACGGTGGAGCTGGCCATGAGCAAGCTGCCGGAGCTGGCCGGCTGTGAGGCACACGCCACCGTCATGCTGACTGATTCCGACGAAAATACCCTGCGCAAACTGGGTATCAATCTGACCTGTGACCCCGAATACTGCACCAACGAATTTTACCGGGAATAATCCCGCGGATGCACTGATTTTTATGTTTCAAAGGAGGCTGCAACGATGATCCACTATGAAAACAACTGGGAATCCCTGAACTCGCGCCCCGTTCCTGCATGGTTTGAAGATGCAAAATTCGGCATCTTTGTCCACTGGGGGCTCTACTCCGTACCGGCGTTTGCCGACCGCACCAAATATGCCGAATGGTACTGGTACAACCTGAAGCATGACGGTCTGGAGCCGGAAACCTCCGCCTTCCATCAACGTATGTTCGGTGATCGGAAGCAGTATGAGGATTTTGTTGGCGATTTTCACGCCGAGCTGTTCGACGCTGAGGAATGGGCCGATATTTTCCAGCGGAGCGGTGCCAGATATTTCAACCTCACGTCCAAGCATCATGACGGGTTCTGTCTGTTCCAATCCCGCTATGCCTGGAACTGGAACAGCTTTGACGTCGGCCCGCACCGGGATTTCTGTGCAGAGCTGAGCCGCGCTCTGTCGCACACGGATGTCCGTTTCGGCGTGTATCATTCGGTCTACGAATGGTATCACCCGCTCTATCTGGAAAGCCCGGAGCGCTATGCAGTGGAGCATCTGATCCCGATGCTCAAGGAGCTGATTGAAAAATATCAGCCCGCCACGCTGTTCACCGACGGCGAATGGGAGCATCCCAGCAGCGTCTGGCACAGCACGGAGTTTTTGCAGTGGCTGTACAATGATTCCTCTGTCCGCGATTTCATCGTGCCGAATGACCGTTGGGGCAAAGAGACGCGTGGCCGTTTCGGCGGCAACTTCACCACGGAATACGGTCTGGTGGAAGGCGACCGCGCACTGGACGATGGGATTGGCCGTGTGTTTGAAGAATGCCGCGGCATGGGGCATTCCTTCGGTCTGAACCGCAACGAGCGCGCAGAGGATTATCTCTCGGTGGACGAGCTGCTCTGGCTGCTCTGCGATCTGGTTTCCAAGGGCGGCAATCTGCTGCTGAATATCGGGCCCTCCGCAGACGGCAAGATTCCGGTGCTGATGGAAGAACGTCTCCTGCAGATGGGGCGCTGGCTCTCCGTCAACGGTGACGCCATTTACGGCACGCGCAAAGGGCCGTCTGCCGACGAGGCCGATGTCCGCTACACGACGAAAAACGGTGACACGTTTGCGTTGCTGCACGCATTCCCCTTTGGTGAGCGCACGCTGCACGCGGTGGATTATGATCCGAGCCTGACTGCGGTGCTGCTGAGCGATCCGTCCGCCACACCAATTCATACGGAAAATGAAAACGGCAAGCTGAAGCTCTGCTTCCCCGCATATGCCCCGGATGCGCTCCGTTCCGGCCACATTTACGCCGTGCGTTTGAGCCGCTTAGCCCGCTGATATTTTTGTTTTTGTGATCTGCGCAGCGCCGCATTCCGTGGTCTGCGTTTGTCTGTAAAAATCAATTGAAAAGGAAGATTTGTTATGAAGACATTCCCGAAAGGCGCATATCCTGCAATGATTACCCCGTTTACCGCCGACGGTGCGATTGACTACCCGGCCGTAGACAGACTGCTTCGCTGGTATGAGAGCATGAACTGCTCCGGCGTTCTGGCGCTGTGCGCTTCCTCCGAAACAGAAAAGCTCTCTCTGGAAGAACGCATTGAGCTGACGAAATACATTGTTGAACACAAGGGCAACCTGGTGATTGTTGCTTCCGGTCATGTCAGCACCAGCCTGGAAGATCAGCTGATCGAGCTGAACGCCATGGCCGATACCGGCATCGACGGCCTCTGCCTGATTGTTGGTCTGCTGAACCAGAACAACGAGACGGAAGATGAGTTCATCGAAAACACGAAGACGATCATGAACGGCATCCGCAACAAGACCATCCCGCTCGGCTTCTATGAAAAACCGTGCAGCACGAACCGCGATCTGAGCGAAAAGATCATCCGTTTCTGCGCAGATACCGGCCGTTTCTGGTTCATGAAGGAAACGTCCTGCGACCCCGAAATCATCGCGAGCAAAATCCGTGCCGCCGCCGGAAGCCCGTTCAACATCTACAACGCCAACTCCATCCAGCTCTATGAATCCCTGAAAAACGGTGCAGCCGGTTTCTGCGGCATCATGGGCAACTTCCACCCGGATCTCTATCAGTGGCTCTGCGTGAACCATGAAACCCATCCGGCCGAAGCCGAACGCGTCGCCGCCTACATCAGCGCCATCGGTGAAACCGGTGATCAGTATCCGGCCAGCGCAAAATATCATCAGAGCCTCTACGGCGCAGAGATGACCACCTATACCCGCCGCGCCGGTGAGGTTGTTCAGATGAAGACCTCGACCAAGCTGCGTCTGCAGGCGGTTGAACGCGTTGTCAACGATGTCCGTGAATGGCTGAAGACCATCTAACTCCCCACTGACAAAGGAGGTTTTTTTGAATGAAAGTTACATTTATGGGTGCAGGCAGCACTGTGTTTTCCAAAAATGTCCTCGGTGACATTATGTGTACGCCTTCCATTCAGTGCTGCGATATCGCGCTCTACGACATTGACCCGCACCGTCTGGAAGAAAGCTACCTGATGCTCCAGAACATCAACAAAAACATCAACGAGAGCCGCGCTGTCATCAAGACCTATCTGGGCGTTGAAAACCGCCGTGAAGCTCTCGCCGGTGCAGATTACGTCGTAAACGCCATTCAGGTCGGCGGCTATGACCCCTGCACGATCACCGATTTTGAAATTCCGAAGAAATACGGCCTCCGTCAGACCATCGCCGATACGCTGGGCATCGGCGGCATCATGCGCGCACTGCGCACGTTCCCGGTGCTGGACGATTTCATGCGTGACATGGAAGCGGTCTGCCCGAACGCACTCTTCATCAACTACACCAACCCGATGGCCATGCTGACCGGCTACATTCAGCGCACGTCTCCGATCAAGTCGATCGGCCTTTGCCACAGCGTTCAGAGCTGTGCAAAGGACCTGCTCCGCAATCTGGAAATGGAATACAACGACCAGTATCAATGGAAGATCGCCGGCATCAACCATCAGGCCTGGCTGTTGGAAATCCACGATGACAAGGGCAACGATCTGTATCCGGAAATCAAGCGCCGTTCGCTGGAAATGGGCACCGACAAAGGGCCGGATCGCGTTCGCCGCGAACTGATGCACCGTCTGGGCTACTACATCACCGAATCCAGCGAGCACAACTCGGAGTATTGCCCCTGGTTCATCCGCTCCAAATATCCGGAGCTCATTGATCGCTTCGATATTCCGCTGGATGAATATCCGCGCCGCTGTGTCAACCAGATCAAGGACTGGGAGACCCGCCGCGACAGTCTGGTTCACAACGCAGAGCTGACCCATACACGTTCCAAGGAATACGCCTCGATGATCATGGAAGCCATGGTCACGAACAAGCCGATCAAGATTGGCGGCAACGTCCTGAACAAGGGGCTGATCGACAATCTGCCGACCGAAGCCTGTGTGGAAGTCCCCTGCCTGATCGATGCGTCCGGCATTCAGCCGACCCATGTCGGCAACCTGCCGGTGCAGTGTGCCGCGATGAACCGCACGAACATCAATGTGCAGCTGCTGACCATTGAAGCGGGCATCACGCGCAAGAAGGAATACATCTACCAGGCCGCGATGATGGATCCGCACACCGGCGGTGAGCTCTCCATCGACGATATCTGGCATCTGGTGGACGATCTGATTGAAGCACACGGCGACTGGCTGCCCAAATTCAACTGATCATGAACAAGCGCCTGTGGATCATTCCGATTGCTCTGATTCTGTTGACATCGGCGTATATCGCGTATCTCAATCTCCGCGAAATTGACCCGGAGGACTACATTTGCGCCACGTCAGCAGCGGATGTGGTCACCGTCACAGAGGCCGATGCACTCCGCATCGTGGACAGCGGCCGTGAAGCGTTCGATGCCTGCTATCAGGCGTTTTCGTCCGGCTTGCCCTATGACCTGCCGGAGCACGTTCTGCGTGCAGAAGAAGCCGCCGGTGCGCTGGTGCTGATTCTGGAAGAACGCCCCGGCCTGACAGTTTCTGTCGGGCGCGGCGCTCAGCTGCCGCCGGCCTTGGACAGCCGTGGCGGGCAGGGTTATAATGCCGTCCGCGTTTGCAGCGAGTTGATTGGCGAGTGGCACTATTGCGTGGATTTCGTCTGCGAATTGACGCCTGCGGAAACGCTCACGGAGCGTCTGCAGAATGCACTTTCGGCGGATGAGCTGACGCAGCTGGCTCCGAATGCCCTGGCTCACGTCGTGTATCTGCTCATGGATACTGAGCAGGCACCGGAAACAACGGCGCATTCCACCAGCCGATATGCGATCTGCGCACAGTTGGAACGGTCGGATGGAACCGCCCTGACGGCAGTATTCGATGCAAAACGAATCGCTTTTCTGGGCATCGCCGCGGACTGACGCTTGACAAACAGAAAATCATGCGCCCTACAGCTCCCGATGGGAGCTGTAGGGCGCATTTTTTGTGTTGGGTTATTTTGCCGGAACAGGAGTTATCGGCCAAAGGGCCAGATTTTATGGTGTCGCTTTGCAAGGCATTGCTTTCGCTTTTTCTCCGCACCGAAATGACCCTGTCGGGCGGCGCGTTCGAGCCACTTCAGGCCTTCCATCAGCGTTTCCGGCGATCGAATCAGTGCGAGCCCCAGCTGATACTGTCCTTCTGCGTGACCCATTTCGGCGGCTTTTCGGCAGAAATACAGCGCACGGGTGCTGTTTTTCTTCGTCCCCGTACCGTTTGCGTAGCATTTTGCCAGTTCCATTGCGGCAAGTGGCGAATGGAGCTGTGATGCATTTTCAAAGCATTCGAGCATCTTTCGCAGGTCGCGTTTCACGCCCTGACCGGAGCGGTAGCAGGCTGCCAGCCGGAGCCACGCTTCGCTATCGCCCAGCTTGGCGGCGGATTCATAGGCTGCGACAGCGGCCGCTGCGTCTTTCGTCAGGCAGTCATCGCCCAGCTGCACGAGCGCCTCCGTCAAGCCGCTATCCGCTGCGCGTTGAATCCAGTGCATCCCGGCCTGTCGGGCGGCTGCGTCATCCGATTGGCCAAGCAGGAAGCGGCCGAGCCAGAGCTGCGCCTGCGCATCGCCCAGTTCGGCGGCTCTGCGATAATGGCTTTCCGCGAGCTTGGAGGTGCGTCGGCCCTTCTTCGCGGCGGTGTAGGCGCCGAGGAGCCGATGCGCGGCTGCGCAGTCGGCGTCTGCCGCCCGTTGCAGGAGTTCCATAGCCTGTTCCTCATTCGGCTGGACGCCAATCCCATACAGCAGACACCGGCCATATTGGCAGATGGCGTCGATCGCACCGGCTTCTGCCACACGGCAATAGAGTGTGGCAGCGCGTTTTTCATCGCGTTCGGCTCCTCTGCCGTGTTCCAGGCAGTCGGCCAGCATCATGGCTGCCGTTCGTGAGCCGCGATGGGCGGCACGTTCCAGCCACACAACGCCTTCATGCGGTCTTTTTTCCGTGCCGATTCCCTGCATCAGGCAGTTGGCCAGATGGATGGCCGCATCCGATTCGTGCTGTTCGGCGGCGCGGCGGTAGCAGGACACAGCGCGTGAAGCGTTTCTTTCCACGCCGCAGCCGTTCTCATAGAGTCTGCCCAGCATCGTCATAGCTTCCATGCAGCCGCTCTCGGCAGCGCGGGTGCAGAAGGTAAACGCCATAGCTTCGTCCTTCGGGATCCCGCTGCCGTTGAGCAGGGCGCAGGCATACAACCACATCCCTTCAGGGTGTTTGACGGCGGCAGCCTGTGCATACAGTGCGGTGGCGCGTGGTACATCCTTCGGGATGTTTTCGCCCCGTTCCAGCCATGTGCCATACAGGCACATGGCGTCCGCGTTGCCCTGCTCGATGGCCTGTTCCAGGCATTGGATGGCTTCGGCTTCGTCCACGATGTCCGGTGCGTCCGGCCAGAGCATAGCCAGCTTGACCGATGCAGCCGCGCTGTTTTGCGCGATGGCGTTCCGATAGGATTCTGCGGCACGTTGCAGATCCCTGGCAACGCCGCGTCCCTGTTGATAGCAATCGCCGAGCGCCTCCATGGCGGCGCCATGCTCCTGTGCAGCGGCCTGACGAAGCCATTCAACGCCCTTCTCCTCCTGCCGCGCTGTACCGATGCCCTGAATCAGGCAGCGGGCATATTCGAATTGCCCGTCTGCGTAGCCGCCTTCAGCCGCCTGTTGATAGAGGGAAACGGCTCGTGGCAGATCCATTGCTGCGCCCTCGCCGACTTCGCACATTCGGCCAAACAAACAGACGGCGCGCAAATACCCCTGATTTGCAGCGCGCTCCATCCAGACTGCCGCTTCTGCCGGATTTTTCTCGACGCCAAAGCCGTCGTGCAGGCAGCACGCCAGGTTGGCCTGTGCAGACGGAACGTCGCGCTCCGCGGCACGGCGATACAGCTCAGCTGCGTGTTTTTCGTCCTTTTCGACGCCATACCCCTTTGCGTAGCAGACGCCGAGCAGATCCCAGGCTCGCGCACAGCCCTGTGCGGCGGCCTGCTCCGCGTATTGGATGGCGGTCTGATCATCTTCCTCGACACCGTTGCCATTCAGCAGGCAGACGGCATACAGCCACAGGCCGTCCGGGAAATTCTGTTCGGCAGCCTCGCGGTACAGCTCGACAGCGCGGGTCAGGTCACGCTCGACGCCGCAGCCCTTTTCATACTGGGCACCCAGAATGCATTTTGCACGCGGATCCCCCGCTTGTACGGCGCGTTTCAGCCAATTGACTGCTTTCTTGTCACTTTGTTCGGTTCCGTTTCCGTTCAGGTAGCAGACGGCCAGATTGGTCTGCGCCGAAGGATAGCCCGCCAGTGCGCTCCGCCTGTACAGTCGGAGTGCGGTTGACAGATTGGCCTCCACAACGATGCCGTTTTCGTAGCATTCGCCCAGAATATTCTGTGCGCGGGCGTCCCCGAGATCGGCGGCACTGGTCAGCCATTCCACGGCCTTGGCGGGATCCTTTTCGATGCCGTTTCCGTTCAGCAGGCAGACGGCCAGATTGGTCTGTGCAGGGGAAAACCCCTCATCCGCCGCCGCCTGATAGAGTGCCACGGCTTTTTCGGCGGATTTTGCCACCCCGTCTCCGAATTCATAGCAGAGGCCGAGCGCGCTCATTGCTGCCGGGTATCCGTCCTCCGCCGATTCCATCAGCAGGCGAATGCTCTTCACACGGTCTCGCGGGAGGTTCAGGCCGTGGTGATACCACATGGCCAGGTGATACTTCGCCTGTGAAAAACCCTGTCCGGCTGAGCGCTGCATCCATTCGACTCCGGACTCGACATTCTGTTCCAGCCCTATCCCCGTCATCAGGCAGAGTGCAAGGCTGCACTGCGCCGGAGGGAATTCCGCCTCCGCCGACTGCTGATACAGGGATACCGCTTTTTCGACATCCGGTTCCACACCGACGCCGAACTGATAGCAGCGTCCCAGCGCTTCCTGTGCGCGGGCATCGCCCGCATCGGCTGCGGCCTGAAACCACCGCGTCGCTTCCGTCAAATCCCGTTTGACACCGATTCCGTCAATATATCGTGCGCCGAGCTCATATTGCGCGTTGGAGTCTCCGTTTTCCGCACGTTCCATCAGAGCGGCTGCGTCTTCCCGCTCCTGATTCTGATTTTCAACCCAACGAAGCAGAAGGTTTGTGTCAATCATGACCACATCCTCCTGCTGTTCAAATGACTGGTTTTCATTGCGTGGACTGTCGTTCTGGTTCTGTTCCCATTGATTCTCCATCAACACCGCCTCCTTTTTCTCTGGCAGAGTTGTCCAGTTTCTGATTATATCACACGGAGCCCGCCGCGTCAAGCACCAATTTGACATTGGATGCCAGGTTTCGACCTGTTTGGCGGCTAAATGGCGGAATCCAGTTGAAAAACAGACTTCCGGCAACCACGGCGGTTCCCGGAAGTCGAAGGTCGTTTTACAGATAAAGGGCTACGAAAAGAAATCGAGAATCTGTTCAAAGAGCTGTTCTTCCTCAGCCGATCTCCCAGCAGATAGACCGGGCGTCTGTCGTTGCGCAGACATGGCCTGCATATCTCAGATCATACACATGGGTAATTGCAAACGGGAGGCTGGCGGCATAGCGAATCAGGCTGTGCATCTCTTTTTGAAATGGGAAGATAGCCGCCCGTTTCCATCCGAATTTAGCCGGTTTTTTCGGCAGCGCATCCGGCTCCATATCTCCATATGGTATTGTGCGACGGCGGCAGAACGGAAGCGGTCGAGAACCGACTCCCTGCCCCGGACACCGCGCAGCATGAATTGCAGCGTTCGGCGCGTTGCATGGGCGCACGCAAAGCTGTTACCATCCATGAATACCATCTGTGGCTCCGTCCAGGTCAGCCGTTGCAGGCCGCCGGTGCAGTCCTGTTGACCGCTCCGACGCTTCGTTTAGTCGCTTTTCGCCTGTATTTCTGCCTATTATGGCGTTTTTATCCCCGAAAATGAAGAAAGAACGAACTTTGTCTTGGTAGACAAAAGTTCGTTCTTTCGTGGAGCGGTAGACGGGGCTCGAACCCGCAACATTCAGCTTGGGAAGCTGACGCTCTACCATTGAACTACTACCGCATCAGGTACCTCTTTATTATACAACATTCTTTGTAAAAAAGCAAGCCCTGTGCGAAAAAAATCAGGCAGGATCCGGTTGTGTATCCTCGCAGATATCGTCCAGCAGTGTTCGCAGTTCGGCCAATGTGGCGATATGTGCGGAGCGTTCGCGATATCGGGCGGCGTAGCGGATGCCGCGGAGATAATGAGCCAGATGGGTTCGCATCTCGCAGCAGGCGGTTCGTTCACCCTTCTGTTCCGCTGCAAGGGCCGCCTGGCGATAGGCCGTTTGCAGTCGAACCGGAAGTGGCGGCATTTCAAAGGGCTCACCCGACAGTGCAGCCTGACAGGCGGTAAAAATCCAGGGATTGCCCAATGCACCGCGGCCGATCATCGCAAAGTTGGCGCCGGTTTCCCGGAGCAGCTCCCTGCCGGACTCGCCGGAAACGACATCGCCATTGACCATGACCGGAACGCTGCCCGCTCGTTCCACCACCTGCTGCATCAGTTGGCGATCGGCCGTGCCCGAATAGAGCTGGGCGCGGGTGCGGCCATGGATACACAGTGCAGATGCACCGGCGGCGACAGCCATTTCCGCAAATTCGACGGCGTTGCGGTGTTCCTCGTCCCAGCCTGCGCGGAATTTCACCGTCACCGGGACAGGGACTGCGCGCACGACGGCTTCAATACAGGCTGCGGCACGCGGCAAATCCCGCATGAGGGCGGAGCCCTCTCCGGAGCGGACGATTTTGCCCGCCGGGCAGCCCATATTCAAGTCAATGAGGTCGGCACCGGACATTTCCAGCGCGCGCTGCGCCCCTTCCGCTAAGAAGGGCGGCTCTGCGCCGAAAATCTGCACGGCGGACGGGTGTTCATCCTTTCCAAGAAAGAGAAGCTCCTCGGTTTTGCGGTCGCCGTAGCACAGCGCCTTCGCGCTGACCATTTCCGTGACGGTATAGCCTGCGCCATGTTCCCGGCAAATCGTCCGGAATGCATAATCGCCGACGCCGGCCATCGGGGACAGCCCGAAGCTGCCCTTCAGCCGGACATCGGCAATTTGAAACTCTGTCTGTTCGTTCACTCTTTTGCTGTGCCTTTCTACTTGTTGGAATCGCTCGGCAGTCGCGTCACCAGAAGGCTCTGCAGTTTGCCGGATGCATGGATGACGGCTCGCAGCATCAGCGGGATAGGCTCCTGGCGGTAGGCGGCCAGCTCCGCCTGCAGTTCAGGATAGCTCACCGTCAGCACAGAGCCGTCCGATGAATTGCAGAGGTAGACGACATCTGAATCAGTCACCGCGTAAATCAAAGCGCGATCACCCAGGCGGAGCATTACATTACCCTCGCCTGTGAATTCCAGGACGGCATTGGTAGAGAGGGCATTCGTTGTGCGTTCGCCTTCTGCGTAGGAGCCATTCCATGAGAGCGCCGGATTCTTTTCAGCGGCGTAGTACTGAATGACGCGGCCGAGGCAGGAGACATCCGGTTTTCCCCAGTTGGGTGCGTGAATCCGGTGGCCATTTGCAAGGATGTATTCCTCATCGGTCAGGCCGACCACCATGGCGGACTCCTGTGTCACCTTGCCGAAGGAGCGTTCCTCGACGGTCTGCGTATTTTGCATATAGACGGCTTCGTTCTGAACCGGGTAATAGGCAACGGTGTGGCAGGCGAGCAGGTTTTGGCACATGACAGCGACATCCTGTCGGGTGATGGCCTGCTGATCCCAGTTTTCCGTGTCGCAGGTCAGCTGTGCGAACAGGCTGCACTGCCCAGCCAGATCAAGGATGCGTTGACGCCACTGCTCGACCGTTTCGTTTGGTGCCACGCTGAGCGTTTCCTGCACATAGCCGATCAGCCGCAAGCAGACTACGGCGCATTCGAAGTAGGTAATGTGGGCGGTGGGGTTCAGGCGATTTTCATGGTCGCCGATGAAGAGGCCGGTGCTGATGCAGTAGCCCGCGCTGTCCAGTGCCCAATCGGCAATATCCGCCTTATCGATAAAGGAAGAAGACCTGGCGAGTGTGGTCAGAAATCCGCTTTTCCCGGTCTGACCGGCGGAATTCAGCGCGTAGGCCACGCAAAACATTTCCTGCCGCGTGATGGCAGACAGCGGGTTGAAGAAGTAGTCGCCGTTGGCATTGTAGCCATGCATGATGTTATACCGGCGGCAGAGATCGACCGCGTCCAGCGCATAGTCGGACACGGACGACAGATCGTCATAATCAATGATGGTGGATGCGTAGTTCAGCTCATAGAGCAGCATATCGTCATCCAGAATCAGATCGAGCCCTGCGGCAGCGGCCACGGGCGACAGAACGTTCACGAGGCACGCGCCGATCAGAACAAATGCCAGCAGTCCCGGCAGCAGGTGTTTTCCGAAGAAGTTCATTTTTGTCGCCTCCCTATCGTTTATATGCATCAGAACTCCATTTTTCCATACACAGTATACCTGAGACGCGAATCAATGTCAAGCGGACTTTTCCAACTGTAACTCAACTGTAATATTCATTCCGGTCGGGATTCGAAGCAAAATTGCAGCTTTCCCCTTCCGTTCAAAAAATGGAGTTGAATTTGTTCGCCTGATATGATATAATGGATAGCGTATCGGGGTTTGTCATTCTGATTCGTTTTTAAAATCGGATTGGGCAAATGTTCTGCCTCATCGCTTTCGTTCGGAGGGATCGACTTGTCACCAGAACTCAGCATTATTATCCCCGTGTATAATGTGGTTGATTTGATTCGGGATACCGTGGACTGTATCCTGGCTCAACAGGGCGCTGACTTTGAACTGCTTCTGGTCGATGATGGTTCTACAGACGGCACCCTTGAGGTTTTGCGTTCGTATCAGGCTGCGGACAAGCGCGTTCGTCTGATTCAGCAGGCCAATGCCGGCCCGGCTGTTGCCAGAAATACGGGGATTGATGCGGCGGCCGGGCGCTATATTCTGTTTGTGGACGCCGACGATACCATTCAGCCGGATGCGCTCTCGTTTCTTTCCCAAAAGCTCTCAGAGACGGACTGCGATTTGATGATCTTCGGGTTCCGCACCCGGAACATGAACGGCGCAACCGACTTTTTCTACACCTATCCGGAAACACGCCTCAACGATCAGGAGGCATTTTCGGCGCATTTTGCCGACCTTTACCAGAGCAATCTGCTCAATCAGGTCTGGAACAAGGTGTATCGGACATCTCTGCTGCGCGATAGCGGGTGTCATTTCCCGGATTATCGTTATGGCGAGGATCGCCTGTTTGTCTTTGACGTCATGCAGCGGTGCAACCGGATTTACATTTCCGACCAGTGTCTGTATCATTATTATATCCGTTCCAAGGAAAGTCTCGTTTCCAAATTCTATGACCGGAAGTTTGAGGTCTGCAACTGCTTTGATCAGACGGTTCACGCATTTCTGGCGGCTCATCACATTTCTGATGAGAAGTCTGTCCAGGAAATCAACTATATGTACCTGAAAAGTGTACTTTCCTGCGAAACGAACCTGTTTCTTCCCTCCTGCCCCTATTCGCACAGGGAAAAGCGTCTGGCGCTGCGCGAAATGCTCGCTCATGAGCAGGTTCGCCGTGCTGTCCGTATGTATCAGAAGCAGGGCTTTGTGATGAACACGGTTGTGCGCATCATCCGTTCCGGAAACTGCACGCTGAATTTCTGGATGGCTGCGACCATTTCCTGGGTCAGCCGTCATTTTTCCACCGCATTTATCCGTGCCAAGCACCCCGAGGCACAGACGGCCAAGGCAGATTGACAGCCTTGCGCATTTCACGGAACTGTCCATTCTGCGCCCGCTGATGCGGGCGTCTTTTTCTACCATCCGTTAGATTCCCGATTGTTTTTGCATCGGATTTTTCTCAGGAGAGACGATTTATGAGTATCACCCAACCCATTTCCCGGCAACCTGTCCGCATCGGACTGGATATCGGTTCCACCACGCTGAAGTGTGTGGTGCTGGATTCGGACGATCGGATTCTCTTTCGCGACTATCATCGGCACGGTGCGCAGATTGCCGCGCAGGCCACGCTGCTGCTGCGCCGAATCCACGAGTTTCTGGGCGATACACCCGCTCTGCTGACCATTTCCGGGTCAGCCGGTCTGGGTGTGTCGGAATCGTGCGGCATTCCGTTTGTTCAGGAAGTGTATGCCACGCGAAAAGCATTGAACCGGCTGCTGCCGGGAACAGACGCGGCCATTGAGCTCGGCGGCGAGGATGCGAAAATCATTTTCCTGACCGGCGGCGTCGAGGTGCGTATGAACGGCAGCTGTGCCGGCGGCACCGGTGCGTTTATCGATCAGATGGCCACGCTGCTCGGCATGACGCCGGAGGAGCTGAACGAGGCCGCTTCCGAAGCGACAGAGCAGTATACCATCGCTTCGCGCTGCGGCGTGTTTGCGAAATCTGACATTCAGCCATTGATCAATCAGGGTGCCAAAAAAGCGGACATCGCCGCGAGCATTCTCAGTGCGGTGGTCGATCAGACCATCAGCGGTCTGGCACAGGGTCGGCCGATCACCGGTCGTGTCGCTTATCTGGGCGGCCCGCTGCACTTTTTCCCGGAGCTTCGCACCCGCTTTGACGAAGCTCTGCACCTGACCGGCACCTGTCCGGAGGAAGCGCTGTACTACGTTTCGCTGGGCGCTGCCTTTTCGGCCACGGAGCCCGTGGATTTTGACCAGCTGCTGGCCGGGCTGGACGCGTATGAGAAAAACCACGCCTACAGCTCGGTTCCACCGCTCTTTGCGGATGCTGAAGCGTATGCGGCCTTCCGTCGGCGGCACGCGCAGCACATCGTCCCGCGGCTGGATCCCACCTCCTACACCGGCCGCGCCTATCTCGGCATTGATGCCGGTTCCACGACGACAAAGCTGGCGCTGGTCAGTGAACAGGGCGAGTTGCTGTTCACCGACTATCAGGTCAACCAGGGCAACCCCGTCACGCTGGTGCGCGACACGCTGACGCGCCTCTACGATACCTATCCCAACCTGACCATTGTCGGCGGCGCTTCCACCGGCTACGGCGAGGAGCTGATTCGGAACGCCTTCCGGCTGTCTGACGGCATTGTGGAAACCGTTGCGCATTTCATCGCCGCCAAGCGGTTTATGCCGGACGTCGAATTGATCATCGACATCGGCGGGCAGGATATGAAATGTCTGCAGATTGCAAACGGCGCCATTGACAACATTTATCTGAACGAAGCCTGTTCCTCCGGCTGCGGCTCCTTCCTGCAGGCGTTTGCCAATGCACTGGGGTATTCCTCCGAGGAATTCGCGCAGCTCGGTCTCTTTGCCGATCGCCCGGTGGATTTGGGGTCGCGCTGCACCGTTTTCATGAATTCTTCCGTCAAGCAGGCTCAAAAGGACGGCGCCAGTGTGGAAAATATTTCGGCCGGTTTGTCCATCAGCGTCGTAAAAAACGCGCTGTACAAGGTCATTCGTGTGGCCGATAAGAGCGCACTTGGAACCCGCGTTGTCGTGCAGGGCGGGACGTTCCTGAACGATGCCGTGCTGCGCGCCTTTGAAGCGGAGCTTGATCTTGAGGTTGTTCGGCCGGACATTGCCGGTCTGATGGGCGCATACGGTGCGGCGCTCTACGCGGCGGAGCACCACAGTCAGTCCGTCATCACGCGGGAGGAGCTGGAGAGCTTCTCCCACACCGTCACCGATGCGCGCTGCGGCGGATGTGAAAACAACTGCCGGCTGACCGTCAACCGGTTTGCCGACGGCCGCGTGTATATCAGCGGCAACCGCTGCGAGCGGCCCGTGACGCACAAAGCTCCAAAAACCGATCTGAACCTCTGCGATACCAAGCTGCATCTGCTGATGGCGGATCCGACGGTCGAGTCTGCGCCCCGCGGGCGCATCGGGATTCCGTTCGGTCTGAATCTGTACGAGCTGCGCCCCTTCTGGGCAACCTTCTTCACGGAGCTGGGCTTCGAACCGGTCTTTTCCCCGCCGTCCGACCGGGCGCTGTATCGGAGCGGTGCCGCTTCCCTGCCATCGGACACGGTCTGCTTCCCTGCCAAGCTGATGCACGGACACGTACAGCAGCTGATCGACAACGGTCTGGACACGATTTTTTATCCGTGCATGAGCTACAATCTGGATGAAAAGCTGGGCGACCGGCATTTTAACTGTCCGGTTGTCGCCTATTATCCGCGTGTGCTGGCTGCGAATATGCCAGATTTGCAGCACGTCCGGTTTCTGGATGAATTTGTCGGGCTGCACCGCCGCCGCGATTTGATTCGGAGAATGTCGGAAATCCTCACCCCCTACTGGCCGGAGCTGACGCGGCGCGAAATCGCCCATGCGGCCGATGCGGCCTACCGGGCACGAGACACCTATTTACAGAAGGTTGCCGACGAGGGCGCGAGAATCGTGGAGCGCGCCCGTGCGCAGAGGCGGCCGATCATCGTGCTGGCCGGACGGCCGTATCACACCGATCCGGAAATCAACCACGGTGTGCCGCAGCTCATCACATCGCTCGGTGCGGCTGTCATCACGGAGGATGCGCTTCTGCCGCTGCTGTCCAAGCATCCGGTGCAGGTGCTGAACCAGTGGACGTATCATGCGCGGATGTATGCGGCGGCGGAATATATCGCAACGCAGCCGGATATGCAGCTCGTGCAGCTGGTTTCCTTTGGCTGCGGGCTGGACGCCATTACAACGGATGAAATCCGGCGAATTCTGGAAGGCCACGGCAAGCTGTACACGCAGCTGAAAATTGATGAAATCACGAATCTCGGCGCAATCCGGATTCGTCTGCGCAGTCTTCTGGCCGCGCTGGCGTCTGCCGGAAATGCAACGGAAAGGTCAGGTATCTGAGTCATTATGGCGCAAAAACAATCCAATTATCCATGCTTTACGCGTGAAATGCGCGAAACGCACACCATTCTTCTGCCCATGATGTTGCCGGTTCACTTTTCCATGCTGAAATCGATTTTCGAGCAGGAGGGCTATCACACCGAGCTGCTGACCAACGCAGGTCGGGCTGTTGTGGATGAAGGGCTGAAGTATGTCCACAACGACACCTGCTATCCTGCGCTTCTCGTCATCGGGCAGTTTCTGGACGCGTTGAAGAGCGGTCGATATGACATCAACCGCGTAGCCGTTGCCATCACGCAGACCGGCGGTGGCTGCCGCGCATCGAACTACATTCATCTGCTCCGCAAGGCACTGGCCAAGGCCGGGTTCGGGCACGTGCCGGTGATCTCCCTGAACCTGAGCGGTTTGGAGCTGAACAGCGGTTTCCAGATCACGCTGTCCATGCTTCGCAAAGGGATTTCAACCGTTGTCTACGGCGATATGCTGACGCTTCTGCGAAACAGCGTCCAGGCGTATGAGGTCACGGCCGGTCAGGCGGAAGCACTGACGCAGCAGTGGCTGGCGAGGCTGAATGACCAGTTTTCCGAAAAGAAGGGGCTGAGCACGGCGGCCATGCGCCGCAATCTGAGCCAGATGGCTGCCGATTTTCATCAGATTCCCGTACATCGCACGCGAAAGGTGCGTGTTGGGATTGTCGGGGAAATTTACGTCAAATATTCGGCGCTGGCGAACAACGGACTGGAGGAATTTCTGCGTTCGCAGGACTGTGAGGTCTGCGTACCCGGTCTGATGGGCTTTCTGCTCTACTGCTTCCGCAACCCGGCCATTGACCGTCGGCTCTATGGCGGCGGGTTTTTGTCCTCCAGGCTCACGAAGCTCGCGCTGCGCTATATGATCGGGCGGGAGCAGCTGATCACAGATGCGCTGAAGCCCTATCCGGAATGGACGCCGCCGGCTTCGTTTGATCATCTGGAGGCCTATGGTGAACAGGTCATCGGTTGCGGCGTCAAGATGGGTGAGGGCTGGCTCCTTCCGGCGGAAATGATGGAGCTGATCGCGTCCGGCTATCCAAACATCGTCTGCGTCCAGCCGTTTGGCTGTCTGCCGAACCACATTTGCGGGAAGGGCGTCATGCGCACGCTCAAGCAGCTCAACCCCTCGGCGAACATCGTTGCAATTGACTATGACCCCGGCGCGACCAAGGTCAATCAGGAAAACCGCATCAAGCTGATGCTGGCAGTTGCGCGGGAAAATCTGGATGGTTCCGCCACGTCTGAACCGGCTCCTGTCCCCGTTGAGATCTGAGTGGCTGCGGCTGCTGTGCGTTCATTTTTCATGAGGTTTGTATGGCATATTCGTTGAAACGATATCGGTTGGCATCGTGCCAGCAACTGATTCCTTTTGCCTTGTTGGAAGCCCTCATCCTTCTTTTGTTTGCCACAAAAACAGTAAGCGCCACCTGGCTGGCCTTCGTCACTCTGGTAAACGCGGTTTGCCTGCTCCTGCCGGGGCTGTACTTTCTGGTGATGTTTTGGGTCTTTCGGCGAAAATCGGCCAATGCGCTGCCCCGTGATGGTGTGATTGTCAACTGGGAAGCCGGGTTTTATCGGTATACAGGCCGCGTTGTCATCCAGTCAGACGGGAATGCATATGCGACGTCCGCCTATTTCAGCACAGATGAATGTCAGGCGCTCGTTGGGACGGCCGTTTCCTACGCCATCATCAATGAAACCCTGTTTCTCTACGAGCTCTGCGAGGCACACGGCTGAGGCTCATGCGCGGCAAGCAGCTGACTCCGTGCTGTCGCTTCGGTGCGTCTCCCCACATCTGCGTTGTTTCGCGCCCTTGTGGCAGTTTCAGCGACCATCTCCCCTGCCCCATGCAAACGGCTCGCTCTTTGCAAAAAAAATGCAAAGAGCGAGCCATTTTTTTGTAGAAAAGCCATCCAGAAACGATTCCGGATGGCTTTTTTCGGATATTATTCCATTTCGTTCAGTTTTCGGAGGGAACCGCCGTCGCGGTAAATTTCATTGAAGAAGGTATGCGCCCAGAGCACGTGCGGCTGAACCGGACGATGCCATGCGCCTTTGAAGTAAAGGCGGCCATTGATCATCAGCTTGGCAACCGCCCAGAACGAGAGGGAAACGTCACCTGTGCAGTGGTAGACCACCGTTTCGCGGCTGTGTGCAGCGACGGCAATCGGGCGCTGATAGGGTGAAATTTCCGCCACGCCGAACGGGTTTTTGCCGCCCATGCTGCCCCATGTCTCGACCGGTGTGGCCAGCGCCAATTCACCACGAAGCATTTCATCGGTATCATTGATCACCGTGACATGAATTTCCTCGCCCTGGATTTCCAGGTTGAGATTCGGGTTGAAATAGCCGACCTCAAAGATGTCCTCAAAGGTCTGTCCAAGGTGGTCAGAGAGCAGGCGGAGAATGCCCTTGGCATCCGGATCCGGTTTTTCCACCGTGACCGTTTGCACCATGTGCGCACCGGGCTGCAGGTGGTAGGCAATGGTCGTCTGATCAGCCTGCCAGCCCTCCGGCAGCGTCAGGGTCGCCGTACCTTCGGCTTCGATATCGGTGTGGTTGTTGGCCACGGAGACATCGACCTGGAAGCGGCGTTCATCCAGCTTTTTGGGATGTCTGCTGATGACCGCGCAGAGGGACAGATAGCCCATCGGCATGGTACCGAGGTCATGCTCCCAGGAGCGGAGATACGTCGGCTCTGTGATTTCCCGGACGGCACCAATCTGAGCGTGGCCGGGCTTCACGGCGCATTCTGCCGGTTGCACCGTCACGGTTTCGATCGTATGCGCGGTCACCGGCAGTTCAATCACGTGATCGGCAATCGTCAGCGGCTTGCCGTCTTCCTCGAGCAGGTTGGTCTGCGCGGCAGCCGTTGCATGGAAGCCGAGGTGGATTTTCGCCTGTGCGGTACGGCCATTCGGTTCAAAGCAGCGGAAGGTAATGCCGCGTTCAGCCAGCGAACCGACCTGACCCTTCATGACGGCATACGGATAGCCGCCGGCCTTGACGGCCGTGACGATCACGTTGTCATCGGCGCGGAGCAGGCTCATGGAGGTGGGCATGGCTGCGTCCTCTGCCTGTTCATTCTTCACAACCGCAAACAGCGGGTCATTCTTTTCCAGAGCGCGGCGATAGAGCTGCGCCTCGCGGTAGCTGTTTTGATGCGGGAACAGCGAATAAGTGAAAATATGGGATTTCTGCTCCGGAATCAGCTTTTTGCCGCAGTTTGTGTTGCCAATGTTGCCATAAAACTCTGCGGTATGGAACAGCATCAGGTTGAGCAGATTGCCCTTTTCGACGCTGCAGGCGATATTCCCGGTATTGATGAGCGCGACACCGTAGTCGTCGGCGTCCCCCAGCGGGCTGCCAAGTACGGCATCCAGACGGAGGAAGCGGTCATTTTCGAGCGTCTGTGCAGTGGAATCGATCCATGCGCGCAGTGCATCGAGCGTCGGAGCTTTGACAAGCAGCACATCGATGGGTTTCTTCCAGGTATTATCGGAATCGCAGAGATAGAGTACGGCGGCCTGCTTCTGTGCAGCGCGGTTCAGACGTTCATAGGCTTCAGGGAAGCGGGCGGCCAGTTCCTTTTCATAGGCATTTTCCACGCCGTCCACACAGAAGACGATGCGGGTATCGGAGGAGAGATCCTCGTTGAAGTGAATGATCTGAGAGCCCAGGCAGGATTGCATTCCATCCGCAAACGGCGTCACAGGAATTGCCTTTTTGGTCAGTGCCAGCAGCAGCGTGTCGGTCAGTGCCCGCATCTGCGGCTGCTCCGGACGAATGATCTGCGTCATGCCGAGCTGGAATGCGCCGTTCCGGAAGCCATCGCGCAGGCACACAGTGACGGTCGGGCCGTAGTCCATCCACTGGTTCGCGGCGTAGACGGCGCAGTGGGAGGCCATCGCAAACTGGTGGGTGCGGAAGGAGAGGGCATTTTTGGACGAGGTACGCACCTGCGGCGCGAACCGGTCATCAAAAATCGGCTTGGCACCCTTCAGGCTGACCGGGAAGGTCACGGTCATCAGATCGTCTTCGTCGCGGTAATCATCGAGGCGGGTTTTCAGATCAATCCGGCGGCTGCCGCGTGCCAGGTAGATTTCCTGCGTGACGTGGACGACATTGCCCAGCATATAGCGAATCGTCAGCTGCTCAAACTCGGCGCAGCGCGTACGCGTAACCTCCGCCTGTTCCCAGTTGGAGAGGAGCTTATGGCCGGTTGTATAGAACTCGTGCTGCGTCTCCATGCGGTCATGCGTTTCCTTGAGTGCGACGAGGCGGTTGGCCGGGCCATCGCCGTTTGCGTCAATCAGCTCGCGCTTTGCCTCTTTATCGTAGAGCGAAACAATGCCGCCGCCCTGCATCGGATCGACCTGAATGCGGTAAAATTCGTTTTCAATGACGGTGTCGTCATCCGTTTTCGGTGCATCCACCGGAATCACCAGCTCGCCCGGCAGGGACAGCACCGGTTTTTCCTCCAGGTAGCAGACGGTATAGCCGCAGGCTGGAACCGTTGCGCGGAGGAGCAGCTCGGTGGTGTAGGAATCTCCATCTTTCCTCTCCTGCAGCAGCTGTGCCGGAACCGTCTGGCCGTTGGTCGTGACAACATGGAGCCGTGCAAACGGAATCGGGGTGTGGATGGAGAGCTGAACGTGCTCGGTGCGTTCCCAGGCGTGGGGGTTGAACAGAACAACGACACGTTTGCCGTTCTCCGTGCAGATATGGGAGGCGATATACGCCGATGCACGGTCGCAGATATCGGCGGCCAGCTCGACGGCTTCGCGGTATTCGACCATCAGATCGACGAAGGAGACTTCGTTATTTGTGCCCGTGATGGAGTCATGGTGCTGGCCGCAGAGCACCTGACGCCACGCCTTATCGAGTGCGCGCTCCGGGTACTCCGCGCCGTTCATGGCAGCAAGGACGGAGAGCTTTTCCGCCGTGATCAGCAGATTTTCCGCCATGCGGTTCGCCTGCTTGAAGTCCATGCGGGTCAGAGAGACAGCGGCGTGATAGAGTGACATATCGCGGCTGGTCATGCCAAACGGGGACGGCTTGCCCTCTGCCAAGAAGCGCGCCTCATCCTCATCAAAGCCCTTCCGCAGCTCGCCGCGGACGTCATAGCGCCCCTGCGGGACGGTTTCTTCCATCCAGGACAGATCACCGTCAACCGGATAGCCGGGCACGGTCATCATGCAGCCGCCGCCGCCCATGCAGGTGTTCAGCCCCCACTCTGCCGCGCAGGTTCGGCCGACTTCGCCGCGGACATGAATCAGCGACGAGCCGTCCGGCGAGACGTGCCGGAATGCAGGCAGGAAGCCGAAGATATGCTTGCCCCAGGAGACGCCGCCGCATCCGCCCTTGGCCGACAGCTGCGACATTTGATTGAAATGGCCGAACACGTCGCCGGGGGTGTACACGTCGCACAGGCGGCCGAGCACATCGCGGTGATAGAGCTGGCCATAGGCCAGGTTGCGAACGAGTCCCTCCGGTGCAGACGTCAGTTCATTGGGCTGGTTATAGAAGCAGTCTGCCTCGGCCTGACCGTTTTCAAACACCTGCTTCAGCAGCGCACGATCCTCCGGGTAGATGCTGTAATACGGGTGGAGGTAATCAACCTCGGAGATGATCACGCGGAAATTCGGGTCGCGTTTCATTTCCTGAAGGATTTCTTTCAAAATATAGATAGCGCCCATGGCATAGACACGCTGTTCCTGGTGATAGGTGGTATCGAAATGGAACATTGTGGTGGCGATTTCCTGTCCGCGGAAGGCGGGCGGAGCATCGGTTGTCAGATGGAAGCTGCCTTCGCCTGGCTGACAGCCGTTCGCCGTGATGGAGACGGGCACCGTTACTTCGGAGGCGTTGGCATCGACCTCGGCGCGCACAAGCGTGACGGAGCCGGCGGTCATCGGCTTCAGGTCAACCGTCTGCCGGCCGTCCACCTGAACCTGGCCACCGTCCGAATCCGCAAACGCTGCCGCAAAGCAGGGGAAGAGCTGTTTGAACTGGCCATCGCGCTCCGTAAAGGAGGCAGTTCGTGCCGGGTAAGAAAGTCCCAGCGGGCCGCTCTCCGCCGCCATCGGGTAGATGGAGCAGTTGCTCATGGAGAGGTCAACGGTATCGCAGATATAGCCCGGGCGGAGCTTGAAAAGGACAAGGTTCAGCCCTTCTTCAAAAACAACCGGCACCATATGACCCATGGTCGGGACGCCCTTGACGCGGCCATAGGGGGTATCGGCCATCAGCCGTCCGTTCAGGAAGAGACGGCAGCCGGAGTTTTCATAGCAGATGACGGCGCGTTTGCGCGCATTGCAGCGGACATAGACCGCCGCATAGAAGATGCAGTTGCGCTGTTCGGTCATGTACAGCGCTTCATCACAGGCCGAATCCCCATCGTCCGGGTCAAAGCGGAGCATATCCCATTTGCGGACGCCGCGTGTCCAGATTGGGTCTTTGCAGCCAAGGTAAGCATTGTGGCCGCGCAGTCCGAGATACGGAACGATACCGGATTCGCCGCCGTCCTGCGCAAGGTAGTCGATTTGCAGGATTTTTTCCCGCTCGTACAGATATTCCGTTTCAAATGCGCCTTCCGTTTTGACGACGAACGGTCCGGTCACCATCCAGTTGCGGTTTTCAAATTGCGTTGGCTGTCCCTGTTCGGCGGCCACCTCCAGATCTGCGAAATCGACGCTGGCGATTTCGCCGTCGATGTAGGCTTCGTATTTCTTCATGCGCAGGCTCCTTTAATATGATACGTTGATCGCTGCGGCCGTTATGTGTGGCGCAGACAGATATATGATACTACATTTTGCTCCCGTTCGCAAGAGCGATTTGCGTTGGATGGGCGATTTTCTGTCAATTGATGACAACGATCAGCGTCCCGCTGCGGACGCGGATGATGCTCTCCTCACCGATGAATTCGTTGCTGAGGCCGAGGGGATAATCGTCGCGCAGCTCTGCATGGTCCAGCGGATATTTCAGGCCGATCAGGTCAACGCCCTCTGCGACAGAGCCCAGGCAGAACACGGAAAGGTAGCCGCGGTCTGCCCTGGGCAGGTGCAGCTCCCCATCCGAGACGGCGAGGATGGTTTGCGAGCCGTGGACGAGGCTTGCGGAAACGCCGCAGCGCGATGCCCAGGCAATCGTCTGGATATTGGCGAGGGTGTGATCGAGGCGGCCACCGAGCCCGCCATAAATCAGAACGCGTTTGTAGTTGCGGCGAATCGCCTGGCGCAATGCCAGCAGCATATCGGATTCGTCTTTTTCCGGCAGGTAGGTCAGAACCTGGCCGTTGGGCTTTTCGCCCCGGAGGGAATCAAAATCGCCGAGCGCCAGATCCGGTTCGATCTGTGCCTGTCGGAGGTAGTCGAGTCCGCCGTCAACAGCAATGACCATATCGCCCGGTGCTGGCTGGAAATCGAGCGATTCACACGCGCCCGCACCGACGAGATAAGCCGTCGGCTGCTGTGCGCCCAGTGGAAGAATC
This sequence comes from uncultured Oscillospiraceae bacterium, assembly GCA_964515055.1. Classification (GTDB taxonomy): domain Bacteria; phylum Bacillota; class Clostridia; order Oscillospirales; family QAMX01; genus QAMX01. Next base: position 15,767 of record CAZEUG010000004.1, on the reverse strand, counting down.
ATGAGCATTCACCTCTTCTGGTTAAAAAAAACAGAGGAGACGGAAATTCCGTCTCCTCTGTTGAAAGAACAAAATTAGTCCAAAACCGCCGTAACGGAACCGGAGCCGACTGTTCTGCCGCCTTCACGGATAGCGAAGCGCAGACCCTTTTCAATAGCGATCGGCTTGATCAGTTCGATCGTCATGGTGACGTGGTCACCCGGCATGCACATTTCAACGCCTTCCGGCAGAGAAATGACACCCGTAACGTCTGTTGTACGGAAATAGAACTGCGGACGATAGTTGGAGAGGAACGGCGTATGACGGCCGCCTTCTTCCTTGGTCAGAACGTAGACCTGGCCTTCGAATTTACGAACCGGCTTAATGGAGCCCGGCTTTGCCAGAACCTGGCCGCGTTCGATTTCGTTTCTCTGAACACCACGGAGCAGAGTACCGATGTTATCACCGGCTTCGGCGTAGTCCAGCAGCTTGCGGAACATTTCGATACCGGTAACAACGGTCTTTCTGGATTCGTCATGCAGACCGACGATTTCGACTTCTTCGGACAGCTTCAGCTGACCACGTTCAACTCTACCAGTGGCGACGGTGCCGCGGCCGGTGATCGTCATAACGTCTTCAACCGGCATCAGGAACGGCATGTCTTCCTTGCGGTCCGGTGTCGGGATGTAGGTGTCGACCTGATTCATCAGTTCAACGATCGGGGCATATTCCGGAGCGTTCGGATCGGTGGAGGTGCATTCCAGAGCCTGGAGAGCGGAACCACGGATGATCGGGATGTCATCGCCCGGGAATTCGTACTTATTCAGAGCGTCGCGGATTTCCATTTCGACGAGTTCGAGCAGTTCCGGATCGTCAACTGCGTCGCACTTGTTCATGAAAACAACGATGGCCGGAACGCCGACCTGACGAGCCAGCAGGATGTGCTCATAGGTCTGAGCCATAACACCGTCTGTAGCTGCGATAACCAGGATACCGCCGTCCATCTGGGCAGCGCCGGTGATCATATTCTTGATATAGTCAGCATGCCCCGGGCAGTCGACGTGCGCATAGTGGCGAGCGTCGGTCTGGTATTCGACGTGAGAGGTGTTGATCGTGATACCACGAGCCTTCTCTTCCGGTGCCTTGTCGATCTGATCGTATGCAGTGAATGCGGCGTGAGTCGGATCCTGCAGCGCCAGAACTTTCGTAATTGCAGCGGTCAGCGTGGTCTTGCCGTGGTCAACGTGGCCGATGGTACCAATATTGACGTGGGGTTTGGTTCTTTCAAATTTAGCCTTTGCCATTGTATGTGCCTCCTCTTGTTTGACTTTGAAGATAATAGTATTCTACACCATTGCGTAGGATTTTGCAAGTACTTTGGCGATTTTTCTCTGAAAAAACTCAGAGAATTCACCAGAAAAAGGTTATGCGCGGCCTTCAGCCTGACGACCGGCGACCAATTTCTCCTGAATCTGCTTCGGAACCTCGACATAATGGCTCGGTTCCATCGAGTAGTTACCGCGACCCTGGGTGCTGGAACGCAGGGATGTTGCGTATCCAAACATCTCAGACAGCGGGACAAATGCGTCGATCTGTTTGCTGCCGGCGCGGTCAATGAAGCCCTGAATCTGGGCACGCCGGGACTGCAGGTCACCAATGACGGTTCCCATGTATTCTTCGGCGACAATGACAGACACCTTCATGATCGGCTCCAGGAGAACCGGGTTGGCCTTCGCAGCGGCATCCTTGAACGCCATGGAACCGGCGATCTTAAATGCCATTTCGGACGAGTCGACTTCGTGGAAGGAACCGTCGAACAGGGTGACGATGACGTCAACCATGCCGTATCCGGCGAGGATACCGGCATCCATAGCGCCCTTGACGCCTTCGTTGACTGCCGGGATGTATTCCTTCGGGATGGCGCCGCCCGTGATCTTATCGACGAACTCATAGCCCTTACCGGACTCGTTCGGCTCGATCTTGATCTTGACGTGACCGTACTGACCTTTACCACCGGACTGACGCGCATAGCGCATATCCGAAATCGCTTCCTTGCGGATGGTTTCTTTGTATGCAACCTGCGGTTTACCGATGTTGGCTTCCACCTTGAATTCACGCAGAAGTCTGTCTACGATGATTTCAAGGTGCAGCTCGCCCATACCGGCGATGATGGTCTGACCCGTTTCACCGTCTGTATAGGTGCGGAAGGTCGGATCCTCTTCAGCCAGCTTGGCCAGCGCGATGCCCATTTTTTCCTGACCGGCTTTCGTCTTCGGCTCAATGGCCACGCGGATAACCGGTTCCGGGAATTCCATGGATTCCAGAATGACCTTATGCTTTTCATCGCAGAGCGTATCGCCGGTCGTCGTGTTTTTCAGGCCGACAGCTGCGGCGATATCACCGGCATAGACCGTTTCGATGTCTTCGCGGTGATTGGCGTGCATCTGGAGGATTCGACCCAGACGTTCGCGGTTTTTCTTGGTCGAGTTATAGACAGCCGAGCCGGTGTTGATCTGGCCGGAATAGACGCGGAAGAAGCAGAGCTTTCCGACAAACGGGTCCGTTGCGATCTTAAATGCAAGAGCGGCGAACGGAGCGTCATCGTCCGAATGGCTGAGAACCTCTTCGTCTGTATCCGGATCAACGCCTTTAATGGCCGGAATGTCCAGCGGGGACGGCATATATGCAACGATGGCATCCAGCAGCTTCTGTACGCCCTTGTTGCGGTAGGATGTGCCGCAGACAACCGGGATCATTTTGACCGAGATGGTTGCCTTGCGGATGGCATCGTGAATTTCCTGTTCGGAAACTTCCTGGCCATCCAGATATTTTTCCATGATCTCGTCATTGAATTCAGAGACCGATTCAAGCAGGTTGACACGGTACTCGTCGACCAGATCACGCATATCCTCCGGGATCTCTTCTTCATCAATCTTCTGACCCTTATCATCCTGATAGTAGTAGGCCTTCATTTTGATGAGGTCGATGATGCCGCGGAAGGTATCTTCGCTGCCGATCGGCAGCTGAATCGGCACGGCATTGCACTTCAGCCGTTCTTTCATCATGCCGACAACACGGTAGAAGTCTGCACCGGTGATGTCCATTTTATTGACGTACGCCATACGCGGTACGCCATATTTGTCCGCCTGATGCCAGACCGTCTCCGATTGGGGCTCAACGCCGCCTTTCGCGCAGAAAACGGTCACCGCGCCGTCCAGGACGCGGAGCGAGCGTTCGACTTCAACCGTAAAGTCAACGTGCCCCGGCGTGTCGATGATATTGATTCGGTGACCATGCCACTGGCAGGTGGTTGCAGCAGAGGTAATGGTAATACCACGTTCCTGCTCCTGCTCCATCCAGTCCATCGTTGCCGTACCGTCGTGCGTTTCGCCGAGACGATGATTGATACCCGTGTAGAACAGGATACGCTCAGTCGTCGTCGTCTTACCGGCGTCGATGTGTGCCATGATACCTATATTTCTCGTTAACTCCAATGGGAATTGCCTTGGCATAGTTTGCTCCTTACGTTGTTTTTACGGCGCGCAGACTACCAGCGGTAGTGCGCAAATGCCTTGTTGGCTTCGGCCATCTTATGCGTATCTTCACGGCGCTTGACAGCGTTACCCGTATTGTTGGACGCATCGATGATTTCCGCGGCCAGACGCTGCGCCATCGTTCTCTCACTGCGCGTACGCGAGAATGTAACGAGCCAACGGATGCCGAGCGTGTTCCGGCGTTCCGGACGCACTTCGATCGGCACCTGATACGTAGCACCGCCTAAGCGGCGTGCTTTGACTTCCAGAACCGGCATGATATTTTCCAGGGCTGCCTGGAAAACTTCCAGTGCCGGTTTGCCAGTCTTCTCTTCGACTGCGGCAAATGCGTCATACACGATCTGCTGTGCGACGCCTTTTTTGCCGTCATACATAATGCCGTTGATGAGCTTTGTGACGACGACAGAATTGTAAAGCGGGTCCGCAAGGACTTCCCGCTTGGGTACATTTCCTCTTCTTGGCACAAATCTTCCCTCCTTCATTAAAAATAAAATGATTTCACAGGTACTCGAAGGCTTTTTCAGCCCCCGTGCGCGCCTTGCATACGAGGAAATATACAGCGCCTTAGGCGCATCTATATTCACCCCTGCAAAGCGAGATGCGGTCTATGCAACCGCACGCTTGTCGGGAACAAATCGCTTGTATCCTGACTGCGGATTACTTTTTGGCCGCCTTCGGACGCTTCGCGCCGTATTTGGAACGACCCTGTTTGCGGTTTGCCATGCCCTGTGTATCCAGGACGCCGCGGATGATGTGGTAACGGACACCAGGAAGGTCCTTGACACGCCCGCCGCGGATCATAACGACAGAGTGTTCCTGCAGGTTATGACCGATACCGGGAATGTAAGACGTGACTTCGAGGCCGTTGGTCAGGCGGACACGGGCGATCTTACGGATAGCGGAGTTCGGCTTCTTCGGGGTTCTGGTTGTAACGACCGTGCAGACACCGCGCTTTTGCGGAGAAGACTTATCAGTCTGATGCTGTTTCAGCGAGTTGAAACCAACCTGAAGAGCCGGAGCCGTGGACTTATAGACCGCTGCTTCGCGTCCTTTTCTGACGAGCTGATTGAATGTAGGCATATTGCACCTCCTCCCCCATCTTGACATCAGTGCTTGTTATTATATCACAACCGGTGGATAAAGTCAAGGTTTCTTCGAAAAAAATCGTGATTTTTCCGGATATCGTCAGTTTGTTGTATCAGATAGGACGATTCCGGCTTTCATTCCGTCTGTTTTGCTTGTTTTTCTCCGCAGGGCGACCGTTCCCGTGCTCAGATTGCAGCGCAGGCCGACCATTTGTCAGCGGTTGGCCGATTCCTTTTCGGTATAGGTGCGAATGGCGTCCAGAAACAGTCGGCCGTATTTTTTGAGCTTGACATCGCCGACGCCGCTGATCTGGCGCATGGTTTCCTCGTCATGCGGGCGTTTTTCGCACATCTGCATCAGTGTCTGATCGGAAAAGACCACATACGGCGGGACGAACTCCCGCTTGGCCGTCTCCTGGCGGAGCGCACGGAGTACATCGAACAGGTTGCTGCCCGCCGGTGCAGCCGTGGCAGCCGCTGCGGTCGGTGTACGCTCCATCCGCATAGTCACTCGTGCCCGTCCGCTCAGCACCTCCCTGCCATAGCCGGTCAGGCGCAGCACCGGCAAACCGTCCGTTTCGCGTTGCAGGCAGCCACGCACGCAGAGGTGGTCGATCAGTGCGTGCAGCTGATCATGTGACCAGTGAGACAGCGCACCAAAGTCGTCCGGGCGGAATGCGCGTGAGGCGGCCACCCGTTCCGAGCGGCTGCCGGACAGCACCTCGACGATCATGCCCGCGCCGTAGCGTTCACGACTGGCAGAGATGCAGGCGAGAACAGTTTGGGCGTTCGAAGTGATATCGCGATCGACGAAATCGCCCTGGCAGTTGGAGCAGTGGTGGCAGACATCCGGTGCTGTCTCGCCGAAATATCGGAGGATGAAGGCACGCAGGCAGTCGGTTGTTCGGCAATAGTCGGCCATTTTCATGAGGAGGTTCAGCTCTGCTGCGACCAGCTCCGGCGCACGCGGCTCCCCGTCCTCCTGCGTGTGCTCAATCAAATAGCGGTCAAGGGAGACATCCCGTTCTGAAAACAGCAGGACACAGTCCCCCGGCAGGCCGTCCCGTCCGGCGCGGCCGGCCTCCTGATAATAGCTTTCCAGATTTTTTGGCATTTGATAATGAATGACAAAGCGGACGTTGGATTTATCGATGCCCATACCGAACGCGTTGGTCGCCACCATGATTCGTTTCCGGTCATAGAGGAAATCATCCTGGTTGGCCGTCCGTTCCGCATCGTCCAGTCCGGCATGATAGCGGGTGGCCGGGAGGCTATCTGCCTGCAGGCGTGCGGTCACCTCCTCCACCGCTTTCCGCGTTGCGCAGTAAATGATGCCGCTTTCCTCCGGATGGCGTTCCAGCTGCAGCCGGAGCGCCCGGTATTTGTCGGTGGGCGTCAGGACAGTGAAGCGCAGGTTGGTGCGGTCAAAGCCGGTCATTTCGACCATGGGCTGTCGGAGGTCAAGCAGGCGGATGATATCGCCGCGCACACGCTCTGTGGCGGTGGCGGTGAATGCGGCCACCGGCGGACGCACCGGCAGCAGGCGGACGAAGCGCTGAATATCCAGATAGGCCGGGCGGAAATCGTGTCCCCATTGGGAGACGCAGTGGGCTTCATCGACGCAGAGCAGGCGAATCGGCGCGGACTGGGCGAAGGCCAGGAATTCCGGGGTCAGCAGCCGTTCCGGTGCGACGTAGGCGATGCGGTACCGCCCTTCCGACGCATATTGCAGCGCGAGGCGATACTGGCGCGGTGTGAGCGAGCTGTTCAGATAGCAGGCACGGATACCGACCTGATTCAGTGCGCCGACCTGATCCTTCATCAGGGAAATCAGCGGCGAGACAACCAGCGTGATACCGCCGAGCACGACGGCCGGAATCTGATAGCACAGGGATTTTCCGGCACCGGTCGGCATAACGCCCAGAACATCCCGTCCGGCGCAGATGGCCTGAATGACGGGTTCCTGTCCGTGGCGAAACGAGTCATAGCCAAAATAATGTTGTAAGGCTTCCAATGGTTCCATGCCGTCTGCGCTCCTTTCACGATGAATGCCTGCATTTTTCGGATGCTATGGTATCAGATTTTCGCAGGATTGTCAAGCGGAGTTGCGCGGGTCATCCGTTTCTGGTATAATGGTAGAATGGGTTTTTGATTTCACACATTCGGGAGGTACTTATGCAGAAAATCAGACAGTTGATCGGCACCCGGCAGTTTTATCGGACGGTGCTGGCCGTGGCTGCGCCCATTATGATTCAGAACGGCCTGACAAATTTCGTCAGTCTGCTGGACAACATCATGGTGGGGCAGGTCGGAACCGATCAGATGTCCGGCGTGGCCATTGCCAACCAGCTGCTGTTTATTTTCAACCTCTGCATTTTCGGCGGTTTGGCCGGTGCAGGGCTGTTCACCGCGCAGTTTCACGGTTCCGGCAATCGACAGGGCGTGCGGGACACGTTCCGCTTCAAGCTGTGGATTGCAGCCGGTATCTGTGCCGTGGCCTTTGCCGTCTTCCTGCTGTTTGGCGAAGAGCTGATCGGGCTGTATCTACGCGGCGCAAGCGATGCCGGTGACCCGGTGCAAACCGCCAAATACGGGCTCTCCTATCTGCGCATCATGCTCATCGGGCTGATTCCGTTTGCATGGACGCAGATTTACGCCAGCACCCTACGCGAGACGGGCTCCACCATTTTGCCGATGAAGGCGTCTCTCGTCTCTGTGCTGACCAACTTTGTCCTGAACTACGTCCTGATCTTTGGGGCGTTTGGGCTGCAGCCGCTCGGCGTGACCGGTGCCGCGATTGCGACCATCTGTGCCCGCTTTGCGGAGCTGGCCGTTCTGGCGATCGGCGCACATCGTCGGCCGGAGCAGTATCCGTTTCTGCGCAGCATCTACCGTCATCTGCGCATTCCGGCGGCGCTCTGTCGGCAGATCGTGGTGCGCGGAATGCCGCTGCTGGTCAACGAGCTGCTCTGGTCTGTCGGGATGTCATTTTTGATTCAGTGCTACTCGCAGCGCGCCCTGTCAGTCGTTGCGGCGCTGAACATTTCGACAACGGTCTACAACTTTTTCAACATTGTCTTCCAGGCGCTCGGCAGCGCCGTGGCGATTCTGGTCGGGCAGCAGCTCGGTGCGGGCGAAACCGAGCGTGCAATGGATACGGCGCGGAAGCTGATCTGTTTTTCCGTGGCGTCCTGTTTCCTGTTCGGTTCCCTGCTGGCCTGTGCCGCGCCGTTCATTCCGCAGCTGTACCAGACCGATGCGATTGTCCGCTCGCTGGCAACGCGCTTTCTTCTCGTTTCCGCCGTCTGTATGCCGATACAGGCCTTTACACACTGCTGCTACTTCACCCTGCGTTCCGGCGGCAAAACGCTGATCACCTTCCTGTTTGACTCCGCGTTTGTCTGGCTGATCGTTGTGCCGTTTGTCTGTTTTCTCGTGTACTGCACGGATCTGCCCATCGTCCCGCTGTATCTGTTGGCACAGCTGACCGATCTGATCAAATGCGTTATCGGCGGCGTGATGGTTCACCGCGGCATCTGGATTCACAAAATTGTGCCCGCCGCTGCTGAATAAATCCGGCGGCAGCAAAAGCGCCCTCTGTCCTGTGTGACAGAGGGCGCCCGTTTTTTCAATGCTCGATGTGCCTGTACGCGTTTTGGTTGAGTGTCTGCGGCTCGGTTGCGTCAATTCTTCCAGACGAAGCGGTAGTTGATCGATTCGCCGCCGTCCACCAGAATATTCTGTCCGGTGCAGAAGGTATTCGTGACGGTCAGGAAATAGGCCCACTCGGCGATTTCCTCCGGGGTTGCCCATCGTTTCAGCGGTGTTTCCTCCATGATCTGCGCCCAGAGCACCGGATCCTGCATGACGCAGTCATTCAGCGGCGTCCGCACGCCGCCCGGATCCAGGCTGTTGCAGGTGGCGCCATACGGTGCGACGCGCATGGCCACATTTTTGGTATAGGCCAGCACACCGCTTTTGCTGGCGCAGTATTCGGGGAATTCCGAGCCGGTATGCGCACTTGCAGAGCCGATGTTCAGAATGGAGCGAATCTGCGGCTGAATCCCGTATCGTTCGGTGATCGAGATCAGCGCCTTCAGGTTGATGTCGATGTCCTGTTCATTCTGCGTCCCGGCGTTGTTGATCAGAATCTGAAGATCCGGGAGGTCGGGCAGCTTTTCAGTATCGCGGATATCGCACTGAACATGGCGATATCGTTCATGATCGATGCCGGAGGGCTGGCGGTCGATGCCGATCACCTCGTGCGATGCGGCCAGGAAGCGTCTGGCTATCGCCAGTCCGATTCCCTGAGTTGTCCCTGTGATGCAAACCTTCATGGGTGTGTTCCTCCGTTGATCTGTTCCAAATATTCCCGGCCAATCCGGTGCTGCTTCCAGTTCCGCAGGATGCGGTAGCCGAGTGGTGCAAAGAGCATCTCCATCATCAGCTCGGCAACGGCTCCCGTGAGTGCGCAGACGGTACATTGCAGCACCGTCCAGTGAAAGCCGTCCCAGAAGGTCGGAGCGAGCCAGACAAACACAATCAGCGAAAACATCAGATTATCCGCGAACTGGCCGAAGAAGGTGGAGATGAAGGAGGGAACGGCATAGGCGAGTCGCCCCTCCGGATGTCTGTGAAAGGCGCGTCCGATCGCCCGGTTCAGGAAATTATTGAGAAATGCAGACGCCAGAAAGGCGACCGTGCTGCCGACCAGCACAATCCACGTTCCGCCAAAAATCCGGTTCCACGCTGTATAATCGTCTGCCTGTGACGGAATCCGGCTGGCGAGATGAAAAATCAGGCAGACCAGCAGATGAATCCCGGTGGCCAGCACGGCCATCCGGTTGGCAGCGCGGGCACCGAAATACCGCGTTACCAGATCCATGCAGAGAAACGACAGCCAGGAGAGCAGGATGCCACCGTCCAGCGCAATCCACTCCGTTTGCAGCAGCGTCTTCCCGGCCAGCAGATTCATGCCGATCACGCTGACGACAAACAGCGTCAGCGTCATGGGTGGGATGCTCCGGAGCAGAAGCTCCGTTTCTTTCCGTTCGCGCCGGAGCCAGCGCGATTTCGTCTGAAAGGGTTCGGTATTCATCATTGGCTCCCATACAAAAGAGAATGTTCCGGGCTGCATCGCTTTCAAAAAAAAGAAAGGCTCTGCAACAGGCAGAGCCACAAACAGCCCTGGTTTTGTTTAACGACAGGATGGTACAATCGAACTGTCGGTCTGTTTATTATACACCTCCCGTCTGCAAAAAACAAGTGCCGGTTCTTCAAAAAACGACGTCCCCTCCCGGAAGCATCTGTATGGGTGCAGGGTCTTTTCAAAAAACAGAGAGCGTCCGGGATGTTTCCGGGCGCTCTCTGCATTTTGCATCAGGTTGGATGGGGTTCAGCAGCCGCGAATAGCCTGGATGGCAGCACGCATATCCGGTGCGGAAAAGACAGCGCTGCCCGCGACAAGCACATCGGCACCGGCTTCGCGAACGGCGGCGGCATTCTGGGCATGGACACCGCCATCGACCTCCAGCATGATCGGCCGACCGGAGGCCTGAATCATCTCACGAAGCACGCGCAGCTTGTCCAGCGTGGCCGGAATGAACTGCTGGCCGCCGAAGCCGGGGTTGACGGACATACAGAGAATCAGATCGACATCGTCCATCAGGTAGCGGCAGACCTCCGGCGACGTTGCCGGGTTCAGACTGACACCGGCCTTGAGTCCCAGTGCATGAATCTGCTGCACGGCGCGGTGCAGGTGGGTACAGGCCTCTGCATGAACGGTGAGGATATCCGCACCGGCCGCTGCAAAATCATCCAGATAGCGGATGGGGTCGCAGATCATCAGGTGGACGTCCAGCGGCGTCCGGGTCAGCTTGCGGAGGTCACGGATGGTGGACTGGCCGAAGGTGATGTTCCGGACGAACATCCCGTCCATGACATCGCAGTGAATCAGGTCGGCACCGGCATCATCCAGCTGACGGACAGCCGTTGCAAAATCGGCAAAGTTCGCCGACAGAATCGATGGAGAAACCTTGACCATATGCTCAGACGCGAACGCCAAGGTCGAGTCCCCAGACGGCCAGCAGCTCTTTGTAGAGCGCTTCCATTTCCAGCAGCTCGGTGTAGAAGCTCGGAACGAACGAATCGCGGTTGAGCGAACGGGTGAAATCGCTCATTTCCGGGAAGAAGAAGGTCTTCAGGTATTTCTTCGCGCAGACCGGATACATCCGCGCTTCGATGCAGGAGGCGATGCCGAGGAAGTTCTGGACGCGCTGTGCCAGCTCCGGCTGCGTTTCATAATGGCTGCACAGCCATGCGTACAGCTCCGGATGGAAGTTTGCCATGACGCCGGAGAAGCCGGAGGCACCGGCCTGCAGCGTCATCAGCAGCTGTGAGCAGTTGGCGTTGAACACCTTGATCTGGCCGCGTCCGGCCTGAATCTTCGCCTGAACCTGTTCGGCATCGCAGCAGGTGTCCTTCATAAACGTGAAGCGGCCGGTATCCGCCAGGAAGGACAGCACCTTCGGCGTCAGAACGCGCTTATAGGGGGCGGGACATTCATAGAAGCCAAAGGAAATCTCCGGATCCACCTTTTGCAGGAACGCTTCCAGATTGCTCATCAGGACATCGTCGCTCTCGTCTGCGCGGGCAAAGCGGTTAGGCAGCAGAACAATATTGTCGGCGCCGGTTGCGGCCATCGCGTGGACGGTGCGGAGCTGCTGATCGAAATCGTCAGCCGTGTGGCCGCTGGCCACCACGCCGACGCGCCCCTTGACGTGATCGACAATGAACGTCGCGAGCTCCACCTTTTCTTCCTCGTTCAGGAAGAACATCTCAGAGGACTGACAAACGGCAAAAATTCCGGCCACGCCGCGTTCGATATACCATTCAATCAGCTTTTCTACCATTCCGTAATCAATTTTTCCGTCGTCTGTAAACGGTGTAATCATGGTTGGCCAGACGCCGGACTGAATTTGCGCATTTTTCATAAAGAGAATGCTCCTTTGCATCGGTTTACTGCACCTGCAGTGACATCATTATACACCGGATTGAAGGAAATGGCAAGCGTCCGACGCATTTTTTTCCGGGGAATTTACCGAAACCCGTGAAAAAAATTGGAACTGGACGAGCCATGTCACGCAATAATGTGATATAATAAATGTGATATCCGATACGAGAGTGAATCACTGCTTTGCAGCTCATGGAGGTATATTCGATGTTGGAACACTTATCAGGCCGATATCCCGTCGGCATCTATTATCTTTCGGAAAATCTCTGGGACGCAGATGGCGTTCGCAGACTGGCTGAAGTGGGCGTGGATTTTCTGGTCGCCGTCCAGCCGCGTGCCCGCCTGCTGGATCTTTGCATGAAGCACCGGATTGGCATCATTTCCTCCGGCAATTTTCAGATGTGGTGGGGCGGCGATGGCTCCAATGCCGGTCATTATGAAGAGACCTTCCCGCTCCAGACGGTCGAACGTGTCCGCTCGGTCTACCCCGGCAGTCAGGCAATCTGGGGCGATTACCTGATCGATGAGCCCAATGTGCAGGACTTCAAGCACATCAACGACGTCATTCAGTATTATCGGCGGTTTTTGCCCAACAAGCTGCCCTTTGTCAATCTGTATCCGAATTACGCCAGCGTTGCCGGGAATACGCCGGAGCAGACGGTTTCGCAGCTCGGCGTCGGCCGCTATTCCGATTACATTGAGCGGTATTTGCAGACGATTGATCTCCCCTACCTCTGCCTCGACTTCTACCCGCTGACCGGCGGTGAGGATGGGCCGTTTGACCGGTATTTTGAAAATCTGGACATTGCCGCCTCCGCCTGCCGGCGCAGCGGGAAGGCGCTCTGGATGATTTTGCAGGCCGGTGCATGGAAACCGGAGGAAGCCATCGACACGTTCCAGCTCCGCTGGCAGACAGGGCTTTCCCTCGCATTCGGCGCACGCGCCATCATGCACGCCTCCTACTCCAAGGGCTGGTGGGATGATTCGACAGCATGTGTCACAGAAGCTGGCGAAAAAAATCCGATGTATGACAGCGTGCAGCGCGTCAACCGCGAAATTCACGCCGTCGGGTCGGACTATCTGAAATACAAAAACACGGGCGTCTGTGTCTGCGGCGACCTGACCAACACCCATCCGCGCATTCAGCGGCAGTTGGAGCAGCTGCCGTACAAGCATTCCGATGCCGTCATTCGGCGCACCGGCTCGATTGCCGCCGACGGTGCCATCATCACAGGAACGTTTGAAAATGAAACGACCAACAAGCGCGCCCTGCTGCTGGTCAATACGCAGAACCCGCTCGACGCGTCCGCAACGGTTCACGTCTGTCTGAAGTCGACGACAAGCATGGTGATTCTCCACCGCGGGGAGCACTGTGAGGTGTTGGCCGCCCCGAAGGACGGGATGAATCTGGAGATTGAGAGCGGCGGCTGGCTCTTCCTGGAAATGGTCTAAGCTCGATCGAAGCAACTGGAAAGGATTTGATTGATATGTATCCGATGAAAATTGCAGCACAGCTGTATACTGTCCGTCATTTCTGCAAGGACGAGGAAAACATCCGCAGAACGGCAGAGAAAATTGCGAAAATTGGTTATCGTTTCGTTCAGATTTCCGGTGTGGCAGAAATTCCGAACGAAACCATGCGCCGCATCATGGACGAAAACGGGCTGAAAATCGTCGCAACGCATTTCGGCATGGATCGCTATGAGAACAATCTGGAAGAAATGATTGAGAAGCATCTCGTTTTCGGCTGTCCAAACGCCGGAATCGGCTTCACCGGACATATGGAATCGGCGGAAGCCTATGCCGCCTTTGGTGAGCGCGCCGAAAAGGTCGCCGTCGGTCTGGCGGCGCACGGCATTCATTTTGTCGTCCACAACCATGCCTTTGAGCTCTGCCGGTTCGGCGACAAAACGGGGCTGGATCTGATCTATGAGCATTCCAACGTGCTCGACGCAGAGCTCGACGTCCACTGGATTGCAGCAGGCGGCGGCGACCCGGCCGCATGGATTCGCAAGCTGGCCGGGCGGATGCACATCATCCACTACAAGGATTACGGTGTGAACAAGGACGGCGAACGGATTTTCAAGGAAATCGGCGAAGGCAACCTGAACTGGAAGGCCATCAACGACGCCTGTGCCGCAGCCGGTGTGGATACCTGCATTGTCGAACAGGATGACTGCTATGGCCGTGATCCGTTTGACAGTCTGGCCATCAGCTATCAGAATCTGAAGGCGATGGGGCTGCAGGAGCTGTAAAAATGAGCGAAGCAAATCATCTGCTTCAGCGGGAGGCGCGTCGCTGTCGGCGCATCATCGCCATCAGCGACATTCACGGAGAAGGTCTGCTGCTGCGCCGACTGCTGGAACGTCTGAAGCCCTGCGCGGAGGATCTGGTCGTCCTGATGGGCGACTATATCAACCGCGGTGAAGACAGCAACGACGCACTGCACACGGTGATGCAGCTGGCTCAGCAGCCGAATGTGGTCGTTCTGAAGGGCAATATGGATCGGCTGATCGACTGGTATTTCTTTCGCGGCTCACCGGAGCGCGTGTTCAACCACTTCCGCGAATACCGCGCCCAGCACTACGGCATTCTGTTTTTCGAATGGGCGGAGCAGTGCGGCATTCACGAGGTCACGCCGGAGAACTTCGAGGCTGTCCGTGCAGAGCTGTCCAGACGCTTTCAGGCCGAAGGCGATTTTGTCCGTGCACTGCCGTTTGGGCTGGAAACCGAGGATCACATTTTCGTTCACGCGGGTCTGACCCCGTCGGAGAACTGGCGGGACAGCACCGAGCAGGAGCTTTTGAAAAACGATCCGTTTCTGACGCAGGGCGAAAACCGTACCGGGAAGACCGTTCTCGTCGGGCATACGCCGGTCTGGAACAGTCTGCTGTCCGGCAACTCCTGCAACCCGATCATTGACCGCACGCGCAACATCATCGGGATTGATGGCGGCATCGGCGTGAAGGAATTTTCCCAGCTGAATGCACTTGTTGTGACGCGCACAGCCGATGGATATCGCTACGAAACCGTCAGCGAGGATCGGTATCCCCGCTTTTCGGCGCACCGGGATTATACGCCGGATGCATCGCCCTGGCCGGTTCTGAAGGATCTGTGGCCGGACTATCATCTGGAGATTCTCTCCGAAGGAACGGATTTTTCGCTCTGCCGTCTGACCGGCTCCGGTCAGACCGGGCTGGTCAAGAACGAGTGCATCGCCAGAGACGATTCGCCGCGCTATCTTCGCAGCTCCGTATCGGCGCGGCTGCCGGTAGCTGCCGGAGAAACACTGGCGCTGCTGGATGACACCTGTTCCGGGTATCTCTACGTCAAAAACGAGGCCGGTGCCATCGGCTGGGTACCCCGGAACGTTCTGAACTGACGGCAGTTGCGGAGCGGCGGACCTCTGCGCTCATAGAATCTGTGCGGAGTCATTGCATCAAAACAGGAAAGGATTCGGCAAACCATGGAAAAGAAAATCGCCCGTATGCTGAACTCTGGCTTTTCATGCTATTTTGCGGCCATGCTGGTCTTTACCGCCGTGACATTTTATCTCCGCGAGTGGTGGATTGCGGCGGCGGAGCTGGTTGTCTCCCTTCTGCTGCTCGCCTTTTTTCTCCATTCCTCCCGAAAACGCCGGAATGCGGTGTCCCGCTATGTGGATGCGCTGACGCACAGCACGGATCTGTCCTCCAACGACTCGCTGGTCAGTATGCCGGTGCCGATGGTTCTGCTGAACGTCAACACCGGCGAGATCATCTGGTGCAACGAGCAGTTCCTTGCACTGACGGATTGTCCGCCGCACTATTACAGTCTGGAAATCGGGCAACTGATTCAGGGTTTTCAGCTCCACTGGATTTTAGAGGGGCAAACTCAGTATCCGGAGCTTGTGGTCATCGGAGAGCGGTATTTTGACATCCGCGCAACGCTTCTGCATCAGGAGGCCGGAGAATATCAGACGCTCTGCGCCGCGCTGTACTGGCTGGACTGCACAGAGGAAATTCATCTGCACACCATGCTGGATGAGAACCGGCAGGTGGTCGGTGAAATCATCTGTGACAACTACGAGGAGCTGGGAAAAAGCGGCAACGAATCTGCCCGCGCCACGCTGATTGCCGGGCTGGACGATATGCTGAA
>CAZEUG010000003.1:0-115090 GCA_964515055.1 uncultured Oscillospiraceae bacterium | reverse complement strand
GTGTGGAAGCCGATTTTCAATCCGTCGCCCGGACGGCTGCCGCGGTACTGGCGGATGAAGCGGCCAACGCGGCGCGTCTGATTGCACTTGGGCAGAAGCTGCACTCGGCGGGCAGTCAGCGTTCGACCGATTCAGTCGATTCATAAAAAAACGCGGCAAAATCTTGCTTTTTCATCACCGGTATGATATAATTAAAGGTACGAAAAAGTGCATCATTTCATGTCTGGCAATCTTGTACAGCCAGGCGCTGCCGCGCCGCAGCGGCAGAATCAACAACAGGAGACGTTATCATGACAACCAAGTTGACGGAAATCAAAGCCGACTTTGAGAGTCGACTCGCGTCATTGCAGGATACGGACGCGTTGGAGCAAATGCGGATTGCATTTCTCGGCAAAAAGGGTTCTGTAACCGAATTGCTCAAAGAGCTCAAACACTATTCCGGCGATGAAAAGCGCGAAGTGGGACAGGCCATTAACAGCCTGAAGAAAGATATTGAAGAAAAGCTGACGTCTGCCGCCGGGCAGCTGCGTGCTTTGGAACTGGCACGTCTGGTTGACCGTGCAGAGGCCTATGACGTCACGCTGCCGCCTGATCTGACGCAGGGCTCCTACCACCCGATTACGCTGGTTCGCCGGGAACTGGAACAGATTTTCCGTTCCATGGGATTTGTCATTGCGGATTATTCAGAAGTTGTTGACGACTACAACTGCTTTGAGGCGCTGAACATTCCGAAAAACCACCCGGCGCGGGATATGCAGGACACGTTTTATCTGGACAACGGTCAGCTGCTGAAAACACACACGTCCGCTGCGCAGAACAGCATCATGAAGAAATACGGAGTTCCGGTTCGTGCCATTTTCCCGGGACGCTGCTTCCGGAATGAATCCATCGACGCCTGCCATGAAAACACCTTTTTCCAGATGGAAGGCGTGATGATTGACCGGGATATTTCCATTTCCAATTTGATTTATTTCATGAAGACCATGCTTTCCGAAGTCTTCCAGAAGGACATTCACGTTCGCCTTCGTCCCGGCTTTTTCCCATTTGTTGAGCCGGGCTTTGAGCTGGACATCAGCTGCCTGATCTGCGGCGGTGCCGGATGTCCCTCCTGTAAGAATTCCGGCTGGCTGGAGCTTTGCCCCTGCGGCATGATTCATCCGAACGTGCTGACCGCCGGCGGCATTGACCCGGATCAATACACCGGGTTCGCTTTCGGCCTCGGTTTGACACGTCTGGCCATGATGAAGTATGGCATTCGGGATATCCGTGATTTGAACAGCGGAAACCTGAAGGCTCTGGCACAGTTCCACAATTAACGAAAGGCGGACGAAACAATGCTCGTATCAATGAATTGGATCAACGAATATGTTGATCTTTCCGGTCTGGATTATGACGCACTGATCCGGCAATTTACACTTTCGACCGCTGAGGTCGAAGAGGTTTACACAAAGGGTCAGGATTTGGATCAGGTTGTGACGGCGCGGATTCTTTCCGTCGAAGCCCATCCGAATTCGAAAAAGCTGCACCTTTTGAAGGTGGACACCGGCTCCGGTGTGGTGGACTGTGTCTGCGGCGCACCCAACGTGGCAGAGGGCATGACCGTTGCCTTTGCCAAGGACGGCGGCAAGGTTGGCGGCACGCCCATTTGCACCGCAACGGTGGGCGGCTATCCTTCTCAGGGGATGTGCTGTTCGGAAGCTGAACTCGGCATCAGCTCCGATCATTCCGGTCTGATGGTTTTGCCGAACGATCTTCCGCTCGGCACGGACATCAAAAAGCTGTTCCAGATTGAAGATATCGTGTTTGAAGTTGACAACAAGTCTCTGACCAACCGTCCGGACCTGTGGGGGCACTATGGGATTGCCCGTGAGTTCTCGGCTCTGACCGGTCGCCCGCTGCGTCCGGTTCCCGTCGCCGATGCCCAGGCCTATGCTTCGCTGCCGTCTGTGGAGATTCACGCCGACGACAAGGAACTTTTGTACCGCTACACCTCCGTCAAAATTCAGAACATTCAGAAGAAGGTTTCACCGGTCAATATGCGGATTCGCCTGTTCTACTGCGGTGTGCGCGCCATCAATCTGCTGACGGACCTGACCAACTATATTATGCTGGAGCTGGGGCAGCCCATGCACGCATTCGATCTGCGCCGTGTCTCATCGGTGCGCGTTCGCCGCTTTGAGCAGCCGTTCGAATTCCAGACGCTGGACGGCGCGACGCGTTCGATTGACCCGGCTACCCTGATGATCTGCACCGGCGACACGCCGGTCGCCATCGCCGGTGTCATGGGCGGTTTGGATTCCGAAATTGAAGACGACACCGATTCCTGTCTGATTGAATCCGCCAACTTTGACGGCGTCAGCGTCCGCAAGACCTCCAGCCGTTTGGGACTGCGCACCGACGCCAGTATGCGTTATGAAAAGATTCTGGATCCGGAACTGACCATGCTCGCCATTGCCCGGTTCATTCACCTCGTCACCGAAATCGACAGCGGTGCAGAAGTGATTTCATCGGTCACCGACTGTTATGTCCGTCATTATGAGCCGGTCACCATTGATTTTGATAAAGCGTTTGTGGATCGTTATACCGGCATCGATCTTTCAACAGAGCAGATTGAAAAGACGCTTGTTTCGCTCGGCTTTACGGTTTCGCTCTGTGATCAGCACTTTTCGGTCGGTGTTCCGACATGGCGCGCAACGAAGGATGTCACCATCCGCGCCGACATTATTGAAGAAATCACCCGAATTTACGGCTACGACAACTTCGAGATTTCCAGCACAAAGGCTGTCCTCTCCCCGGTTCGCACCCGGACAGCTTTGACGGATGAAGAGGCGACCAGAGATCTGCTGGTTGAAAAGTTCGGGCTGCACGAGACGCATTCGTATATCTGGTGTGACGCCAAGCGCTGGAAGGAAATCGGTATGGAGGTGGAGCCGAACGTCCGGATTATCAATTCCATCAATCCGGAGCAGGTGGTTCTCCGCAATTCCATGATTCCGACCCTGCTGGCCTGTGTGAACGACAACAAGCTCTATGCATCCAGCTTCGGCATTTTTGAAATTGCAAAGGTCATTGACGGTCTGCGCGAAGACGGCACCTGCAATGAACGCAAGCGGCTCGGAATTGCCCTGTTCTCCAGAACGGAGAGCGAAAAGGCGCTGTTCTTCCGGATGCGGGATTTGCTGGTGTTCCTGGGACGTACACTGCGCCATGCGTCGTTCTCGTTCGAACGGACGGATGTCACGCACGCCTGGCAGCATCCGAAAAATACGATTGCCGTTTCCTATTGCGGCGAACAGCTGGGGACGATGGGCACGCTGCACCCGCTGAACAACAATGCCATCGACAAGAAAGCGGCGATCGTTTTCGCAGAAATCGACATGGACACACTGAGCCAGCTGGGCGGTTCGGATATTGCCTACCGCGCTCCCGGCAAATTCCCGGGCATTGACATTGACCTGACCTTTACGGCTGGGAAGGATGTCACCTATGGGACTCTGGCCGGTGTCTGGGAAAACATCGACTGTTCCTATCTGACTGATGTACGTCTGATCGGCCTGTATGAAAGCGAGCAGGCAAACAGCATCACGGTGCGCTTCACGTTTGCATCAGATGAAAAAACACTGACGCGTTCCGAGATTTCGCCGTATATTGATGCGGTTGTCACTGCTCTGGATCTGCAGGGAATCTCCGTGAAGAACCAATAGGTTCGGATTCGTTGTCATTTTGGACAGTTCTTTCAAAAGACTTGCATTTTTCCCGGATTCGTGGTATACTAACACCAGACAATTGATTCAGCTTCCGGGCTATGCCGGAAGCATTGAAATGTAAACGGAGGAGTTCTTATGAAAATCACAAAGGATACGCTGATTGGCGACGCACTTGAAATGGACGTGGAGCTGGCTCAGTTCTTCTTTGAAATCGGTATGCACTGCCTCGGATGCCCGGCATCCCGCGGTGAATCGATCGAGCAGGCCTGTGCCGTCCACAATACAGACTGTGATGCGCTGATCGAAAAGCTGAACGCATTTCTTGACAGCAAGGCAAAAGCGGAGTAAGCTTTTCAGTCTGTGATGGAATTCAAAATTTCCAAACGGCTGCTGACCGTGGCGGCGCTTGTCCCAAGCTGCGATACGCTTGCGGACATTGGCTCCGACCACGGTCTTTTGCCGCTTTATTTATTACAGAGCGGTCAGATTCAGCAGGCATACTGCTGTGATATTCGCCCCGGACCGCTGAACACTGCGAAAAAGAAT
The DNA here is from genome assembly GCA_964515055.1 of uncultured Oscillospiraceae bacterium. Lineage (GTDB taxonomy): Bacteria > Bacillota > Clostridia > Oscillospirales > QAMX01 > QAMX01. The sequence goes on along the minus strand of CAZEUG010000003.1, from coordinate 110,837 downwards.
ATTGCCGCCTGTGGGATGGAAAACCTTGCCCATCCCCTGCTTGGAAACGGTCTGGAGCCCATGCGCACCATTCCGCACCACTGCGTTGTCATAGCCGGAATGGGCGGCGAAACCATTGCGGATATTTTGACCGGTGATCAGATTGCAGCGGATGACCCCCGCTGGTTTGTTTTGCAGCCGATGACCAGAGCCAACCTTTTGCGGCGCTATCTGGCAGAGGCTGGTTTCGAGATCGTTCGATTTGCCGTCTGTGAAGACAGCGGACGCCTGTATGAATGCATGGCCGTGAAAAAGGGTGCGGTCGTTGAAACGGATCCCCTGTTTCTCGAAATCAACCGGCCACTGGATGCCGACCCGGCGCTGTATCATCGCTATCTGTTGCATGAGCACGCCCACCTGCGAGCCATGCTCGATGGGATGCAGCAATCTGCCTCGCCGGATTCCTCGGCAATTGCACGTCTGGCATCGTTGCTGTCTTCTATTGAGCAGTTGCCGGAATTTCATGGCGACTGACCGTTTATTCTGACTGCACATCAGGGAAAGGAAACGTTTCATGCCGTTTTGCCCGTTTGTTTTTTCTGCGGTTGCCGATGAGCTCAGGCAGCGAGTGATCGGCGCCAAAGTGGATAAAATTGCCCAACCGGAAAAGGATCGCCTCATCCTCACGCTGCGAGGTGGCGGTTCCTCGACCCGGCCGCAGACCCAACGCCTGCTCATCTGTGCCAGAGCCGGCGCGGCGCGCATTCATTTGACCACGCAAAACTTCGAAAATCCAGCTGAACCGCCGATGTTTTGTATGCTGTTGCGAAAGTATCTGAACGGAGCGCGTCTGACCGATGTTCGCCAACCGGATTTTGAGCGGCTGTGCATTCTTGAATTTCTGGCTTCGGATGAGCTTGGATATGAGCGATGCGTCCGTTTAATTTTCGAATCGGCTGGGCGGGTGCCCAACCTGATCCTGACTGACGGCGAGAACCGCATCCTCGACTGTCTGAAGCGAGCCGATCTGGATGCCAACGCCGTCCGTCCGCTTTTGCCCGGACTGTATTATCAGCTGCCGCCGGTACAGGCCGGAAAGCGCAGCCCGTCTGCAACAACAGCCGAAGAAGCGGAACAGATCTTTGCCTCGGATTCGGAGCAGGATCCGTTTTTGTTGTTGCAGAAGCACTTTTTCGGGCTGTGTCCGCTGGTTTGCCGTTCGATTGCTTCCTCTATTCAGCCCGGACAGCATAAACAGCTTGCGAATGCTCTGACAGACACCGTGTGCGATGCGCAGCGAGGCATTTTTGTACCCGCCATCATCGAGGAACCCACGCGGAAATCGCCGGATTTCACGGTCATTCCGTCACCCTTTCCGGTCAAAGAATCCTTTGATTCCCCTTCTGATATGCTGGACACCTTCTTTTCCGGGCGTGAAAAAGAGGAACAGCTGGCCAGCTATGCCAACAAGCTGCAAAAGCCCCTGAAAACGATTCGTCAGCGTCTGGAACGAAAAATCAATTTGCAGCGCGAAGAATTAAAAGAGACCTTTTCCCGCGACGAATACCGAAAAAAAGGCGACATTCTCAACGCCAATCTGTATCAGATTCCACGCGGTGTTTCCTCTGTGCGGCTGCCGGATTATTACGATGAAGCGGGCGGTGAAATTGAGATTGCGCTCGACATCCGTCTGACCCCACAGCAGAATGCGCAGAAATACTATGCGGAGTATGCCAAGCTCAAGTCGGCTCGCAATCATCTGGAGAGTTTACTTGCTGAGGGTGAACAGGAGCTGGCGTTTCTGGACAACGTCCTGTATGAAATTTCCGCGGCTGACCGGCTTACATTGACGCGGCTGGAGGCTGAGCTGACGGAGCTTGGCTATCTGAAGCAGCGTCTGGAGCATTCCCGCAGGAAGGCAAAGGCGCGCTCCCTGCCCGCGCTTGCACCGCTCTCCTACACGGTTGACGGCGGATATACCGCATTGGTCGGGCGAACCAGCAAGCAGAATGAAGAGTTGACCTTTCATACGGCTACCAAGTATGACTTATGGTTTCACGTCAAAAACGCGCCCGGCAGCCATGTCATTTTGGTCTGTCACGGCGAGGAACCGTCTGCACTCGCCTATACGCAGGCTGCGACTCTGGCGGCCAAGCATTCATCTGTGAGCGGAGGCGGCAAGATCGAAGTCGATTACTGCCGTGTCCGATATGTTCGAAAGATTCCGGGGGCAATGCCCGGAATGGTTCTGTACGATCATTACAATACGGCTGTCGTCAGCTGATCGTTCTGAAACAGCTTGCACATGACGTTCAAATGTGATATAATGCTGGTATCTCCAGGATCACTGGCAATTGCAAATTCATACGAAGGAGTGTTATTATGGCAATCGGAGATGAAGTCCTGTCCAAGTTCACGCAGGACAAACATGAAGACGTTGCCCCCAAAAGCGACCGCCGCCTGAAAGTCGGTATCATCGGCACCGGCGGCATTGCAAATTCGCATATCAACAGCTATCTGCGGATGCCCGACGTAGACATCGTCGCAGGTGCCGACCTGATTCCGGGAAAGGCCGAAGCATTTTTCAAGCGTCACGGCGTGGAAGGTGTCCACCTGTATCCCAGCCACAAGGAAATGCTCGAAAACGAGGAGCTGGACGCCGTCAGCGTCTGCACCTACAACAGAACGCACGCGGAATGCACCATTGACGCTCTGAACAAGGGTATCAACGTCCTGCTTGAAAAACCGATGTGCGTCACGACCGAAGAGGCCGTTGAAATTTGCAGAGCCGAAAAGAAGAGTGGCAAGGTTCTCTCCATCGGCTTCCAGCCGCGCTTCGACGCCAATATGCAGATGATCAAGAAGATTGTCCAGTCCGGCGCGCTCGGCGAAATCTACTACATTCAGACCGGCGGCGGACGTCGTCGCGGCATCCCGAACTCCACCTTCATTGAGCAGCGTACCGCCGGTATCGGTGCTTTGGGTGATATCGGCTGCTATTCCCTCGATATGGTGCTGAACGCCATCGGCTATCCGAAGCCGCTGACCGTTTCCGGTTACACCTCCAACTTCTTCGGCACCAGCCTGGAATATTCCGCTCCGGAGAACGCCTGCCGCTTCAACGTCGATGACTTCGCTGCGGCTTTCGTGCGTCTCGAAGGCGGTATCATTCTGGACTTCCGGATTGCATGGGCCATGCATCTGGATACGCCGGGTGACACCATCATTCTGGGTAAAAAGGCCGGTCTGCGCATTCCGTCGACCGACTGCTGGAACGGCTCTGTCGGCGGCCCGATGACGATCTACCACGATGTCGCGGGAACGCAGTGCCAGACGACCATCCCGATCCAGGAAAACAGAGGGCCGGGCCTCTTCGATAAGAAGATCCGTTCCTTCCTCGATGCGATTCTGACCGGCGGCGAATCCCCTGTTCCGTCCAGCCAGATTCTCTACAATCAGGCCATCATCGACGGCATCTGCAAATCCGCAGCAGTCGGTCATGAAATCCAGATTGAAATCCCCGAAATCTAAGGTTCCGTTTCAAAAAAGCTCCGCAAACCATCTCTGGTTTGCGGAGCTTTTTGTCACATTTTGAGCATTAACCCATGCTCTGAACGGAAATCGAGTCGTAAATATCACAATACTGAATGGTGTAGGTTTTGGCCAATGCGAGCAGCTGCTCCGAAAAAATAGTCTCATAGTATGCGTCCAGCAGCGTTTCTGCGTTGTCCGTCACATATTCGGTTTCAACCGGCAATCGTTTGATGAGATAAAACGCGCCGTCTCCGCGAATCACATCACTGACTTCATCGACGTTCAGTGCATAGCAGGCTTCTTCAAAGACAGAGTCCTTCGTCATACCGCGAGAAAAATACAGGCCATCCGGGTTTCCCTGCATTCCGCTTTCCTCCGTGTAGGTATTGACGGCATCCGTAAAATCAAGTCCACTGCGGATTTCCTGCAGAATCTGATCCGCATAGGACTGCTTTTCCGCTTCATTATCATCCGTGAATGCGATTTTGATATACCGCACCCGAACATAGTCGCGATTGACGACCGACAGCAATTGATCGTCTGTCAGCGCGTATCGACCGGACTCACCGAACATTGCTTCATACAGGTTGTACTGGATGTAATCGGTTTCCAGAAGATAGAGCAGCTGCGGTTCTGTCATGTAGCTTGCTTTCAGAATCGCGTTGAATTTGTCATCATCTGGATATTCCGCACGAACCGTCGCCAGCTGTTCGGCCGCATAGGCCGCTGACGCCTCGCCGCGTGAAATTCCATACTGCTCAGCCGTTTCTTCAACGGCCACCATCAGTGCCAGATACTCAGCCACACGCACCTTGAAGGCCGCCTGTGTCTCTTCATCCCACGTTTCTGTTTCCTCTTCAGACTGAATCTCTGCCTTCAGCGTCATGAACTGGTAGCGGTACGCATCGGCACCGATCGGATGATCCTGAATGGTCAGCACAGCATCCACGGCAACATTTTTCCCGTTCAGAAGCAGGCTGCCGGACGTAACCGTCTGTTTCGAGCTACAGGCACACAGCAAAAGTGCGATCAGAAGAATGGCCAGAAGAATCGGGCCAGTGCGTTTTTTTTGCATGGGCGTTTCCTTTCCGATATGGGTTTCCAGATTTTGAGGGATTCCGTTTTTTCAGAATCTGTTGTATAATTGGCATATCCGATTTCATATAGATCTGCTGGAATTCTTTTGAAAATCGGACACCATTCAAGCAGTGAGAGGATGTTCTTCATGCGAAAACTGATCTTTGACAGGCACAACATCGTCATTTTCTTAGAAGAAACCGAATTATACTTATTGGATGCGGTGCAGGACGGCATACTGCCATCTGCGGCCGCTCAGGCCATTTTGGAGCTTGCAGAGGTACATCTGCCGGATGAAAAACTGCAAATCGAGTGCTTTGAGAAGGGCAACCATCGGATTTTGTTTGTATCCGGCTGCGATGCAGACAGCGAAATTCTGTACCGCTTCGACAACGCGGATCATCTGATGGATGCCATCCGCTCCGTCCGGCAGGAAGAAACCGACACTGAGCATTCCGAGCTGTACGCCTTGCAGGGGAAATACTACCTTCTGCTGACACCACCCTACCCGATTCGGACGCAACAGCTGCGCGAATTTGCCGACCTCATTGCCAACCCCGATGTGGTTTACGCGCATCTCCGTGAACACGGGCAACTCCTGGCTGCACCGGCTGCATGGACTGAGCTGGCTGCCCGCTTTTGATGCACAGCGACTGTGTCGCGTTATTCAACGTGGCCGGTCTGTATGACGTGTTCTGCTTCGGACAGCTTCGGGCAGGCGGAGGCGCCGCCAATCCGTGCAACGCTGAGAGAGCCGCAGGCGTTGCCGTAGCAGAGAGCTTCCTCAATGGGTTTTCCCGCCAGGAATCCGTACAGGAATCCCGCGTTGAACGAATCCCCCGCGCCGGTCGTATCCCGGACAGGTGTTGAATAGGCCTTGGCGCGGTAGAGCTGACCAGCAGAGGCTGCGACAGCGCCGTCTCCACCACATTTGACCGTGCAGATTCGGCACGACTGTGACAGCTTGTGTGCAGCAGCTTCGACGTCCGTCAGGCCGGTAATCGCCATGGCCTCGGATTCATTGGGGAGAAACACGTCTGTTTCCTCCAGCACGTCGCGCAGGCCATAATCCCAGTTGCACGTATCGTCCCAGCCTGCATCCAGTGATGTTGTAACACCCATCTGTCTGGCGGTGCGGAAGAGTTTGGCCAAGCCAGGGCGCAGAGCACTTTGCAGGAAGAACGAGCCGACATGAATGTGGCGCGTCTCTGCCAGGAGTTCGACCGGCACTTCGTCTGCACGGAGCGCATCAATCGCGCCGAGATACGTGACGAGAGCGCGGTCGCGGTTGTCTTTGGAAGACATCGAAACGGTAATGCCGGTTTGAATGGCTTCATCCACGATCAGATGGCGCAGATCGACGCCAAAGCCAGTCAGCGAATCGGCTGCCAGGCGGCCATAGTCATCCGCTCCGACTTTGCCGAAAAAAGCCGTTTTCAGGCCGAGCCCAGCCATACCAGCTGCGCAAATCGCAGTGGAGCTGCCCATTGTCAGGGTGCAGGTTTCGGCAATCAGCTCACGTCCCGGCTGCGGGAGTGAGCTCATGCCGGTCAGAATCAGATCGACGTTCAGTTCGCCGATGGCCAGAATATCATAGGATTTCATGGCAGCCACTCACAGTTTAATCCATGCATCCAGGCCAGTCGGTGCATCCGGGTTGACACCGCGAACCAGTGCCTTATAATACGAAGCCATCTGGCAAATGACAATCAGCGCAAGTCCGCGGCCGATCAGATCGAGTGGATGGCCAAACGAGATGTTGGCATACACCTTGGGCAGGTCAACCGGTTCATCTGAGAAGGTCACAACGGTCGCGTATTTTTTGGTCAGGTCTGCAACGAGCTTGCATTCCTGTTCCCCTGCGCCGCAGATGCTTGCAATGACCAGTGTCGTCTTGCCAATCATGACCATCGGGCCGTGACGGCTGTCCAGCAGGCCATAGTAGTTGGAGGGCAACTGGCAGATTTCCTTGAAGGCGAGTGCGCCCTCCTCCGCGATGCCGCCGATTTCACCATCAGCCAGCACAACGGCATGATCCCATTTTTCCTTGGCCAGCTGGAGGAAAAGTGGTTCGATTTTGTTGGCATAGCCTTCCAGCTGTTCCAGAGTGGCCTCTGCCGCATCGATCACATCAGTGCGTTCGGCGATACCGGCGGCGAGAATGGAACCGGCCAGGTAGAGATTGGAAACCGTCCGCGTTTGGCAGACGCTTTCATCGAACGCCCACGGCATGGTGAAGGTAACGTCGGAGAGTTCATTGATGGGGGCATCTTCGACGCAGGTCAAAGCGATCACGCGAATCGGCGTCAGAGCGCGGATGGCCTCAATGGCCTTCAGTACCTCACTGGTGCTGCCGGAACGTGTAACGGCGACGAGGACTGCGTTTTCCAGCGCCTTCTGATAGTTTTCTGTATGGAGCATCAGATCACCGGCGGCGAGGCTCATGGACGATTTGCCGGACAGATTGCGGTAAATCGATTCGAGTGATTTGGAAACGGAATAGCTGGAGCCGCACCCCAAAAAAGCGATGCCGGAATATGGCTTTTCGTCGAGAAAACGCTTCAGAACATTCAGCCGATTTCGAATATATACGGATGTTTCACGCAGTGCAGAGAATTGCCCTTTCATTTCTGTGTATGTTTTGCTCATTCGTATCTTACCTCACATTGATCTGTATTTTTACCATTGACCGATCAGTTTTTCGATGTTACGGGTATAAATCTTTTCCAGGACATCGTCCGGCAAATCAACGCCGTAAATCCGCCATCTGCCCTGTTTGCCATTTTCAGTGGCGTCATAGCGGAAATATTCATCCTGTGTTTCAAGGAAACGGAAATAAATCAGATGGCGAATCATATCGGTTGTCGGCGTCATGTCGGTACCGAACAGGATTCGGTCTGCGTACTTCGTCAGGAAGCGGCGGGCTGTATAGGGTTGACGCCCCAGCTCGGAAATCCGTTCCGCGATGTCTACATACATATTCGGCAGTTCGTCCAGCCATTTTCCAACGGTCGCCAGATTTTCGGAATATCCGGCCACATGCGCCAGAATAAAGGTGGTTTTCGGATTGGACGCCACCAGATGGTACTGCATCTCCATCAGCTGCTGGAAGCTGTACAGCTCCGGTGCATTAAACGCCCAGTCCGGGTGCGCATTCAGTTCCTCGTAGCGTTCGTTTTGAGAATCAATCTGTTTGAAGAATGCAACCGGATCGGCAATATGGAACAGAACCGGCAGGTTCTCCTCCGCAGCGCACTGCCAGATGCAGGACAGGCGTTCATCATCCGGGCGGATGTAACGACCATCCGAGTATCGGTAGAGCAGGCCGATGACTTTCCAGAATTTCAGGCCGGAGACACCCTTGGCTTTTGCATCCCGAATGGTGCGGTAGACCATGGTTTCAAAGCTGCGCTCTTCGAGGCGGGTGACATCGACACTGGAAAAGGTGCGGATAAAGCCGTCGGATTCCTCCGTTTTGGCCAGCATTTTGTCCAGCTCATCCCCCCAGAATCCATCGACATTGATAATACCCTTGAGGCCAACGGACTTCAGCGCGTCGACCACGGCACGCGTATCATAGGCGGTATTGTAGTTATCGCCGAGCAAGAGCTTGCCCCAGTGCGAATGGGCGTCGATCACAGGCAAACGGGCGTGCCGGACATCCGTTTCGTGGACAACCAGTTCGCTGATTGGTGTATATTCTTCCAGCTGCATAGAACTCCCCTTTTCACAGACGGACGAATTGAATCCATCCATTTTATGCCATGTTCATTATATCACAAAGTCGTGCAAAAGAAAAGAGCCGGGCCGAAAAGATTCCGCTATGACACGACTTTTGATGCAGAAAGACAGGCGCATTCTCAAGGATGGAATGCGCCTGTCCTCATTATTTCACCAGCGATGTCAAAATCTGTGCGTAGATCCGGTGCAGATAATCATTGGGGTGGTTGACATTGTTGCCGGTCATATCCATGTAACGCTTCCGTGTGAGCAGCTCCTGATGCATGGCCGTCATGTCGGCAAAAGCAATTCCCTCTCCGCAGAGTTCGCGCAGGACGGGTGCATATTCCTCCTGATTGCCATACAGGCAGGCTTCGGGATTTGCGCAAATCGAAGATACAAGGAGAAATTCCGTGTCCGACCGTACTGTGCGGACGGATTCGATGATGCGCTGGATATTGTGCCGGAAAGCTTCCGGCGTGTAATGGCAGCTGCCATCGTTCATGCCAAAGGCCAGAACGACAAAGTCCGGCGTATAAGCGGCTACGCGTTCCGCTGCATTCTGTGCGCCCCATTCAGAGGTCGTCCCGCCCAGTGCGGTATTGATGACATCCACCTGAACCTGATACGACTGCATCAGCTTGGCCGCAAACAGCTCACCAAACGGCAGCAGGAGCGGTGCGACGCCGCTGCGCTCTGTTGCATTGGCACCTTCCGCAATGGAATCGCCGTAAATCACGAGGCGGAAGTCACGCTGCTCGTTCAGCACCTGACGGAAGCGTGGCAGGTTTTCGGAGGACTGGATCGGCCATGTGCCACGCCATGCATCCGAATGACGGTAGGTGACGGCCAGCTGGCGTTCATGGAAGAAGGCGCCTTCGCCATACAGGACGAACGAAACGCCGTTGCGGCCGCCATAGGTATGGTCGGTTGGGGCAACAGGATGCTGCTCCGTCCACGAGACAGTGCGGATGCGGGTATCGGGCAGCAGGCGGATTCCGCCATTTTCCAGGCAGAAATCACGGCCGGGCTGATACGTCGTCTTGCGGTCGGACGTTTGCAGGCAAAGGATTTCGTCTGCATGATAATAGAGCGGCATCCAAACCTCACCCGCCTGATTTTCCAACGGGGCAACCGATTCGCACCACGCCGTTCCGCAATCGTCCCATACCGGGCGCAGTTCTTCCGATAACGAAGTCATACAATTCATCCTTTCTCAGGTAGCGAACCGGCGATTTGCCTCACCGGGTTGCAGAGGTAGCAGATTCGACGCTGCGCACTTCGCAGTGAGCCGTCCCCTGTTCAAAGCGAATGGACAATGCATCGCCAGGCTGAAGCGTTTCCGCCGAGCGCACCGCCTCCTGCGAAGCGTTCAATGCAATGGCATAGCCGCGTCCCAGAACTTTCAGTGGGCTCATCGCATCCAGTCTGGCTGCTGCATGGCCGAGACGATGCTGCTGTGCGGTCAGGCATTTCTCGCTGACAGCACGGAAACGTTCGGCCAGATAGTCCAGCGCCATGCGTTTTTCGTCCAGGTATCCCATCGGCGACTGATACACGCGCTTTTCGGCGATGCGGTTCAGCTGCTGCCGTTCCGAATCAATGCGCGTCAGCATCTGTCGCGTCAGGGCAGCTCGGCGTTCATCGAGTCGAATGACCAGCTCGGCGGCGTCCGGTGTCGCCAGTTCAGCGCCATTGGACGGTGTCGCAGCGCGAAGGTCTGCGACAAAATCCGAAATTGTGACATCCGGCTCGTGCCCCACGGCAGAAACGACGGGAATCTCAGAGGCCGCGATCGCCCGTGCAACCACTTCCTCGTTGAACGCCCAGAGATCTTCAATCGAGCCGCCGCCGCGTCCTATGATCATCACGTCGATGTAGCGTTTCGTATTCAGATAGGTAATGGCAGCGGCAATTTCCTCCGCCGCACCCGCACCCTGCACTTTAACCGGAACGACGAGAACGCGCGCAATCGGATACCGTTTTTTCAGGATCCGGAGCATATCGCGGACAGCGGCCCCCGTTGGAGAGGTCACAACGGCAATTAGACGAGGATAGCGAGGAATCGGTTTTTTCAGCGCCGGGTCATACAGCCCTTCCGCGCCGAGCCGACGCTTCAACTGTTCAAATGCAGCGTACAAATCGCCGACACCATCCGGGGTTAATGCAGTCAGGTAGAGCTGATACTGTCCGTCTCGGACGAAGGAAGAAACATCACCGACGGCGATTACTTTCATCCCGTTTTCCGGTGTGAACCGGAGCTTTTGCGCCAGCGCACGAAACATGACGCATCGAATGGCGCCGTTTTCGTCTTTCAGGGTGAAATACAGATGACCGGACGAATTCGGGCGATAATTAGAAATTTCCCCCTTGACAGCGATTTTTTTCAGGATTGGGTCGCTGTCAAGAAGGGATTTGATGTAGGTATTTAATTCTGTAACGGTAATGACGGAGCGCTCCGGTTCTGTCATATCACGCGTTTCCTTTCTGTCGTTGATGCTTGAGAGCGGCCAGAATGGCACTGCCGGAAGCATTGTCCGCGGAGTACGCGGCTGGCGCAAAGGCTGCTGCAAAGGATTTTGTCATGGCGGCGCGAATCAGCGTATTGCACATGACGCCACCTGCGCAGAGAACCGGCATGGAGCCGAAACGTTCCAGCGCACAGGCTGTGACCCGTGAGACGCAGGAGAGGACGGATTCCAACACAAAGCGGGCAATCCGTTCCGGCTGTTCCCCAGCCTGTACCAGCTGCTGGGTTTTGTTTTCAAGGCCGGAGAGGCTCATCTCCATCCCTTTGACGGCCAATTTGGCCGGTGAAAGCGGCGAATCCGTCTGCAACGAAAGGGCATCCAGTGCGCGGCCGCACGGGAATTGCAGGCCAAGCAGCACGCCCGCCCGGTCAATCGCCTGACCGGCTGCCAGGTCGGAGGTTCCTCCGATACGTTCACAGCGAATGATGCGCTCGTCATCCGGTTGGACAAGCAGAAGCTCGCTCGTCCCACCGGAAAGATGCCAGGCCAGGAACGGAGCATGGAGCAACTCCGGCTTCCCCGCGCCATATGCGGCGGCTGCGATGTGGTTGGCCTGATGGGAAAAACGATAGAGTGGGACATTCAGAACGCTGGCCGCTGCCGTTGCCGCCGACACTCCAGCCAGAAAACACGGCATATATGAGCCTTCCACATCCCGCGGACGATCGGATACACCGACTGCAATCAGTTCGCCGTCAAACTGTGCAACAGCCGCCGGAAGCACATCCGGCAGATTCTTGATGTGCGCAAAAACGGCATCACTCTGACGCAGACCCCGTCCGCTTGTGACCTCCAGCAGGCGTCCGACAGAAATCGGAGCTGTCCGCTCCGATGTATAAACCGCAGCAGAGGTCGTATAATTACTGGTATCGACTCCGAGGGTTCCTGTCATCATATGGCCTGTTCTGCCTTCTGGCGCAGATAGCGCCCTAAAATGCCGTTAATATAGGCAGGTGCTTTTTCCTGGTCATACCGTTTGGCCAATTCCACGGCTTCATTGACGGCTACGGAAGCCGGAACGTCCTTTTCATACTGAATTTCTGCCATGGCCAAACAGAGAATGGCTCTCGTCATCCTTGCAATCCGCGCACTGTTCCAGGATTCCGACAGTGCGTTCACCGCGGAAAAGTATTGATCGGCGTTCATGGCCGCTGCAACAACGACACGCGTAATATATGCCGCGTCTTTATCCGACAATTCCTCCCGGAAAACCGGTGCCTCTTCTTCAAGGTTCCTGATGCCCTCCGGATGGATGCGCTCGGCAAGAATCTCTTCCGGCGCCTCTCTGCGGGCAAAGCATTCAAAAATACAGCCCAACGCGATCTCTCGCGCTTGTGATCTCGTCATATGCGGTTCAACTGTCTCCGTTTCTGTTTATTTTGTCTGCTTTTGCGGCGCATCTTTTGCAAAGGCAATCCCCGTGCAATGGACGTTGACCGCGTCAACGTGCAGCCCGGTCATCGATTCAACGCAATCCTGAACGTTATCCTGGACGGCCTGACCCACTTCCGGAATAACATATCCATATTTGACGGTCACATAAATATCAATGGTGACGGAGGTCTGTGTGAAGGACAGACGCACATATTTATTGGCCTTTTTGGAGATGGAAGCCGGTTTCTTCCCGGTGACAAGATGAACACCTTCGATTTCACCGGCTGCGACGGCTGCGACAGATGCAACGACATCTTCTGAAATCTTCACCATGCCGACGGGATACTCACGCGTTTCCTGTCCCTGTTTTTTATTTGTCATATCAAAACCTCCATTTGTTCGATGAAAACTGCGGCAGTGCCGTGTTTCATCTGTCCTCATTCGATTCTGTTGTTTGACGACGAATTCGTCTACGCCGGTGTCATCTGTCTTGCGGCAAAAAAGTAAACGCTCCGTATTGATTTGCGCCGCATTCGCCAAGCCATTCTGAACCGAATTGCTGGCTTTTCTACACCCAGGCGGTTGTACGGTATGGATGATACACACCTATCTTATTTATTATATCACATTTTTTCCCTGTATTCCACTGCTTCCTGTACCTCCCGGCAAAAAAAGCGGGAAACCTCGTAAACTTTTTTCGATTTGGGTCTTGACATTACGCGGAAAGCGTGTATAATATACGTATGAACAATTATTCATATGAGGGTGTGTTTGTTTATGGGAAATGAACCGATTCCCGTCTGCGGTGAAGAATGTGTCCATGAAGAAATTGTCGAGCAGGTTGACCGGGAGCTGCCATGTGACGAGATTCTGTATGATCTGGCGGAGCTCTTTAAGATTTTCGGCGATACTACGCGAATCAAGATTCTGTATGTGTTGGCTGAAAACGAGCTGTGCGTCTGTGACATTGCAGCGGTTCTCGGCATGAATCAGTCCGCAATTTCGCATCAGCTGCGGATTCTGAAGCAATCCCGTCTGGTGAAATTCCGTCGGGAAGGAAAAAGCGTGATCTATTCCCTGGCTGACAATCATGTCCACACCATGATTGCACAGGGTATGGAGCATCTCAGCGAATAAATCTGACAGAATGACAAAAAAGGAGTCTTTGATATGAAAAAAGTATGGAAACTGACTGGTTTTGACTGCGGCGCTTGTGCGGCAAAGGCCGAGCGCGCCATTCGCAAAATTGACGGCGTGCAGAATGCATCGATCAATCTGATCACGGAGCGTCTCTCTCTTGAGTTTGACGGTGACGAAAGTCGAATTCTCGAAGATGTGGCACAGGCCTGTCGGAAGGTCGAGCCGGATTGCAAATTATTCTGCTGACGATTTGAGGAGAGTAAAAGATCATGTCTTCCAAACAGAAAAAAACGTTGATTTTGATTCTCTGCACAGTCGGATGCTTTGCAGCCGCCGTTTGCATGGTTCATTGGAACCTCCTGCCGGAGTCTGGCCGTTTCTGGTGGAGCATGGCAGCCTATCTTGTCCCATTTCTGCTGGTCGGTGCGGAAGTCATTGTTCAGGCCGTTGTCAACATTCTGCGCGGTGAAGTATTTGACGAATGCTTTCTGATGGCGCTGGCTTCCGTCACGGCTTTTGCGCTTGGCGACTGTGCCGAAGCGGTCATCGTGATGCTGTTTTACCAGATCGGAGAATTGTTCCAGAGCTGCGCCGTTTCGCGTTCTCGAAAAACCATTGCGGAGCTGATGAATATCCGACCGGAATCTGCCAATCTGGAAATCAACGGCGGGTTGACCGCGGTCGATCCGTCAGACGTGGCGGTCGGTGCGGAAATTCTCGTCAAGCCAGGTGAGCGGATTCCGCTGGACGGAACGGTGATCGACGGCGTGTCGCTGATTGACACGTCTGCATTAACCGGTGAATCCATGCCGCAGTCTGTTTCTGCCGGTTCTTCCGTCACAAGCGGCTGCATCAACCAGACCGGCTTGCTGCGCATTCGTGTCACGTGCCCCTTTTCGGAATCCACGGTTGTCCGGATTTTGGAACTGGTTGAAAGCGCATCCGACCGGAAATCCAAAGCAGAAAATTTCATCACCGTATTTGCCCGCTACTATACGCCGTCCGTTGTCGGGCTGGCTTTTCTGTTGGCCATCGTCCCGCCGCTCTGCTTGCACGGCGACTGGACAGACTGGGTCATGCGCGCTCTGAATTTTCTTGTTGTGTCGTGCCCCTGTGCGCTTGTTATTTCAGTTCCGCTGACGTTTTTCGGCGGCATTGGGGGTGCCTCCAAACGCGGCATTCTGATCAAGGGCGGCAATTACATGGACGTTCTCGCCAAAACGGATACGGTTGTCTTTGACAAAACCGGGACGCTGACTAAGGGCGTTTTCCATGTCACACACGTTTTCCCGAACGGCGTGACGGCTGACGTGCTGTTGCTGGAAGCGGCCGCCGCCGAAATGTACTCCGATCATCCCATCGCCCATTCTGTTCAACGAGCCGCAGCGGACGCGGCGCTTGTGCTCCCCGATGCCGACCGTCTCTCTGATGCACAGACCGTTGCCGGATACGGAGTTTCCGTTCTGCTGGACGGTGAGCGCATCTGTGCAGGAAACCGGAGGTTCATGGAATCGCTGGGTCATTCGCCAGATGTACCGGATGCGATCGGCACGGTTGTGTATCTCGCACGAAATGACGTCTACCATGGCTGTATCGTCATTGCAGATGAGGAAAAGCCGGAGGCTGCCGACGCGATCGCTGGACTGCGCTCGTCAGGAATCCGCCAGACCGTCATGCTGACCGGCGATACGGCCGAGGTTGCGGAGCATCTTGCCGATTCGCTGGGGATGGATCGTGTACTGGCTGGGCTCCTTCCGGACGGGAAAGTCCGGGAGCTGGAAGCGCTGCTTGCGCAGGAACCGAAGGGCAAACGTCTCGCCTTTGTCGGGGACGGCATCAACGATGCTCCTGCCCTTGCGTTGGCCGATGTCGGCATCGCCATGGGTGCTCTTGGCAGTGATGCGGCCATCGAAGCCTCCGATGTGGTTTTGACCGATGATCACCCCGAAAAGGTTGTGACCGCCATTCGAATTGCGCGAAAAACGATGCGCATTGCGTACCAGAACATTGCCTTTTCCCTTTGCGTAAAGGCCGTCATTCTGGTTCTGAGTCTGCTCGGCCATTCCAGTATGTGGCTTGCCGTGTTTGCCGACGTTGGTGTCTGCATTCTCAGTGTGCTGAACGCACTGCGCGCCATGCAGACCAACCGGCTGTAGTACAATCTGTTGAAAAAAGCCCGACCAACCGCAGGCATACGGTTGGCCGGGCTTTTTGTAGTTTGTCCAGTTAGTCGGCAACGCGAACCTTCATCACCATTTTCACAGATTCGCAGGGTTCTACACCGTTGTTGCGGCACGGCATATGAGCGTCTTCTGGGAAGAAAATTGCAAAATAGCCTTTTTTCACGCAGAGCATGGTGCCTTTTCCGGCATACCAGGCGATATCGCCATCGGCATCGTACTCCTTACGGAGCTTCAGATCGTGCAGGTTGGCCCAGCCCATATATTCAGTTCCGTCCAGCACACACTGAATGTCCGCGAATTTGACATGAGCTTCATAGTCATTGTCGTCCGGGGCGCGATCACACTTGACGTTGGAAATGCCGTACCGGAGATCACGGCCTTCCAGCTCCACGCTCTTCTTTTCGAGCGGTTCCGATGCGCATTTCATCATTTCCTTCAGGCCTCGTTCAAAGCGTTCGCCTAGGCCAAAATACAGCGGAGCATTCTCAATTCGATCAATAATCATATGGATCCTTCTCTCATTTATCATTCAGCCTTTCAGCTGTTTTTACTTTCGGGTCACGCGAATGATCGTCTCACGGAGACGGTCGGTCTGTTCCGCACCAAACGCCAGCTGAGACGCCCAGATCAGAGCGCCCGCCGCCGGAGGATTCGTCAACGGAATCAGGCGAATCTGCTTGCCGGTCAGGCGTTCCGTCTCCTGTCGGCAGGTGTCGAGCATGACCGGAGACTGGGCTTTCAGGGATGCTGAGCCGATCAGCACAACATCGACGGTGTCATCAAATTGCAGACGGTTGATGCATCCGGCAATGGACGCAGCAAACTGACAGCCAAACGACTTCAGCAGCTGAAGTGCAACCGGATCGCCCTCATTAGCGGCAGCATACAGCACCTGGTTATGGATGTCACGGTTTGTGACGCGTTCGGTGTAGACCTGATCGTAGATCGCCTCAGTGAACTGTTCCGGCCGATCGATGCCGAGCAGGCGAAAAAAAGAGGCGGCCATGGAGGTTTGCGGCCCACAGCGGTAGAACATACTGTAAACCGCACAGATCACGGCGTTGGTCATACCCTCTGCGCCGTTCAAATCACCAAACGCTTCGCCGGTACCGCCGACCTGAAGCCATTGGTCGGTTTTGTCGATGCCGCCGACCGAGTTGCCTGTGCCGTTAACAAAGCTGATGCCATAGCCCTTCGGGCATCCGGCTTTGACGCCCAGAAAGGCATCATTGACAACAACGGGATTCCGGAAGCCTTCCGCCTGCAAAAATGCGGTCATTCGCTGCTGCTGTGACGGGACATCAATCCCGGCCATGCCAAATACGGATGCAGACAGCTCGTGTGACTTCAGGCCGGCCTGTTGCAGCGCTTCCCCGACGATCTTCTGAAACGTGACCGTCATTTCTGGAAAGCCGCCCTCATACTGTTCATGATTCGTTGCGCCGCCTCTTGCAGATGCAACAAGCGAACCGTCTTCTGCCAGAATGAGGCAGTCCGTTTTGGTGCCGCCGCCATCCAGTCCGAGAATATACTTCATGCGTCCCTTCCCTTTCGCCGTTTTACTGGTGTGAAAACTGCGGCAGGTAGCTGCGGTGAGCTTCCAGCAGTTCATCGAAGCAGGCAATGGCGGCATCCGCATCGCCGATCAGCGGATGAATCATCATGGCGCGAATGGCCTCATCCCGATCCCCCGTCAGAGCGGCACGCGCTGCGTGCTTTTCATAGGCTTTGACCGTCCGCATCAGTTCACAGATATGCGGATTGTCGAAGCCACGAACCGGAATCGGGAGAAGCTCCTTGCGATTGACCAGCGTTTTCACCTCAACGACATCGTCATCGGCCATCCAGGGCAGTGCCCCGTTATTTTTGACGTTGACGACATGGATTTCGTTCAGGTCGTTTTCAATTGCATTCAGAAGAGAAACGGCCGCTTCACTGTACAGTGCGCCGCCGCGCTGGTTCAGCTCCTCTGGCTTGGTGTAGAGGGTCGTATCTGAGAACATTTTCAGGAGTTTTTCTTCGATCTCCATGCAGACCTCGCCGCGTGTTTTGGTTTTTGCGTCCTCCTGCAGCTCAGCCAGACGCGTCCGTGGGCGATAGAAATAGTTCAGATAGCCGCACGGAATACCACGACAATAGCGCAAGTAACGGTTGGGAACATCGCTGTTCTGATAGGTGTCGAGATGCTCCGGCAGAATGTCTTTGCCATCTTTTTCGATAGCGGTAATCCAGCTGAGGTGGTTCAGGCCGACATAGGAAATTTCGATATCGTCTCCGAACTGGCGGCGTGCCTCCGTGAACATATTGATGGCGTTGTTGCAGAGACCGACCATGCGAATTTTGGAGTGGTTCTGCACGGCTTCGGCAACCAGGCCGGAGGGATTGGAAAAATTGATCAATGTTGCATCCGGGCAAAGTTCTTCCATACGTCTGGCGATATTCAGAATTTCCGGAATGGTTCGCAACGCCTTGAAAAAGCCGCCAATACCGGTGGTTTCCTGTCCAATGAGACCATATTTCAGCGGAATCCGTTCATCAAGCACGCGAGCCGGCAGCCGTCCGACGCGAATCTGAGCCAGGACGTAATTCGCGCCATCCAGCGCCGTATCCAGGTCGGTGGTTCGAATGATTTCAGCATCCATGCCGGCTGCTCTGACCATGCGTTCAATCAAACCGCCGACGATCTGTAATTTGGTTTCGTCAATGTCCATCAGGGCAATCTTTTTCACGGACAGACTGTCGCGGCGTTTGATGATCCCTTCAAAAATTTCCGGTGAATATGTGGATCCGGAACCAATGACAGCAATTTTCAAGTCCCTCATGCAAATCTCCTTTTTCTCAGTGATCATTTGGCTGAAATTGATTTCTTCAGGACACCCGGCATCCTCGTTGAAAGGATGCCGGGTGTCCTGAGGTCTGGTATAGCCGATCCGGCTATGGTTGGTTGAATAGATGGTGATCAGTCGACAGATCGAAGTGGATAATCAATCGGCTTCAATAATTCCGTAGCCACCGTCCTCGCGGCCGTACACCACACAGATGCGGTTGTTGGCATCGGAATTTTTGAAGAGATAGAACTGATGGTTCAGAAGATCCATTTGCAGGGCTGCTTCCTCTTCCGTCATCGGTTTCAGGTCAAAGCGTTTCCGACGAATCAGCTCCTGATTTTCCGGTTCAGCAGATTCAACAACGCGTTCAAATGCGCCGTCCTTCAGGCGTTTTTCCAGGCGCGTCTTATGCTTCCGAATTTGCCGGACAATGGCTTCGACCGCATTGTCCACCGCGGCATATTCATCTCCCGAACGATTCTCCGCACGGAAAACCATATGCGCACTGCGTACCGTGATTTCTGCGACCGTCTGGCCGCGGACCTCGCTGAATTTGACAACCGCAACAGCATCATCGTTAAAAAAGCGATCCAGTTTGGCCAGCTTTTTTTCTGCCGCCGCTGTCGTCTGTTCTGAAACCGAGCCCTTCCGTGTGTCAAAATTGATCTTCATGAGTCCGCAACTTCCTTTCATTTTGGTCTGTCTTTATTATACTACATTACATCGTTCATTTCCAGTCTTTTTTTTGAATTGTATGTGAAATTATTGACCATCATTGCTGTTGATACTACCAATTTCCTTTCACTTTTCTTCCCATTACTCATTCGAATTCGCCAATAATGCACAGGATGCCCGGCTTTTGCAACAAAGTCGGGTATCCTGTTTTTTTGAAAAAATGCTCAGATTTTTTCAATTGGAGAAGTCGATGACAAAGGCGCGGCCGTCCGGGTAGGAATACCAGGTATAGCTCCAGGGCAAACCACGTTCGGTGAGCCACTGTGTAAGCAGTTCGCTCAGAGAATGGCTGATTGTTTGAAACAGCTCCTCAGTCTCCACCTTCAGGTAAACGAGATTGGAACCTTCCGCATCTGCGTGTTCGATGGCATCGCCAATCACCTCGATCGGATTTGCATCGCCGCGGTAATAGACGCCGGCCTGTTTATGGAAGCTGTTCTCCATGCTGGTGCAGGACGGGAGATTCAGTTCGAGGTAAACCGGATCGATGGTTCGCGTATCGATGATGCTGTTCTCATCGACATTCAGGAAGCTGTAGGAGATGGGATAGAATTCATTGAAGTCATCAAATGTCGTATCAACATACGCCCAGATGCCATTGATCTGCACCAGGTTCCAGACATGGCGCGAATAAATGGAATTGCCGGGATCAGTCGATTCTCCGGTGATGGAAAGGCACGGAATATCCAGCTCCCACATGGCCCACATGAAGGTCTTTGCATAGCCTTCGCATCGGGCTTTCCGGTCGACGATCACGCCATAGCAGGATCCCGCATACGTTGCGGTTTCCTGATAAGCCGTCGTTTGGATGATCCATTCATAGACGAATCGTTCTTTTTCCAAATCCGACCGACCGGCCAGCCGGTGCTTCCATTCACCAAACTGCGCTTCCACCTGTTGCAGGGCGTCTTCGTACTCATCGGCGTTCATGAGGTAGGTGAAGGTCACATCGGTGCAGCGACCGGTATTGTCGCAGCTGTAGTAGTACTCACCGCTGATCTGCATCAGCTCCGGGCAGGTATAGTTGAGGAGGAGCATCAGATCAAAGAGTTCGCCCACAGTGACCGGTTCCGGCAATTCCGCAGTGGGTTCAAAGGCCATGGCCGCCTGATACAGCGTGCAGAAGGTAGTCAGGCGCTTTTCGTCCAGATGAACCAGAAGGTACCGTTTTTCAAAGGACGGGATGATGCGCGCAGCCAGCTCGTGGACAGCGGGCTGTGGCTGGATGGCCGCCGTCCATGATGTGGCATCCTGCGCCGACGTTTCTTTCGGTGCAGAGGTCTGCTGCGAAGGCCAACTGGTCAGAGGCCGTACAGAGCTTACGCAGGGCGGTTCTGTCGTCGATATCGTTAGTGTGACAACACGACACGCTGACAGGAGCAGCATGGATGCACAGATGATGGCGAGCAGGCCGCGTTCACGCCAGCGGCGATGCCTCGCCTGTCGATCAGAGAACGGTGTCATCTTTACTCTCCCCGTGCATTGTTGACGATTTTTTCGCCATCAAAGAGAATCAGGCCTTTTCCACCGCCGTTGCCGCGGCCGGAGCAGAGCCATTCCGCATAGGCGCGGCGCAGTGCCGTATCACGTGGCAGCTGGTCAAAGGGCAGTTTGTGATAGCGGCCAAAGATGCGCCAGGATGCACTCGGGTTGCTGTTTTCATGCGACTCATACAGGTCGAAATCGTGCAGGAAATCGACAATATTGGAGTTTTTATTCAGGAATTCATCGTGTGCCGGGAAGAGCAGCCAGGAATCGCAGCGAATTGGGAGATATTTCCCGCAGCGGATTTCCGGGAAGAATTCATAGGCGCGGCGATAGGAATCATAGCGCAGCTCCCGCGGGAAGGGCCCGGCAGACGGGATGTGCATATTCAGCACAGGGTCGTCTGCATGAACGGTGATATCGTTCCAATGGTAGTCCACCTTGCCCAGTGTGCGGCGTTCAAACTGCAGGCGTCCCAATGCAAAACGATCGAGACGGAAAAATCCATCGGGCCAGGTACCTGTATCGTTGCCCCAGATGCCGAACACCTCGCGGCATTCCAGCAGTTTGTACAGCATATCGTCCATGGATCGGACATACACATCGTGGTTGATGCCGCGTTCGCGGTAGAGCGCGTCCAGATCTTCCGCGCAGTTCATGTAAAACAGCTGTGCAAACGAGCGGTCAGGTACCTGAACTTCAGCGGCAATGGCTTTGACACGTGCCAATGCATCGTTCCCTGTCATCTCGCCCGACATAAATGCAGATTCCAGCTGATCCAGCTCTTCTGCATAGGGGCCGGAGAGGAAATACGACTGTTCCAGCAGTTTGAAGTAGGCAATGCAGTCGACCGGCCAGCGGCGCTGTTCCATCCAGTTCAGTGCGAATGCAACTCTTTCTTTGTTTTTCATGGTACGAATCTCCTTTTTCTGCAAATGATTTTCATGTGGCTGTAGAGCATCCACGGGTTACTTTTCTCGTGCGTTGTTGACGATCTTTTCGCCGTCAAACAGAATCATGCCATGGCCGAAGCCGCAGGTATGGCCGGTGAGCAGCCAGTCCGCATAAGCGCGGCGAAGTGACGTATCACGCGGCAGGTGTGTGCAATGCTTTCCGAAAATCCGCCTGGGCGGAACAGGGCGTTCGGCATAGGATGCAAAAATATCAAAATCCTGGGGAAAGTCCAGAATATTCGAGGTTGGCGAAAGAAATTCCTCATGTTTTTTTACAGGAGCCATAAATGATGTTTTCAGCCGATCGAGCTTTTCTGCGTAGTCCCCTGTCAGGAAACAGGAACATTCCAGAAGAAACCGATAGTCAATGCTGTCGGTTGGAAAATGCAGCTGCTCCATCAGTCGAGGAGCGCGGCCAATCCGCTCTGTATGCTTTATAAATACCTCGCTGTTTCGGTCGGGTTCGCTTATGCAGGGTCATGCGGTGCAATCCATGGGGAGGATGTATAGAAATGACCGAACGCGTGCTGCTTTTGTTCGGGATAAGCCAGCAGATACAGGCTATCTGTGCGTTCTTCGAGGTCGGCCAGCATTTTGGCCGAGGCGTCCAGCTTTTTGATGGCGGTCGGCTTGGCAATCACCGGCAGGCGGGCGGTTTGCTTCATTTCACGGAGCAGTGCTGTTCCCCGCCGGGATGCGGCCAGCAGATGCAGATAGGCCGGGTGCTGTTTCTGTTCCGCATCGGTCAGGCCGATATAGGCAGACATCAGAATGCGGCGCAGCCGCGCACAGGTATAGCGTTTGGTCTTCAGCCGTTCCAGCAGGTCGGAGACGGAAACGGCCTGTTTGGCGGCGGATGCAATCCGATATTCGAGCCCCTCTGTGACCTCCGGGAGCTGTGCCAGCGCTTCCGGATTCATTCTTCGCAATGTGGCCAGCATGGGCAGAGTCGCTGCTTCCTCGAAGACCGGTGCGCGACCGGCAGCCCGCTCCTTTTGCAGAATTTCGGCCGAAAACGGCGGCAGCCATTCAGCAATCTCCAACTGGTCACGCATTCGGTTGCGCAGAGCAGATGCGCTCGGATAGGTTCCGGAGGCTTCCGGCTGGTTATGTCCCGCACCCTGCCGTTTGACGGCGCAAACAGCGGCGTTTGGAAGAAACTGCCGGGCGGCACGCAGATATTCTATGGCCAGCAGATCATTGGGCGCGGCCAGAATCGAACGGATTTCCGGCTGGGAGGCTTCCGCGCAGGCAGTGGCATAGGAGCATCCGGCGCGGAGGCTGGCTGTGAAGCGTTCCAAGTGGAACGTGTCGTCAGCAGCGGCGCGCTGCAGAGCCGCCGCATCGCCGCATTCGCTGCCAAATGACAATGCATCCACCACGCCCGTCGCCGCGAGCAGTTCGACGGAACGCGAGGCAAAGATCGGTGCCGGTGCGCAGGCAAATGCGGTCGGCAGTTCGAAGACCAGATCGGCCCCGCTCTGTACCGCAGCGGTTGCGCGGGCGAATTTGTGGAGCATGGCAAAGCTGCCGCGCTGCACGACATTGCCGCTCATGACGCAGACGATTGCCCGATCCGGGAAACGGGCGGCTGTCTGTGTCAGATGAAACATATGGCCGTTATGAAACGGGTTATATTCCGCAACCACACCAACTGCCGTCATATTGCCAGACCTTTCTGCTGTTCAGCGGATTCTTTTGCCCTTTTCGCTCTTGCAAAATCGCCCAAAAAAGAGTATCATATAAGTGTCGAATTATATTTTACACCTTGCGGCTCCAAATTGCAAGCCACAGGGAAGAAATCATGAAGGGGTCATTGTCAGATGCTTATTCTTGTCATCAACGCCGGCAGCTCCTCTCTGAAGTATCAGCTCTTTGATATGTCGGAGAATCGGGTTCTTGCAAAAGGACTTTGCGAGCGCATTGGGATCGCCGGCAGCAAAAACACGCACACGCTCACGGATGGCACCAAGCTCGTTACCGAAGTGGAAATGAAAACACACGCCGACGCCATCCGCATTTTGACAGATCGGCTGACGGACGCTGAGACCGGTGTCATCCGTTCCATGTCCGAAATCGATGCCGTCGGACACCGGGTCCTGCACGGCGGTCAGAAATTCTCCGAATCCGTTCTCGTTGACGACAAGGTCATTGCCGCCATTGAGGAATGCATTCCGCTCGGCCCGCTGCACAACCCGGCCAACCTGATGGGCATCCGCGCCTGTCGCGAGGTCATGGGCGATGTGCCGCAGGTCGCTGTATTTGACACGGCATTCCATCAGACCATGCCGGAAAAGGCATTTATGTACGCCATTCCCTACGAATACTACCGCAAATACGCCATTCGCCGCTACGGCTTCCACGGGACAAGCCATCGCTATGTTTCCGCCAAGGCCGCTGAAATGCTGGGGCGTCCGGCTTCTGAGCTGAAGATCGTCACCTGCCACCTGGGCAACGGTTCGTCGATTGCCGCAGTAGACGGCGGCAAATGCGTGGACACATCCATGGGGCTGACGCCGTTGGAAGGTCTGCCCATGGGCACACGTTCCGGCAATCTGGATCCGGCCATTCTCGGCTTTTTGAGCGAGCACGAGGGTATGGACACGCAGGCACTTGTTGAAATGCTGAACAAGAAGTCCGGTGTTCTGGGCGTTTCCGAGCTGTCCAGCGACTTCCGCGACCTGGCCACGGCGCGTGATCAGGGCAATCACCAGGCCACGTTGGCGCTGGAAATGTTTGACTACAGCGTCAAAAAGTACATTGGTGCATACGCCGCCGCGATGGGTGGCATTGATGCGGTGGTCTTCACCGGTGGCATCGGCGAAAACAACAAGGTTGCGCGCAACGTTGCTCTGGCCGGTCTGGAATTCATGGGCATCAAGCTGGATCCGGAAAAGTCGCAGCAGTCGCTGAAGAATGTTGACATTGCAGCCGACGATTCCCGCGTGCGTGTTCTCGTCATCGAAACGGATGAAGAATTCGTGATTGCATCCGACACGCTGACACTGGTCAACGCCGCAAAGGCCTGACATTTTTCTTCTCCTGTACCTTTCAAAATTTCATAACAGGCATGAGGTGTCCTTCCCCGGTTTTCGGGTGCAAGGCTGAAAAGGGAACGGGGTGCAAACCCCCGACGGTCCCGCCGCTGTAACGATGGAGTGTCCTGTCATTTGTGTCACTGGGAAACCGGGAAGGCCGACCGGACATGATGAGATCGGAGTCAGAAGACCTGCCCTTGCCGGTGTTTGTTTCAGTCTGCGATGTACAGATTTGCAACGCCGAAAGAGAGCGGTTTCAGGCCCTCTTTTTGGTGGTGCCTTCAAGTCCGCAGCAGATGAGTTTTCTTGCTGCGGACTTTTTGTTTTCTTTATCAATCGTCCTGTCTCACGACAGATGATATACGACTGTGATTCAGTCAGAAAGAAGGTTTTTTATGAAAACGAATTCGCGTCCCCGTTTCAGACTGCTGGCCTGTTTACTGGCTCTGCTGCTGGCAGTCATGCCCCTGCAGGTGTTTGCAGACGATGCCGCCACAGATGACCTGCCGCTTCTGATTTCACCGGCTCCATCCGCTTCGCTCAGCGCAGTGGATTATTACCGTGCTCACAGGACGCTGTCTGACTGGTGGGAAGTGCTTGCACTGACCGCTGCCGGCGTCGATTTGGAGGCAGAAGGCTTCATTCTGCCGGAGCTGAATGCGGAAGGCATCCTCACCTCCGGTTCTTCAACCGTTCTGGCCAAGGCCATTCTGTCGCTTGGCGCCATCGGTCAGAATCCGCGTCGGGCTTTTGGCGATGACGTTTCCTGTGATCCGGTTCGCACGCTGGCGGCTTTGCAGCAGGACAGCGGCGCATTCGGCTCGTACCTGAACGAGCAGATTTACGCAATGATCGCCCTGGAATGCACCGATGCCTCTGCCTATGACCGGGAGAGCGCCCTTGCTTATCTCTGCTCCTGCCGCTTGGCCGATGGTGGCTTTGCCTACTTCGGCGATACCGGCGATATCGATCTGACGGCGATGGCGCTGCTTGCGCTGCAGTACTTCCGCGGCAACGAAGCCGCTGAAACCGCCATTTCAGGTGCGGTTCAGTTCCTGGCTGACAACATGAACGAAGTCGGCACCTATCCGTCGCTCTGGGAACCCGGTGTGGAGCCCAGTGAATCCATCTCCACCGCCATTTCGGGTCTGGTCGCCGTCGGCGTTGACATGACCGCCGAACCCTTCTCGAAGCTCCCGGTCAAGCTCGCCGAATACCGAACGACAGACGGCGGCTATGCCCACGCACTCGGTACGGATCGTTCCGATGCCTATGCAACCTATCAGGCACTCCTCGCAGTCAGCGAGCTGCAGTCCGGCGTTTCCGCTTACGCCTCCTTTGCATATGACTGTTCCTCCGCGGATGCCATCTTCACGGATGCAGATTGGGATGACGCACAGGGTGCTGCGTTTGCCACGATGTACAACGAAGGGCTGATCGTTGGGCGTCCGTCCCGTGTGGCTGCTGCGGACGAAGTTCTGACCGTCGCTGAACTCCTTGTCCTGCTGGATCGGATGACCGGTGAAACAGAAAACGGTGCAGACGGTATTTGGTATGCCGCCGCTCTGAATCGTGTCGGCGCCAAAGCCGGCTTTGATGTTGAGGAGCTGGATGTCCGCGCTATCGTTTCCGCGTCCGAATTCAGCACGGCTGTCAGTGCTGTTCTGGATACCGCTGTGACCAGCGAGTTCGCTGACGCAGCCGCTGTGACCCGTGGCGAAGCTGTCCTGTTCCTGGCGTCGCTTCTGAACCGCTAAATGATGAAACGCTCCCGTTTATTCTGGCTGCTGAGTCTGTGCCTGCTGGTCACCTGCTCGGCTTGCAGCACCGCAAACGGTGAAGTACCGCTTGCCACATCCGTTTCATCTTCCTCCGCTTCCCTTTCCAGGTCACTTGTGTCCGACCCACAGCCGACCGACGCGCTGACGAATGGGACAGAGCCTGCGGAGACTTCGACCGTTCCGACGGAAGTTACCGATTCGACCGTTGAAACGTCGGAAGCCTCTTCGGCGACGGATACCCCCATAACATCCGCAGGCATATCGGCCGCTACGACCGCCGCAACCACCCGCTCGCCATCGACGACGACCACTGCCCCGGCCACTTCCGCGCCGATCGAAGCAACGACCGAAGAGCCTGTCAGCCATGCGGCGTATTTCACGATCATCGGTCAAGGCGGTGAACAGCTGGTTGCGCGCACAGCCGTCTCAACAGACGGCTGTCGGAGCGTGTATGACGCTCTCCGGAAATTCTGCACGGAGCAGAACATCCCCCTGGAAGCCACCGGTTCCGGTGCATTCGTTTATGTTCGCTCGCTCTGCGGACTTCGGGAGTTCGACGGCGGTCCGCTCTCCGGATGGGTCTATGTAGTCAATGGCGTCTACGCCTCCGTTGGGGCGGCCGGCATGGCGATTTGCCCGGGAGATGAAATCGTATTCTATTACACACTTGATCTCGGAAAAGACGTGCAGGCTGGCCTGGCCTCCTGAAGCACTTGTCGAAACAGACGGTAAAATCGTATTTCTATACGATTTTACCGTCTTTCGTTGTAAAATCCGCTTCCGTTTCTTCTTGACAGCGCATCTAAAATCTGCTACAATAGTATCTGTAAAATAGAAACAAAAACGAGACATATACATGAGCCCAATTTCTGTTCGTGCGCTTCTTCCGGTCAGTTGCAGGTGCATCGAACAAACCGAGGTGATCTGACATGTACGGCAGCTACGACACTTTTGACTATACCTACCAGAACCGGCTGTTTTCGCAGACCCGGCGTGTGTCCAACCGTTTGGGAGCCCATCTGACGAATCCGCAGACCGCGTCCTGGCATTTTGCCGTATATGCACCCTCCTGCCGCTCTGCATCGCTTGTCGGCAGCTTCAACGACTGGGATCCATCCGCACATCCCATGACCCGCTCGGAGCGCGGCGTATGGTCGATTGACGTTTCCGGACTTGCCTGCGGGACATCCTATAAATTTTGTTTTTCAACAGAGGACGGCCGCACATTATACCGTGCAGACCCCTGCGCGCATTACGCGGAGCTTCGTCCGGGGACGGCTTCGCGATTATGGCACGATGCCTACCGTTGGCACGACAGCCGTTGGCGCACGCAGCAGCTGGAAGCGCGCCAGAAGTCTGCGCCCATGGCGATTTACGAGGTTCATCTTGGCTCCTGGCGCTCGTTTGACGGTGCTGATTCCATCTACCGCGCCGCTGCCGTGCCGCTGGCCGAATACGTGGTGGACAACGGTTTTACGCATATTGAGCTGATGCCGATTTTAGAACACCCGTTTGATGGCTCCTGGGGATATCAGGTGACCGGGTATTTTGCCCCGACCGCCCGGTACGGCACGCCTGAGGATTTCAAATACTTCATCGACACCATGCATCGCTACCACATCGGCGTCATTCTCGACTGGGTTCCGGCGCATTTTCCACGCGATGAGCAGGGGCTTCGTCAGTTTGACGGCACACCGCTTTTTGAACACGCAGACCCTAAAATCGCCGAACATACGCAGTGGGGTACGCTCCGTTTTAACTGCGACAGCGACGTGGTCAAGGACTTTCTGATTTCCAGTGCGCTTTTCTGGCTCGGTGAATATCATCTGGATGGGCTGCGGATGGATGCCGTTTCGTCCATGCTGTATCTCGACTATGAACGGGATTTTCCTCTTCGGAACCGGTTCGGCGGCCGCGAAAATCTCGGTGCCATCGCCTTGTTTCGCGCCATAAACCGTGAAATTGCCGCCCGGTTTCCTGCCGCCCTCACCATTGCGGAGGAAGCGACCGATTTTCCGGATGTGACGGCGCCCATCACCTGCGGCGGGCTCGGCTTCTCTTTCAAATGGAACATGGGGTGGATGAACGATACGCTGCGCTATATGGAGACAGACCCCCTCTTTCGTTCCGGCTGTCACACGCTGATGACGTTCTCGATGGTGTATGCATTTTCTGAGCATTACATTCTGCCGCTTTCGCACGATGAATGTGTTCACGGCAAAAAGAGTCTGCTCGACAAGATGCCCGGTGATTATGCCGAAAAGTTTGCCGCGCTGCGAACCTATCTGACCTATATGTTTACTCACCCCGGCAAAAAGCTGCTCTTTATGGGGACGGAGTTTGGGCCGTTTTTGGAATGGCGCTATTATGAGCCTTTGGAGTGGCATATGAAGCAATATGACGCCCATCGGCAGCTTTCCGACTATGTCCGCACATTGGTTCGTTTCTACCGCGCAAGCCGTGCGCTCTGGTACAATGATACCGACTGGAGCGGTTTCAAATGGTCGAACGCGGATGATGCGGTGTTCGAGGTCTACTCTTATTTTCGAATCGGGTCGCCTGGCGATATTCTGCTCTGCATTTTCAACATGACGCCGGTTGCCCGCCTGAATTATCTGATTGGCACACCCTATCCCGGAACCTATCAGCTCGTTTTGAATTCGGACAGCTCCTGCTATTTCGGCAGCGATGCACCGGTTCAGGATGTGCTGGTCACCGAGAAAAAACGGCAGGGGGATTATCCCTATCTCCTCACGGCAGATTTACCTCCGCAAAGCGCGCTCATATACCGGTTTATTTCAAACGATACAGAACAGGAGTGATCACAAATGCGGCACAGTGACTGTGTGGCCATGATTCTTGCCGGCGGGCAGGGATCCAGACTCGGCGCTCTGACGCACAGGCTTGCAAAGCCTGCGGTTCCATTCGGCGGGAAGTACAGGATTATCGACTTTGCCTTATCCAATTGCGCGAATTCCGGGATTTCCACCGTCGGCGTTCTCACGCAATATCAACCACTGGAGTTGAACACCTACATCGGAAGTGGTCAGCCCTGGGATCTGGACCGTGTCAACGGCGGCGTCTTTGTGCTGCCGCCTTATCTCCGCGGCAGTACCGGTGAATGGTACAAGGGAACGGCCAACGCCATCTATCAGAATGAGCGGTTTATTGAGCAGTTCTCCCCGGACAGTGTATTGATCTTAAGCGGTGATCACATCTACAAAATGGATTATCTGCGGATGCTGGATTTTCACCGGCAAAGCGGTGCCGCACTGACCATTGCCGTCTTCAGCGTGCCGCTTTCGGAAGCGCCGCGCTATGGCATTCTCAGTGCGGACGAAAACGGACGGATTTACGATTTCACGGAGAAGCCGACCAACCCGACCAGCACGCTGGCCAGCATGGGCGTCTATATTTTCGACTGGAACGCGCTCCGCACCTACCTGGATGCGGATGAGGCCAATCCGGCCAGCTCCAACGACTTTGGGAATGATATCATCCCGGCCATGCTGCGCGATGGCTGTCCGATCTACGCGTACTCCTTCAGCGGGTATTGGAAGGATGTCGGAACCATCAAAAGCCTCTATGATGCCAACATGGATTTGCTGGGCGACCCTCCTGCGCTCAATCTGAATGACAGCTCCTGGAGGATTTACTGTCGCCACATGAACTTCCCGCCGCAGTATCTCTCTGCGACGGCCTCTGTGAAAAACAGTTGCATTACCGAGGGCTGCACCATTGATGGCCACGTCGAAAATTCGGTGCTTTTCTCCGGTGTTTCTGTCGATGCCGGAGCCACGGTTCGCGATTCTATTCTCTTCCCCGGTGTCCATGTCGGAAAAAACGCGGTCATTGATCGCGCCATGCTGGCACAGAATGTCACGATCGGAAGCAGCGCCGTGATCGGCTCCGACAGCGCAGTGACCGCAGCACTTCCGACCAGCGCGCTCTGCAGCGACGGCATCACGCTCGTTGCGGAGAACGTATGCATCGGCAGCGGCACCGTCATCGGGCGAAATGTTGTAGTTTCTGAAAACATACTCGGATCCGTCGGCACGGACAAATCTATGCTGAGAGGTTGATTTCGATGAATGACACATTGGGCATTATTCTCGCAGGCGTTGAAGACGCATCCCAGCTGGGAGAGCTGACGCGGGTACGTTCCGTCGCTGCGCTGCCGGTTGGCGGCCGTTACCGGCTGATCGATTTTCTGCTTTCCTCCATGGTCAATTCCGGGATTACCAACGTTGGTGTCCCCACTTTGACGGCTTACCGTTCCCTGATGGATCACCTGGGCAGCGGCAAGGAATGGGATTTGAACCGCAAGCTGTACGGTCTGTTCGTTTTGCCGCCGGATGTCAATGTCAAGCACGTGGACTCGTTCCGTGGCGATTTGGACGTTCTGGACGGCATTTCCGGCTATCTGTCCGCATCCAAGCAGGATTATGTCCTGCTCTGCGGTTGTAACGCGCTGTTCCACACAACGTTTTATCAGCTCCGTGAACAGCACATCCGTTCCGGCGCAGACGTGACCGTCATGTGCTGTCCTGTTTCGCCCACCGACACTGGGGATGCATCCCGTCTCGTCGGCATTACAGCGGACGAATCCGGATGCGTCACCGATATGCGTGCGCGGAGCGGAATTCGTCCGGGTGAGCTGCGTTCCATGGATGTCTGGTTCATGAAAAAGAGCTTCCTGGAGCAGCAGATTGCGCGCTGCACGTCTCACGGAATGCATGATTTTCTGGTTGACGCTGTCATCCGCAATCTGGATCGCCTGAAAATCCGTGCATATCGTTATGACGGCCACGTCGGCTTTTTCGACTCGGCGCTCTCCTATTACCGGGAGAATATGCGGTTTCTGGATCCGTCTGTCTGTGCAGAGCTTTTCCCGGCTGATAATCCGGTGTATACCAAAATCAAGGATCAGGTTCCGACCTTCTACGGCGAACACGCACACGTTTCCAACTCCATGGTCGGCGACGGTTGTGTGATTCAGGGCAGCGTTGAAAATTGTGTCATTTTCCGCGGCGTCACGATTGAAGAGGGTGCCCGTGTTCGCAACTCCATCATCATGCAGAACTCGCACATCGCCTCCGGCGCCGATCTGGAATGTGCGATTTTGGATAAAAACGTAACCATTCGCGTTGGAAAGCGTTTGATCGGGCAGCCGGACTTCCCGGTTGTGGTCGGCAAAAATACAGTAATTTAAGTGTTTTCTCTCTTTTAATTTACAAAGCGGCGGTGATCTTTTTGTGAAGATTCTTTTCGCAGCCTCAGAGGCTGCTCCATTTGCCAAGGTCGGCGGCCTCGGCGATATTGCTGGGGCATTGCCCGGTGCGTTGTGTGCGCTCGGTCATGACGTCCGTCTGATCATGCCAAAATACGGTGTCATCCCTGAGGAATATGTCCGTTCCTTCGAATTTGTCACGGATTTTACAGTGCTGATTGGCTCGGCCTACAAGTATGTCGGGCTGTTTCGAACGGTTTATCAGGGTGTCACGGTTTACCTGATCGACAACGAAGAGTACTTTGGCGGCAGTGTCTACGGGTATGACGGCAGCGGCGAAATTGAACGAACGGTTTTCTTCTGCCGTGCCATTCTGGAAGCTCTGCCTTATCTCGATTTTGCGCCGGAGCTCATTCATGTCAACGACTGGCAGACTGCGTTGATTCCGGTTCTGCTCCGGTATCAATATCCGTCACTGCACCTGAAAACGGTGCTGACGATTCATAATCTCCGCTATCAGGGCATTTTCGGAATTTCCGATTTGCGCGACCTGACAGGGCTTCCGGCCTCTGTCTTCACGATGGAAGGTCTGGAGTTTTACGGCGCAGCCAACATTCTGAAGGGCGGCATTCTCTATGCGGACAAGGTCAACACGGTCAGCCCGCGCTATGCGGTTGAAACGCTGACGCCGGAATACGGTGAACGGCTTGACGGCGTCTTACGCAGCCGCTCCGTGGATTATTCCGGGATTCTGAACGGCATCGACTACGGCGTATTCCATCCGCGAACCGACCCAAAAATCGCTGCCGCCTATGGGCCACGGAATCTGGCCGGCAAGCAGATCTGCAAGCAGGCACTTGCCGATGAGCTTTCACTGGACGGTGCGAAGATGATCATTTCGGTCATTTCCCGGCTGGTTGATCAGAAAGGACTGGATATCCTGTCCGAATGTGCTGAATCGCTGCTGCAGGAAAACTGTTTTTCGCTCGTTGTCCTCGGAACCGGAGAGGCGCAATATGAATCCCTGTTTGCTTCCCTCTCTGCGCGATATGACAATATGCGGGCGATTCTGCGATATGACGGAGATCTGGCGCAGCGCATCTATGCCGGTTCGGATCTTCTGCTCGTCCCCAGTCGATTTGAGCCCTGCGGCCTGACGCAGCTGATTGCCATGAAATACGGAACGCTGCCGCTTGTCCGCGAAACGGGTGGTCTGTACGATACAGTGCGGCCATACAATGAGCAGGATGGCAGCGGTTACGGGTTTACCTTTGCGCCATACGCTGCTCACGATCTTGCCTTTACGATTCGCCGTGCGCTTTCTTTTTATGAGAATGACCCGAAGCTCTGGAAGAAGCTGGTGCAGCGCGCCATGACACAGGATTTCTCCTGGAAGCAGTCAGCTTCCGCTTATGTGGCGCTGTATGCACAGGCGCTCGGTCAGCCAATTCCGGCATCAATCTAAATGGAAATTCGAGGAAAATCAATGGATATCACGGGTGAAAAGAAACGAATTCAGCTTAGCGTTTCAGAAAAGCTGAAACGCCAGTTTGGGAAGGATATCAGGAGCGCCTCAACGCTTCAGCGGTATCAGGCCGTTGCCATGACGGTGCGCGACGAAATCATGGAGGATTGGCTGACCTCGGTCAACCGCGTGACAGGCGAGCGGAAAAAGGTGCTCTACTATCTCTCCATGGAATTTTTGACCGGCAAATTTCTCGGTGCCAATTTGACGGCGCTTGGCAAATATGCGCTCTATCAGGATGCTTTGTCGGAGCTCGGCATTGAGCTCACCGACCTTGAGGATGCAGAGCGCGAGCCCGGTCTGGGCAACGGCGGACTCGGTCGGTTGGCCGCCTGTTTTCTGGATTCTCTGGCGACGCTTTCCATGCCCGCTGTCGGCTGCGGTATCCGCTATGAGCTTGGGCTGTTCCGGCAGAAAATCGTAGAAGGTGAGCAGGTGGAGCTGCCGGATCGCTGGCTCTTCGACGGCTGCGAATGGGAGGTTGCGCGGCCAGAGGAATCGGTAGAGGTCTGCTTCAACGGCACAGTGCGGGAATACACCGACGAAACCGGGCGGCTCTGCTTCGAGCTGGAAAATCCGAATCGCGTGATCGCTGTCCCCTATGACATTCCGGTTTGCGGGTATGAGAACCACTTCTGCAACACGCTTCGCATTTGGAGCGCACGTTCTCCAGAAATTATCGATATGCGTTCCTTTTCCGAGGGCGACTATGTCAAGGCAAGTGCGGAGCGGGAGCTGGCGGAGACGATTTCCCGGATTCTTTATCCGAATGACAGCCACAACGCGGGAAAGAGTCTGCGGCTGCGTCAGCAATATTTCTTCACATCGGCCACGCTGCAATACCTGTTGAAGCGCCACAAGGCGCAGGGGCTGCCGCTCAATCAGCTGCCGGATTATGTTGCGATTCAAATCAACGATACGCATCCGTCCATCGCAATCGCTGAGCTGATGCGTCTGCTGGTGGATCAGGAGCGTATGTCCTGGGACGATGCCGATCGGATCTGTCGGGCTGTTTTCTCCTATACCAACCACACCATTATGAGCGAAGCCCTGGAAACCTGGCCATGCTATCTGGTTCAGAATCTGTTGCCACGGATTTACATGATTCTCTGTGAAATGGATCGCCGCGCACGGCTGGACACGGCAGCACGCTTCGGTTCGGAGGTTGCTGAGCATACCGCCGTGATCGGGTATCACTCCGTTCGGATGGCCAACCTCTGTATGAATGTCTGCCACAAGGTCAACGGCGTTTCCGAGCTGCATACGGATATTTTGAAATCCAGTCTGTTTGCGGATTTTCATCGGATGCACCCGGAACAGATCATTGCCATTACCAATGGAGTCACGCCGCGCCGCTGGCTGTTGCAGGCGAACCCCGCCCTGTGCGACTTGATCGCGGATACGCTGGGAAGCCGCGCCTTTACGCAGGATCTCACGCATCTTTCCGAGCTGGAAGCATATGCAAATGATGCATCTTTTCTGGAACGGCTGGCTGCTGTCAAGCGTGCCAACAAGCTGCGCCTGATCGAAGCGGTCAACCGTGTGCAATCCGTTCGGCTGGATCCCGATTCCATATTTGACATTCAGGTCAAGCGGCTGCACGAATACAAGCGGCAGCTCCTGAATGCGCTGCACATTCTGTATCTGTATTTCGACATCGTCGAAAACGGCGTTGAGCCCGCCGTTCCGCGCACGTTCTTCTTCGGTGCCAAGGCCTCTCCCGGCTACACGCGTGCCAAGCAGATCATCTCGCTGATTCACGCCATTGCCAACCTCGTCAACAACGACCCGGCGGTTCACGGGATGCTGCGCGTGGTTTTCATCGAAAACTACAATGTTACAAAGGCATCCCTGATCATCCCCGCTGCGGATGTCAGCGAACAGATTTCTCTCGCCGGGAAGGAAGCGTCCGGTACCGGCAACATGAAATTCATGCTGAACGGCGCACTCACCCTCGGCACCCTGGACGGTGCGAACGTGGAAATGAACCGTCTGCTGGACGGGAACGATATTTTCCTCTTTGGGCTTCACGCCGATCAGGTGGACAATGTATTTCGCTATGGCCGCACACCGCCGGAAAAGCTGTGTGCGCAAAACGAGCTGCTTGCCCGCGTGGTCAATGCACTGGCCGACGGCACATTGCCCGCAAATGTCGCTTCGCTCAAAAACTACCTGTTGAACGGAGACGGCGGGATCGCGGATCCCTACCTCTGTCTGACGGATTTTGCGGATTACGCAGCTGCGCAGGAGCGCATTGCGGCGCACTACACCGATGCGTCTGCCTGGAATGCTTCGTCTGCCCGCAACATTGCGCGTTCTGGCTTTTTCTCGTCCGATCGTTCGATTGCAGAATACAATGAAAAGGTCTGGCATCTCAGCGTATGATGGCTCCGATTTCGTCAGCCGCCTCCCGGCGGCCACCGGACGCACTGGCCTATCACAATCTGTTTTCCGGTGTATACCGTCTCCCCTTTGGAGCAGTTCCGACCGGTCAGACGGTCTATCTGCGCGTTTACGTTCAACCGTCCTTGGCGCCTGAAGCCGTCTGTCTGCGCATTTGGGCCGATCAGGCGGTCTCATACCATCCCATGCGCCGCTGCGGCAGTCTGTGGGAGGTCGCCTATTCGGTTCCGCTCACGCCCCAGCTCGTCTGGTATCGTTTTGATATCCGCCTGCCGGACGGTTCGACCACCTATTGTCGGCCGGTGGATTCTCTGTCGGAGGGCGTCTTCAGCACTGAATGTGACGACTACGCCAGTTTCCAGCTGACGGTATTTGACCGGCAGCTGTCGGTTCCGGACTGGGTCACGGATGGTGTGCTCTACCAGATTTTTCCCGACCGTTTCTGTCGGAGTGCAGACGGCGATACACAGGTCACTGGCCGAAAGCTGCACAACGCGTGGAACGAGCCGGTCGATTATCTGCCGGATCCCGCAAAAGGGTATTACGCCGCAGACGATTTTTTCGGCGGAAATCTGCGCGGGATCGAAGAAAAGCTGCCTGAACTGCAGAAGCTCGGCATCACCGTTTTGTACCTCAACCCGATTTTTCAGGCGTATTCCAATCACCGGTATGACACCGGCGACTACACGCGGATTGACCCCCTGCTCGGAAGCAACGAAGACTTTCGGCGGCTCTGCGCCTCGGCCGACGCACTCAACATTCGTGTGATTTGTGACGGCGTCTTTTCACATACGGGTTCGGACAGCATCTATTTCAACCGTGAGGGCACCTATCCACCAAACGGCGCGTGCGATTCGGTCGATTCGCCGTATTATAAATGGTACCGGTTCGAGACCTACCCTACGAAGTACGAGTGCTGGTGGGATGTCTGGTCGCTTCCGGATGTCGATGAAACGGAGCCCTCGTATCTCGAATTCATCACCGGTCGCGACGGGATTGCCCGTCGTTGGCTAACCGCCGGTGCTTCCGGCTGGCGTCTGGATGTCGCAGACGAGCTGCCCGATTTGTTCTTAGAGCAGTTCCGGCAATCCGTCAAGGCAACCAATCCGGATGCCTGGATTGTCGGAGAAGTCTGGGAGGATGCCTCGAACAAGGTCAGCTACGGCAATTTGCGGCAGTTTCTGCTCGGCAATCAACTCGACTCCGTCATGAACTATCCGCTCCGCGAACGGATTCTCCGCCTTCTGCGTCGGGAGATAGATGCTTCTGCATTCTGTCAGGAGATGGCACTGCTCGCCTCCAACTATCCGTCACCGTCCTTTTTCTCCTGCATGAATTTTCTGTCCACGCACGATGTCTGTCGAATCACGACACTTCTGGGGACTTCGGAGGATCTGACGGCGCTCACCCGTGAGCAGCAGGCGCATTTCGCGCTCTCTTCGGAGGCGCGCAGGCAGGCGCTCGCGCTTCACAAAACGGCAGCGCTCCTGTTGTTTGCATGGCCGGGCATTCCGTCGATTTATTACGGAGATGAAATGGGACTGGAGGGCTGCATGGATCCGTTCAATCGTGCGACCTTCCCATGGGATGAAGTTGGACATTCGGATGCAGACTCGCTGCACGCGTTCTATTCGGAACTGGCTGCCCTGCGGACAAAGTCCGATGCACTGCGCCGCGGACAGCTCCTGCTTCGAGTGCAGGGCGGGCTGCTCATGATTCGTCGGCAATCAGCCACCGAAACACGGTGGATTGTGATCAACCCAACCGATCAGCCAACTCCCCTGCCCGACCTCTGCATCCGTCCACTGATTACAAGCTGCCCCTGCTCCGGTGGAATGTTGCCCCCGTCCGGTGGAGCCATCTTTTAGAACCGGTCTTTTCTTGACGCCGAATTGCAAGCAAGCAGTTCGGCGTCAGTTTGTTTGTTTGGGCTGTTCGATTTCTGTCTATTTTTGTCGATCTTGAGCAAATTCACATCTTGTTCACCTTTTTTCTGCTGATGTATGTTATGATAAATTTTATACATGGACGATTCCCACTGCCTTTCGGAAAGGAGATTTTTTCATGGCAGAACTCAACAAATATTCCGAAATTACACCTGTGGTCGCAGCACTTGCCAAACAGGCAGTAGACTGTTCGGCCATTGACCCGGAGCTTTACAGGCTTTATGACGTCAAGCGTGGTCTCCGTGATCTCAACGGCAACGGTGTGCTGACCGGCCTGACGCAGATTTCAGATATTCGCGCATTCAACATGGTGGACGGTGAGAAACTCCCGGCAGATGGCGAACTGTTTTACCGTGGTTATCGAATTGAAGACCTCGTGAACGGGTTTCTGTCGGATGGTCGGTTCGGGTTTGAAGAAGTCGCCTATCTGCTCCTCTTTGGCCAGCTCCCGGATCGTTCGGCGTTGGATCAATTTCAGTCCATTTTAGCCGGATATCGCACCTTGCCCACCAGCTTTGTGCGCGATATCATCATGAAAGCACCCAGCCGTGACATGATGAACACGCTGGCACGCAGTGTGTTGACGCTGTATTCGTATGACACCAATGCGGATGACGTTTCTCCGGAAAATGTGCTGCGCCAGTGTTTGCAGCTGATAGCCCTCTTCCCGCTGCTTTCTGTCTATGGCTATCAGGCGTTCCGGCACTATCATGATGGTCAGAGTCTGTTTATCCATGTCCCGCATGAAGGGCTTTCGACGGCGGAGAACATTCTCATGCTGCTCCGGGACGATTGCAAATACACGTCGCTGGAGGCTCACGTTCTGGATCTGGCGCTCGTGCTGCACGCTGAACATGGCGGCGGCAACAACTCGACCTTTACCACGCACGTTGTCTCCTCTTCCGGAACGGATACCTACTCGGTCATGGCCGCAGCGCTCGGTTCTCTGAAGGGGCCGAAGCACGGCGGAGCCAACATCAAGGTCGTTCGGATGTTCGAGGATATGAAGCAGTGCATTCGCGACGAACAGGACGATGAAGAGATTGCCACCTACCTGCGGGCGCTGCTGCACAAAGAAGCCTTTGATCATGCCGGGCTGATTTACGGGATGGGGCACGCAGTCTATTCCCTCTCCGACCCTCGCGCAACCATTTTGCGCAGCTTCGTTGAGAAGTTGGCTGTGGAGAAACACCGCGAAAAGGACTATGCGCTGTACGCCCGTGTGGAGCGTCTGGCTCCGCAGATCATTGCGCAGGAGCGGAAGATCTATAAGGGCGTCAGTGCCAACATCGACTTTTACAGCGGTTTTGCCTACAATATGCTGGATTTACCGCTCGAACTCTACACACCGATCTTTGCCATTGCGCGAATTGCCGGGTGGAGTGCGCACCGTCTGGAGGAGTTGACCAATGCGGGTAAGATTATCCGTCCAGCCTATAAAAACATTGCGTCCGAACAGATTTACACGCCGCTTGACCAGCGTTGATTTTCGCTTTTTTTCAAAAAAATCGTTTTCCCTCTTGACAAATCCCCTTGCATCTGATATAATATACAAGTGTTTTGACGGAGCATAAGCAGAGATGACCACTGTTTATGTGTCAGGACACTTGATATGGAGAAGTATCGAAGTGGTCATAACGAGCACGATTGGAAATCGTGTTGTCGCGATGAGCGGCACGTGGGTTCAAATCCCACCTTCTCCGCCATAACCGGACACCAGTTTTGATACAATGGGTATCGAAACTGGTGTCCGGTTTCTTTTTGCAAAAGCCCCTATTTACAAGGGTTTTCCTATACTATTTTAACGATAACAGGCTCTACGGTGGTTCTGAAATGGTCACCGTGGAAGCCCTTTCCGTTTTACCCCTCTATACCATTTAACGAAAGGTCTGTGGGGTGTGCATTTTGAGCCAAGGGGTGTGCATCTTTTAATTATTCCTCGGTAAAGAAAGAAGCCGGAGCAGTTACGCTCCGACCTTGATTTCCGTGCCGTTCTGGAAAACAAATGTGATTTGTCCATCCTTGTGGATGATGGCCTTTTCAATCATCACCGTCCAGATGGTGTCGTTCCAGTCGTGCATCACTTCCGGCTGTTTCTTGAGGGTGCGGATATAAAGGGCCATTTTCTTGTCCTGCTGACTGCGGAAGGTGCGTAGGCTCTGTAACCGCTCCAGTTCCGCAGTTGCCGTCTCATACCGGTGGGTAAGGGCTTCGTACTTTTTAAGATAGGCTTCCTGGGACTGTGCCGTGGATGCATTTTCCTTAACTGCCGCCTTGACCAGTTCGGCAACCACCTGGGTTTCTTCAAGCTGCCGTTCAATGTCGGCATCCAGTGTTCCGAAATCCATCAGCCGTTGACACCATGCTTCGCACTCCTTGATAATCTGTACTCGATCCTGCATCATCAGATTGTAGGCTTTTATGAAAAGCCGCTGTATGGTTTCGGTGTCCAATGCAGGGGTGTGGCAGTGTTCCTCGTTTGTGAATTTACCGTTGCACTGCCAAATGGTGCGGCGGTACTGGTTAGTGGAGTGCCAGACCTTGGGACCGAAGAAAGCACCGCAGTCCTCTAAAACAGCTTTTACCCGGTCATCACAGTCTGGACATTCGCCCAGAGCTGGTAGCACAGATGCGGGATGCGTTCCGTGGGCTGAATGAAGATAGCAAGCTGCGTCACGGAAGCGGAACACACACTTTTGGAGACTGGACGGTAATGCTATGATAAATAGAGATTGGATTTTCAAAACAGACGATTATATCTGCAACCTTCGGACAGTAGGTGTCCTTGCCTGCGACGGCAAGCTGCTGGTACAGCGTGACCGGGACGGCAACGAGTATGCGCTGCCCGGTGGTCATGTAAAAATCGGTGAAACAACCGTTGATGGCCTTGTCCGGGAATACAAGGAAGAAACAGGTGCTGACATTAAGGTAGGAAAACTGCTCTGGACAGAGGAATGCTTTTGGGAATGGAACGACACACACGCACATAACATTGCGTTCTACTATCTGATTGAGCTGGTTGACGGCACCGACATTCCCAATATTGGAGAGTTTGTGTCCCACAAGGATAACTGTAATATTGTCCTTGGTTGGATGCCGATTGAACAACTGGCAGACTTAACGATCTTCCCGGACTTCATCAAGGAAACGATATACGAATTGGATGCACCGCCCCGGCACTTCATCACCAGGGCGTAATCAATGCAGTAGCAATAAGGAGGTGTCCCATGGCAGTAATGAAAGGTTTGGAGTGGACTTTTGATGCCGTGGCTTCCACTTATGAGAAGTTCCGTCCCGGTTATGTTGCGAATCTGTACCGAGCAATATTTGACTACATCCCTATCGATCAAGCAAGTAAGGTCGTCGAGGTTGGTATTGGTGGTGGACAGGCAACACTACCCATTTTACAGACAGGGTGTGAGCTGACTGCCGTTGAGTATGGAGCGCATTTTTCCGAACTGTGCAGAGAGAAATTTAAGGATTACCCTACATTCTCTGTTATCACCAGCAAATTTGAAGATGCTGCATTGCCTAACGATACCTATGACTTGTTATTCTCTGCATCTGCATTTCATTGGGTGCCGGAGGAAATCGGGTACCCAAAGGTGTTCTCTATGTTGAAAAACGGTGGTGTGTTTGCAAGATTTGCGAACCATCCCTTCCGAGATAAAGGGAAACCTGCCCTTTCAGAAGAAATTGATCGCATATATAAAGATTATTACTACACATACCATAAGCGGACACAAGAAACACCCCAGGAGTATACTGAGGAACAAGCAAGACATCGTGCATTGATCGCAGAAAAGTATGGCTTTGCTGATATTCAGTACGCTCTATTTCAAAGGACACGGACATTCACCGCCAAGGAGTATGGTATACTACTTGGAACATACTCTGACCATATTGCCATTGACGAAGCGATAAGAACAGAGTTCTTTTCCAAAATCGAAGATGCTATCAATAATCACGGTGGCACAATCACAATCTACGATACAATAGACTTACAACTGGCTCGAAAGCCTTGAGTGCCTGCTGAACCCGGAGGATATGCTATGAGATTGCGCTGAGATAACTACTTTCATAAAAAGCACCTTGTCTACGGACAAAGGTGCTTTTTATCATCTCCGCTGAACCATGTAAAATGCTAACTGCCAGGTTCTTCGGTTTCATCGCACGGCAAAAAAGAGCGATACGCGCAGCTGTCCGTTATTTTGCTTTACAGCCAGAAACGGATATGGTATAATGGCGGCGGAAAGGAGAATAGACGTTGCGTCAGCAAAAAACGGTGGCAGCAGAAGAGACGCTCATCTCGAATATGCCACTACTGTATTCGGCTTGATCACTGCGATCGTCGGCCTTATCAAGGCCATGATCAGGTACCCAATCAAAGAATATCACAAAACCCGTTCAACGCCAAGCACCCATTGTTGGATTATATTCTATACAGCATCACAATTGTCTGTTCGGTCATCAACCTGGTCTGCAGCATCAAACAACTGAGAAACAGCAGGAGGTGAACCAATGACCGACAAAACCATCTTCGTGAAAACAAGAATCAGCAAAAAGGACAAAGCTCGCATGGAAGCCATCTGCGAAGAAGAAGAATGGACACTTTCCGAGTTCGTTCGTCTGGCCATTCAGGAGAAGCTTGCGGCGATGGAAAAGGGCGATTGATCTTCCCTGTCTGCTGTTCTGCACAAAGAGTCTGCACCTGAACTCTGCAGGTGCAGACTCTTTTTTTGGATGGCTCCGGCGGGCAGCAAGCGGAGCGTGTTCCGGTTCAGGCTGTCGACAGCTGGAACCGGTGCATTGGTCGTTCAACGTGTGTGCTTCCGTATGCGCTGTCTGCGGAGTCAACCGGGTTTATCGGGTCATCTTTTCCTGTTTGACCTTATGGTCAATGACATGGCGGGAGGCCAACTCGCGGTGAATATCCTCCAGTGAAATGCCCGCCTCGATCATCAGCACCATCACATGGTAGGTCAGGTCGGCAATTTCATAAATGGTTTCCTTTTTGTCCTCGGCTTTGCCAGCAATAATCACCTCGGTGCATTCTTCACCGACTTTTTTCAGGATTTTATCCAGTCCTTTTTCAAAGAGATACGTGGTATAAGAGCCTTCTTTTTTCTCCGCTTTTCGGCCGCGAATCAGTTCCATGAGAATTTCCAGAGAGAATTCGTCGCGTTCCTCACTCTGCCAGACCGGATGTTCAAAGCAGGATGTTGTACCCAGGTGGCAGGCCGGGCCGTCAGGTTCGACCTTGACCACCAGTGCATCTCTGTCGCAGTCGGTGTCAATGGAAACGATATGCTGATAGTTGCCGCTCGTCTCTCCTTTGAGCCAGAGCTGCTGACGGGAACGGCTCCAGAAACACGTGAGACCTTTCTCCATGGAAATCTGAAGACTTTCGCGATTCATATATGCCAGGGTCAGAACCTGTTTGGTGATGGCGTCCACCACAATGGCGGGAATCAGGCCGTTTTGGTCAAATTTCAGTTCGTCAATGTTGATCATTGTTCTGATCATTCCTTTCTGCATCGTTCGACCACGCATAGATGGTCGGTTCGGTTGATCGTTTGTCATCGCCCTGCTTTACAGGCGTGTGGGGATGGAGTGCTGCGCCATGAGCTGTTTCAAATCCGGGATGGCAACTTCCGAAAAATGGAAAATGGAAGCGGCAAGGCCGGCATCAACCTTGGGGAGCGTTTGGAACAGGGTGATAAAATCCTCGGCACAGCCGGCACCGCCGGAGGCAATCACCGGTACAGATACTGCATCACAAACAGCAGCCAGCATTTCAAGGTCGAAGCCTTTTTTTACGCCATCTGTATCGATGGAATTGACAACCACCTCACCGGCTCCCTCATCCACACAGCGCCGAATCCAGTCTATGGCTTCCATTCCGGTGTTTTCCCGGCCGCCTTTGGCAAAGACACGGAACACGCCATCTACGCGCTTGATATCGACCGACAGCACAACACACTGATTACCATACAGCTGTGCCGCCTCCCGAATCAGGGACGGATTGCGTATCGCGCCAGAATTGACGCTGACCTTGTCGGCGCCGCATTTAAGGACACGGTCAAAGTCAGCAACCGTCTGGATACCGCCGCCAACGGTCAAGGGGATAAACACGCGTCTGGCTGTCTCGCACAGAATATCGGTGAACAGTTCCCTGCCTTCTGCCGATGCGGTAATGTCGTAAAAAACCAGCTCATCGGCACCCTGTTCCGTATAATAGCCGGCGAGTTCCACTGGAGACGAGACATCGCTCAGTCCTTTGAAATTCACCCCTTTGACCACCCGGCCATCCTTGACGTCCAGGCATGGGATAATTCGTTTTGTAATCATCTTGCCACCTCTACGGCTTCCTTCAGGTCGATACTGCCTGTGTAATATGCCTTTCCGATGATGGCGCCATAGCAGTTCATCGCCGCAAGGCGTTTGATATCATCGATCGAGGACACGCCCCCGGAGGCAATGATCTGCATCCGGAAGCGTTCGGACAGTTCGCGATACAGCGAAACATTGCACCCCTGCATGGCACCGTCTTTGGAAATATCGGTGCAAATGATGGTTTCAACGCCAATGCTCTGCATCCGTTCGCAGAATGCAAATGCGT
The DNA here is from genome assembly GCA_964515055.1 of uncultured Oscillospiraceae bacterium. GTDB lineage: Bacteria > Bacillota > Clostridia > Oscillospirales > QAMX01 > QAMX01. Next base: position 66,753 of record CAZEUG010000003.1, on the reverse strand, counting down.
CTACATCGGATGTTTCCGTCCAGCCCTTTACGGCAACGCGGCCATCCTTCAGATCAGCGCCCACGGCAATTTTTCCGCCGTATGTTCGGACAGCTTCGCAGAGGAACGCTTCATCCTTCAGTGCGGCTGTGCCGAGGATGACACGGTCAACTCCGGACGACAGATAGCGTTCAACGACTGACAGGCTGCGCACGCCGCCTCCGACTTCGCAAAACAGGCCACTCTGCCGTTTGATCGCGCAGACGGTTGCGAGATTGGGGGTATCTCCGTTTTTGGCGCCTTCGAGATCGACGATGTGAATCTGTTTGGCTCCGCATGCGGCAAACTGTCCGGCAATTGCTACCGGATTGTCGCTGTATACGGTCATTTGAGCATAATCACCTTTGTAGAGGCGGACAACCTGTCCGCCAAAGAGATCGATTGCAGGAAAAATAAGCATCGTTTCACTCCATTTCACAAAATGCACGGAGGATTGCAAGCCCGACCCCGCCGCTTTTTTCAGGGTGGAACTGGCAGCCGTAGATGTTTCCGTTTGCAACGGCCGCTGTGACCGGTGCGCCGTAATCGGTGGTAGCAACAACGGACGCGTCACAATCGGCCGCGTAGTACGAGTGGACAAAGTAGACGTAATCGCCCTCATGAATCCAGCGGAAGAGCGGACAATCGCGTGTGATATGCAGCGCATTCCAGCCGATCTGTGGGATTTTGTAGTCCTTAGGGATGATATCGGCAATCGGGCGAATGGAGCCCTTCAGCAGTCCCAGCCCCTGATGCCGTCCGTATTCGTAGGCTTCTTCAAACAGCAGCTGCATACCAAGGCAGATGCCCAAAATCGGTTTTCCCGCAGCAGCCTCAGTCAACAGCACGTTGGCCATGCCGGAGCGGCGAAGTTTGTCTGCCGCATCTCCGAAGGCACCGACGCCAGGTAGGATGATTCGGTCGGCCTGATGAATTGCGGCCGGATTTGAGGTCACAGTGACCTCCGCGCCGATCGCCCGGAATGAGCTGCCCAGTGAGAACAGATTGCCGACACCGTAGTCAATGATTGCAATCATGCGAGCACTCCTTTTGTGGACGGAATGACATCACGAAATTCCGGGTCAATGGCCACTGCCTGTCTCAGAGCGACCGCAACCGACTTGAAGACACCTTCGATGATGTGGTGTGCATTTTTTCCGGCCAGCTGTCTGATGTGCAATGCGCAGCCCACTTCACGGACAAAGGCCGTCCAGAACTCCTCCGTCAGCTCGGTGTCGAAGTCCCCCACCTTTGCAACGGGAATTTGCAGGTCACAGCAGAGAACCGCCCGGCCGGAGAGATCGACGGCAGCGAGAATCAGCGCCTCGTCCATTGGCAGAATCATATGGCCGTATCGGACAATGCCGCGTTTTTCGCCCAGCGCTTTGGCAAACGCCTGACCGAGCACAATGCCGACATCCTCGACCGTATGATGAAAATCGACCGCCGTATCGCCATGGCAGGTCACATTCAGGTCGAAGTGGCCATGTCGAGCCAGCAGCGTGAGCATATGATCCAAAAAGCCGCAGCCGGTCTCGACAGCAGCGGTTCCCGTACCGTTGAGCGTCAGTGTGAGTGTGATATCGGTTTCCGCCGTTTTGCGTCCGATGGTTGCCGTTCTCATTTAGCATTCCTCCAAAATTTCGCGAATCGTCTGCACGAGGATGTGCATCTGTTCAGCCGTGCCAATGGTGATGCGGTTATAATCTGCGATCCTGGGTTTGTCAAAATGCCGCACAAGGATTCCCCGCGCCTTCAGTTTCTGATACAGCGTTTTGCCGTCCATGGCCGGATGTTTGGCAAAAACAAAGTTGGCACGCGAATCGGTCACCATGAATCCCAGCGCTTTCAGCGCGTGCATCGTTTCCGTGCGGTTTTCACAGATCGTCCGGCAGTTGTTCATCGCTTCGGCGTTCTGTTCCAGCGTTGCCAGTCCGGCTGCCGCCGTCATGCGATTGATGTTGTACGGATTGGTGGAATACTTGATTGTATTCAGGTCGCGAATCAGCTCCTTTGAGCCAATTCCAAAGCCCAGTCTCGCGCCCGCCATGGAGCGGGATTTGGAAAACGTCTGTGTGACCAGCAGGTTCTCATACCGTGCGGTCAGCGGGACGCAGCTTTCCGCACCAAAGTCCACATACGCCTCATCGATCACGACCACGTTGTCCGGGTTTTGCTGCACAATCTGTTCGATCTGTGCAACGGAAAGTGCCAGGCCGGTTGGCGCATTGGGGTTGGCGATGAAGATCGTTTTGCCGCAGTGCAGATAATCTGCCGGGTCGATGGAAAAGTCCGCTTTGAGCGGGATTTCGGTATACGGTACGCCGTTGATCTCTGCGAAAACGCTGTAAAAGCCATAAGTGATATCCGGGAAAGCAGCAGGATGTTCCCGGTCGCAAAACGCCATGAATGCAAAATTCAGCACTTCGTCCGACCCGTTTGTGAGCAGCACTTCGTCCGGCGACACGCCTGCCAGCTCGGCCACCTTTGCTGTGAGAGTGCGGTTGGTCGGATCCGGATACAGCTGTAGCAAACCGGTCTCCCCGGCTACGGCCTGTTCGACTGCTTTGGGCGGCGGGAACGGCGATTCATTGGTGTTCAATTTGATATACTGCATATCCCGCGGCTGTTCACCTGGGGTATATGGGGTGAGATTCTGATATTTTTGACTGAAATAGCGGCTCATAGCTCAATCCTCAAGGCGAATGACCGCGCTTTTGGCATGGGCGGTCAGGCCCTCCTGTTCTGCAAAATATGCGACATCCTCTGCAACCTCGGACAGCGCATCGCGGGTGAAATAGGTGTACTGTGTCTTTTTGACAAAGTCATCGACGGACAGCGGACTGGAGAATTTAGCTGTGCCGCTGGTCGGTAGTGTGTGGTTCGGCCCGGCGAGATAATCGCCCAGCGCCTCGGGGCAGTTTTTTCCCATGAAGATAGAGCCTGCGTGGCGAATGGCATGGAGGAAATCAAACGGCTGATCAACGCAGAGCTCCAGATGCTCCGGCGCAATTTCGTTGGCAATCTCAATCGCCGCTGTCAGATTCTCTGCCACAATGATTTTTCCATTGCGGTCAATGGAAGCGCGAGCAATTTCGGCGCGTTCGAGCTTTGGAAGCTGAACTTCCAGCTCCTGTTGAACCGTTTTCGCAAGGGACGGCGAATTCGTCACCAGCACAGCGCTGGCCATTTTGTCATGTTCAGCCTGTGAGAGCAGATCTGCCGCAACATGGCGCGGGTTGGCGGTTTCATCCGCAACGATCAGAATTTCGCTGGGGCCGGCGATCATATCGATGGAAACAGCGCCGAACACCTGCTTTTTCGCCTCGGCGACAAAGGCATTCCCCGGACCGACGATTTTATCGACCTTCGGGATGGATTCGGTACCATAGGCCAGTGCAGCAATCGCCTGTGCGCCGCCCACCTTGAAGATTCGGTCGACACCCGCAATCTTTGCCGCGGCCAGAATGGCGGGGTTGACCTTGCCGTTTTGACCGGGCGGTGTCACCATGACCACGTCGCGGCACCCGGCAATTTTCGCCGGAATGGCGTCCATGAGGACGGTAGAGGGATAGCTCGCAGTACCACCCGGCACGTACAGTCCTGCGCGGTCAATCGGAATGATCTTCTGTCCCATTACCACGCCGGTTTCCTGATTGAGGATGAAGCCGGTGCGCTTCTGGCACTCATGGAATTTTCGGATGTTTTCCGATGCGCGTGTCAGCACGCGGATCAGGCGTGGTTCGACCGTTTTCATGGCCTCTTCAATTTCCGCTTCGCTGACGGCCAGAGCGGAGAGTTGGACATGATCGAACTTTTCGCAATAGGCAAACAGCGCCTTATCCCCTTTTTCGCGCACTTCGCGGATGATTTCGGCAACAGTATCCGTGACATTCACTTCAGGCATGGCCCTTGCGAAAATTTGGGACGGTTCAACCTCGCCGTATTTCAGAATCTTGATCATTTGTCTTCCTCCAGCTGTGCTGAAATCTGATGCACGAGTTCCGTGATGGCTTCGTTTTTGAATTTGAACCCAGCCTGATTGGCAATCAGTCTGGCACTGATCGGCAGAATTGTCTCGATGACCTCCAGATGATTCTCCCGCAGCGTGGTACCGGTTTCTACGATATCGACAATGACGTCCGACAGACCCAGAATGGGTGCAATTTCAATGGAACCATTCAGATGGATGATGTCGATGTCGCGCCCCTGTGATGTATAATAGGTCTGTGCAATGTTCGAAAACTTCGTTGCCACCCGTAGCGTTCGATCGGGGTTGTCATGAAAACCCGATTTGGCAGCGACCGCCATGCGGCATTTGCCGATGTTCAAATCAAGGAGTTCATACACATCCGGCTGGTATTCGAGCAGGATGTCTTTCCCGGCGACACCGATATCGGCGACGCCGTGCTCGACATAGATGGCCACATCGGAGGGCTTGACCCAGAAATAGCGGACGCCGTTTGCCGGATTTTCAAAAATCAGCTTCCGGTTGTTTTCATGAATTGATGGGCAATCAAACCCGGCCTTTTCGAACATGGCGTAGACTTTTTCGCCAAGTCTGCCCTTCGGCAATGCAATGTTCAGCATCTTATCCAAGAACGGTCACCTCCCCATTCTGAAATTTCATGATCTGCCGGTATCTCATTCGTTCCGGCACGGCGCGTTGCAGCTGCACGGTTTCTCCCTCTGCTGAAAGTCGGGCTGCCGCCTCATGCAGCGCCTGCAGATCTGCTGTTTCATCGTAGAGCAGGAGGATATCTGCATCGTACTGTTTCAACGAATTGCGGCGTTTCAGCGTATCCAGATAGACAGCAAAGCCGATGGCTCGGGAGCGATGCCCCATTTTCTGCATCAGCCGGTCATACTGACCGCCGGACAGCACGCTGGTTGGGATCTGATTGACGAAGCCCTTAAAGACGATGCCGTTGTAATATTTCATATCTCCGACGACGGAAAAGTCGATACGGAGCAGGTTCCCATAGGGACTGTCGTTCACCTTGGAGACGATGGTTTCAAAGTGCTGAATTGAGGCGTCCGAGACGATTCCCGTGAGTATTCGACGCAGCTGCGGCAGGACGTCGGCGGCTGTGCCGTAAAGAGATGTCAACGCTTTCAGTGCCTCCACTTTTTCATCGGCGACGATGTGCTCCCGGCAAATTCTGGTCAACTCATGTGTATTTTTTTCGCCGATGCATTTCAGGAGCTTCTGCTCCACTTCCGGCGACAGCGAAAGGCTGTCCAGAATTTCGAAGATAAAATCCAGGCAGGAAACCGTGAGGACGGAATCATTTGAGATCGTTTGCAGGCTTTGAGCCGCAAGCATCAGCACTTCACAAATGCAGTAGTTGTCAATGTCACCGATGCATTCCAGTCCAGCCTGCATGATTTCGCGGAAGGCGTGTGTATCCTTCGAGACGCGGTAGACGTTTTCGTTGTAGCAATACCGCTGCACGCAGTTGGGCGTGTATTTGTTATTCTTGATGATCGAGAACGTGACGTCCGGCTTCAGCGCCAGCAGCTTGCCGTTTGTATCGGTGAAGGTGATGACGCTGTCGGAAATCAGGAAATCCTTGTTGCGGACGTAGAGGTCATATTCCTCAAACTGGCTCATTTTGAAATGAGAATATCCGTACCGTGTATACAGTGAGCGCAAGAGATAGACGATTTTTTCGTCATTTTTCAAAACAGAATCAGCAATATTCATCAGGTATTCTCCGCCTCTTTCAATTTTTGAATAATCGCCTTATATCCGCCGTTTCCATAGTTCAGGCAGCGGCTGACGCGGCCGATCGTCGCGGTGCTGACACCGACCTGTTGGGAGATGTTCTGATAGCTCATTCCCTCGTTGAGCAGAAAGGCGGTATCCAACCGCTGTGTCATGTCCTGCACCTCTTTGATGGTGCAGATATCCTCAAAAAATGCATAGCATTCATCCAGATTGTCAAGCGTCATAATGGCGCGGAACAGGCGATCAATCGACTCAGACCGGTAATTCGGCATGATGCATCCTCCATATTTCAAAATCGCTATACTATAGTACCACATTGCCGCGCTAAAGTCAAGACCCTTTTGCCGGTTTCGTTGAATAAATTGCGGGGGGCGTTTTTTTGAGGTCACTTGCATTCAGCGGCGAATTGTGCTATTCTATACCCAACAAAATTGTACCAGGTCTGTGAGGGTTTCAATATGGATGAATGTTATAAACGGCTGAAGGCGCTGCACTTGGATTTGTCTGCACTCGGTTTTGCTCCGGGTGACAATTCCTGCGTTTACTTCTGCACACCAAAAGGCGCTGTCATTCTCGGCTGTGCCGGGGTGGACGGGATTCATTATTGCACCGTCCCGGATTTTGGTTCCGTGATTTTTGCGGTCAACCCCATGAATTTTGGGGACTACATCCACCCGATTGCGCGGAATTTTGAGGATTTGCTCCGCCTGCTGTTATCCGGTACCGATATGGCAGCGCTCGAGCAGTGCCACGCCTGGACTCGTGAGCAGTTTTCGGGCTTTCTGGCGGAATACCCGCCAACGCCGGAACAAAAACAGACGCTTCAGGCGATTGCCGAGCAATTCAAGCTGGATCCTATGGATGACCCGTATGCCTATGTTCATTCCCTGCAGGATGAGCTGGATTTGTCCGGCATCGCTGTTTTGGAGGATGAGGACTCGGAGGCGACCTCCCCTGTTGAATCCGATGAACCGGCAGCGTGGAGCGTCAGCTTTGATGGTGGATTTGAAAACGGCTCGAAAGACATCGGTTTCGAAAAAGATTTGGATGTCATTTTTTCCTGGGGCGAACAGACATGGCACATCCCCGCCATGTATCTTTGTGAGCAGGGGCTTGTCGTGGACATTTGCATGGAAGCGGATCCGGAAGACGTTCGAGCTGCGATGGACAGGCATTCTACTCAGAAGCCGTTGGAGCTGGATTTTCGCGGCCATATTACATGGAACGGTCAAAAGCTGCCCACTGCGCACGCCTGCAGCATGGTATATTGGCCTGCCGCCTGTTTTCCGGAGGAAGCCTGTCAGGAGGCGGACGTGCTTCGTTTCATGGAACACTATCATTTGAACCCGGAGCGCGTCTGGCTTTTGCATCGCGTTGCTTACCGTTGGAAGGGTGCTGACGTTTCCGAGCCGTTTTTCTGCACGCTTCGCATGGAGCAACGGCCTCAAAAAGTGTTGGGCGTGCCGTTTTCGACACCGTCCATCGGCGAATCTGTATCCGTTTGCCACCCGATCTCGAATCAGGTTTACACACTGACGGTTCAGGATCTGAGCTGGCAGACGCTTTGCGACGGCATTTCAAACGTGCTGCTCATGCAGTATTCCCTTTCGCCGGAGGATGGAAAGCCGCCGTTTTCTCTGGTGGACTGTACGCCGAGCGATGATCTGGTACGTGGTGCCGGTTCGGATGTTCCGGGAGCCGCAACCATCGGTATCATCGGCGGTGCAGATGGCCCAACTGCGGTCGTTTTGTCCGGTGTTCCGTCCGCATTCCATGCAGCCTGTTCGGGAGTACGCCGTGAGGCCGTAGACACCGCGCAGTGGCAGCCGATCTTCCGGATCAAAACGCTGCCGGACTGCACCGTTCCCCTGATCTGAACGAAGAATTGTTCCCGGTGATTCAACGCGTTGAGCGAGCCGACATCCCGCAATTATGGAGCCGTTCAACGCGTTGAATGACCCGCCGAAAGATCACGAAAAAAAATTTGCTTTTTTTGCCGTAGGGGCTTGACAACGGACGAAGAATCGTGTATAATATATCTCGTTGGGCGGCTGAAACGCTAACCCCCCCCGATCAGATGGACGCTTAGCTCAGCTGGTAGAGCACTCGCTTGACGTGCGAGTGGTCAGCGGTTCGAACCCGTTAGCGTCCACCAAAGAAAAACACCTTTGTCAATCGACAAAGGTGTTTTCTTTTGCGTAATATGCGCTGGCGCGAACGGGTCTGGCGGTTCCAATTGTGAGGAGTGATGGTTGGATGAAGTGTGTGGGGTGGAACGGCAAGGAGAAGTCAGTCGGAAGATACCCGACGATGGGCTGCAATAGGAAATGCTTCGCCGTAGGCATCGGCAATCCTTCGTCTCTCTGGCACAAGGGAGGCTTTGGAAACGACCTGATACTGGCCGTTACAGGAGAAAGTGATTCTGTAGAAAAACGTTTCTCTCCCTCCTGCGTTCCGTGCCATACGCCGTAGGCGCAGCACCCGCAGACGCGTATCGTTTTTCACTGATCACAGCGCTGTACGAGCGCATCGTTTAATTCTGCCCTCTCATTCACCTTCAGTGACAGCTCTCCCAGAGGGGAAGCCAAGAGGCTGGGCAACTGCGGATAAGGGACAAGCACAGAAAAAGTCTTCTCTCCTTCAGGCGCTTCGCGCCAGCTCCCTCGTCAGAGGGAGCTTTGACGAGGGAGCTGGCGGGTTTCTATTTTTGAATGCAAGAACACAGAAAACAGCGTTTCCCATGACCGAATGATACTCCGCAAGCAACGACAATCCTTCGTCCCGCTTACACAAGGGAGGCTTTGGAACCGACCCAATGTAGGCGGCTGCGACTTTGTAAGGGACGCTTTGGTGATTTTCTGATGTGGGCGGCTGCGATGTGCATTTGCATCCGCTACGATGTGCGGTGCAGGACGAACATCACAAAGCCGTTCGGTGTTTGGAATTATGGATATCACACTTCCCTTTTGCGATTGTTCAGCGTTCAAAATCGTTGCCGGACAATTTGGATGCATTTTCCCTGACGAGCAGCCGTTGAAGATACGGTTTACAATACGCTTTTTCAAAGAGCTCGTAGGTGTTATCGTTCAGTTCTATCTCAACTGCACCTCTCAGGCAAATGACCGGCGTCACGCCCTGTCCGCCGCGCATTCGGTTATCCTCTTCGCCGTGGATGCCCATGTAGTTCCCCGTAATGGTCGCCTTTTTGATTCCACGCAGGTAAATGCAGTAGTCTGTCGAACGATTGATGAAGCGGTTGTCTGCGATTCGAATGTTCTGGTACAGCAGCGTATCCTCTTCCCCAGAGCTGTTCAGGCCATTCACGCTGATCACAGAAAGGCTTTCATCCGTTCCAAAATACCCGGTATGATAAAATAGGTTTTTTTCGATTATCAGATTCTCAACAATGCCGGATTCTCCCCAGTAGATTTCATAATTCACAGCGATGGCGCTCATGCCGATATTCCGGAACGTGCAGTTGGAAATCGTGCCGTCAGAAGCCTTGATCAGCAGGCCGCGGGAGCGAATGTTTCGAACCATGGTATTATCGAACAGAAACCCGCCGGAAGCCATGCTCCGGTTGTCCACCAGGACTTTATAGTCTGCCTCCCATCGATTGTCCCTGGCGAGGTAGTCCGCATAGGTGCCCATTGCGCCGTCAGCACCCTGAGTTTGCAGGGCATCTTCGTGGAAGCACCGAACCGGCTGACCATCGGCTTCTTCATACAGCGCCGCCGTGAGTCGATATAGCGGATAGGTTCCGGTCTGCATCGCTCCATTTTTGAGGCCGATCTCCCCGCTGCCGTCACCGACATATTCGCCGGCGGTCAGGGCAACACCGTCATACACCAGATGTCCCGATGAGGTGTAGATATAGATGCGGTCGCCTGCGCGGAAGTCGTGGCAGAGATAATTCGGGTTCTCCTGACCATACACCTTCCAACCGGCTTCTGTCAGGTTGCCTTTGTATGTCAGGGTGACGGTCTGGCTGGCCTCATCCACTTCATAGGCGTGCAGTCTTGCGTGCATCGATTTCTGATTCGTCCCGTCATCATCCATGTTTTCAAACAGGCACGAGATCGCATGGCTGCCTTCTGCGCAGGCATTTGTATGTGTTGCATCCATGGAGCCGATGTGTGGTGGTGCGCCGCGGAAGCGTCCCAGCTCATCCATAGAGATTTCCAGGTTCAATGGCCGATCATCATCCGGCTGGGTGTAGCGTTCCTCCAGATCGCGGTAGTGCTGATACACCGATTCTGGAATCAATTCGCCCGTCCGCGATGTATTCAGTACGCGATAATAGGTTGTGGCTGTGCGGTTGTCGGATTCATAGAAGGCAAAGCAGGCCGAGTTGCCGTACATGGTTACGTCACGGAATTGGACGTCGGCGCAATCGTAAATGGAGACGGTCGGCGTATTGCCGGCAGAGGCTCGGCAGGTCAGGACATCGCCGATCTGTACCTTTTGGTAGAGGTCACCGCCCAGCGTGATTCGCATCGTTCCGGGTTCCAGTTCATCGGAATGGGCGATGCTACTGTAGCTGGCGTCGCAGGAGGCGAAGAAAGTGCCGCGGCGCTGCAAGCCGATGCTGGTTGTGTTAAAATAGGCGGGGTCTGTATTGCCAAATTCATTGATCATCCCAGCACCCGTCACGACGAGGACGCGGTTTGCGCCCAGTTTTTTCAGGACATGAACCTGACCGCAGGACTGCTGTGCAAATGCGAAGGTCACACCTTTGACGGTCAGCCCGTTGACACCGGAAAGGTTCAGGTGTGGTTCCAGCCCCTTCGGCTTTTCGAGATAGACACCGTAGCCATAGACAACCGTTTCATCATACCCATTGCCGCCGAATTGAATCGTCTCCTGTGCCGCATACTTTCCCGGTGGCAAAATGACGCGCTGCGCACCGGTTTGCGCGGCTTCCTCCGACAGATAAACGTCTACGGTTCGGTTATTTTCGAGCGATGCTGCATCCCGGACGGTTGTTTTGGTTTCGGCTCCGACAAAGAGGTCGCGATCGACCTGCGGCAGCAGTGTTTCATCTACGCCGCATTCCAGGCGCGCATCAACGTCCAGGAGTGTATCGCCACTCGGTGCCAGCAGGTTGGTTGTCACCGGGTCATGCGGATAGCCGTCCTCCGGATATTGATTGCCGTCTGCCAGCAGATATTCGACATTGGTTGCCGTCAGCGTAGCACCGAGTTCGTTGTCACAGACATAGATCGAATGGCCGTTTCGCACCTCGATGGCCGTCACGGAGTTCAGGATGGCAGCTGTATTGGTCACGCCGTCCAGCAGAATCCCGCACCGGGCAGTCCGGATGGTATTTTCTGCAAGCAGGCCGTTGTGCAGCACATAACGAACCGGTTCTGCTTCGACTTCTCTGCGGAGTGTTCCGGCTTCTGCCTCATACACGTTGCCGCCGTGCAGAATCACGCCGGTCGCGCTCTTTCCTGTTTCGATGGTATTTCCGCGAATGGACACATCCCGCCCGCTTGTCTCAATGGCCGTGCCTTCGCCGGTCAGCAGGCAGTTTCGAACAGAGAGACCGCTGGCAGACTGATCGAGCAGACCCGCTTCTCCATAGCAAATGACGCTGTTTAAGAGCGTCAGGTCATCAGCTTGATTGCACAATGCCGCACCGTACTGAGCGGTGATGCGGCAGTCCGCCAGACGGATCTTACGGCAGTCTGCGTCTACGACCATGGTACCCTGTTCACACTGAACGTCCATCTGCTGCAAAACGATATCACGACTGTCTTTCAGCTGCACTGAACCGATGCAGACGAGATTGCAAATCGTCACGCGTTCGCACCCGGTCATTTGCAGACCCTGCTCCAGAAAAACAACGGCTTGATGGCCATCCAGCTGAAGGTCAGCAAGGCCGGACAGTTCGACCGCGGATGGAATCAGATACGTGCCGGGCTCCAGGCAATTTTCCCGCAGGCGCCGAATCAGCTCCTGTGGTGTCATCTCGACGGCATCATCCTTTGTCACCAAATGAAGCTGCAGGGCAAAGGCATCGGTGGACAGCTCTGCGCCCGCGCCGTTCAGCGGATTGGCATTGCCGTACGGGGTTTCCGGCTTCGGCGTCGTTTGAGCTGCTTCGCAGCCGAAAAATGAGATACTGAGGAGGAAGGCCATCAGGCAAATGGCCATTTTCAGGCAGAGGTTGTGCAGCTGTTTCATACAATCACCCTTGCGTTTTTGTTTATTTCATGATAGCATACGGTTTCCGAAAAGTCAAGAGGGAGTCAACCGACGGTTGACTCCCTCTTTGTACTTTCAAAATATTGAGCTGAGGCTCAGTTTTTCGCTTCTCCGCCCATCAGGCGTTCATGAATCGAGGCGGCTGCTTTTTTCCCGGCACCCATGGCGAGGATAATGGTTGCAGCGCCGGTAACGGCGTCACCACCGGCGTACACACCTTCACGTGTGGTGGCCATGGAATCATCGACGAGGATGCAGCCTTTGGCGTTTGTCTCCAGACCGCGGGTGGTGGAGCGAATCAGCGGGTTCGGGGTAGTACCAAGTGCCATGATGGCGGCATCGACCTCCAGCACGAACTCCGAGCCTTCGATTTTGATCGGTCTGCGGCGGCCAGATGCATCCGGTTCACCGAGCTCCATACGATCGCAGACAATGCCGGTCACGTGGCCGGACTCGTCTCCGACGATCTTCGACGGGTTGGTCAGATACAGGAAGGTAATGCCCTCTTCGCCGGCGTGGCTGACTTCTTCGCGCCGTGCCGGCATTTCTTCGGCAGAGCGGCGATAGACGACATAGACGTTTTCAGCGCCGAGGCGTTTGGCGCAGCGGGCAGCATCCATCGCGACGTTCCCGCCGCCAATGACGGCGACCGAACGACTGTGTTTGACGGGGGTATCGTAGTCCTCCCGGTATGCTTTCATGAGATTGATTCGTGTCAGGTATTCATTTGCGGAGTAGACACCGAGCAGGGATTCGCCTTCGATGCCCATGAACATCGGCAGACCGGCACCGGTACCGATGAAGATGGCTTCATAGCCCTGTTCGACCAGTTCATCGAGAGACAGCGTGCGGCCGATGATCATATCGGTCATGATCTCGACGCCCATTGCTTCCAGATTTTTGATTTCTTCGGCGACGATGCTTTTCGGCAGGCGGAACTCCGGAATGCCGTAGATCAGGACGCCGCCGGGCGTATGGAAAGCTTCAAAGACGGTCACTTCGTATCCCAGCTTGGCCAGATCGCCCGCGCAGGTCAGACCGGCAGGACCGGCACCGACAACGGCGACCTTATGGCCGTTCTTTTCCGGGACGGTCGGCGCAGCAGCGCCCTTTGCACGAATGGTATCCGCAACATAGCGTTCCAGACGGCCAATACCGACCGCTTCGCCTTTGATGCTGCGGACGCAGCGGCTTTCGCACTGCGATTCCTGCGGACAGACACGGCCGCAGATAGAGGGCAGCGCATTGTTCTGCTGAATGACGGCGTAAGCCGCATCGATATCGCCTTCGCGAATTTTGGCAATAAAGTCCGGGATCGCAACATTCACCGGGCAGCCGGAAACACAGGGACGGTTTTTGCAGTTGAGGCAGCGTTCCGCCTCTTCCCTGGCCATAGCAGCCGTATAGCCGCTGCTGACTTCTTCAAAGTTATGATTGCGGACATCCGGTGCCTGTTCCGGCATCGGCACTTTTTTCAAGGACGAATTAGCCACGGCGGACACCCCCTGTCAAGCGGCAAACATGATTCATATTTTGTGCTTCTTCTTCCTGATAGAAGCGGTTGCGGCGCATCAATTCGTCAAAATCCACTTGATGACCGTCAAAGTCGGGGCCGTCTACGCAGGCAAATTTCGTTTTTCCGCCTACCGTGACACGGCAGCCACCGCACATACCTGTCCCGTCAATCATAATCGGGTTGAGGCTGACCAGCGTTTTCACGCCGAACGGCTCAGTCGTTTTGGAGACAAACTTCATCATGGGAACCGGGCCGATGGCAACAACCAGATCATAGCCCTGATCAGCTTCCAGCAGTTCGCGCAGAACATCCGTCACGAAGCCCTTGCGGCTGTAGGAGCCGTCATCTGTGGTGATGTTCAGCGAGTTGCAGACCGCTGAAAACTCCTGTTCGAGAATGACGAGATCTTTGTTTCGGAAGCCAATGATCGCCGTGACATCGGCACCGGCCTCTTTCAGCGCTTTGGCGGTCGGGTATGCAATGGCGCAGCCGACACCGCCGCCAACGACGATTGCGCGGCGAACGCCCTGAATGTCCGTTGCGTTGCCCAGCGGCCCAACCAGGTCAGCCAGACAATCCCCCACTTCGCAGGCGGCCAGCATTTTCGTCGAGCTGCCGATCGGCTGGAAGATCACGGAAATGGTTCCTTCAGTGCGGTCATAGTCCGCGATGGTGAGCGGTACGCGCTCGCCATGGTCATCCAGGCGGAAAATGATAAATTGCCCGGCCTGTGCTTTTGCAGCAATGTAAGGCGCATAGAATGTCATCGATACAACCTGTTCATTCAATTGCTGCTTTTTCAGAATTTGAAATCTTTGCATATTCTGTCCTTCTTTACCATCCTACAGGGGCGTCTGTTCTGACGACCCATCTACAAGTTCACAAATCAATATTATACACGATCTTTTCCGTTTTTGCAAGCGATTTCTTCGGTTTTCTCATCGTCTGCCTCTTTGAAGCCGCCCGGGAGAGGTTCTTTTGCCGTTGCTGCGGTTTTTTGGCGCTTCTTTCGGCTTTGAGCGTTCCGGAATCAGGCAATTGGCACCGGATCCGATCAGGTCTCTCCGTCCGCACTGAACGAGTGCGGCGTAGACAAGATCATAGTTCTGCGGTTTTTTCCACTGGAGCAGTGCGCGCTGCATCGCCTTTTCCTCCGGCGTTTCCGCGACATAGACAGGTTTCCCGGTTCTGGGATCCAGATGCGTATAGAACATACAGGTGGAAATGGTCCCCGGTGTCGGATAAAAATCCTGTACCTGTTCCGGATTGATCTTTTCATGGTGCAGGTATTCGGCCAGCGCCACGGCATCCGCCAGTGTGCTGCCCGGATGGGACGACATCAGATACGGGACGAGATACTGTTTCAGCCCGAATTTCCGGTTTTTTTCTTCATATTTCTTTTTGAAGGCGCGGAACACCTCAAATTGCGGTTTGTTCATCTTGACCAGCACGTTGCCGGAGCAGTGCTCCGGTGCCACCTTCAGCTGTCCGCTGATATGGTAGCGCACGAGATCGTCAAAGAAGCGTTCATCTTCATCATAAATCAGGTAATCAAAGCGAATGCCCGATCGGACAAAGACCTTTTTGACGCCGGGCACCTTTCGGAGCTTCGCCAGCAGCTCGCGGTAGTCGCTGTGATCGACAATCAGTGCGCTGCATTTTTCCGGTGCCAGGCAGCTCTTGTCCCGGCAAAGACCCATCTTCTGCTGTTTGGCGCAGGACGGCTGTCTGAAATTGGCCGTTGGGCCGCCGACGTCGTGGATATAGCCTTTGAAATCCGGCAGCTGTGTGAGCAGCCTGGCCTCTGCCAGGACAGATTCGTGGCTACGAACCCGGATGAATCGTCCTTGATGAAAGGCCAGCGAGCAGAACGAGCAGTTCCCGAAGCAGCCGCGCACGTGTGCGATGGAAAATTTGACTTCATCGATTGCCGGTACGCCGCCCTGCTCCGCATAGGAAGGGTGCCAGTCCCGGCAATACGGCAGTGAGGCGACATAGTCCAGTTCGTGCTGCGTCAGAGGCAGAGCCGGTGGGTTTTGCACGAGGAAGCGGTCACCATGGCGCTGCACGATGGCACGCTGACTGGTGAAATCCTGTTCTCTATATTGCTGTCGGCAGGCCTTGGCATATTCCGCTTTGGCGGCCGGGGCCTTGTCCCGGATTTTATCGAACGGGGCGCACTCCACCTCTTCGAAGCTGGAGCGTCCCTTTTCGCGGCTGACAAAGCAGGTCCCGCGGACAGATGTGATCTGCTGCACCGGAATGTGGCGATCGAGCAGATCGGCAATTTCGGTGATGGAGTGTTCGCCCATGCCATAGCTCAGCAGGTCTGCGCCGGATTCGATCAAAACAGACGGTCTGACCGCATCGTCCCAATAATCATAGTGGGCAAAGCGGCGGAGCGAGGCTTCCAGTCCGCCGAGAATGATCGGGATATCCGGCCATTTTTTTCGAGCAGCCTGTGCATAGACGATCACGGCGCGATCCGGACGCAGTCCGGCGCGTTTGCCAGGAGAATACCAGTCCTCGCTTCTGCGCCGTCTGGCCGCTGTGTAATGAGCGACCATGGAGTCAATGTTGCCGGAGGACACCAGCACCGCCAGGCGCGGTTCCGGGAACGGAATCACAACCTCGCCGTTTTTCAATTTTGGCTGAGACAGCATACAGACGCGGTAGCCCTCGTTTTCCAGTACGCGGCTGATAATGGCAGCACCGAATGATGGGTGATCGACATATGCATCGCCACAGATGTAGAGAAAATCATAGTAGTCCCAGCCGCGCATGAGCATTTCCTCTTCCGTGACCGGCAGAAACTCCGTGCCGAGACGTGCATATTCTTCAAAGCTGTCATGCATTCTGATTTCCTCCGTCCCGCTCCGGCTATTTTTTGAAATCGGGAGTGCTGTCGCCGGAACGCTTTCCGTTTAGTATATCACAGAGCTGCCGCATTTGTCAATCCGGCTCACCGCACCGCACTGGATAGTCCCCTACCCCTTCAGCGTTTCCACCAGGAAGCAAAGTGCGGCGCGATAGCCTTCAAAGCCCATCCCGCAGAAGGTTTTCCGGCACGCCATCCCCGCATAGGAGATTTGACGAAACGGCTCCCGCGTTCGGACATCCGACAAATGAACCTCCACAGCCGGAAGCTGAACCGCCTTCAGTGCATCCAGAATGGCCACGCTGGTGTGCGTATACGCAGCCGGATTGATGACGATGCCGTCAAATTGGCCAAGCGCCTGCTGGATGGTATCGACCAGCACGCCTTCGTGATTGGATTGGACAATCTCCACTGTGATTTGCAGCTCGTCTGCCGTGCTTCGGATGAAGCTGCAAAGCGATGCATAGTCCTGCCTACCGTAAATATCCGGTTCCCGAACGCCGAGCATATTCAGGTTCGGGCCGTTAATCACCAATACTCTCATTGAAATCCTCCAGAATCTGTTGTACCGTCGTTTCCGGCAGGCCGTTGTTGTCGATGATGCAGTCGCTGGCCAGACGGTAGAGCGGTTCGCGCTGTCTGGCCAGGGCAAAGAGTGCATCCAGCCCGGTCGAGAGTGGACGGCCACTGGTTTCCAGCTGGCCGATTGCGCGTTGCAGCCAGTAGACGCGGCCATTTTGACGCAGTGCGGCACGATTTTCCGCAGTCAGGATGGCGCCACCGCCGCAGGCAATCACAAGACCCTTCTGTTTACCGGTTTCCGACGCAGCAGCAGCCTCCATCCGGCGGAACGCAGCTTCGCCCTCCTGCGCAAAGATCTCCGGCACCGTCTTTCCGGCTTGTCCGGCGACGACCTCGTCGAGATCGACAAACGGTCGGTTCAGCCGTTCAGCCAGCATCCGTCCGACCGTTGATTTTCCGCAGCCAGGCATACCGACCAGAACCAGATTGCTGACGTCGGCTGTCAGGCGGTGATAGACCGATTGCAGGATGTTATCCGGCATGGGTTCGTTTCGGAACACCTCATAGGCTCTGGCGGCCTGCGCTGTCAGCATATACAGTCCACCTGCATGAGGGATGCCGGCCTCCCTGGCGGCAGACAGTAGCCGGGTGCGCAGCGGGTTATAAATCACATCCAGCACGCCAGAGCAGTTGGGGAAGCGCTCCAGCGGCACCGGTGAAGCATCGTTGTTGGGATACATCCCGACCGGCGTGGTATTGATGACCACATCGGCCTGTGCGGCTACTCCGAGATGGTCGCAGGTGACGGGACCCTTGCGGGAAACGACGGTCACGGCGGATGCACCGGCATCCGCCGTCACAGCCTGTGCCGTCAGGGAAGTCCCGCCGCTGCCGAGAATCGCCACGCGCTTTCCGGTGAAATCGATTCCGGCGAGGCGCGCCATGGCCACGAAGCCGAAATAGTCGGTGTTATCGCCATACAGGCTGCCGTCCGGGCGGCGAACAATGGTGTTGACGCTGCCGATTTTCTGCGCCGTCTCTGACAGCTCCGCGCAGAACGGAATAACCGATTTTTTGTACGGGATCGTGACATTGATGCCACGGAAGTTGCTGGTTTGAAAAAAATGCTCCAATTCATCCGGCGGCAAGCTGTGCAGCGTATAATCATAGGCGCCGAAGGCACGATGAATAACCTCCGAATAGCTGTGGCCGAGCCTCTCGCCGATCAAACCGTATTCCATGGCTCAGCCCTCCGAATAGCTGCCCAGGAAGACAAACTGTTCAGGGCCTTCTGCCAGCTCATCGAGCAGCGACAGGACAGACGGCGTATAGACGGATGCTTCCATGTCAAAATAGAAGAGGAATTCAAAATCGCTGCCCGGAATCGGTCGGCTTTCCAGCTTGGTCAGGTTGACGCCAAGCGCGGAGAATTTGGCGATCAACGAGTAGAGTGCGCCCGGTTTATGGGGAACCGCCAGCATGAGGCTGATGCGGTTGGCGCCCGGATAGATTTCCAGTTTTCTGGAAATGCAGATGAAGCGTGTGTAGTTGCTGTCGCTGTTCTGGATATCTTCCGCGGCAATTTGCAGGCCATAGAGCGTTGCACAGCTGCGTGACGAGATGGAGGCGCAGTCTTTCCGGCCGGACTCCGCCACAGCCTTCGCCGCAGCTGCCGTATTTTCGCAGACGGTAACGCGGATATCAGGGTGCTGTTTCAGAAAATCAGAACACTGGCCGATGGCCTGTTCGTGGGAGAAGATTTCACGGACATCATTCAGTCTGACGCCCGGCGGCGTCAGAAGGACATGGTCGATCTTCAGCTTGATGCTCCGGACGATGCAGCAGGAATAGCGGCGCATCAGGTCATAGACCTCGTTGACCGTTCCGTGTGTACTGTTTTCAATCGGCAGGACGCCGTAGGGGCAAAGTCCCTGTTCAACAGCATTGAATACACCTTCAAAGTTGCGGAAATAGAGGATATTGGCCGTCTGGAAGAATTTGTCACACGCCATCTGTGAATACGCGCCTTCGACGCCCTGGCAGGCGACCAGGCTGTGCTTGGGGAAGACAGGGGCCGTTTCGTCGATGGCTTTCCGGATGCTTTCCGACAGGCAGCCGGGCTTCGTCAGGAAACGCGCCTGAGCGGAGCGGCTCAGGTCGAGAAGCGTCGCGTAGAGAATTCTGGCAGCGTCTTCCAGCTCCGGACCGGCTTCCTCCGCTGCGCGGTTCAGAATTTCCCGCTCGCGCTGACCCTGAAAGACCGGCAGATGATTTTCCTGTTTATAGGCGGCGACCGACTGAACTGTTTCCATCCGCTTGCGGAACAGCCGCAGAATGTCATGGTCAATTTCGTCGAGTTGCTTTCTAGGTAATTCCAATTCCATGTGGTCAAATCCTTTCATTATCTGGCTTCACAAACTGCATCCAGCAGGACAAAGGCAAGTGCCGCTTCCACACACGGAACGGCTCTCGGTACGATGCATGGATCGTGTCGCCCCTGAATCGCTATGGTTGTTTCGGTCATGGTGTTCAAATCCACCGTTTTCTGTTCCTGACTGATCGAGGGTGTCGGTTTGAAGGCGGTTCGGAAAATCAGTGGCATACCGGTTGTGATGCCGCCCAGAACGCCGCCGTGATGATTGGTTTCCGTGCAGACCGTTCCGTTTTTCAGCCGCCAGGCATCGTTATGCTTTGAGGCACGCATGGATGCGGCTGCGAAGCCTGTGCCAAATTCGATGCCGCGGACAGCGCCGATGCCGAAGATGGCCGCGCTGATGCGGTTTTCCATCCCGTCAAACAGCGGGTCGCCCAGTCCGGCAGGCAGGCCAATGGCTGCGCATTCGACGATACCGCCCACCGAATCGCCATCCTTTGCTGCTGCTGCAATTTCCTCCAGCATCCGCTCACAGGCCGTGGCGTCCTGCGTTGGAATCGGTCGGGTCAGCGGGCGAAGCAGGTCATCTGCCGTCAGGTTGACCGGATCCCACCGATCATCCGAAACAGCTCCGATGGATGCGACGTGTGCACCGATCAGAATGCCCTTTCGCGCCAGAATCTGCTTGCAAATTCCCCCGGCGGCGCAGAGCGGAGCTGTCAGGCGTCCGGAAAAATGGCCGCCACCGCTGCGATCTTCAAAGCCGCCGTATTTCACATGAGCCGGGTAATCGGCGTGCGACGGTCTTGGCTTTCCGGCCAGTGCATCGTAATCACCGGAGCGGACATTAGCATTTTCCAGAATCAGAGCCAACGGTGCACCGGTCGTTCGCTGATTCTTCACGCCGGACAGAAAGACCGGCTCATCGGCTTCGCGGCGCGGTGTGGTCATGGTTTTTCCACCGGCGCGGCGCTGCATAAACGCCGACAGCTCGCCAAGATCGATCGTCTCCCCGGCCGGCAAGCCGTCCAGAACCGCACCGACGGCGCTGCCGTGCGATTCGCCAAAAATGCTCAGTTTCAGGTGGTTTCCAATTTCAGACGACATGGACATTCCCTCCAAGCTGTTGAAAATCTTCAAAGAACAGCGGATATGATTTTTGAACGGCTTCAGCGCCCAGAATCTGTACCGGCGACGAACAAAGCATCGATGCAATGGCTGCGGCCATGACGATGCGGTGGTCGCCCATGCCGGACACCGTACCGCCGTTCAGGCGGCCTGTCCCGTGGATGGTCAATGCATCGGGCGCTTCGGTCACATGGCCGCCCAGCGCGTTGATCATTGCGGCGGTCGATGCAATGCGGTCGCTTTCTTTCAGGCGCAGTCTGGCCGCATTGACAAGGCTGGTTTCACCCTCTACCGCACAGGCTGCGATGGCCAGAATCGGGAACAGATCGGGAAAGGGAGATACATCAATCCGGCATGGTTTTTTCTTCACAGACGGGTTGGAGGCGACACAAATACCTCGGTCTGACGCATTTACCTCGGCGCCGAAGCCCATGAGACAGGACAGAATGGCGCGGTCGGCCTGCACCGAATTCGGAGACAGGCCAAACAGTTCGACACCGCTGCCAAGCATACCTGCCGTCAGGAAGAAGGCGGCGTTCGACCAGTCCCCTTCCGGTTCCAGCGCATCGGGTGCATGATAGTGTTGTCTGCCCGGAATCAGGAAGCCGTCCTTCGTCGATTGAATTCGGATGCCGAACGCTTGCAGCGTTTTCAGCGTCATTTCGACATAGGCCGCCGATTCCAGCGGTGTGGTCAGTATCAGTTGACTGTCGTCCGGCAGGAGCGGCAGTGCGAGCAGCAGCCCGGTAACGTACTGCGAGCTGATGTTGCCCGGCAGTGTGTACGTTCCGCCCGTCAGCCGACCGGCGATTTCAAACGGCAGCTGTTCCGCCGAAAACCGTACGCCATGACGCTCCATCTGCGTGCGGAGTTCTCCAAGCGGACGGAACGGCAGACGGCCGGTTCCGGTCAGCTGCGTTCGTTCAGCCACGGCTGCGGCAACCGGGAGCAGGAAGCGGAGCGTTGAGCCGCTCTCCCGGCAGTCCAGGCAGACCGGCTGTCGGTCGGAGAGGAGTGCGTCCAGGCATTGGACGGTTGCAAGGAGATCCTCTGCGGCACCCGCTCCCGTCAGGCGCTTTGCGAGATGAAAATAGAGCGTTTTGTCGTCTGCGAGTGCGGCGCAGATCAGCGCACGGTGGGCATCCGATTTGGAAGGAATGGCGCGAACGGTGCCACGCAGGGACTGCGGTTCAATCTGCACGTTCATGGCTGGGCCTCCGGTTCATCATCTGCGCCCATCCATTGCAGCTGATCGACCGGCATCGGATACAGGACGCAGGAGCCAATTTGTTGTGGAAGAATCAGGGTGACGGAATTGCCGAACGCCTTTTTATCCTGCCGCATGACCGTGAGCAGCTGTTTGGCCGGTAAATGCGTCGTGGTTGGCAGTCCGAGCTCTTGCAGGGTATCCGTGAGGCGATGCACCGTTTCCGCATCCGTCAGGCCCAGTCGTTTGGCCATGTGCGCTGCGGCGACCATGCCGATGGCAACGGCGTGGCCATGCGTGACGGTGTACCCGCTGCACGTTTCGATGGCGTGACCGAAAGTGTGACCGAGGTTCAGCTTCTGGCGCAGTCCCCTGTCAAATTCGTCTTCTGCGACGAATTGGCTTTTGATCGTCACGCAGCGTTCGACAACGGATTCCGTCTGTCGGTTAGCGTCACCGCGGCGAATCGCCTCAAACAGGTCTGCATCCGAAATCATGCCGTACTTGACAGCCTCTGCAACACCGTCCAGGAAGGTTTCCCGCGGCAATGTTGCAAAGCAGTCACAGTCGCACAGGACATAGGAGGGTTGCCAGAACGCACCGGCCAGATTTTTTCCGGCCGGGAGATTGACGCCTGTTTTCCCACCGACGGATGCGTCAATGGCGGCCAGGAAGGTGGTCGGGAGCTGCACAAAGGAAATGCCCCGGCGATAAATCGCCGCCGAAAAACCGGCGACATCCCCAGTGATTCCACCACCGAGTGCAACGATGCAGTCGGAGCGGGTCAGGCCGTGTGCCGTGCAGAATGCGAGAATATCCGAAACGGTTTCCATGGTCTTATGGTCTTCGCCCGGTTCAAATTCACAAAGCGCCGTTTGCAAACCGGCCGATTGCAGGGAACGGCAGACACGATCGCCATACAGGCGGGCGACCGTTCGGTCGGACACGACGACCACGCGAGTCGGATGCAGGCGCGCTGCAATTTCTTCGCCGCAGCAGTCCAGCAGTTGTCTGCCGATGACGACCTCATACGGTTTGGAGGCCGGAATGGATACGGTTTTCCTGAGATCCTTTTGCATGGTGTCACCTGCCGTTTTCCTGGGTGCGTTCGTCATTTTTATCGCAGAGTGCTTTCATCATCACACCATCTTCGAGGAGGCGGCGCAGGCCGTCGGCGTCGTTCTGCTTCAGTGCGGCGCTGTACTCCAGCAGCCGTTCGGCAAGCGCGTCAATTTCCGTGATCAGGTGATCCCGGTTTTCCAGGAAGAGCTCCGTCCACATGGTGGGGTTCATGGTGGCCACACGCGTCATGTCGCGGAAGCTCCCGGCAGACAGGCCGCTGTGGTAGGGTGCCGTTGGGCTTTTGATATAGGCGTTGGAGAGAACGTGTGCCAGCTGGGAGGTGTAGGCGATGATCCGGTCGTGTTCTTCCGGCGTGCGCAGCGTGATGCTGGCAAAACCAATGGAGCAGAAAAAGCGTTTGGCGCGTTCCAGCGTGCGGATATCCGTTCCGGCAGACGGCGTCAGAATCATCGAGGCGTTGCGGAACATGGCACCCTTGGAATGATCGAAGCCGGAGCGTTCAATCCCCGCCATGGGGTGGCCGCCGACAAAGGTAAAGCCGTTTGCTTCGGCAATGGGCTGAGCCTGATCGCAGACGAACTTTTTAATCCCGCAGCAGTCCACAACGAGTGCTTCCTTCGCAATATCAGCAGCGTGGTTCCGCAGCCACTCCACCGTATCAGCCGGATAGAGGGCAATGATCACGGTTTCGCAGGTGTGCAGTCGTTCGATTGTCAGTTCGTCGTCGATTGCGCCGGTCAGCTTGGCGCGGAGGACGACGCTCGGAACCAGATCGGTGCCGTATACCGTGCAGTCCGTCTGTTCCTGAATGGCCTTTGCCATGGAGCCGCCGATCAGCCCCAGGCCAATAACCGCCACGTTCATGCCTGTTTCCCCCCTTCCTTTGCATTGCCGTATGCATAGGGTCGCACAGCCTGTACGGCTTTTGTGAGTGCATCAAAGGTTTCCGGTGTCAACGACTGTGCGCCATCACACAGTGCATGGGGCGGGTCATTGTGAACCTCAATAATCAGTCCGTCCGCACCGGCCGCCGTAGCCGCCAGCGACATTGGCAGCACCATCCGCGAAATGCCGGTGCCGTGGCTCGGATCAACGATGACGGGCAGGTGCGACATGGTTTTCAGCGCCGGAACGGCTGAAATGTCCAGCGTATTTCGGGTGTAGGTTTCAAACGTTCGAATGCCGCGTTCGCAGAGAATGACCTGTTCATTGCCGCCCGCCATGATGTATTCGGCGCTCATGAGCAGTTCCTGAAGGGTATTGGCCAGACCGCGTTTCAGAAGAATCGGTTTTCTGGTATGACCAAGTTCTTTGAGCAGCTCAAAATTCTGCATATTGCGTGCACCGACCTGAATCACATCGACATCCTCAAACAGCGGCAGCTGAGACAAGTCCATGATTTCCGTAACAATCGGCATCCCCGTTTGTTTTTTTGCCTCCAGGAGGAGGCGAATGCCTTCTCCACGAAGACCCTGGAAGGCATACGGCGATGTGCGTGGTTTGAAAGCACCGCCTCGAAGCATGGTCGCACCGGAACGCTTCACGCTTTCGGCGATGGCACAAATCTGTTCCTCCGACTCCACTGAACAGGGACCGGCAATCAGCTGAAAGTTGCCGCCACCGATCAGGACCGGTTGGGGCTGGCCGACAGAGATAACTGTATCGTCCGGATGGAATTTCCGGTTTGCATTTTTATACGGCTCCTGAATCCGTTTGACTTCCTCGACGATATCGAGTGCCTGAATCAGATCAATATCGACCGTTGAGGTGTCGCCGACCAGACCCAGAATGGTATGTTTGGTGCCTTCACTGCGGTGGATTTGCAGGCCAAGGCTTTTGAGCCAGTCAACAAGATTGTCCAGCTGAGCTGGATTGTACTGTTCTTTGAGTATGACGACCATGAATCGTTCCTCCGTTCATAATTTGACGTAAAAAAGCCCCCGCAGCGTCTGCCGCGGAGGCTCTGATTTCACGAGGTTTCTGCACTTATCGATGTGCAGAGGTCATTGAAACCGTCTCTTTGGACAAACGCAAACAAGCCTTACCCGCGTAAAAGCTGGTAAAGCGAAAATAATAATATTCATTTGCGCTGCAAAGCTGCCAATTCAACATGGATGATGACCTCTATTTCCTTGATCGAATTTATTATAGCACAGATTGCCCCGTTTGTAAAGTCGTTTCGTTCATCTTTTTTGCATTTTCACAGGTTCAACAACTATTCACGCCGCGATTCGGCGTTCTCTTGTTGTTTTCACCCTTCAGTGGTCAGGCGCCACGGTATTGCAGCGCCTCTGCAATGTGTGTGCAGGTGATCGCTTCACTGGCCGCAAGGTCTGCAATGGTGCGGGCAATTTTCAGGATTTTGTGGTAGGAGCGGGCGCTCATGCCGAATTTATCAAATGCACGGCGAACCATGGCCTGTTCCGAACCACCGAGGCGGCAGTACTTCTCGATCAGTGCGGCCGGCATATGGGCGTTGCAGGTAACGCCGCTGCCCGCAAGACGCTGCCGTTGAAGTGCTCTGGCTTCGTTGACGCGCTGCCGAATCTCGGCAGAGGTCTCCGCCGGGGTATGCGTACTCAGATCCTGAAAGGCGACCTCGCGCACGTTCGTGCAGATATCGATGCGGTCGAGCATCGGACCAGAGATTTTGCCCATATAGGCATCGACCTGTGCCTGTGTACAGTGGCACTTTCCGGAGGGATGGCCATACCACCCGCAGCGGCACGGATTCATTGCAGCTACCAGCATGAAGCGGCATGGATAGGAGACGGTACCCGAAGCACGGGAAACAGTGACAAAGCCGTCTTCCAGTGGCTGACGCAGGACGTCAATGGTATGGCGCGAAAACTCAGGGAATTCATCGAGGAACAACACACCGTTATGCGCAAGCGAAATTTCGCCGGGGTGCAGGTCACGGCCGCCGCCGATCAAACTGATGGCGGTGCTGGTATGGTGTGGGGAGCGGAACGGCCGCTCCGCAACGAGCGGGTGTGCGCGGTCTGTCAGACCTGCGACCGACCACAGCATGGTGGTTTGCAGGGATTCTTCGAAGGTCATCTGTGGAAGGATGGTCGGCAGGCGGCGCGCCAGCATACTTTTACCGGAACCTGGCGGGCCATTCATCAGCAGGTTATGCCCACCGGCCGCGGCAACCTCCATGGCGCGCTTGGCGTTTTCCTGTCCGCGTACCTCTGCAAAATCGACCGGATACGCTTGGGACGGCGCATTCTCCGCAGGCTGCGCCGGCGGAATCGCCTGTTCGCCGCGCAGTGCCGCAAGCAGCTGGTTCAGATGTTCTGCTCCATAAACGGCCGGTTCTTTGGCCAGAGCCGCTTCCGAAGCGTTTTCCTGCGGGACAAAAATGCGCGGGAACCCGTTTGCGGCAGCAGCCGCCGCGCACGGCAGAATGCCGTTTACAGGGCGCAGCGAGCCGTCCAGGGCAACCTCGCCCACAAATACACAGTCGGAGACGTCCACGTGTATCTGTCCGGACGCCGCCAGAACAGACAGAAGAATCGGCAAATCATACAGCGCACCCTCCTTACGCGTATCGGCAGGGGCCAGATTCACCGTAATACGGCGCATCGGAAAGTCAAAGCCGCAATTTTTGATTGCGGCACGAATTCGCTCGCGTGATTCGCGCACAGCAGCATCCGGCAGGCCGACAATGTCAAATGTAGGCAAGCCACCGGACAAATCACATTCGCAGGAGATTCGATATCCTTCGATTCCGTTCAGGCCAACCGTCCAGATTCTGGAAACCATACGTTGCTCCCTTCTGTCTGCGTCATTGATTCGGGTTATTTCAGGTTCAGCGTTCCATTGGCGCTGGCTTTCAGATAGGCATTGATCAATTCGTCCAGCTCCCCGTCCATGACGGCGTTGACGTTCCCGACTTCGCAGCCTGTCCGGTTGTCCTTGACCAGCGTATACGGCATGAATACATAGCTGCGAATCTGACTGCCCCATTCAATCTGTTTCTGTTCGCCCTTGATATCACCGATTTTATCCAGCTTTTCCCGCTCCTTGATCTCGATCAATTTGGAGCGCAGCATCCGCATGGCGATTTCGCGGTTCTGATGCTGGTTGCGTTCATTCTGGCAGGCCACGACAATCCCGGTGGGCAGGTGCGTGATGCGGACTGCGGACTCAGTCTTATTGACGTGCTGTCCGCCGGCACCGCTGGAGCGGTAGGTATCGACCTTCAGGTCTTCGCTTCGGATTTCCACGTCCACGCTGTCATCAATTTCAGGCATCACTTCCACCGCAGCAAATGAGGTATGGCGACGGCCGGAGGCATCAAACGGTGAAACGCGAACGAGGCGATGTACGCCGTGTTCACCCTTCAGGTAGCCGTAAGCGTTTTCGCCTTCAATCAGGATATCGGCCGATTTGATTCCGGCTTCTTCGCCGTCCAAAACGTTCAGAACCTTGACCTGAAAGCCGCGGCGTTCGCCCCATCGGATGTACATCCGGTAGAGCATCAGCGCCCAGTCCTGTGCTTCCGTGCCGCCCGCGCCTGCGTGGATGGAAAGGATGGCGGGGAGGCGGTCATATTCACCGGAAAGCATGGTGTCCAGCTTCAGCTGTTCGACCGACTCTTCCAGCGATGTCAACTCGTTCAGGATGTCGTCTTCCATTCCATCTTCGTCTTCTTCCAGCGCCATGGTGATCAGGGCAAACAGGTCATCTGTTCTGGTTTTCAGGTTATTATAGCGATCCAGCTTGGCTTTCAGCTGTTTCATCTGCTGCATGACCTTCTGCGAGCCCTCGATATCCTCCCAGAACGTATTCTCACGGGTCTGGACCTCGAGCTGTTCATATTCTTCTGTCAATTTATCGATGCTGAGCGCGCTTTTCAGCTCCTCCAGCTGCGGCTGCAGTTCTTTGGCGCGCTGCTTGTATTCCATCAATTCAATCATGGGTTCTTGATATCTCCTGTCTGCATCGTCGATGCGATATATCGGGCTGTCCTGGATGGATGCAAAGCGGGATGACAGATTGTCCGGAAATCAGGCAGACCAACCCGATTTTGCATCATCTATGTTATTATATCAGATTTTTCAACGGCTGTAAAGCGCTTTCCGGGCTTTTTGCAATTTCCGCTCCCGATCTCTTTGGCCGGTTTGGAGGAATGTTGCTCATTCTTTCAAAAAGAAGCGACTGTTTTTTGCTATAAATGGTCACTTCTCTGAAAATCGAACCTGCCCGGTGAATTGCTTGCATTTTTCACAGGTTTGCTTTACAATTATATATGTACAGACAGTCGTTGCCTGTTTTGCAGGCATTACAACTGAATTTGACATTTGGAGGGTTTTGCATTGGGAATCCAGCAGAAAAAGGTTGCCGTCATTTTAGGGTCGGACAGTGATCTGTCCGTCATGCTCGGCTGTCTTAAAACATTCGAACGCGACCAAATTCCATATGAGATTCATATTATTTCCGCCCACAGAACGCCTGAATCTGCGGCGGTTTTTTCGTCCTCAGCGCGTGAAAACGGGTTTGGCGTGATCATTGCCGCCGCTGGGAAGGCTGCGCATCTGGCCGGGATTCTGGCCGCGCACACGACACTTCCGGTGATTGCGGTGCCGATCAAGTCCTCGACTCTGGATGGTCTGGATGCGCTGCTTTCCAGCGTTCAGATGCCGAAGGGTGTCCCCGTGGCCACCGTTGCCATTGACGGCGGTGACAATGCCGCGATTCTGGCGGAACAGATTCTCGGCGTGTATGACGAGTCGATCGCAGAACGTCTGAGTGCTGCAAAGAAGGCAATGGCACAGGAAGTCCAGGAAAAGGATCGTGCCATTTTCGATCGCGTTCAGTCCATGCTGAACGCACAGAAATAAGGAGTTGAATATCATGCCAGTTCAGATTTCCAGCGGAAAGGTCCGCGAAATTTATGATGCCGGTGACAATCGCCTGCTGATCGTCACCAGCGACCGTATCTCGGCTTTTGACGTCATTATGAACACCACTGTTCCGGGAAAGGGCGTGCTTCTGAATCAGATGAGCCTTTTCTGGTTCGACTTTCTGAAGGACACCATCCCCACACATTTTATCAGCGCCAATCCGGCTGATTTCCCCGTACCCTTCCAGTCGGATGCCTCTTTGGCTGGGCGTTCCATGCTGGTCAAAAAGCTGAAGATGCTCCCCTTTGAATGCATTGTTCGCGGCTATCTGACCGGAAGTGCCTGGGCATCATATCAGGAATCCGGCGAAGTCTGCGGTATTCGCATTCCGTCCGGAATGCGTGAGAGCGAGAAATTTGTGACGCCGCTTTTCACGCCGTCTACCAAGGCGGCCAGCGGCCACGATGAAAACGTCAGCTTTGAGTACATGAAGGAGCAGCTGGGTGCGGCTTTGGCGATTCTGGTGCGCGACGCTGCGATTGAGATTTATTCAAAAGCCGCCGATTACGCGTTGTCCCGCGGCATCATCATTGCAGATACCAAGTTTGAGTTCGGTCTGGATGAGGACGGGCATCTCGTTCTGGCGGACGAAGTGCTGACACCGGATTCGTCGCGGTTCTGGGCAGCTGACAGCTATGCTGTCGGACGCGGACAGGCCAGCTTTGACAAGCAGTATCTGCGGGACTGGTTGAAGGACAACCATCTGGCCGGTGTTGAACCGGCACCTGTTCTGCCCACGGACGTTGTGCAGGCGACGTTGGACAAGTATCAGGAAGCCTTTGACCGTCTGACGAAAAACGCACAGAACGGCTGAGACCGGCGTTTTGGAATCCACCTCTCTCAGATTTCGTTCCGGCGGTGCTGCCGACCGGGACATCCATAATTGAAAGGAGAATCGGCAACCATGACTGATTCATACAGCGAACGCTATAAGGAGGCCGGCGTTGACATTACCGCCGGTTATGAGGCTGTCCGACAGATGAAGCCTCTTGTAGAACGGACTTTTACCAAGGGTGTCATCGGTTCCCTCGGTGGATTCGGGGGACTCTTTTCCCCGGATCTGACTGGTATTTCTGACCCGGTGCTTGTTTCCGGCACGGATGGCGTCGGCACCAAGCTGAAGATTGCATTTTTGACGGACAAGCACGACACTGTCGGGATTGACTGCGTGGCCATGTCGGTCAACGACGTTGTTTGCTCCGGTGCCCGTCCGCTCTTTTTCCTGGACTATGTCGCCGTCGGGCGCAACGTTCCGGAGCGGGTTGCTGCCATTGTCAAGGGTGTGACCGACGGATGTCTGGATGCCGGCTGCGCCTTGATCGGCGGTGAAACGGCCGAAATGCCCGGTCTGTACGATGAGAACGAATACGACCTCGCCGGTTTCTGCGTCGGTCTGGCCGACCGTTCCAAAATCACCGACTGCTCCACCGTAGCGGACGGCGACGTCATTCTGGGAATGGCTTCCTCCGGTCTGCATTCCAACGGCTTCTCGCTGGTGCGGAAAATTCTGAACGTTTCCTCCGACAACATCTTCACCTATGTGGACGAGTTCGGCAGAACGCTCGGCGAAGAGCTGCTGACGCCGACCCGGATTTATGTCCGGCCTGTTCTGGAAGTGCTGAAAACCGTTTCCATCAAGGGGGCTTCCCACATCACCGGCGGCGGTTTCTTTGAGAACATTCCGCGGATGCTTCCGGATCACATTTGTGCAGAGCTGGATACGACGGCTCTGCCGGTGCCGCCGATCTTCTCCTATCTGGCAAAGGTTGGCCAGATTGACCGACGTGAAATGTACAATACCTTTAACATGGGTGTCGGTATGGCGCTGATCGTGGCACCGGAGGATGCTGACCGCGCACTGGCCGCCATCCGTTCGCTCGGCTATACGGCTGCCGTTCTGGGCGTCTGCCGTTCCGGTGAGAAAGGTGTTTCCATCCGATGAAACCGACCCGAATTGCTGTGCTTGTTTCCGGCGGCGGGACGAATTTTCAGGCGCTCATTGACCGCCAGCGAACCGTTGGGCTCGGCGGTGGAACGCTCGCGCTCTGCGTTTCCTCCAGTCCGAACGCTTATGCGTTGACTCGTGCTGCGGATGCCGGAATCCCCGCGCACGTTTTAGCGCCAAAGGATTATGCTGACCGTCAGGCGTATACAACTGCATTGACCGACCTCCTGACCGCTGAAAACATTGATCTCGTTGTGCTCTGCGGTTTCCTCTACATTCTCAGCCCGTCTTTCTGTGAATGTTTTCAGAATCGCGTGATCAACATTCATCCTTCGCTGATTCCGGCTTTTTGCGGAGAAGGTTATTTCGGGCTTCGCGTACATGAGGCGGTTTTGGCTTACGGCGTCAAGGTGACAGGGGCGACTGCGCATTTTGTAACGTCCGAGACGGATGGCGGGCCGATCATCTGTCAGAAATCCGCACCGGTCTGTGAGGGTGATACGCCTGAAATTTTGCAGCGGCGTGTCATGGAAATGTGTGAGTGGCAGATTCTGCCGGATGCTGTCACGCAGTTCTGTCAGGGACGGTTGACCGTTGACGGACGAATCGTCCATATCCGGTAGGTTTCACGTTTTATGTTTCGAATGAAAGTGCGGTACATCCGCTCTTTTTGATTGATCGATTGACAAGGAGATGCATTTATGAAAAAACAGGCTTTGATCAGTGTATCCGACAAAACAGGCGTGTGCGAATTTGCCGCAGGGCTGGCCGCGCTCGGCTATGAAATCCTCTCCACCGGCGGTACGGCGACTGCGCTGAAGAACGCAGGAATTGCTGTCACCAATGTTTCCGATGTGACAGGCTTCCCCGAATGTCTGGACGGCCGCGTCAAAACGCTCCATCCCAGAATTCACGCTGGGATTCTGGCCATGCGTGCCAATCCTGAACACATGGCAACGCTGGAAAAACTGGAAATCGACCCGATTGATATCATTGCGATCAATCTCTACCCCTTCAAGGCAACCATTCAGAAGGAAAATGTCACGCTGGAAGAGGCCATTGAAAACATCGACATCGGTGGGCCGACCATGATTCGCGCTGCTGCCAAGAACTATCAGGATGTCGCGGTCATTGTCGATCCCTCCGACTATGATTCCGTTTTGGCCGGTCTGAAGGATGGCACACTCGACAAAGCAGCGCGGTATCGTCTGGCGCTCAAGGTGTTTGAACACACCGCCGCGTATGACGCACTGATTTCTTCCTACCTCCGCCGTCAGATTACGGACACCCTGCCGGAGACGTTCACAGCGACATTTGAGAAGGTTCAGGATCTGCGCTACGGTGAAAACCCGCACCAGAGCGCTGTTTTCTATCGCGAACCGCTCCAGAACGCGGGCACGCTGGCCGCTGCCAAGCAGCTGCACGGCAAGGAGCTGTCCTTTAACAACATCAACGATACAAACGGCGCACTCACGCTGCTGAAGGAGTTCTCTGAACCGACCATCGTCGCAGTGAAGCACGCCAATCCTTGTGGCGTCGGGACGGCTTCGACCATTTCCGAGGCGTATGCACGCGCCTATGAAGCGGACCCGGTTTCCATTTTCGGCGGCATTGTCGCATCGAACCGGCCGATTGATGCTGAAACTGCATCGCAGATGGCCAAGATCTTCCTGGAAGTGATTATTGCGCCTGCATTCTCAGCGGAAGCGCTGGAAATCCTGTCGGTCAAGCCGAATGTGCGTCTCCTGACGCTGGACGACATCACCAGGCCTTTGACCGCGTCGATGCTCGACTACAAAAAAGTGGCCGGCGGGCTGCTGGTGCAGTCACTGGATGATCAGCTGCTGGACGAAGCAGAGCTGCACACGGTGACCAATCGCGTACCGACGGAAGAAGAAATGCAGGCTCTGCGTTTCGGTTGGAAGATTGTCAAGCATACACGCTCCAATGCCATTGTCCTGACAACGGCTGATCAGACTATCGGGATTGGTGCCGGACAGACCAACCGCGTGGGCGCACTCGACATTGCCATCCGTCAGGCCGGTGACAAAGCAAAGGGCTCCGTTCTGGCCTCAGACGCGTTCTTCCCGTTTGACGACTGTGTCACAGCGGCGGCGGCGGCGGGCATTACCGCCATTATTCAACCCGGTGGCTCTATCCGCGACGAGGATTCGATTCGGAAATGCAACGAACACAACATCGCGATGGTCTTCACCGGTATGCGTCACTTCAAGCACTGACCGGAGGAACACTGTATGAAGATATTGATCATTGGCGGTGGCGGCCGTGAGCACGCCATTGCCTGGGCACTTGCGAAGGATGCACGGGTGGAAAAGCTCTGGTGTGCGCCCGGAAACGGCGGCATCGCGCAGCTGGCGGAATGCGTCCCCATCAAAGCAACCGATCTGGATGCCATTGTCGCGTTCTGTTCAGAGAACCAGCCTGATCTCGTTGTTGTTGCACCGGACGACCCATTGGCGCTCGGTCTGGTTGACCGTCTGGAGGCCATCGGCATTCGCGCCTTTGGCCCCCGCGCCAACGCCGCTATTATCGAGGGCAGCAAGGCATTTGCCAAGGATTTGATGCGCCGGTACCACATTCCGACCGCCGAATACGCCGTTTTTGACAATCAGCAGGACGCCTGCGCCTACATCCGGGCGCACGGCGCACCGATCGTCGTCAAGGCAGATGGTCTGGCGCTTGGCAAAGGTGTGACGGTTGCGCAGTCCGTTGACGAGGCACTGGAAGCGGTTGAGCGAGCGCTTTCGGGTCATGCATTCGGCGCAGCCGGAGATCGCGTGGTCATTGAGGAGTGTCTGACAGGGCCGGAGGTTTCTGTCCTCTGCTTCACGGACGGGAAAACGATCTGTCCGATGGTGTCTGCACAGGACCACAAGCGGGCTTTGGATCACGATCAGGGTCCCAACACCGGCGGCATGGGCTCAGTCAGCCCCAACCGGCACTACACACCTGAAATTGCGGAGCAGTGTATGCGCGACATCTTTGTTCCGACCATCCGTGCGATGCAAGCGGAGGGGAGGACGTTCTGCGGCGTTTTATACTTTGGTTTGATGCTGACGCCGAACGGCCCCAAGGTGATCGAATACAATGCTCGGTTTGGCGACCCGGAAACACAGTCCGTTCTGCCGCTTCTCCAGACCAGCCTGTTGGATATCATGGAGGCCATCATTGATCAGCGCCTCGACACACTGGATATTCAGTGGGCGAACGCCTGCACGGCCTGTGTCGTTCTGGCCAGCGGCGGTTATCCCGGTTCCTATTCCCGCGGTTATGAAATTACGGGATTGCAGGATGCCGCAGATACCGGTGCCATCGTCTTTCATGCCGGGACAAAAGTGGACGATGCGGGCAAGATTGTGACGGCCGGAGGACGTGTCCTTGGCGTTACAGCCACCGGCGAAACGATGGAGCAGGCGTTGGAGCTTGCCTACCGCGCCGCTGACTGCATTCATTTCGACGGAATGTTCTGTCGCCGCGACATCGGTCGCCGCTAAATTTGAATTCTGAACCAAAAAACGTCTGTCAGCTGTTATCATGCAGCTGACAGACGTTCCTTTTTTTGATACTGTTACGGCGTGGTCAATTGGACGACGGAGACCTCCCTGCCGTCCTGCAGATAAACCCGTGTCACACGGCGCCCGATACAGCAGACGAGTTCATAGCCGATGGTGCCAGCCAAGGCCGCCACCTGTTCAGCCGGAATCCAGTCTTTGGCAGTTTTGCCGAACAGGAGAACTTCCCTGCCCTCTTCGGCAGAGCAGCCGCTGACATCGATCATGGTCATATCCATGCAGACTTTCCCAACGATTTCTGCGCGCCTCCCATCCACGCCGACCAGGCCTTTGCCAGACAGCAGGCGCGGGTAGCCGTCCGCATAGCCAACAGGAATCACGGCAATATCCGTATCCGCTTTCAGGAGATGTGCGCCATAGCTGACCGTGTCTCCGGCTCGGAACCGGCGCTTCTGGACAATGGTGGATTTCAGGGTCATGACCGGTTCCAGCGCACACTGTTGTGCCAGCTGGCCAGTCGGGTCATTGTCGGGGCTGAGGCCGTACAGTGTTACACCGGCGCGCACCATATCGCAGGCGTATTCCGGGTGGAGCATAGTTGCCGCGCTGTTGGCGCAATGGCACAGGCCATACTCGACACCGAGCGTTTCCAGCCGACGACGCAGCTGCATGAACCGCGCAAACTGAGTGGCCGAGTAGGAATCGCCCGGCTCATCCGCCGTCGAAAAATGCGTAAACAGGCCGGCGATACGGAGATTCGGCAGCTGGCTGATCTGCTGAATTTCGTCGGCTGCGGTCTGTACATCGGCGTCATCGAGTGCGCGGAGCCCCAGGCGACCCATCCCGGTATCCGCCTTGACGTGAACCGATACCGTCTTGCCGAGGCGAACCGCCTCATCCGACAGATGGCGCGCACCCTCCAGTGAAGAAACGGAGGTTTCGATGTTTTCCCGAATCAGGATATCCGTCCAGGCGGCGGGAACCCAGCCAAGCACCAGAATCGGTGCGTGAACGCCATTTTTGCGCAAAATGAGCGCCTCTTCAATATTCGAAACGGCGAACGCATCGCTTCCCAGCGCTTCCAGCACGGGAGCAACGACTGCGGCACCGTGACCGTAGGCATCGGCCTTAACCACGGACATGATCTTGACGCCTGCCGGGATATGCGAGCGGACGGTCTGGAAATTGTGGCGAAGGTGATTCAGATTGATTTCTGCCCAGGTTCTTTTCAAATAGCTGTGTTGTGACATATGATAAAGATCCTTTTGTTATGTTATGTTTCGATCCATTGTTGGTCGCTGAACATGAGCGACAGAACACACACACCCGCGTGGAAGCATTCTGCGCAGCGCGGTTCGAGCGTATCCTTTTGAAAGACGGTTCGGTATGTCATCTCTTCTCCGGTATCGTCTGAGAACGCCGTCCAGATGACAACAGTCTGGTCGTTCTGCTTTTCCGTTTGAATAGAGTCCGCGTAGCCGTTTTGCCAGTTGGAAACGAGGTCACATAGAATCGCAATGGGCGACAGTGTCGTTCCTTCCAGGTTGGCAGGCAGAAATACTGCGCCGTCATAGGTAACTTCGATCGAATTGTCGCTGTACACCTGAACAACCAGACCCGCTACCTCCGACGGTGCCGTAACGGTCAGGATATGACCATTTTCGGGCTGTTTCGCATAGGAAAGTGTGTAATCGGAAACAAGATCTCCCTGATTCAGGCGCATTTGAATGACCGACGAAAAGAGTACTTCCCCGCCGTACCGCGCATGAATCGCAGCTTCCAGCCGGTCATCCCGCTGTTGGGAGCAGCCGGATGCTACCAGCATCAGTGCAAGCAGGCCAAGCGCCCGGAACCGTTTTTGTCTCATCAGAGCCCCTCCGTTTCGAGCGGCTAAACACCTCGGCACTGATAAAACGCCTGCGGAATCAGCCGCAACATATCCGTCGGCGTCATGCCGATTTCGCCGGATGAACGCTGTGCCAGATCCCCCGCGAGGCCATGCAGATAGACAGCGGCAGACGCTGCATCAAACGGGCAAAGCCCCTGTGCCGCCAGAGCTGTGATCATACCGGCCAGCACATCGCCGCTGCCGCCCTTCGCCATGCCGGCGTTGCCGGTGGTGTTGATGCGCGTTTTGCCGGAAGCATCAGCGGTCACAGTTTCGTGACCCTTCATTACAAGTGTCACGCCCAGCATTGTTGCCAGGCGCGCAGCCGCATCGATTCTGGATTCGCCCGGTCGAACCGGCGCTTCGCCCAGAAACCGGGTCAATTCGCCGTCATGCGGTGTCAGGATCAGGTGTGTGTGAACATCCCGCAGAATATCTTTATGTGCAGCCAATGCATTTATGCCATCTGCATCCACAACGACCGGGACTTTGGCGTGAGTGACAACTGATTGAACCAGGCAGGAGACCGGTTCGCTGCGTCCCAGACCACAGCCGATCAAAATGGCGTCGGCGCATTCCATCCGTTTGAGGAGGATAGGAATCGCACCATCGTCAAACATACCGTCCGGTGTATCCGGAAGCGGATACACCATCGCTTCGTTCAGTTTGACGGCGACAGTTTGGAAAATGGCAGCTGGAACCGTCAGATCAACCAGTCCAGCTCCACTGCGGACAGCACCCTCCGCTGAGAAAAATGCCGCTCCCGAATAGCCCAGCGCACCGCAGATCAGCATGGCGCGGCCATAATGGCCTTTGTGCGTATTTTGTCTGCGCGGCGGGAGCAGACGGCGAATCAGCTCTGCATGAACCTGTTCAGCAAGCATCTCCGTCATCTCCTTTGGGTTCAACTTCAACCGTTTCGCAGTATGCAAGAACGGTTGCAATGGCATAATTGGCGCTGTGTGAGACGGAGACAGAGAGCTTCAGCTTCGCATACTGCTCAGCCAGCTTACCATGGAGTTGGAGGTAAGGCGCTCCGGCTGCGTCATGTAACAGTTCCAGCTCACCAAGCATGGACACGGTAATCCCTGTACCAACAGCTTTGCCGAATGCTTCTTTGGCACAATAAGCGGCGGCAGCGCTTTCGGCCGCACCGCGTCCACGCGACTCAATATAGGCGCGTTCCTGTTCGGAAAAGCAGCGTTTCATCATCCGCCGATTCGTCAGCACAGATTCGAAACGTTCAATTTCTTCGATATCGGTTCCGACGGTCAAATTCACGCGGATTCGCCCTTTCCTGGTTCCTGAATGATGCGCGGAATCATGCGGCGCATCCCTTCACGCATTTTTTTGCCCGGTTCAAAGATCAGAAGTGTTTTCTTTTCTCCATCGCGGAAAACAGCAAACCAGCGTTTATTTGATTTCGGGCTGCTGGATGCATCGATTCGCCGTTCAATGGTGGGGTCATTGAATTCAGACCGGTAGGTATCATTAACCGGTGCCAGAATCTCAAAGGTACGAATATTGACGCTGAGCAGGCTTTTCCGACGTTCACGGGCTATGATTTGATCGACATCGAGTTCGTCATTTGTGAGGATGTATTCGAATTCCACCTCAAACTGTTTATTCACAAAGAAATAGCCGACGAAAACGGCCAGAATGACCAGAATTGACATGATACCGGCATACATGATGGCAACGGCCATGATCGCGATGGCCGCCAGCCCGATCAGACCCTTGTAGATGGCATCTCGCGTATCCGGGAGCTTTTTGACCAGTTTCTCGTTAAAAATTTCGTCCATATCATTCACCTTTTCGATGTACTGACCGCTCATCCGCTGCTTGCGCAGACTTCTCAGAGCTTCTATTTATTATACCACAGGATGCTTCGTATTTCAATTTCAAACTGTGACCTTTCCGCAGAAAGTGCGAAAAAACATCATTGTTTCTCCCGAATTTTCGGAGAACGTCAGACAACCGGCGTGCAATCATGCACGCCGGTTGTCTGATCCATAAAGGTTCGATACAGAACCCTGATTTTATTCGTCGTCGTCTTCTTCCATGCGGGATTTCGCTTCTTCGATAATCTGCTGCTGAACCATCGGCGGAACCTCTTCATAGCGGACAAAGTCCAGAGTGAAGCTGCCCCAACCGCGTGTCATGGAGCGGAGATCGATGGCATACGAATCCATTTCGGACATCGGGACTTCGGCTTCAATGACCTGCATATTATCCTCTGCCGGTTCCATGCCGATAACACGGCCACGGCGTTTGCTCAGGTCGCCGCTGATATCGCCCATGTAGTCTGCCGGAATCACAACCTTCAGCAGGCCGTACGGTTCCAGAATGACCGGGTTTGCATTGGGCAGGCCGTTCTTATAGGCGAGTCGGGCTGCCAGTTTGAAGGAGAGTTCGTTCGAGTCAACGTCATGGTAGGAGCCGTCATACAGAACAGCTTTCAGGTTGACGACCGGGTAGCCAGCCAGAACGCCCTTCGTCATACTTTCGCGCAGACCCTTTTCAACAGCCGGGTGGAAGTTCTTCGGGACGCTGCCGCCGAAGATTTCTTCGGCAAAGACCAGATCCAGCTCTTCCGTTGGCTCAAAGCGAATTTTGACGTGGCCAAACTGACCATGACCGCCGGACTGTTTCTTGTGACGGCCTTCTGCTTCGACCTTTTTGCGGATTTTTTCGCGATATGCAATGCGCGGAGCTGTCAATTCGACTTCAACGCCGAATTTGTTCTTCAGCTTGGAGCAGAGCACGTCGAGGTGAATATCGCCCATACCGGAGATGGTCTGCTGATGCGTTTCGGAGTTCAGTGCATTCTCGAACACCGGGTCTTCGTCATGGAGACGGGCAAGACCGGTGGCGATTTTTTCCTCTGCCGCTTTGTTCTTGGCGATGATCGCCTTGGTGTAGCAGGTACGCGGGAATTCCATGCCCTTGATGACCACGTTCAGGTCAGACGCGCAAAGAGTATCACCGGTACGGGTGTCGGCCAGCTTGGCCACTGCGCCAATGTCGCCTGTGCCAATTTCGGAAACCTCGGTGTTTTTCTTGCCGCGAACCATATAGATCCGGCCGATTTTTTCGACGGTGCCGGAATGCGTATTGGTCAGGGACATATCGGATGTAACTTTCCCGGACAGAACCTTGAAGAACGAGAAGCGGCCATACTGGTCAGCGACGGTTTTGAATACGAAGAGGCAGGCGCCGCCGTCCGACTGAATCTGGAACGGTTTTTCTTCGCCATCGACAAGCTGAATTTCGTCCTTACCGTCAGCCGGGGACGGGAAATAGTTGACGATGCCATCCAGCAGCGCTTCTGTGCCAAGGCCGGTCATGGCCGAGCCGCAGAACACCGGGCAAACGGCGCGGGAGGCGACACCGGCGCGAATCCCAGCGACGAACTCCTCGTCCGTGAAGGCTTCGCCGCCAAAGAATTTCTCCATCAGTTCATCGCTCGTTTCGGCGACATCCTCGGCCAGCTCCTGTCGATATTCTTCGATCCGATCGGTCATGGAGGCCGGAACCGGGATTTCCGTAACCTTATGGTTGGTGGTCTGATAGGCTTTTCCAGTCACGATGTTGACGATACCGGTGGCTGTGCCGTTCTCCATGATCGGGATGGTGATCGGTGCGACAGCTACGCCGAAAATTTTTCTCGCTTCTTCATATGTCTTATAGAAATCTGCGTGTTCTTCATCCAGCTTGGAAATGTAGATTGCGCAGGGTTTCTCCTGATGTTTCAGGTTCAGCCAGGCCTTCTGAGCGCCGACAGAAACGCCGCTCTTCGCGCCGATGACAATCAGGCCGGCATCCGAGACACGCATTGCTTCTGTCACTTCACCGACAAAGTCAAAAAAGCCAGGAGCGTCCAGAACATTGATTTTATGTCCGCTTGTCTCAACCGGACAAATCGTTGTCTGAATGGAGATGGAACGCTTAATTTCTTCCGGGTCATAATCAGACACGGTATTGCCGTCTGACGTTTTACCAAGGCGATCTGTTACTTTGTTTGCAT
Organism: uncultured Oscillospiraceae bacterium; assembly: GCA_964515055.1. Lineage (GTDB taxonomy): Bacteria > Bacillota > Clostridia > Oscillospirales > QAMX01 > QAMX01. The sequence continues at coordinate 26,781 of CAZEUG010000003.1, read as the reverse complement.
AAAGAATGCTCTCTGCCAGAGATGTTTTCCCGTCACCGCCGTGACCTAAGAGACAGATATTGCGGATTTTTTCGATAGGGTACGCCATCAATTTTACTCTCCTTTGTCGTGGTAATTCCAACAGAATCAATCTGTATCGCGCTTCCTATCTATTATAACGCAGCAGCCGGTAAAAAGCAACTATTATTTTTGAATTTTTTCGTATTTTTTGGGCAGACCGTCAGAATCGGTTCACCCAGGCAGCAAAAACAAGGGAGGGTACCATCCAAAGCAGGTAATACGTCAGCATATTGACCGGCGTAGCCGCTTCCGACCACCCAAAATAGGCCATCAGCACGCCGAGCAACAGCCCAATCACGGATGAGAGCAGTGAGAACAGGAGCGAAAGGCGTGTTGAGGTTCTGCAGCGACGGCAGGTAACAAGTGCTTCTGCGACAGCATCTCCACCGCCATACGTCACGATCAGTCCGTCAGCATCCAATTTCAGTGCCGGATCCGACATGGTGACACGCAGCTCTGCCGGCGGATACACGAGATCAGACGATGCAACACCAAAGCGGCTCTGCAGGAAGGATGCCGTGACGTTGAAATCGCGGGCGGCGACGACCGGCAGGTAGCCATGGTCTTCGAGGAGATTTAGCGCATAGTCCGCCTTCGGCGTGACCTGATACCGCACGGCAAAGACCGCAAGCAGTTCTGAGTCCACCACGCAGAAAACAGCCGTTTTCAGCTTGATGTCCGGTGGAATTTTGACCCAGGCTCTTTGGACGTACGATGCGTTGCCGATGAGCACCTGCTGTCCGTCCATCGTTCCGGAAATGCCGCCGGCATCCGAGAAGGAGAGATTTTTTACCGGGCGAACCGGTGCATAGTTTTCACCGGCGAGGCGAACAAACGGGACGGCCAAAGCGGTCTGTGCTGCTTCCAGCAGGCTGGCTGCGGCAGACAGTGCCAGCTCTTTTTTATCGGGATTCATGAGCTTATAGCCGTTGATGGAAATGGCATCGCCGGGAAACACATCTTCATCCGTCATCAGGACAAACGAGCGTTTCGCCATACGTTCAATGGATTTGCCGCCGCCGACGAGAATCCCGTTTTTATAGAGGCGCTTGGCAGCTCTGGTCAGCGGAAGAACCGCCGCCAGCGGAATTCCGAGTGCCGGTGTGAAGCCGACAATGATCGACCAGCACCAGAGGAAGGGTGCGCTGTTCTGCGTCGAATATCCGCAGTAGACAGCCAAAAAGAGTGACGCAAGCAGGACGAGCGGCGTATACCAGAGCATCACCGTAGATGCCGTATCGTTTTCGGCAAAGGTGCGGTAGAAGCCCTGATAATTGTCGGCCTTGGCAACGGTATAGATGACGTCTCCGTCGTATTTTTCCGGGAGGGTTGTCAGCGTTTTGGCATTGCGCAGACGGTAGCAGCTTCGAACCGAGCGATAGTACGCCTGATAGCGGATTTTGCTGCTGAGGAGTGCAAACAATGCAGCCAGTGCCGGAAGTACCGATATCGGAACATAGGCCACGGCGCCCGAGGCGTCCCGGCAAATGTCGGGCGAAATGATATTGGCGATGCAATACGCTTCAGAGACGCAGAGGGAGGTCGCGGTCAGCGTATCACTGCCTGCACGGAGCAGGAACAGGCCGACAATACCACGCGCCAGCGTATCCCAGTTCAGCGCCATCACGCAGCCAAGCAGAACAGTATGAACGAGTGCAGCTGAGCGCGGATTCTCTGCGAAATCAAGGGCGGCGTGCAGCGGTAGCTCCAGATAAGCCGCGGCCGCCATGTAAAAGAGTGCCACGCACGGAATGAGCACGAGCCAGAAGCGTGTGGTGGCAGAGCGGCGATTCCGTTCGAATTTGCGCAGCATCTGAAGCGGATTCAGGGACGGTTTCGGTTTTTCCGGCGGTTTTTCCGGTGCTTTTTTCTTCACCGGAGTCGGACGCGGATAGCGCTGTCCGACCGGTTTTTCGGCGCGTTCCCGCGCCATTTCCGCCTTGGCAACCGGTGGAACCGGAACCGGGCCGGTCTTGATATGTGCCGGGCGCAGATTTTTTTTACTCCTGCGTTCAGCCGTTCGCGGCGCGGCCGCCTGTTCTGCAAGGAGCTGTTTGCGCAGTTTCTGAATCCGGCGCTGTTTTTTTTCATAGACCGAGTCAAACGCCGCCGTGTCGATGACATGATCCATGGGAATCGCACGGGGCACAACCAGATCCTCGGCGCGAACCGGTTTCGCCGGCTTGACCTCCGCAGGCTTCGGTTCGGGCACGGTAGCAGGCGCCGCGGGTTCCGTGATGGGCGGCATTTCCGGTGTGGTCGGTTGCGGTTCGGTCGGCTGAGCGATTTTCTCTGCAATTGGCTGCGGTTCGGTCGGCTGAGCGATTTTCTCTGCAATTGGCTGTGGTTCGGTTGGCTGAGCGATTTCCTCAACAATTGGCTGTGGCTGCGGTTGCGGCATTTCCGAAACGGTCGGCTGCGGCTCTGACGGCGTAGTTGTTTTCTCAGCAGTCGGCTGTGATTCAGCCGTCATCGACTCCGCTTGTTCGGAGTGCGTCGGGTTGGGTGTTTTCTGCTGGCTGGCAGAGCCGAATTCCGCCAGAATCGATTCCAGTGAAAAATCGTCTGAGGACGATTCCGGTTCTTCCAGCTGCAGATCGATCAAAGGGTGGTTTTTTTTCATAGATTTATGATGAGATACGTCGCAAAAAAGGGCGCATCTTTCCTTTCAATTTCTGGGATGGGTCACGAGTTGCGCACTGTGCGCTGGCGGATAGCTTCATAGAGAAAAACTGATGCCGCCGCAGAAACATTGAGCGAATTGACCTTTCCGGCCATGGGGATTCGAACGAGGAAATCACAGTCCTCCCGCGTCAGGCGGGACAGGCCATCCCCTTCCGAGCCGAGCACAATGGCTGTGGGGCCTGCCAGGTCGGCATCGGAAATCAATCGATCACCCGCTCCGTCTGCCCCGCAAATCCACAGACCCTTTTCCTTCAGCTCACCGATGACGGCGTGAAGATTCGTACAGCGAACGATCGGCAGATGCAGACACGCGCCAGCCGACGCCTTGACAGCCGCAGGCGTTACGGATACGCTGCGGCGTTTGGGAATGATGACACCGTGTGCGCCAAAAACCTCCGCACTCCGGACAATGGCACCGAGATTCTGCGGGTCGCTCAAATGGTCGCAGATGACGATCAGCGGCGGGCGGCCACTTGCTTCCGCACGGTTCAGCACGTCCTCAACTGTCGCATAGGTAATCTCGGATACGACAGCGAGAATGCCCTGATGCGCGCCGGTGGATGACATGGCATCCAGCTTGCGGCGGTCACAGCTCACGATTTGTGCGCCGTGTGCGCGGCATTCCCCGACCAGTGCCGCCAGTCGGCTGTCGTCCCGGTTGTTTAACGCATAGACCTTTTCAATTTCACGGTCGCCCGCCAGCGCTTCCCGCACGGCATTGCGCCCCTCAATCAGGTTTTCCGGCACCGCTTCGGTGGCTTCCCGTTGGAATTCGGCCGGTTGCCGGTGTTTTCTTGGATATGTCTGTGGCATGATTTTACGCCTTTCTGTTCATTTCAAGCTGCTGTGTTCTGTATTTTTCGCAGATGGCCTGCATTTCCGGGAACCGTTTTTCCATATCAGCAACCAGAGCCAACTGAGAACGGGCACGATCCAGATTATGGTTCTCGCGGTGAATTTTGAAATACTGGTCGCCGTTCAGGTGGTCTGCCAGGAAACGGGACGCCAGTTCCAGTGTGATAATGCGGGCACCCCATGGCAGCGCGGCCAACTCATCGTCCGACAAAAAGCCGGCAACAGCACTGACAAAGCCGCCCGTAAACAGCTCGAACAGCTTCATATCCAGATGAACCCTGGAAAGATCGGTTTCGTCTTCAGCTGCAGTCGATGCGGCGAACCGAATGGCGTCGCCATAATCATACGCTGAGAGGCCAGGCATGACCGTATCCAGGTCGATGACGCAGAGCGCTTTCCCGGTGAGATCATCGATCATGATATTGTTGTATTTTGTGTCGTTATGCGTGACGCGAGTCGGGAGAATTCCCTGCTCCTGCAAATTGATCAGATAGGACGCGTCATTCACGCGTTGACGAATGAATTCAATTTCCGGCTGAACCGAGGCGGCACGCCCGCACGCGTCGCGTTCCACTGCATCAAAAAAATCATTCAGGCGTTTTTTCGTGTTGTGGAAATCCGGGATGGTGTCGTGCAGCGTTTCAATCGGAAAATCGGCCAGCATGGTCTGGAATTTACCGAATGCATAACCGGCATGGTACAGATGCTGTTCGTTCTGCACCGTGTCATACGTTGAAGCACCGCTGATATAGTTGTAAACGCGCCAGTAGTCGCCGTTCTCATCCACATGGAAGCTCTTTCCGGTACGGGTCGGAATCACGGTCAACGTTTCGCGAAGCGGGTCTCCACCGGCGGCGGTAATTTTCTGACGCAGAAAATGCGTGACGGAACAGATATTTTCCATCACGAGTTCCGGCTGTTTGAAGACGTACTGGTTAATCGCCTGCAGTGCATACTGCTGCTGCTCGCCGGTTTCCGTCAGCGTTACGAGGCGGTATGTATCATTGATATGTCCCTGTACGATCGGGATAACATCCTGAATCTGTCCTTCCATGCAAAATTGCCCGGCAATTTGCCTGATCTTATCTGAAATCATGTTATTCACTCCATCTGTTATTTCATCCTCCACAGGGAGGAGTCGGGAAACATCCTATTATATAATACCATAATATACAAAAAAGTCAATGCATTCCTGTAAATTTTGAGCGTCGATTTTCATGTTTTCCGGCGAAATATACGAAAAGCCGAGCGGTGCGGTGAATGCGCATCCGTCCGGCTTTTGGCCTACGTTATTTGCAGAAAACATGATCTCCGATGGTCAGGACAATTGGCCTGGAAAGCATGAACCGGTTGCTGGTTTTTGCAGGGTTGTAGTAGTAAATACAGCCATACGTCGGGTCTGATCCGTTATAGGCTTCTACGGCTGCGCGTCGGCAGCTGTCCGGCACGTTCGTCGAGGCGTATTGCCCATCGCTCAGTGCGGAAAAGGCACCGGACTGATACAGGACGCCGGAAATGGTATTGGGGAAGGACGGGTGCTTGACGCGGTTCATAATCACCGCGCCGATGGCTACCTGTCCGGTATACGGTTCACCGCGCCCCTCTGCCGCAATCATGCGGGCGAGCATACCGATTTCGTTGGAATAGTTGGTGGTTGCAGAGGAGCCTGACGAGAGCGTCAGGCCCAGCGCCTGACTGGTGGCCGTGCCGACGATGCCATCGACTTCCAACCCGTTTTTCTTTTGAAACGCACGGACAGCCGATGCGGTCTGAGCGCCATAGATTCCGTCCACTTCGCCGGAATAATAGCCCCAGCGCTTCAATTTTTCCTGCACCGTTCGGACATCGCTGCCGCGATCCCCTTCCCGGAGCGCCGCGGATACCGGCAATGTGCCCACGACCATGCAGAGAACCATTGCCAGGGTGAGTGCCGCGATTCGCCGCCAGCTTTTTCGTTTCATATCATTCGACCTGCCTGTTTTTGAATTTACAGGTAGGTTCTGCAATCCGGCTTCAAATTATGCGTGGTTGAGAGCCGCTCGGTCAGTCCGTCGGGAATGCCGCTTCGTCTCCACCGACGGTCGGGAATTCCGCAACGGAAGTAGTGATGGATGCGTCCGGTACCGGCGGTTCTGTGCCTTGGCTGGTCGATGAAGCGCTGGTCTGCGGGTTGCGTGCGGCGGATGCATCTTCCGGTTTCAGCAACGTATGCATGAAGCCGTCCAGCCGCGAGGAACAGATATCGCCGCCGATCAGGTGGTTATTCCGAACGAGGAGTGTGGCGCGGACAGCGGTTTCGCCGCTCGGATGGTTGACAATCTGGTAGGTATAGCGCATGGCTTTTTCGCCCTTGCAGGCTTCGAGATCAAGCCCCTGCTCCTTTTGCAGCCGGTTATATCTTTCGTAGACGTCCGAGAAGACCGAAGGAATTCGGACTTCGGTCTCCTCAGCCGGTTGACCGGCCACTTCCCAGCCCAGCGCGGCCAGCAGTGCCAGGCGTTCCTCATTGGTTTCCAGTCGGCTTGTACGCAGCAGCTTGAGCTGTGCCGCGTGTTGATCGTCGGACGGCGTTTCCCTGCCACGCGCAAGGATCAGCACAAAAATCAGAATCACAGCAGCGACAGCCAGAAGAATGGCTGTCAGCTTCTTTTTGTCCAGCTTTGCAGAATAAATAAACATCGCTGTCTTCCCTCCGGTTTTCAATCTTACTGTATCGTATTCCCGGAGGTTCTGCGTTATGACGGAATGGTTGTTGCCCGATTATTTTTTTGCCGTTCGAATGCGGTCATGCAGGGATCGTTCTTCCGGCAGCTGATCGACAGCTGTCTCCTGCAGGGCACTTCTCTTGCGAACCGTAAGCGCATCGCAGAGGATGAACACATCGGGAATCAGCAGATAGAGCGCCATCAAACCCCAGCAGATGATGTTCAGCAGCTGAGCCGTCGGATCAGCTGCATCAAAGCCGACCATAATGATGCTCATGCCCAGCACAACGAGCAGCAAAACGGGCGCGAGCAGTGAGCAGACGGAGGTGCGTTTGCGATACAGGTGCAGGCCCTTCTGAACCCCCCACATCCCGAGCAATGCGACAAAATCGATCAGCAGTGCCCAAATGGTTGTCGATGAGACGTCGTCCATTGCAGCTTCCCCGATCAGATGCACAATGACCTGGCCGATGATCACGCCGAGTGCGGTCAGCTTGATCGCCGCAAGCAGACAGAACATCACGAAGCAAAAGCGAAACCATTTCGTCTTTTTCATTTCAGTGTCTCCTTTTTATTCAGACGGCCTGCCGTCCGATGCTGCTATCATTATACCAGAGTTCTTCCCCGGTTTCAAGCACGGTTTTTTCGGAAAAGGACTTGCAAAACAGAAGCAATTGTGATATAATGAACCACAGGTTATTTTCTTGATGAAAGAGGGATCGTTTTGGACAAACCGCCGCGACCGTCACGTGATACGGACGTTCCTATACGAACACGCCTGCTGACTCGACTTTCCGCAGGTTCGTTTGTTTGTGGTGTGATTGCGCTGTTTCTTCATTTTTATATTGTCCAGGCAAGGCTTGTCATGTAGTTTTTTGACACGTCTTGTCTTTTTGCGTTTTCAGGCCGAATTTTTTTTTTGAATTGGGAGTTTTGTATGTCCTCTACTGTTGGCAGCTTATTGCTGCAGGTGGTTCTGATTGCCATCAATGCGTTCTTTGCCGCCTCTGAAATTGCCGTCATCTCATTAAACGAAGGAAAAATCCGCCGTCAGGTGGAAAACGGAGATAAGAAAGCCGTCAAGTTGCTTCGCATGGTCAGCGAGCCGACCGGTTTTCTGTCCACCATTCAGGTCGGCATCACGCTGGCCGGTTTTCTCGGTTCCGCTTTTGCGGCCGACAACTTTTCTGCCGGAATTGCCGAATGGCTGGTGCAGACCTGCCACGTGACATCTCTGAGCTATTCGACGTTGCAGACGCTGTCTGTCATCGCCATCACGCTGATTCTTTCCTACTTCACCCTGATTTTTGGCGAGCTGGTGCCCAAGCGACTGGCCATGCGTCAACCGGAAAAGCTGGCGTCGGCTGTTGCTCCGGTCATCACCATGATTTCCAGGCTGCTGAAGCCGATTGTCTGGTTTCTCTCCATTTCTACCAACGGTATGCTGCGTCTTTTCGGAATCAACCCGCATGAAGAGGAGGAATCCGTTTCCGAAGACGAGATTCGCATGATGATTGATCTCGGCGAAGAAAACGGCACCATTGAGTCCGAAGAGCGGGAAATGATCGACAACATTTTCGAATTCAACAACACGTCCGCCGGGGATTTGATGGTTCATCGCAAGGATATGACCGTTGTCTGGGCGAACGACCCGCCGGAGGATATTCACAAGACAATTGTTGAGAGCGGTTTTTCGCGTTTGCCGGTCTGCGGCGAGGATACGGACGATGTGCTGGGTATCCTGTTGACGCGTGAATACCTCCTGAATGTTTGCAGTCATTCCCCGAAGACCATCCGCGAGCTGGTCACGCCCGTGCATTTCGTGCCGGAAACGGTTCATGCAGATGCGCTGTTCCGCGATATGCAGCAGAAGAAAATCCATCTGGCCATTGTGGTCGATGAATACGGTGGAACGGCCGGTCTGATCACTCTGGAGGATTTGCTGGAGGAAATCGTCGGCAACATCTACGATGAAACTGACGAGGTCGAGGTTCTGGATATCACGCCTCTGGAGCCCAACCTCTGGCGGGTGTCCGGCAACTGCGATCTGGAAGATCTTGGCGAAGTACTCGGTGTCTCCTTTGATGAGGATCCGGATGCCAGCTACACCACGCTGGGCGGTCTGATTTTCAGCTGTCTGACGCAAATTCCGGAAGACGGGAATACGCCGGAAATCACAACGGATACGCTTCGAATTCAAGTCGAAAAAATCCAGAATCACCGCGTGGAATGGGCGCTGGTATCCAAGCTCCCCCCGGCTGAACCTGCTGAGGATGCCGATGAAAAATCGGAAAAAGAGGAGCACAGCAAGGAGGAGCGGCACGGAAGGTCGGATCGATCGGAAAAGCAACGTCGTTCCGATCGCACGGAAAAAGCCCCGCAGGACAAGTCATCTCGTTCGGATGCAAGCCGTTCATAAAAATGCAGGAGGTCTGCCCAATCGGCGGATCTCCTGTTTTCTCACCTGCCGTTGAGGCTTGCAATCAGGTGGGGATTATGTTATAATGCAGATGCATTTTGTGTGCGGTTCTTGCATCACATTGAAAAGGAGTCCAACCATCTATGGATAAATTTGCACGATTCAAATATCAGCCGTGTCTCCCGCTCGGAGCAGACGGCCGTCGCCTCACCGCTTCCCCGGAGCATATCGCCCTGACCAGACAGGCTGCTGGCGAAGGGATGGTGCTTTTGAAAAACAGCAACGCGGCGCTTCCGCTCGCACAAGGGGAACGTGTTGCGCTGTTCGGAAAGGCTTCCATCGAATACATCAAAGGCGGTGGCGGCAGCGGCGACGTCTACTGCGCCTATACGCGCAACATTCTCGACGGCTTTTTGCAGAAGGAGCAGGAAGGCAAGGTTTCCGTTCATATGCCGACCTCTGCTTTTTACCAGAACTACATCAAGGAATCTGCCGATCAGGTTCTGACAGAGGCGCAGATCAACAAAATCTGGGACAAAGTCAACGCCATGTCTTTCTGTCAGGAGAAGGACGACATCATTTATGACACCTTTGCCAGAATGCACGTGCGCGAACCGGCTGTGCCGGATGCAGTGATTGCAGACGCCGCCGAACACGCGGACACTGCGATCATCACGCTGAGCCGTTTTTCCGCTGAAGGCGTTGATCGCAAGCCGATTGAAAACGACTACGAGCTGACCGACATTGAAAAGAGTCTGATTGACCGCGTTTCCTCCGCCTTTGAGAAAACGATCATTGTTCTGAATTCCGGTGCCGTTCTGAATCTGGATGATTTTGCCGAAAATGACCGCGTCTCCGGCATCCTGTTCGGCTGGCAGGGCGGTATGGAAGGCGGGCTGGCCATCGCCGATCTGCTGACCGGCGATGTCAACCCCTCTGGCAAGCTGGTGGATACCATTCCGAAATCGTATCAGGATTACCAGAATGGGCAGGTTTTCCTGACGGGCTTTGAGCATCTGGATTATTTTGATGATATTTATGTTGGCTATCGTTATTTTGAAACCATCCCAGGTGCCGCAGAGCGCGTCCGGTATCCGTTCGGGTTTGGCCTCTCCTATACCACTTTTGAAATGAGCGGTGCGATTTGCGGCGAAAGCGACGGGCAGATCGTCGCGGCGGTAACTGTCCGCAACACAGGCAGTCGTCCTGGCAAGGAGGTTGTCCAGCTCTATTACAGCGCCCCGCAGGGCAAGCTCGGCAAGCCTGCACGGGAGCTGGCCGCCTATCAGAAGACCAAGCTGCTCGCGCCGGGCGAAGCACAGATCCTCACGCTTTCCTTTGCCGTAAGCGATATGGCCAGCTTTGATGACCTCGGCAAGATTCAGAAGTCGGCATTTGTTCTGGAGGCCGGGCAGTACACCTTCCATCTGGGCAATTCGGTTCGAAATACGCAGAAGCTGGCATTTGAATACTCGGTCGGCGCGGATACCGTGGTTCGGCAGTCGAAGTCGCTGTTGAGACCCTTCCAGTTGGAAAAGCGTCTGCTGGCTGACGGCACCTATGAATTGCTGCCGCAGGGTGAGCCGACCTACCATTCCGGCTCCGCTGAGGATTCCGGTGCGGTTGCGCCGGAGCAGCCGGTTTTGTTTGACGAAGTCGGCGTGTCTGTGTCTTTGGATTCTTTTATCCGTCAGATGACGGTCGATGAGCTGGTCGATTTTCTGGGCGGACATCCCGGCGCAGGTGTCTGCAATACCGGTGTATTCGGCGGCCTGAAGCGTCTTGGCATTCCGCCGCTGCCCACGGCAGACGGCCCTGCTGGTGTGCGTCTGAACGCGGAAACTGGCGTTGCGACAACTGCCTGGCCCTGTGCGACTCTGCTGGCCTGCACCTGGAACGCCGAACTGATCGAGGCCGTCGGTGCAGGCGGCGGTGCGGAGCTGCGCGAAAACAATCTCGGCGTCTGGCTGGCTCCGGCCATGAACATTCACCGCAACCCGCTCTGCGGCCGGAACTTTGAGTACTATTCGGAGGATCCGCTGGTCGCCGGCAAGAGCTGTGCCGCCGCCGTTCGCGGGATTCAGTCCTACAAGGTCAGCGCTGCGGTCAAGCATTTCGCCTGCAACAACCGGGAGTCCAACCGTTTTGAAACGGATTCCCGTGTGTCGGAGCGCGCACTGCGTGAGATTTATCTCCGCGGCTTTGAAATCTGCGTGCGGGAGGCTGACCCGTGGTGCATCATGACCTCCTATAACCTGCTGAATGGTCAGCACACCTCGATGAGCTATGAGCTGATCACGGAGCTGCTGCGCGGTGAATGGGGCTTCAACGGCACCGTCACCACCGACTGGGGCGTCCACAGCGCACATTCGGATGAGGTCAAGGCCGGGAGTGACGTAAAAATGGGCTCCGGTGATCCCAAGGAGCTGAAAGCCGCCTTCGAGGCCGGAAAGCTGACCCGTGCCGATCTGGAGGCCTGCGTCAAACGGATTCTGGAGCTGGCACTGAAGCTCGCCGAATAGGTTCTTCCCTTTCATCCGGTTCTGTGCTGTTCCGGCCAGATCCAAATTTCGGAGAGAAAAGAGGTTTTTCGATGAAACACATCAAGCCTGGGCGTGGACCTTCCATGCTGAGTGGGGTCGTGGGCATCTTCATGATTCTGATCGGCGTTGGCTGGACAGTAATTGCGGTGCAGTTCAGCATCGTGTTTGCCTTTTTTGGCATTTTCTGGACCTGCATTGCCATTGCCATTACGATCTACAACTTCTCGAACGCGACGCGTCAGGAGCGGTATTCCGCCTATGATATTGTTGACAGTACAGAAGAGCCGGATCCGCTGAATCAGCGCTTCGGCGTTCAGCAAAAAGCGAAGACAGTCGACCGTTTCTGTCCGTATTGCGGTTCACCGGTTGTCGGTGACTTTGCATTTTGCCCACACTGCGGCAAAAAGCTGCCGAACCTGCAAGCATAGGTGTTCCGGTGATGACCCGTTGATTCATGCAAGAACCCGTATGAGGAAGGTTTTCTCATACGGGTTCTTTTTTTGTTTGGATTCAAATTTTTCGTTCCAAGCCGGGCCAGTCATCCATGGCGGCGCCGATGTTGCCGGAGATTTCGACATCACCCTCGTGGTCACCCAGGTCGAGAATGCCCTGCTTGACCATGCCGCACTGCATGACATTGTCCTTAATGATGCAGGCGCGAAGATGTCCGACCACCATGCCGTAATCCGGCGATCGCTGGCCGGAGGCATCGTCATTTTTGCCGTTGCAAAACGTGTTGCCGACAATCACAGTATTGACACAGCGTTCCAGGCGAATATGAGTGCGGTTCAGCGGATCCTCCGGGAGATTGTCTCCAAAATCCCCTGCTCCGCTGCGGTTGAAGACATTGCCGGTGATGGTCAACGTGTTGCTGTCCGCATTGGGTGGTGTCCGGATGGACAGCGCGGGGCCGCCACTACGGTCGAAATAGTTGCCGGTAATGTTGGAATTCTTCAAGGAAGCGCAGATAAACCCGCCCATCCGGTTCCATTCGACGCGGTTTCCAGTCGCCGTGATGGCGGCAGCAATGACATCGACATAGAGTCCTGCACCGCCGTTGTTGGACATCCAGTTGTCCAGAATAAAGCCGTCCCAGCCATCAATGTAGATGCCGTTTCCAAGGTTGGAGACGCAGTGGGAGTGGCGGATGGAGAAGCACCAGATGTGCTTCAGATGGATGCCGTCGCCGCTGAAATGGCTGATGCGGCAGTCCTCAATCGTTGGGGTATCCTCTTCCCCGGCACCGTTATAGGAAGGATAGGAGACGGAGATTCCGTGAATCCCGGTTCCCAGGCGGCGTCCGTCGAGACAGATGCCGCGAATCGTGCAGCCGACTGCACCGGACAGATCGAGCAGGCAGGGCTCGTCCGCACTGCGCAGAATCAGCGTACTCCCGCCATTGTAGCGATACGACCAGGCGTGATATCCGGCCAAAGTGACGCCCCGCGGTACGCGGACACAGCCACAGACATAGTCGCCCGGCGGCACAACCACGCAGCCCTTGACGGGTGCTGCTTCGTCCAGCGCCGCCTGAATGGCAGCGGTGTTATCGGTGATGCCGTCATCGACCGCGCCGAACGCGGTAATATCGAATACGTTTTTCATGATCAGACACCTGCTTTCAAGGTTGAAATGGAGCAAAGTCCTTAGTCATCATGTTCCAGGGACGGATAGCCCTTTGACGGTGCGCCGATGTTGCCGGAGAGCTCCACATCGCCCTCATGCTCACCCAGATCCAGAACGCCCTGCTTCAACATACCGCACTGCATGACGTTGTCCTTGATGATGCAGGCTTTCAGGTGACGCACCACGATGCCGTAATCCGGGCTGCGCAGACCGCCGCCGCCGTCATTTTCGCCGGCGCGGAAGGTATTGCCCGTCGCAACTACGTTCACGCAGCGTTCCAGGCGCAGATGCGCGTTATTCAGCGGTTCCTGCTCGCTGTGTGCGCCGCTGCGGTACATGACGTTTCCGGTGATTGTGATGGTATCGCTGGCTTTATTATTGGGCGATGCCGGTTCGCCCGGACGGTTCTGAGCCAGGATGGTGACAGCCGGGCCGCCACTCCGGTCAAAATAGTTGCCGGTGATGTTCAGCGTGTTGGCATAGGTCAGCCAGAAGCCACCCATTCGGTTCCACTCGACGCGGTTCCCAGTCGCCGTAACGGAGGCAGCGACACCGTCTGTATACAGGCCGGCTCCACCATTGCCGGACATCCAGTTGTCCAGAATAAAGCCGTCCCAGCCGTCCATATAAATGCCATGGCCGACATTGGAAATGCACTGGGTGTGGCGGATGGAAAAGCACCAGATATACTTCAGGTGGATGCCATCGCCACTGAAATGGCTGACGCGGCAATCTTCGATGGTGGGGGTATCCTCTTCGCCCGCGCCGTTGTATTCCTTATGAGTGACGCAGATGCCGTGAATCCCGCTGCCCAGGCGGCGACCATCGAGGCAGATGCCCTTGATCGTACAGCCGATGCCGCCGGACAGATCGAGCAGACACGGTTCCTCCGCGCTGCGCAGAATCAGCGTGCTGGCACCATTATAGCGGTACGACCACGCATGATACCCGGTCAGCATGACGCCGCGTGGCACACGAACACAGCCGCAGAGATAATTGCCCGGCGGAACAATGACAACACCCTTCACCGGAGCTGCCGCATCGAGAGCGGCCTGAATGGCTGCAGTGCTGTCGGTTTCGCCGTCATTGACCGCGCCAAACGTCAAAATATTAAACATGGTTTCAATGGGTTGATTCACGCAAAATTCCTCCTTGATCGGTTGAATACGCTGAAAGGTACGTTCAGTATACCATATGTCCTATTGAAAAGCAAGCTTTTTTTCGGCGTTTTTTTGGCAGATGGGGTTCTGTGATTTGACAAGCAGGCGCAGTTGCGGTATAATAAAGTGAGTACAAGGAAATCAACCATCATGAAAGGATTTGAAGTACGATGCGTATGACCGGCGTTACTGCTCGCGGCGTCATTATGCCCGTTTTCCGGGAAGGCGACCCGCTGGCGGAGATGGTTTGTCAAAATCTCCTGGCAGCTTCTGCTGCAGAAAATTTTCCAATTGAAGATGGCGATATTGTCGGCGTGACTGAGGCCGTTGTTGCCCGTGCACAGGGAAACTATGCGACAACCGCACAGATTTCGGCTGACGTCCAGGCAAAACTGGGCGATGACACCATTGGTCTGGTGTTTCCGATTATGAGCCGGAACCGTTTTGCTGTTCTGCTCTCTGCTTTTGCAATGAGCTGCAAAAAACTGGTGGTTCAGCTCTCCTACCCGTCCGATGAAGTGGGCAATTTGCTGATCGACCCGGATCTGCTGGATGAAAAAGGTGTGGATCCCTACAAGGACAGCTTTACGGAAGCCGAATTTCGTGCCATGTTTGGGCCGACTGTCCACCGTTTTACCGGCGTCGACTACATCGAATACTATAAGAGCCTCGGCAGCAACGTGGAGATCATTCTCTCCAACGATCCGACCTATATTTTGAATTATACGAAAAACGTCATCGGCTGCGACATTCATTCGCGCCGCAGAACGAAGCGCCGTCTGGCCGCGGCCGGAGCGGAGCGCCTCTTCTCGCTGGACGAAATTCTGACGGCTCCGGTGGACGGCAGCGGCTGCAACGAGCAGTATGGTCTGCTCGGTTCCAACAAAGCTACCGACACGCGTGTGAAGCTGTTCCCGCGGGATACAGAGAGCTTTGTCGCCGAGCTGCACCGCCGCATCTTTGACGCAACCGGCAAGAATGTCGAAGTCATGATTTACGGTGACGGTGGCTTTAAGGATCCAGTCGGCGGCATCTGGGAATTTGCCGACCCGGTAGTTTCCCCTGCCCACACGCCGCGTCTGTCCGGCACACCCAACGAAATCAAGATGAAATACTTTGCCGACAGCGAATTCAGCCACCTCTCCGGCGCGGAGCTGGAGCAGGCCATGCGTGAAAAAATCCGGGCGAAGGACGCCGATCTGGTCGGCCGAATGAGCTCCGAAGGCACCACGCCACGGCGCATTTCTGATCTGGTCGGCAGTCTCTGCGACCTGGTCAGCGGCAGCGGTGACCGCGGTACGCCAGTTGTCTACATCAAGGGCTATTTTACGAATTTTGCAACGGAATAAGCAAAGAGTTGCTAAAAAAACCTCTGTCTTCAGAAGACAGAGGTTTTTTTGATGGGAAGTTGCCTGTCGGTTTATCCGATCAGCGTGCGGTTACTGAACGCCGCGATAATAGAGACCACGCGTGTACTCGCCTTCCGGTGCGCAGCCGTTCTGCCAGGCATCGAGGACAGATGCAATCTCGTCTGGCGTTTCAACGGTAAAATACAGCATAACAAAGTCCACATCGGCCAAATCCTGTTTGCGGTCGCTCATCATCAGCGGAACGCAGTTCAGGACTTCCGAAGCGCCGTCCCGGCAGCGGACGAAAAAGCGTTTGCCCTTGCGGTCTGTGATATAGCCGCCCTGGCAGCCTTTTCTGCATCCGTGTTCCGTGCGCAGTGGGCAGCAGCGTGTGATCATAAGCGGCAGGAAGCCATAGCCCACCAGTCCAATGTCCAGGCCCGTCTGCAAACGAGCAGTCTGTTGCGTTGTGTTTTCGAATGAAACAACGGCAGAAGAGACGCCGAGCGCCTCCACCGCTGCCAGCGCATCAGAGTTGGTGATTTGCAGGAATGCACCGCCGTGGATTTCGAAGCCAAGTTTTTCTGCCAGCCGGACTGCTGCGAGGTGCTCACACAGTGCCCGTCGGACGCCGAGCGCCTTCAGCTCCATCAGGCGGGTACGCAGCGCCGTATCATCTCCCCAGAAGGTTCGTGGGAGTTCAACCGACACATCTCCGATTTCGCGCAGGAGGCGCTGAAACTGCTCATTCGATGCGGAATGGACAAGTGATGCGCGGGTAATCCCCGTCAGGGATTCCGGCAGCGTCTGATAAAACCGGACGGCGAGGCCAGTCAGGTGATGGGGGCGCTTGGAGTGGAGGACCGGATCCGGCTGCAACTGAATCGGATGCAGCTGGCTGCGTTTGGCTGTCAATAAATCCAGAGCCGTTCGGCGCATTCGGTTGAGTTCGGAGACGGATGCGAACGCGCCGTCCTCCACGTCCAGGTGGAGGGATGTCATCCGGTACGGCGTGCCGCCTGTCCGGCAGAGCTGCGCTTCAGCGGCCTCCTGTTCCAGTGGTCTGCCCTCAGCAGGGCGAACCTCGGTGCCTTCTGCAGTCACGCTGAATAATCCGTCCGACACAGTCAGCGCGGCACGTTTGCCGATCTGGCAGGACAGGACAGCTGTCAGGTCAATGCGCGGCCGTTCGGCGCGGTAGAGCGTGTGCAGAGCGCTGGCAACCGTGGATGTCAGCGCTTTGTCAGCCACGGTTCGGATGCCGGACATATTCTGCCGTTTTCCGGTCAGGTAGCCGTCGGTGAAGCCGGAGCGGGAAAATGCAGCATGGAGCAGACGTGCAGTTTTTTCACTGACCGCACCCAGATCTCGCGCTTCCCTGGCCGCCGTCACGGCTGCCGCAACGTATTCCGGCGGCTTCATTCGGCCTTCAATTTTGAAGGAATGGACACCCGCATCCTGCAGTGTTTGCAGGTAGGCCAAATGGCTCATATCCTTCAGAGAGAGTGCATATGCATTGTCAGCAGACGGTGACGTAAACGGCAGGCGGCAGGGCTGAGCGCATAACCCGCGATTCCCGCTGCGCCCGCCGATCATGGAGGACAGGTAGCACTGACCGGATACGCACATGCAGAGGGCACCGTGAACAAAGACCTCGGTTTCCATGTCGACGCTTTCTGCTTCCTTGCAAATGGCACGGATCTCATTCAGTGAAAGCTCCCGTGCCAGCACTACACGCGAAAAGCCGAGCGATTTCGCCGCATACAGGCCGTTGCAATCATGAATCGTGAGCTGGGTGGATGCGTGCAGCTGAAGCGTCGGGAGGATATGGTGGATGCGGCGCACCAGGCCGAGATCCTGTACGATCAGGGCGTCTGCACCAGCTTCTGCCGCCTGACAGGCCACGCGCAGCGCTTCATCCATTTCATCGTCATGCAGCAACGTGTTCAAAGTGATATGGGGTTTGACGCCACGGATGCGGCAGTATGCAATGGCGTCTGCAAAGGCTTTTCCATCGAAGTTGCCCGCATTGCGGCGTGCGTTGAAATTGCCGGCACCAAAATAAACCGCATCCGCGCCACAGCGGACAGCGGCTTCCATGCAGGCAAAATCGCCGCAGGGAGCCAGAATTTCTCCGTTCATACCGATCCCCTTCCTGTTGGCTGGTCGGTTTCATCATCGGCAGCCAGATGATTTTCGCGGATTGAACGCAGCAGGTTCGCCTTTGCGTTGACAATGTGATCCCGTGTCAGCCGTTCTGCCAGATCACCGTCACCGCAGTTGACTGCTTCCAGAATGGCCATATGCTCAATGGCGGCAATCCGCGCCCGATCACCCGTGCGGAAGGAAATGGCACGGGCGCGGCCGATGTAGTTGTGAAAGGTACGCAGCGTGTTTCGGAGCGGTGCCGAACGGCTGGCTGTATAGAGGCCATCATGGAACATATGATCCAGGTTGCGGTTTTCCTCAATATTGCCGCGCTCCGCATAGAACTTCTCCAGCGCTACAATTTCTGCAAGGCGTGCTTTTTCCTCTTCGGTGATGCGTTCTGCCGCCCATCTGGAGGCCAGTCCTTCAATCTGCATCCGAATGGTGTAAATGTCATCAATGTCTTTTTCGCTGATGCCGATGACCACGGCGCCCTTGTTGCGTTGCATCTGCACAAGTCCTTCCTGTTCGAGCTGGAACAGTGCTTCGCGGACAGGGGTGCGGCTGACGCCCAGTGTTTCACACAGGCGGCTTTCCGTCAGGCTTTCGCCGGGGGCATAGGTGCCGTCTACGATTTCCTTTTCAATTTTCTGGAAGACGCGTGACGTCAGGGAGCCCTTTTCGGTATCGCTGTTGATCGTTGATAGCATGGTTCTGCCCTACCTGTCGGTCGCCGTCAGTTCTGGCGCATACTGGGCAATCAGCATCCGCATTTCCTCATCCGAAATCACGGTCTGGCGGCCGTCTGCATAAGCGCGGTCGATCCATTCTTTGATTTTCTGAACCGGCTCGCTGTGTTTATCCATGGTTTTGCTGCCGGTCAAGCCATAGGTATCATTGATCCAGTAGGCAATGCCGGCCAGGCCGGAGGTGCTGTTGATGGCTACACCGGCGCTGCGATTCAGCAATGCGCGCGTATCGAAGATATTGTAGATTTCCTCGTCCTTCATCAGGCCGTCCGCATGGATTCCGGCGCGGGTCTGGTTGAAGTAGCGGCCAACAAACGGTGTCATTCCGGGGATGGAATAGCCCATGTTGTGTTCAAAGTAATCGGCAATTTCCGTAATGACCGTGGTGTCCATGCCGTCGGTCGTGCCGCGCAGCGAGGCATATTCAAACACCATCGCTTCGAGCGGGATATTGCCCGTCCGTTCACCGATGCCAAGGAGCGAGCAGTTGACAGCCGATGCGCCGTAAAGCCACGCCGTAGTCGCATTGGCCACGGCCTTGTAAAAGTCATTGTGGCCGTGCCATTCCAGCTGTGCGCTCGGTACGCCAGAGTAATGGCGCAGGCCGTTGATAATCCCCGGAACACTACGCGGCAGTGCCACGCCGGGATAAGGAATCCCGTATCCAAGTGTGTCGCAGATACGGATTTTGACCGGAATACCGGCGTCGCGGCTCATGTCCATGAGTGCATTGACGAACGGGACGACAAAGCCATAGAAGTCAGCGCGGGTGATATCCTCAAAGTGGCATCTCGGAACGAGACCGGCATCGAGTGCATCAGAGATGACCGACAGGTAATGTCCCATAGCCTCACTGCGGGACATCCGGAGCTTCTTGAAAATATGATAGTCGGAGCAGGAAACAAGGATGCCCGTTTCGCGGATTCCGATGGATTTGACGAGGTCAAAGTCTTTCTTGGTGGCACGGATCCAGGTCGTGATTTCCGGGAACTGGTAGCCACGCTCCATGCATTTTTCAATGGCCTTTCGATCCTTTTCACTGTAAACGAAAAATTCGGTCTGCCGAACGATTCCGTTCGGGCCGCTCAGCCGATGAAGCAGATCAAACAGATCGAGCATCTGTTCGACGGAATACGGGGCCTGAGACTGCTGTCCGTCGCGGAAGGTCGTATCCGTAATCCAGATTTCATCCGGCATGGCCAGGTCAACGCGACGATGGTTGAAGACCACCTTCGGCACTTCCGTGTACGGGTAAATTTCCCGGAACAGAACCGGCTCATCGACGTCCTGCAGGGTATAGCGGTACGGATCCTGTTCGAGGAGATTCGAATGATGATTACGGTCTAACATAGGTATAGATCCTTTCGTATGCTCGTATGTTTGTATAATTGTATACAATCTCTTCGAGTTAATGTGTGTATTATAATACTTCGTCCTGTGTTTGTCAAGAGGGAGATTCTTTCTTCCCGCATTTTTTTCGGAATTTTGCAGTCTGTTCGAAAAAAAGAGCTGTGAAGCCTCTTTGAGGTTCACAGCTCTTTCGATCCAATCGGGTTTAGTCAGAGATATACGGCAGCAGTGCGATATGACGTGCGCGTTTGATGGCGATGGTCAGCTGGCGCTGATGCTTCGCGCAGGTGCCCGTCATACGGCGGGGCAGAATCTTCGCACGTTCGCTCATGAAGCGGCGAAGACGGGACACGTCCTTATAGTCGATGTCGTAGATCTTATCGGCACAGAATACGCAGACCTTTCTGCGTTTGCGCGGACGCGCAGGCCGTTCGGTTCTTTCGTTTTCCACGGAAATGGCCTCCTTTTCAAAGCAATGTCACTTGCCGGGATATCCGGCGAAAATTCAACGCAGGGTCAGAACGGAAGGTCACCGTCATCGTCGGTGATCTCATCAAAGCCACCCGAATAGGGTTGCTGTGCAACCGGCGCAGCTGCCCGATTGGAGGGAGCTGGCGCATAGCCGCCCTGTTGACCGCCTGTCGGAACAGAATCATAGCTGTCGCGTTTGGGTTCGGCGAAATGAACTTCATCGGCCACAACTTCGACGCTATTGCGGTTGTTCCCGTTGTTATCCGTCCAGGTTCTTGTCTGAATCCGCCCGCAGACAGCGACAAGCTGGCCTTTCCGGAAATAGCGCGAAACAAATTCTGCCTGTTGATTCCATGCGACGATGTCGATGAAATCGGCGGACGGCTGATTCGCATCCGCACTTTTGCGGCCGCGATCAACTGCGAGGCGGAAGGATGCAACGGGCGTATTATTCTGCGTGTGTCTGAGTTCAGGGTCACGCGTCAGACGCCCCATTAAAATCGCTTTATTCAGCATACGGAAGGACACGCCCTTTCTGATTGATTGAGATTACTTCTGTTCTTCTTCTTCCTTTGCGACGATCAGGGAGCGGATGACCGCGTCGCTGATGTTGCAGATTCGATCGAGTTCTGCCGGGAATTCCTTCGGAGCGGTGAAGTTCAGCAGAATGTAATAGCCTTCCATCATGTCATTGATCGGATATGCGAGCTTGCGCTTGCCCCAATCGTCGATGGCGTCCAGCGTACCGTGTTCACCGATCAGGTTTTTGACACGGTTGATTGTGTCCTCGATCGCGCTGTCGTCCAAAGTGGCATTGATGATAATGACTGCTTCGTATTTGCCCATGTTTGCCATTTCAGATACACCTCCTTCTGGTCTATGACCCCCGCGCTTCTGCCGGGAGTAAGGATTGGCGGCCGGAACGTCTGCGGACGTGCCAGCCATCCTGTTTATTATACCAGAAATCTCCGATTTGTCAAGTCTGAAAAACGTTTTTTTCGGTTTTTTTCTGTACAACTTTTCTTTTTCCCGGCTTTATGGTATAATAGAGACGCCTCGTGTTCTTCGGAGCGTCAACCTTCGCGGAAATCAGGGGGCAGAAAAATCATGAAAGGATTGCCTGCCCGTTCGGGCGGCTTTGATACATTGTCATGTCTTTTCAGTTTCAGTTCAAATTTCGAAAGCGTACCATTCCGTGGAAGCTCTGCATCGCCATTGCAGCACCGCTGCTGTTGGCCGCGATTGTCGCCATTTTCATCGCTTCCGGCAATGAGGGTGACAGTCCGGAGGTACAGGACGGGACGACCGAGTCCTCTGCGACCTCCATCGGGACAGTCGGCACGCTCCCACCCATCACGCTCGACCTCATCGGTCCTGCTCAGTCCTCGTCCGACCAGACAACCGGAACCTCCGCGGACACATCGAGTGTCCCCCCCACCAGCACCTCTTCCTCGGAACCGCCACAGATTGAAGCAACTTCCTTTCAGCTGCTGCGTTCTGAAAATCTTTCCGGTGAGGAATCCGACAACGGTCAGGTCGTTCTCCGGTATCAGGTATCCTTCCCTGTTTTTTCGGCGTCAGGTGACGGCGGCTCGTCACCCGATGTGCTGAACAAGGCCGTTGCAGCCATTGCCGCCGAATATGAGAAATATGCGTTGGAGGAGCTGCTGACATACGCCAAGCAGGCACGCACCGCCGGGAGCAGCGCACTGCCCTATCGTCTCTCAGTTGAATATGAAATCACCGTCTGCTCAGCCACGGCCGTATCAGTTGTTTTCACAGAAACCAAGCACACTGGCGAAGCACACGACTCCATTGCTCAGCGAACCTACAATTTCTCAGTCGTCTCCAACGCGGCTTTCAAGCTGCCTGGCATCTTCTCCTCCGGCCTTTCGGGCAGTCAGAAAACAATCTATGAGGCAATTCTCACAAAAATCCGGTCGAATCCCTCGGCGTATTATGCCGACTATGAAAACCTCGTCTACTTCTTCGATCTGGAAGACCGTTGGTATTTCAGTGAGAAAGGCCTTGTGATTTACTTCAATCCCTTTGAACTGGCATCCTACGGTGCTGGCATTCTTCAATTCACGATTCCTTACAGTGAATTGACGGGGCAGTTGAAAATCAATCCATTATATATGGGATAGAGGGGCAGCATTTTGAAAAAGAACGATTTGTTTGAATTGACCATCACGGGATATACGCATGACGGGCACGGAATCGGCCGCGCTGAGGGCATCGCCGTTTTTGTCCCGGGTGCAGCCGTCGGGGACGTTTTGGAGGTTCGGATTGTCAAATGCCTTTCGAATCGTGCAATCGGACGAACCGAGCGCTGCATCCAGCCATCGCCCGACCGCATTGCGAATGATTGTCCGGCTTTTCCGGCCTGTGGTGGCTGTAACTACCGGCATATTGCCTATGAAGCGGAATCCAGGTTGAAAAAGGAGCAGATTACCTCCGCTTTGGAGCGCATTGGCGGTATTTCCTGTCCGGAGATTGCCTATCACCCGGCTGAAGCCATCGATGCGTACCGCAACAAGGCCATTTTTCCAGTTGCACCTGGCAAGGACGGAAAGGCTGTTTTCGGCTTTTTCCGCGCCAATACGCACGCAGTGATTCCCTGCACGACTTGTCGGATTCACCCGCCGGTCTTCAGCGAGCTGGCAGCGGCCGTCTGCACCTATATGAACGAGTATGGTGTGCCCGCCTATGATGAAGCCACACAGAAGGGTGTCGTCCGCAGCATTTTCATTCGTCGCGGCGCTGTCTCCGGCGAAATCATGGTCTGCATCAACGCGGCCAAGCGGCGTCTCCCCTACGTGGAGGAGCTGGTACTGTATTTGAAAGCAGCCGCGCCGGAGCTGACATCCGTTCTGCTTTCGCACCAGCCGGAGGCCTCCAACCGTCTAATCGGTGAGCGCATCTTTCGCATCTGGGGTGAGCCGGTGATTACCGATGTTCTCGCCGGGAACACGTTGTCCCTTTCCCCGCACACATTCTATCAGGTCAATCATGCGCAGTGTGAGCGGCTGTATGCACAGATTCTCACCTATGCGGCGCAGTGCGCTCCGCTCGAAACCCTGAATGTGCTTGATCTCTTCTGCGGTGCCGGCAGCATTACGTTGGCACTTGCGCGGCGTTGTCGCTCGGCTGTCGGCATTGAATCCGTTCCGGATGCGGTACGGGATGCGGAAGCAAACGCCGCGCAGAACCAGTTGAAAAATGTCAGGTTTTTCTGTGCCGATGCACAGGACGCGACGGCACAGCTGGCTCAGATTGATTTTCACCCGGATCTGGTGGTCGTTGATCCACCGCGCAAGGGACTGGCAGAACCGGTCTGTCAATTCCTCACCGATCTCGATATCCAGCATCTGATCTATGTCTCCTGCGACCCTGCCACGCTGGCGCGTGACGTTGCGCGTCTGCGTTCCGGAGGGTACCAGGTGGACGCAGTTTCCGGGTTCGATCTCTTCCCGCGCACAGCTAACGTCGAAACGGTATGTTTATTGTCCAAACAATCGGCAGCATATTGAGATTGAGCTGAACATGGACGAGCTGGATGTGACCGATGCGGAGAAGAAAGCCACTTATCCCGAAATCAAGGAATATGTGCTGGAGCATAGCGGCTTGAAAGTCAGCAGCTTGTATATCGCACAGGTAAAACAGCAGTGCGGTATCATTGAGCGTGAGAATTACAATAAGCCGAAGTCTGAGGACGCTAAACAACCCCAATGCCCGCCGGATAAAGAAAAGGCAATCAAGGAGGCATTGAAGCACTTCGGCATGATTTAAGGAGGGCGGATTTTTTGTCTTATATGATGGAAAATTTACGTTTTTATGATATAATATAATATAATATAATATAAATTGGGTAAAGTGCGGAAAATATTGAATCTAGTGAGATATTAACCATACTTTATACTTAGGAGGCTTTAGATATGCTAATTAGGAAAATTCCATGTCTGTTGCTTTGCATGGCAATGGTCTCAGGGCTAATGATGGGCTGTGGAAACCAATCACCGCCCAAAACAGAAGATAGCACATCTTCGGAGGAAAGTGTTAACCAAATACCTTCCAAAACAGAAGATGGTGAATCCTCGGAGGGAAATGTTAACCAAACTACTAATCCCACAGAAGATACACCTGTTATTGATGACCCGGAAGTAGCCGAGGCAGCGACATTGTTTGCCATTCCAGATGGATGGCTCGATGATCTGGATGAACAGATTACCTGCATCGAAATGGCTGATTTTCTTGAAACAATGCTGTGTGCACGAATTGATGAACCGTCTCAGGTGACCCTCTCCTGGCTGAATAGTCCCGAATGGGTGGATAACTCAATCTGCTACCGCGGACACGCCATGGGATACATCTATAGGCTTGCATTGGAAAATTACCATGGCATTGAGAATGCCCAAGAGTCATATAACTACGATGCTTTCCAGTATATTCATACCCTCAGCATCTACCACGATCGTGTAGGCAGTGCCCTCCCCTGTATGGAGATGAAGCTTTTTAACGAAGGGAATTTGCCGGAAAACGACAAAGTGGGCTTTGACGTGTGGGGTTCTGTTTATTGCGCTGCACAAATGGATAAGACGAACTATCTGCCAATCCTCGACGTGGATGAGGAGCTGTATATCCGTTATGACGAGCCAATCACCCGGAAGGAAGCGATCGTTGCCTGTAAGCGGCTGTACAATGCATATCTCGATCAGACGGCAGTCCCTATGTCTGCCATCGGCAAGCTGGAATTTACCCCCGAACAGTTGGCAAAGGCGTCTGAAATGCCGGATGCTTCGTGGAACAATCTGCCGTCCTGGAGCGGAATGGCGATAGAATTGAGAAGCAATACCGGTTTAATGCGTGAAAGTGATTTCGCACTGCGGCAGGAATACGGTATTGATTTTGCCCGTATCTTTATTACAGATGAAATATTCCAATGGAATGGGAAAGAAATGACCATTCCACGGTATTGGCTGGATAGCTTGGATGCGGCTATGAATTGGGCAATTGAATACGGTGTACATATATGCATTCTCGTAGATGAGGAAGGCTTTGATGGTGCGTCTATGGGCGTTGCTGGCTTCCACGATGAGGAGCTTACTGCCAGACTTGTTTCCTGCTATCAAATGCTGGCAAGACGGTATGCGGATCTGCCAAACAGCGTATTCAGCCTGAATATTTTCAATGAGCCGTGGATGCTTTCCCTTGACGATGAAGAGCTTTACGTAAAGAAAGCACGGGAAGTCATTTCAGCCATCCGGGAATACGGAGATGAACGACTGATTTTCGTGGATGGCCTGGCCGGTTCTCAGCAGCCTGTATATGGTCTTGCCAAC
This sequence comes from uncultured Oscillospiraceae bacterium, assembly GCA_964515055.1. Classification (GTDB taxonomy): domain Bacteria; phylum Bacillota; class Clostridia; order Oscillospirales; family QAMX01; genus QAMX01. The sequence continues at coordinate 1,319 of CAZEUG010000003.1, read as the reverse complement.
GACAGGGTGGCGTTGGCGACCCATATGTACGGACCCGATTCCCTCTATACTGCCGGTTGGGATTACAATGCATGGTGGTATGCCGGACAACAGTGGCCTTACGATTACGTGACGGGCTTTATTTTCTCCCCCGAGGGAAATTATACCTTTGAAGGGAATTTTCCCGAAGGAATGCAGATGCAGCTGCTGATCGGCAATACCGATGACGCAAATGGCGAATTGGTGCTGTACGCGGATGGCCAGCTGATCGAGTCTCTTCCTGTGAATGAAGACAACCGGAGTATTATGAGGGAATTTACCCCCTTGACATCCGGTGCAAAGAAGCTTGTTCTGGCATGGCACGGCAATACTGGCATGGGATTCCGGGGGATCGCACTGGTGTACCCCGAAAAGGGTGAGTCTGCCGTTCCCAAAATGGTTTCTCCCTGGAACGACGGTCAAAACACCAATACACTTTGCGAAAACAAAGTCGTGCTGGTCGTTTGCGAAGTGGACTTCGCATTCGACGGTGAATATGTCAATCCTGTGATAGCAGTAGCCGATGACGGAAGCTATACCGTTACCCATGACGGCGGTAAGCGATATACTTACGGAAAAGATTACTATGCGGCAATGCTTGAAAAATGGGTTACCTTCTCAAAAGAAACTGGCGTTGCCGTTATGGTGCAAGAGTGGGGTCCTTACGCGGATGCGTACATATCCCAAGAAGCCGCCATTGGAGTATCTGTTGCAGGTGCAGAAGCGATGCAGGATGCAGGATTCCCTTGGTGTATTTCGGTACAACTCTTAAATACCGAGAAACGGGATACAGATCCTCTTGTTGACGGAACCTATCGCATAAATACCGGGATGCTCACAGCGCTTGAACCATATATGAACAATTAAATAACAAATGAATAAGTGCAATCGTTGTTGTGTCCGTAATGTACGGTAAGTTCAGAAAGAGCAAGGCAAACTAAACAATACGCACAGCCAAGGGCGGTGACGGACAAAACCGCCATCGCCCTTGATTGACGCACGAATGATTTTACAAAAATGTATGAGTGCGGCAAAACGAAAACCGCTGTATTTTTCATCCTCGCAAGGATGGAGAGTTCAGCGGTTTTGTATTTTCGGAGGAAAGGTGCCAAACTGCATTTTTACAGTTTGGGTACCATTTCCGAGGAAAAAATGCGGGTGTCCAGAGGGGCGCGGGTCGCCGGTGGCGACCTCAAAATGCAACGCATTTTGAAGCGCTTGACCGAGCCGGCAGGCGAGAGCAGCTCCTTGGCTCTGGGTTTCCAATAGGGGCGAGAAGCATCCCTGTTGGCACACGATTT
>CAZEUG010000002.1:142811-173542 GCA_964515055.1 uncultured Oscillospiraceae bacterium | reverse complement strand
TTGAAAAACACGCTAAAATCAAGCAGTATTCACATTTATTAAAGAATATTGAGATGCGAAACAGGTAACGCGGGCGGCGATCCCTAATTTCATTTGATTCTCAGTCTCCTTTGATTTTTCCTTTATTTGCAAGGATTTTTGCGTTTGGCGGATTTCGCCAAAATGCGGCGATTTATATCGTTTTCAATCCGGAACCCCGTTTGGCCGAGCTGCCCCGTGTGCAGCGCACGAGCGTTGCGGGGATTTCCCATAGCGTGTGGCCGTTCCGTGCAAGGCAAAAAAGGACACACTGCTACAAAATAATTATAGCAGATGCTGCCCTTTTTCTCAAGCGGTATTTTGTGAAAAAATGAATCTCCGGCGGATTTCTTTGCGATGCATCGCCGAACTGCCGCGTGAAAATGCCAGCCATGGTGAAAAAAGCGCTCCTGTTCAATGCAACAGGAGCGCGGAGGGTGTTTGCGGAGGGTGTTTGCGATGGGGTTACAGGTTTACTTGAGTGCGGCGCCGTCCTGGAACGCGTGCCCCACCTGTTCGCCCAGCACATAATAGGCGTGATTCATGCCGTCATAGGTGATGGGGCGCAGCTTGGCGGGGTCGATTTTGCCATCGGTCAGGATGCTTTCCTCGGCGCAGACGTTGACGATTTCGCCCACGAGCCGCCCGGTCGATTCGTCATAGCTCGTCAGGCGGCATTCCACCGCCATCGGCAGCTCCGCGAGGAGCGGCGCATCGACGAATGCACTCCGAACCGGATGGAAACCGGCGCGCTCGAGCTTGTCAGACACGTCGTTGCCGGAGACCATGCCGACAAAATCGCAGGGGACAACCGTATCGGCGGTTGCCATGCTGACGGTGAAGGCCTTGCGGGCGAGAATGTTCTTCACGGTTTTGTGCCCGGCACTCAGGCACATGGAAATTTCATGGCGGTTGCTGATGCCGCCCCATGCGGCATTCATCGCGTCGGGAATGCCCTGCGCATCGTAGGTGGCAAGGATGAAGACGGGCTGGGGATATACAAGCGGCTGGGAACCAAAATTTTTTCGCATAATCGATGTCCTCCTGTCTGAATGAGGTTGTCGCTGCTGTTATGATACCACATGAAGTCGACTTCAGGTCAACCGGTTTCCGGAAATTTCAAAATTTTTTCAGCCGCGCAACGCCGTCAGACAGGCCGGTTGGTTTCACTGCGCAAACGCCCCCTGTAAATCAAAATGGTGCAGCATCGGCCCGCTACCTTTTCCCAGATCCAGCATCGCCGCCAGCGCACCGGACAGATAGTCCTTTGCGCGTTTGACAGAGTCGGCAAGAGCATACCCCTTTGCCAGATTGGCGGCAATCGCGGAGGAGAGCGTGCAGCCTGTTCCGTGCGTGTTTGGGGTGTCGATTCGCCTTCCCTCGAACCAGCGCAACGTGTCGTCGGCATAGAGCAGATCGTTCGCATCCTGGACGCTGTGCCCGCCCTTCAAAAGCACCGCACAGCCAAACGCATTGCCAATGCGCCTGGCCGCAGCTTCCATGTCCTCCCTGCTTTGAATGGGCAACCCGGACAGCACCTCCGCTTCGGGGATATTCGGTGTCGCGACTGTAGCCAACGGCAGCAGCTCCGATGCAAGCGCCTGAACGGCATCGCTCTGAATCAGAGAGGAGCCGGCTGTCGCAACCATCACGGGATCCACCACAAGGTTTGTGGCATTGTAGCGCCGCAACCGCTCAGCAATCACGAAAATCAGCTCTTTGGAGGAAACCATACCGATTTTGACGGCATCGGGGACGATATCCTCCCAGATTGCGTCCATCTGCGCCTGTAGAAAATCGGGTGGAACCTCCTGAATCGCCCGCACGCCGGTGGTATTCTGCGCGGTCAGCGCGGTGATCGCGCTCATCGCATACACGCCGTTCATCGTCATCGCTTTGATGTCCGCCTGAATCCCGGCACCGCCGCTGCAATCGCTCCCGGCGATGGTCAATGCGGTTCGGACGGTCATATGCATCCCTCCTTCGTCTGATCGCGCCGAAACAATGGCTGGCGAAGCACCGGGTCGGTGAAATCCCGGATGAAATAGTCGGCAGTCTGCCGCAGCCGGACAGCTTCCGCATGGTTGGACGCATCCGACACGGCCACCGTGAGCAAACCGGCACGCCGCGCCGTCTGAATGGCGTACAGCGCATCCTCAAACACGGCCGTTTTTTGCGGCGCAGTGCCGAGCATCTGCACCGCCCTGCGGTAGATCAACGGCTCGAGCTTGTTCGTTTGCAGCTCGCTGCACGTCAAAATATCCTGAAAATAGCGGTCAATTTGCAGCCGTGCAAACGCTGCGCGCAGCAGCACCCTGTCGCCGGAGCTTGCAACGAGCATGGGAATCTGCTGCGTATGCAGATATCGCAGATAGTCCGCCACACCCGGCTTCAACGCAACCTCGTCCCGATAAAAGGCATGAAGCTGCCCGGTCAGCGCCGCCGTGATCTGTTCGGCCGAATCGGGGAGACGGTACGCTTCCTTCAGATATCGGCTGCTTTCCTCAAGCGTCATCGGTGCGAGGATGTCCGAAAGCTCCGGCTTTGCCGCAATACCGTAGCTCGCCAGATACCGCTGCCCCAGCTCCAGCCAGATGGGCATGGAGTCGAGCAGCGTTCCGTCTGCGTCAAAAATGGCACCCTTCAGCATAGCCCCAGCTCCTTTCCCCGCGCCTTCAGCTCCATCGCCGCCTGTCTGGGCTGTGCCGCTTTCATAATGGCAGAAACCACACAGATGCCGGCAATGGGCACTCCCTTCAAAATGTCGAGGTTGTCTTTGTTCAGCCCGCCAATCGCGTTGACCGGAATCGGAACGGCATGGCAGATTTCACGCAGCGTCTCCACCGAGGTCAACACGGTTTTCACCTTGGTTGTGGTGGGATAGATGGCACCGACGCCGAGATAATCGGCACCCTGCTCGTAGGCCTCCCGCGCCAGGGGGACGGTTTTGGCCGTTGCGCCCACGATTTTCCCGTCGCCCATCAGCTTCCGTGCGGTGGAGATGGGCAAATCCTCCACGCCCAGATGAACGCCCTCCGCGTCCACCGCAAGCGCCACATCCACCCGGTCGTCGATGATGAGCGGGACGTCGTAGCGCTTCGTCAGGGCGCGGACCTTTTCGGCAAGCGCCACATAGGCGCGTGTCGTCCGGTTCTTTTCCCGAAGCTGCAGCAGCGTGACGCCGCCCATGAGCGCCTGTTCCACCCGGTATAGAAATTCGTCCTCCGTGTAGCCGGTGCTGTCGGTGATGCCATACAGGCTCAAATTCAATGCTTTCATCTGCTTTTCCTCACACATACAGATAGTCGTTCAAAACGGGCTGCAGGCCCTCCGCAGCGATGTCCCGCACCATGCGGCCGAGCGTGCGCGCGTCGTTGATTGCAAACTGCTCATCGCCCTGCGGCGCATCCGTCTCCCGGCCGTTGTACTTGCGGTCATGGTCGCCAATGCCCGTGGACACACCGGCGGAAACCTTCGTGGCGGCGATTTTGACGATGCCGTTGCGGAACGCTTCACTTTCGCGGGAGGAAACCGTGATGCCGACATAGGGCAGGAAGATTCGGTACGCACAGAGAATCTGGCAGAGCTGCTTCTCGTGAACATCCATGGGGTTGATCTGATTGTTGTTGATAATCGGCCGCAGCCGGGGGCAGGAGAGGCTCATTTCCGCGTGGGGATATTTCCGCTGCAAATAGTAGACGTGCAGCGCGCTGGCCAACGCATCCTTCCGGAAATCGGCCAGACCGAGCAGCGCGGAGAACGCCACACCGCGCATCCCGGCGCGAAGCGCCCGCTCCTGCGCGTCGAAGCGATACGGCCAGACGCGCTTGTGCCCGAGCAGGTGCAGCTGTTCGTACCGGTCGACATCATACGTCTCCTGAAAGACCGTCACATAGTCGGCACCGCATTCGTGCAGATAGCGGTATTCGTCGGTGTTGACCGGGTAAATTTCCAGACCGACCATGCGAAAATATCGCCGCGCCAGTTTCACAGCCTGCCCGATGTACGCCACAGGGCTCTGTCCACGGCTTTCGCCGGTCAGAATCAGCACCTCCTCCATGCCGGAATCGGCAATGACGCGCATCTCGTGCTCGATCTGCTCCATGCTGAGCTTCATGCGGTGGATGTGGTTGTAGCAGTGGAAGCCGCAGTAGATGCAGTAGTTTTCGCAGTAGTTGGCGATGTAGAGCGGCGTGAAGAGATAGACGGTGTTGCCGAAATGCCTGCCGGTTTCCGCTCGCGCTCTTTCAGCCATCTGCTCCAAAAACGGCTCGGCTGCCGGGGAAAGCAGCGCCTTGCAATCGTCCACTGTGCAGCTTGTGCGCTCCAGCGCCGCCTGAACGTCCCTGGCCGTGTAGGCGGCGGGGTCGTAGGCGTTCATCTGCGAAAGAACGGTTTTGCAAACGTCCGACTTGATGATCTCCATGCCCGGCAGGTAGGCCATGTGGTCTGTTCGGGCGGTGGGGTCGGTTTCCAGCCGGTGCTTCTTTGCGAGGGCTTCCGGCGATAAGTGACCGGAATCGACAAAAAACAGATTGTCCATCGTTCTATCCCCCCGTCAATCGTGCAGAAAACCGGTCAACGGGTCGGACGCGGACGCGCCGCGTGTCAATACGCTGCCCAGCCCCGACAGGTAGGCCGTTCGCCCGGCTTCGATGGCGCTTTTGAAGGCGGCGGCCATCATTGGCAGGTCACCGGCCGTGGCGAGTGCAGTGTTCGCCATGATCGCCGCAGCGCCCATTTCCATGGCCTCACACGCCTGTGATGGCCGGCCGATTCCGGCATCCACGATCACAGGCAGGTCGATTTCATCGATCAGGATTTGAATCCATTCCCGGTTCACAAGTCCGCGGTTGGAGCCGATCGGTGCAGCCAGCGGCATGACACAGGCTGCACCGGCGCTGACGAGGTCACGCGCCACAGCCAAATCGGGGGACATATAGGGCATGACGACAAAGCCTTCGTTTGCGAGCAGCTCGGTCGCACGGAGCGTCTCCTGATTGTCGGGGAGCAGGTATTTCGCGTCGCGCATGATTTCAATCTTGACGAAATCGCCGCAGCCGAGCTCCCGCGCCAGCCGTGCAATCCGCACCGCTTCCTCGGCGTTTCGCGCACCGCTGGTGTTCGGCAGCAGCGTGACGCCCGCCGGAATGGATGCCAGAATGCTTTCCTCCTGCCTGGTGTTGGCGCGGCGAACGGCCAGTGTGATGATTTCGGCACCGGCCTCCTGCACGGCTGCTTCGATGAGCCGCACGGAGTATTTGCCGGAGCCCAGAATGAAACGGGAATGAAAGGTATGCCCGCCGATCACAAACGGGTCATGGTTCATGGATGGTTCCTTCTTTCGATAAAATTTGCAGCACGGCGTGTGCCTGATGGGCAGCGCAGACCATCACTCGCGATGCGACCAGTCCGGTTCCGTCTGCCACATCGCTGACCTGGTCGCCGCAGAGCGTAAAATGCGATGTGACGGTTCGGGTCTGAATGGCGTTCGCATCCGCAAAGCCCGCCATGCCCGATGCGGCGATCAGGTACTTGTCCGGCATCGTTTCCAGCACGCACTGAACGAGCATGGCCTTTGCCTCGGCGCGGTCGAACGCTTCACAGACGATGTCCGCTTCGCGCAGCAGCAGCTCTGCGTTTTCTTCCGTGATGTTGACCGGATGCGTTTCCAGCGACAGATACGGGTTGATTCGGCGCAGGTTGGCGGCCAGCGCATCCGTTTTCAGCAGCCCGATTTGCGACACCTCATACTGCTGCCGGTGCAGGTTTGTAAGCTCCACCCGGTCAAAATCGATGAGCAGCAGTCGCCCAATGCCCGCCCGTGCCAGTGCGATGGCAATGTGGGAGCCCAGCCCGCCCAGACCGCAGATCGCTACCGTGGCGTTCTGAAACCGTTGCTGGTTTTCCAGCCCATGCCGCTCAGCCAGCGCGGCAAACCATTCGCCTCTCGTCAACATCTATTCAGCCACCTCCCACAAAGCGGACGACCTCCACAGTATCGCCGTCTGTAAACACCGTGCTGTCGTATTCTGCTTTTTTGACGATTGCACCGTTGCACTCGACGGCGATGCGGGCCATGTCGTAGCCGGCTGTCCGCAGATAATCTGCCACCGTCTGCCCGGCAATGTCCTTCCTTTCACCGTTTACCTTGACCAATTATGACACCTCCCGGCTGAAAACACGGGGGCACTCCTGCCTGATGCGTTCATCGTGCGCTGCGCAGCGTTGGAAAACATACAAAAACAGGAGGCACCCGAAAAGGGACGCCTCCTGTAAAAAATCGTTTTGCTATGACTTCCTACGGCGGCATTATCCGCATCAGGTTCCCGGTCGAAGGTCACACCTTCCTCTCAGCCTGTTTACAAGCTCCCGTGTTTTTAATTTGATTTGATTATACACCATGCGGCTGAAAAATGCAAGTACCGCAGCGAAAAAAATACAGTGCCGGACGCTATGCCCGGTCGTTTTCCTCCGAAACAGAGAGCAGCCGATCAAAGCAGCGGCGATGCTCCGCTTCATAGGCCGCAGAAAATTCCGGGCTCGTGTGCTTCAGCTCGGTGAGGTAGCTGTGCGAAATCAACGTGCTGCCGCTGCTGTTCAGAACAGCGACGGCGATGTTGGAGCAGTGGTCGGATACGCGTTCGCAGTTGGTCAGCACATCGGAGAGGATAAAGCCGAGCTCCACCGTACAGCGCCCCTCCCGCAGGCGGACGATGTGCCGATCCTTCAGCGCGGCGCGCAGGTCATCGATGACCTCCTCCATCGGCTCGACGGACATGGCCAGCTGCGTGTCACCGGCGATAAACGACTGCACGGCGGTATCCAAAATGCGGAGCAGCGCATCCGTCATGACCTGCATCTCCTGACGGGCATCCTCCGAAAAGGCGATGCCCTTCTGACGCATTTCCTCAGCGGCCTCCAACAGGTTGACGGCGTGGTCGCAGACGCGCTCAAAATCCCCGATGGCCGACAGGAGCAGGGAAACGGTCTGCGTGTCGCGCTCCGAAAGCTCATGGCCACTGAGCCGCACGAGATAATCGCCCAGCCGGTCTTCGTAGATGTCGGCGGTGTTCTCGGCGTCTAAAATGCGCTGCGCCACCTTTTCGTCATAGTCAGTCAGCAGGCCGATGGCACTGTGCAGGGTATCGGCGGCCAGCTCCGCCATTTTGACCGTCAGCGTGTGGCAGCGCTCCACGGCGAAGGACGGGGTGGAGAGGAGGCGCTCATCCAGCAGCGCCAGCTCGCCCGATTCCTTTTTCGCCGGGACGAGGCGGGCAGACAGCCGCACGAGAGCATCGGAGAACGGAAAGAGCAGCATTGTCGCAAGCATATTGAAGGAGGTGTGGACGAGTGCAATCCCGGCTGCGGTGACGGGCTGGCTGAAAAACGGCAGATCGACGAGCGCACGGAGCAGATAGAACAGCGCGAGAAATGCCGCACTGCCGAACAGGTTGAACAGCAGGTGAATGACGGCGGCGCGCCGGGCGTTGCGGGTGGCTCCACCGGAGGAAAGCAGCGCCGTCACGCAGGTGCCGATGTTCTGCCCGCAGATCAGCGGCACGACGGAGGCGAGGCCAATCTGGCCGGAGGCGGCCAGCACCTGAATAATCCCGATGGAAGCGGCCGAGGACTGGAGCAGCGCCGTCATGACGGCACCGACCGGCAGGCCGAGCAGCGGGTTGGAAAACAGCAGGAACAGATTGGCAATCCAGGGCGCATCCTGCAGGGGCTCAACCGCAGCACTCATCATGTTCATGCCGAACAGCAGCAGGGAAAATCCGATCAGGATGGAGCCGAGGTCGCGGCTTTTCCGGCGCTTGAGGAACAGATACAGGAAAATGCCCACACAGGCGGCAGCCGGAGCCAGCGAGGTCGGCTTCAGCAGCGTCAAAATCAGATGGTCGCTGCTCAGCCCGGTCAGACTGAGAATCCAGGAGGTGACGGTTGTCCCGATGTTGGCACCCATGATGACGCAGACCGACTGCGAGAGCTTCATGATGCCGGAGTTGACAAAACCGACCACCATGACCGTGGTGGCGGAGGAGGACTGAATGATGGCGGTGACGCCGATACCGAGCAGAAACGCGAGGAACCGGTTGGACGTCAGGCGCTCCAGAATGCGCTCCAGATGGCCACCGCTCATCTTTTCCAGACCGCCGCCCATGAGGTGCATCCCATACAGCAAAACGGCCAGACCGCCGGCCAATGCGAGAAGATTGGAAATGAACATAGATGAATCCTTTCTGACGGGAAAATACTGTCTGATTCCTTTGTTATGATAACACAGAAGCCGGTTGGATAAAATGGAAAATTCCGACAAGTTATCCCCACCAAACAAACTGTTTTTTGTCGGCGGAAGCCGGGTGCGAAAAAACGGGGGAGCCGTCTCAAAAAGACGGTTCCCCCGTTTGTATGCAGCGTGAAAATGAACTCAGAATGCGCCCGCATGGAGCGTTGCGTTGGCACCGCTTGCGTTCCCGGCATTCAGTGCGGCGGCCATTTCGTGCGAGCGCAGCCACTCATGCAGATAACCGGCTGTGAACGCATCACCGGCACCGACGGTATCCACGACATCGACCGGAATGGGGGCGGCGTGGAACGTTTCAAAGGTGCGGCTGTAGGCCGATGCGCCGCGGCTGCCGCGTGTCACAATCACCGTGTGGCAGGCGAAGTCGGAAAAGAGGAAACGCGCAAAGCGGTCGGGCTCCATGACGCAGTCAAACAGCAGGAAGGACAGTGTGTCCACCTCGTCCTCGTTCAGCTTCAGAATGGTGCAGCGGTCGATGGAGTCAGCCAGAATGACTTCGTCATACAGCTGCTTGCGCAGATTCACGTCCAGCAGCGCCTCCGCGTTCGGCAGAGCGTCCAGCGTGTGAGCGATGGTCTCTGCGGCCTGCACACTGCGCTTCTGCGCCAGCGTGCCGAAGACGACGGCGTCCGGCGCCAGGCGAATCAGGGATGCCAGCGCTTCATCCGACAGCGCGAGCTGGTCATAGGCGACATCCTCCGGCAGGTCAAAGCGCTGATCACCGTCCAGCTCCGGGTGAACGAGAGCGGTTCCGGTGGGGCGGTCATTGACCGTGACAAACCGGCAGTCCACGCCGAGCTGAGCAAGCTGCGCCAATGCGGCGCGCCCGTTCTCGTCCCGCCCGACGGCGGACAGCAGACAGGCCGTGTCACCGAGCCGTGCCAGATGCACAGCCACGTTGAGCGGCGCACCGCCCAGATAACGACGTCCCGGATAGACGTCCCATAAGGTTTCACCGATACAGACAATGGATGCCATGCGGCAACTCCTTTCCGATTCAGCCGAGACGGCTGCGAATGACGGCCAGCAGCTCGTCCCGCGTGATCACGCGGATGGCGTTGGCGACGTTCTTGGCAGGGATGGTCTGATCCGCGTAGCGGACGCAGAGCGCATCGGACAGATGCAGGTTCAGCGGCATTTCGTCACAGCCACCGACCAGCGCGGCCAGCCCGTCCGCATCGGCAACACCACAGAGCGCGTAGACGCGTGCGGCACGCTCCGGCGCGGCCTTGGCCATATAGCGGACGAAGTCCGGCAGGAAGTAGGCGTTGGCCTGTCCGTGCGGAAGACCGTGATGATACGTCAGCATATAGCCGGTGGAGTGGACGAAGCCGGTTCCCGTCCGGGAGATGACCTGCCCGGCCAGTGTCGAGCCGTACATCAGGATTTCGCGGGTGTGCATGGAGAGGTCGTTCGCCAGCACGGCGCGAATTCCGGCCTGAAGCAGGGAAATGGCCTCACAGGCCAGCGCATCGGAAACGGGATTGGCTTTTTTCATAAAATAGCCCTCCACGGCGTGACAGAGCGCGTCCACCGCCGTGGACATGGTGAAGGAGCGCGGCAACGTCTGCGTGTAGGTCGGGTCGCAGAACGCGACTTTCGCGTACAGATCATCGCCGCCGAAGGAGCGCTTGTTTTCGAATGCCGGAACGGTCAAGATGGAATACGGCGTCACCTCACTGCCGGTACCCGCTGTCGTATTGACGGCCAGAAGCGGCAGCGCCGGGCGGCGGGTCACGCGGTAGAGGTCCTCCGGAACCGTGATTTCCGGGTTGGCGGCGTAGGCGGCAACGGCCTTCCCGGCATCCAGCGGAGAACCGCCGCCGATGGCCAGAATGAAATCTGCGCCAAACGCCCGCGCCAGGCGTCCTCCCTCAAAGACCGTGGAAATCAGCGGGTTGGACTCAATTCGATCGAAAATGTCATAGGCAATCCCGGCAGCGGAGAGCGATGCCTCCGCATCGGCCAGAGCGCCGCAGGCGCGCGCCGAATGCTGACCGCAGACGATCATGCAGCGGCGGCCGAATGCAGCATAGCCGTCAAATCGGCGAAAACAGCCCTCACCGGACAGAATCCGGACGGGATTGAAAAAATCAATGTTCACAGGCAAAACCTCCTTCATGAAACGGGGCGCACCGAGCGGGCTACAGCTGCCCGTGTCCGGCCAGCATCTTCTGCTTGATCTCCCAGAGCGGGCGCGTCAGATCGACATAATAGTCGTGCGGGTTGTCAAAGCGCTTGACCTCCTGCCAGAGATGGTCGATGCAGTCCTGCGAATAGGCGTGAACCTGCTCCAGCGACGGAATGTCATACACGAGCTGACCGTTCTGGAAAATCGGCACGAGCAGCTGCTGCGCGGTGAAGTCGGTGATGATTTTCTTCTTCCAGGTGAATTCCGGATGGAAGAGCTCAAACGGCTGGGAGGGGTCGATCGTCTCCGTGTGCAGGGAGAGTACATCGGCGATGGCCATGCCGTTCGGATCAAAGAAACGCCAGAGCTTTTTGAAGTGCGGCGTGGTGATTTTGGCGACATTTTCGGAGATTTTGATCTTCGGAACGATGTCCCCGTTGTCGTTTTCAACGGCGCAGAGCTTGTAGACGCCGCCAAAGACCGGCTCACTCCGCGAGGTAATCAGCCGTTCGCCGACGCCGAACGTATCGATGCAGGCGCCCTGCGAGAGCAGATCACGAATCAGATACTCGTCGAGCGAGTTGGAGACGACAATTTTTGTACCGGTATATCCGGCGGCATCGAGGCGGGAACGAATGCAGCGCGTCAGATAGGTGACGTCGCCGGAGTCGATGCGGACGCCGGCGGGCATGATGCCCTGCGGCTTCAGAACCTCGTCAAACACGCGAATGGCATTGGGCAGGCCGCTGCTCAGCACGTCATAGGTGTCCAGCAGCAGGGTGCAGTCCTGCGGATAGGTTTCGGCGTAGGCGCGGAACGCGTCATACTCCGTGTCGAACATCTGAATCCACGAATGCGCCATGGTGCCGACGGCTGGAATGCCGAAGAGCCGGTCGGCCAGTGCATTGGAGGAGACGGGGCAGCCGCCGATGTAGGCGGCACGGGAGCCGTACAGCGCACCGGCGAAGCTGTGGGCGCGGCGGGCGCCGAATTCCATCACCACCCGCCCCTTGGCGCTGCGTGCAATGCGGTTGGCCTTGGTGGCGATCAGCGACTGGTGGTTGATGGTGGCGAGCAGCATGGTTTCCAGCAGCTGCGTCTGCGGTGCCGGGCCGCGCACGGTCACAAGCGGCTCGCCGGGGAAAATCGGCGTCCCCTCCGGAACCGCCCAGACGTCACAGGTGAATCGGAAGTCGCTGAGATACTGGATGAATTCTTCGCAGAAAATCTGCTTGGAGCGGATATACGCGATATCCTCCGGCGCAAAGTGCAGATCCTGCAGGTATTCGATGGCCTGCTCCAGCCCGGCGGCAATGGCGAAGCCGCCGCCGTCCGGCACCTTGCGGAAGAAGAGGTCAAAGTATGTGATTTTATCCTTCATGCCATGCTCCAGAAAACCGTTGGCCATGGTGAATTCATAGAAATCGGTCAGCATGGAGAGGTTAATGCCGTTGAGCATACGATCCATAAATAGGGCTCCTGTCTGTATCAAAATCAAGGGAACAGCCCACCCGAACGCGTGGGGCGGGGATTGATGAATATTATACCACAATCCGCAACCGGAAACAACCCAAAAGACCTCCAAAAGGCAAAACGACGCACGCCGCTGCAATTGTCCGGTTGACAAGAGCGGGGAATTATGGTATCCTACTCCCAGAGCTTCTGAAAAACGGTCGGAACGACCAAAAACAGAAAGGAAAATGAACGATGAAATTTTGTTCGTACTGCGGTGCGCAGCTTCCGGACAGTGCAGCATTCTGCACCCAATGCGGCGCTTCCACACAGCCGGGCGGATGGCAGCCACAGGCCGGAAAAACGACCAGCAGGGGCTTGCTCTTCCTGGCCGCGCTGTTTCCGGTGTTTGGCCTGATTGCATGGGCGCGGTATGCGAAAAACGATCCCGAACGCGCACGGGCCTATCAAAATGCCGCACTGATCGGTGTCGGCGTCTGGGTGGCGCTCGTGCTCTGTATGCTGGTGATCTCCATCGCGCTGAACCGGCCATCGCAGGCCAACGTGGTCGACCGGCTTCATCCACGCATGACCGCTTGATGGAAAGCGTGTAGCCATGCATCAGACGAGAGCATTCTGGGTAGAGCTCCTCTGGAAAATTGCCGAACCGGTGGTGACGTCGGCGGCCAACATCACCCTGAAGACCGATATGCCGGTGGAGGCGCTGCGCGCTGAGCGGGCTGCGGTGACCCACCTGGAAGCCATTGGCCGAACCGTGGCGGGGCTGGCACCCTGGCTGGAAACGACGGCGCAGAATCCGGCAGAGGAAGCACTGCGGAGGTGTGCCGCCGATCGAACCCGCAGGGCCATTGCCAACGTGGTACGACCGGATTCAGCGGACTATTGCAGCTTTTCCGGCGAACCATCCGCGCAGCCGCTGGTGGATGCGGCGTTCCTTGCACAGGGCATTCTGCGCGCACCCACGGAGCTGTGGCAAAAGCTGGACGAATCGGCGCGGCAGCAGCTGGTCGCTGCGCTGCGCAAAACGCGCCGCATTCCGGCACGCCGGAACAACTGGATGCTCTTTCCGGCCATGATCGAGGCGGCCTTATACCGGATGACCGGCGAATGGGAGCCCGTGCGCGTGGAGGAAGCGCTCAGCGCGCATGAACAGTGGTATCAGGGCGACGGCATCTATGGCGACGGCCCGGCGCTGCACTGGGATTATTACAACAGCTATGTCATCCAGCCGATGCTGATCGATCTCCTGCGGACGGTACCGCTGCCAGCGAACATCAATGCGGAGGCTGTCCTCACCCGGTCGCGCCGCTATGCCGCGCTGCTGGAACGGCAGATCGCGCCGGACGGCTCCTTTCCGCCGGTGGGGCGTTCTCTTTCCTACCGCTCGGCCGCGTTCCAGACGCTGGCGCAAATGGCGCTGTTGAATCAGCTGCCGGACGAATTGCCGCCTGCACAGGTGCGCTGCGCCCTGACGGCCATGCTGCGCCGCTGCTTTTCACCACCGGACACGTTTGACGCGGACGGCTGGCTGACGATCGGCCTGTGCGGCCATCAACCTGCACTGGGCGAAGCCTATATTTCCACCGGCAGCCTGTATCTCTGTACCACCGGCTTTCTTCCGCTCGGCCTGCCGGAGTCGCACCCGTTCTGGCGCGATGCGGATCAGCCGTATACCGCGCAGAGGGTGTGGAGCGGCGTGGATGTACCGGTCGATCACGCGCTGCGCGACCGCCCTACAGCACCATGACAGGCGCGCCAGACCGATCAGACTGCAACCGATCACGGCTTTCAGCGTCAGCGCCGCGAATACGGCAGAGAGACACGCGAAAACAATCCACATGAAATTCCTGCATTGATATTGCATAGCCTGACCGGCGGAACGCTCTGCCGGTCTGGCTTTTTCAAAACCGGCTGCCTGAGGCAGCCGGTTTGTTCATCCGGGCACAAAATAGCGGACGCGGGGCTTATTGGCCGGACGGCTGGGGTGCATTCACGCCGAGCGCCTGATCGATCTGCGACAGGCGTTCGGCCTGTCGTGCAATCGCATCGTCATAGGAAGCCGGATGCTGCAAAATCTGCTTCATCTCGTTGCAACGCGTCTCCAGAGCGGCGGCCTGCTCCGAGAGGGCAGCGGCACGGGCGGCCAGACCGTCCAGCACATGGTCAATCCGGACGACGGCACCCAGCTCGGAGCCGCCGATTTCCACATAGTACCGCCCGGTTCCGCAAATCCAGAGCCCGGCCTGTTCCCGGAGCATATGCGCCGGGAGCTTCAGATCAAAGCCCTGATATCGGAGGAGGCTGCTTTCTGCCGGGCGCAGCTCATTGTCGGCCAATGCGCTCAGAATGAGTGCGCCGATTTCCCGGCGATCCTGCCGATCGGCTACGCGCTGTGTGGCGTACCGCTCCGCGTCCAGCGATGCGGCCTCGGCCTCCTGCCTGGCGTGTGCCACGCGCTGCGGCATGGCGGCGAGCGATGCGCGCAGCTCACTCGCTGTTTCCTCCTGCCGCTGCTTCAGCAGCTTCAGACGGCTCAGCTCGTTGAAAACCTCCACCCGTTCCCGAATCAGCGGGTCGCCGACGGCAAGCGCCTTGACCTCCGCATAGGAGAGTACCATGTTTTCCAGATCGGAACCGCTCCGCTCCGTGACGGAATTGGTCAGCAGCTGCGCGATGAAGCGCTGCTTGGTTTCCAACAGCTGCCAGGAATAGGCGTCGAAGCTGCCGTCTGTAATATAGCGGAAAATGGCGATGGAGGAGTTCAGATTGCCCTGCCGCAGAATGCGCCCCTCCCGCTGCACCATGTCGGACGGCCGCCAGGGGATGTCGATGTGGTGCAGCGCGTAGAGCCGGCTCTGAACGTTGACGCCGAGGCCGAGCTTGGGCGTCGAGCCGATCAGCACGCGGATTTCACCGGCGTTGGTGCGCTCAAACAGGCGGAGCCGCTTTTTTTCGGTGGTTGCATCGTGAATGAACTCAATCTGATCCGCGGGCATTCCCAAACGCACCAGCAGCGTTTTCAGCTCGTCGTAGATGTTGAACGCGTCCTTCGGCGTGGAGGTGTCGCAGAAGACGAGCTGCGTCGCGCCGCTCAACGTCGGATTCTGCCAGATGCGGAACACCTGCTCCGCACAGCTCTGCACCTTGGAGGAGGCGGTCGGCGGCGCACATGGCTCCACCAGCCGGAGGTCGAGCGCGGCCTTGCGCCCGTCCGTTGTGACCTTGAGCATATTATCGACGGAGCGGGGGACGGCGTGGGCGCGAATCTGCTCAGCACGCTCCGCAATGTCGCGGATATAGGCGGTCTGCTCCGGCGACTTTTTCAGGACGCAGTCCGTATACCCGGTGAAAAGCGGGAGCCCGGCGGCATCGGCATCGTTCGAGTGAAAGTCGGCAACCTGGGTAAACAGCGCAGACAGCTCCGGCAGATTGTGGAATTTGGCAAAGCGCGTGGCCATGCGATAGCCGGAGGCGTCCACATCGATTTCAAAGTTGGTCGTCAGCTCACCGAACATACCGGCCCAGCTGTCAAACTGCTCCAGATTCAGCGAACAGAGCTCATCCTGCTGCAAATACGACTGCATGGCGAATAGATCGGTGACGGAATTGGTGATCGGCGTGCCTGTTGCAAAGACCACACCGCGCCCGTGGTTGGCCTCCTGCACGAGGTGGACGCGCTCGAGCATTTCCCGACATTTGCCGGAGCCGGTGCGGTTGATGCCCATCACGTTCTCCATGCGGGTATCGAACGGAATGTTCTTATAATGATGCGCTTCATCCAGAAAGAAGGTTTCGATGTTCAGATCGTCAAACCAGACGGTCGCGGTGTCGTGGCGGATTTCCGACTCGAACACGCAGATCTGCTCCTCCAGCTTTTCAACCATCCGGCGCAGCTTGTCCACATCCTGCCGCCTGCTGGTATGCCGCAGCTTTTCCACAGCCGCCCGAATTATGCGAATGCGCCGCTCCAGCGTGTGCTTTTTCCACTGCGGCGAAACGGGAATCATTTCCAGGCTGGAATGGCCGATGATGATGGCATCGAAATCGCCGTGACGCATGGTTTCCAGCACCTGCTGCCTGCGGGCGGGGACAAAATCGGCCGGAGACACGGTGAACACACGGGCGTCCGGATACAGATCGTGGAAATTCTGCTGCCATTGCCCGATGATGCTGTTTGGCACGGCGTAGAGATTCCGGCGGGAAATGCCCGTCCGGCGCAGCTCCATCCCGGCGGCGATCATGATGTACGTTTTGCCGGTGCCGACGTCGTGCGCCAGCAGCGTGTTTTTGGTCAGCAGAATCCGCGCCACTGCGTTTTTCTGGTAATCGTATAGCTGAATGGCCGGATTGCTGCCGGGCAGCGTCAGAAACCCGCCATCAAATTTCCGGGGACGGATGCAGGCATAGCGCTCGCTGTACCGGGCGGCCAGCTCGTTTTTGCGCTCCTCATTGCTCAGAAGAAACGTGTGAAAGGCGTCCTGAATGGCGCGCTGCTTTTCGGCGGCGGCCATCGTCTCCTCCTGATTCAGAACGCGCATCCGGCCGGACTGGTTGGAGGAGGAATACCGCGTGTCGTAGACGCGGACGGGCTTCATGTTCAGCGTCTGCTCGATGATTTCAACGGCGTTGAGCCGCGCTGTTCCGTAGGTACGGGCGGCACGGACGCTGTAGGTATAGGCCGGCTGGAAGGGCAGCTTCCACTCGCCGGTGATCGGATTGCGCGTTGTGCAGCTGCGGTCGCCCATGCGCCGCCGATCGGGGCCGAGCAGGTGGTCGACAAATGCGTCAATCCATTTGGGCTCCAGCCATGGGGAGCCCAGCGTCACATAAATCTGCTCCGCGAAAAGCTGCGGCGGCAGAACGGCCTCCAGCGCGGCCACGTTGTCGGCAAAAAAACCGTTGTATTTCCGGTTGGCCTCCTTGGCCGCCTGGTATTTCGGCGTGATGTTGCCGGACAGGTATTCGTCTGCCGTTTCAAAGCCGCGGTAAAAGCATTCACCCCAGGTTTCCGGATTGCGGTAAATCGAACCGTGCAGCGCCTGGATGCAGTCGGGGATGGATTGCCCGCACGCAAACGAAATCAGCTCCAGATCGACACGCCCCAGCTCGCGCAGCGACAGAATCAGCGCATCGCCCGGCGAATCGGCGCGGCAGCCGGCATAGCGGACGTCCCCGTCAAATGTGTTCTGGAAATCGGCGGGCAGTGCCGCCCTGGTGACGGCCTCAATGTGCGCCTGCTCCTCTGCATATCGCTGCTGCGCTTCCACTTCTTTTTGACGCTTTTCCTGCTCTTTTCGGAGCAGATCCCGCTTTTTCCGAACCTTTTTATAGAGATCAATCAGGTCGTTTCTGGAAACGGCATCATCGTTGACAAGCATCTGCAACAGGTCTTCAAACAGATTCATCTGGTCGTTGTTGTCCGCCATTCGCCTCACCCGCCTTCCTTGTCAACATTATACCACAATCGACACGGCGTGAACCGCCTGAATCGGAGAAACCCTTGAAAAAAACGGACAAATGTGCTATACTGAAAGCCAGACCATCCAAATCGACAGGGAAGGGAGCGTGGAGCACGGTGGCGTCCGTTCAATTGGGTCTGGTTTCGGTTTCGTTCCGTCCACTTTCACCCGAACAGATTCTGCGCCATGCCGCAGCAGCCGGGCTCACGCAGATCGAATGGGGCAGCGATGTTCACGCCCCATATGACTGCCCGGACAGGGTACGGCAGATTGCCGCGTTGCAGCGGTCAAGCGGGATTTCCTGCTCCTCCTACGGCACGTATTTTCGGCTGGGTCAAACACCGTTGCAGGAATTGCCCCGTGCGATCGAGGCGGCCAACCGGCTGGGGACGGGGATTCTCCGACTCTGGTGCGGCGACAAAAGCGGTGCGGAGATGAGCGCGGAGGAGCGGGCACGGCTGCTGGAAGTATGCTGCCATGCGGCGGAGCTTGCCGAACAGAGCGGCGTGACACTGTGCATGGAATGCCATGCGAAAACGTGGACGGAGCGGCCGGAGGATGCGCACTGGCTGATGCGGACGGTCAACTCCCCGGCGTTCCGGATGTACTGGCAGCCGTCGCAGTGGCGAACACAAGCGGAAAATTGCGCATCGGCAGCCCTGCTCGCAGCGGATACGGTGCATCTGCACGTGTTTCACTGGCAGGGCCGACAGCGCTACCCGCTGCATCAGGGCATCGAAGCCTGGCGCGAATACCTGCGGTATTTCCCGGCACCGCGCACGCTGCTGCTGGAATTCATGCCGCATGACAGTCCGGAGGAGCTGCCTGCCGAGGCGGAAGCCCTCCGAAGCCTGACGAGATCTGTGGGGGATGGACAATGAAAACGATTTTTTTGACAGAGGATGATCGCCAGTGCCGTGCCGTCTACGATGAAACGGCACGGGCTCAGCTGCGTGGAGTGATGACGGATGAGACGGTCTTTCGAAAGGCCGATCTGCTGGCAGCGCCGGAGCGCTTTGCTGATACGGAAACCATTTTTTCCACCTGGGGCATGCCAGCCTTCACGGAAGCGGAGCTCCGGCGGTGTCTGCCACGGCTGAAGCACCTCTTCTATGCCGCGGGCAGCGTGCAGAAATTTGCAAGGCCGTTTCTGAATGGCGGCGTCCGTGTTTTCAGCGCATGGGCGGCCAATGCCATCCCGGTGGCCGAATATACGGTTGCGCAGATTGTCCTGGCCAACAAGGATTTTTACGCGCAGTCGCGGTTGATGTCGCAGGGAAAACGCGAGGAGGCGCACCGCCGGCGCGAGCCGTCCATCGGCAATTACCGACAGTCGATCGGCCTGCTCGGCTGCGGGATGATCGGATCGAGAGTGGCGGAAATGCTGCAGGCGTATGACGTCAGCGTCCGGGTGTATGACCCCTTCCTGCCGCCGGAAAAAGCGGCGCAGCTGCGCGTGACGCCGTGTACACTGCCGGAGATCTTCACCGAATGCCACGTTGTTTCCAACCATCTGGCGAATCTGCCGGCCACCAGAGGCATCCTGCGCTACGAGCACTTTGCATCCATGCAGCCGTTTGCCACCTTTTTGAATACCGGCCGGGGCGCACAGGTCATTGAGCCGGAGCTGGTGCGGGCACTGGCGGAGCGGGAGGATCTCACCGCCGTGCTGGATGTGACGGATCCGGAACCGCCGGAGCCCGGCCACCCGTTCTACACCCTGCCGAACTGCATCCTGACGCCGCATATCGCCGGGAGCCTGGGCAGGGAAGTGACGCGCATGGCCGCCTATATGCTTCAGGAATTCGAACGCGTTTCCGCGGGGCGCCCCGCCCAATACGAGGTGACGGCGGCGATGCTCGAAACCATGGCCTGAACGCCAGAAACCGCGCAGAGACGAATAGACAAACGAAAACCGTTTTTCAAAAGCCTGGCATTTTGCCAGGCTTTTTGTGTGCGAAATTGGATAGCTTCCGTGTTCTTTTGACATCAAAACGCTGTCCATCGTCTGCATCGACCGTCCGGTACATTCATGCGCTTTTAGCACCAGCCCTGAGCGCTGACGAAAAACCGCTCCCTGCCACACGGCAGGGAGCGGTGAATGTGCCTTTTTTGGACAACCGGACACGGGGGATGCCCGCATCCGATGGAGGCACGCTGCTCACACGCGAGGACTGATTGCGTGCGCCCGATGAGGGGAGGCTACCCACACCCGAACCGGACACCGCAGTCCCGCGCAAAGACCCGCGACAGCGCCAGCTTCTGCGCCTGACCGCCGGAAAATTCGATGCCGTCTGCGTCAAATTCCTTCGTCACGACGGCGTCCATGCCTTTTTCTGCTTCAACGATACGCTCCCAAAGCCACCCATTCTTCAGCGCCTCCGTGATCTGCGCCTTTTCCGCATCCGTCTGGCGATACGGCTTCATCAGCACGTTTTCGGCGACCGAAACGGCGTGCGTCCCGGAGATCGAGGCGCACGCCGTTTTTGCTGCGGATTTCTATTATATTGTAAGGAAGAAAAGTTGGCAGACACAGAGCAATGCTGCGGCGCCAGCGCAGCTCCGATCCCCGCGGGGCGCTCTGCTTGCGGAATGTTCCGAAAAAAACGACCGAACTGCGCCGTGAAGGTACCCCGTCCGAGTGCCCCGGCCGGCACGACCAATGCGAACGCTTTGCCGGGGGAGAGCAGTGGGTTCAAAACAGGGAAAATTGCATGAATTCTGATGAAAAACAGGCGAAAAACGGTTATTCCAACGATTTCAGATACACTGAGAGGAGCTGTAGAGCCGTTTCCCGGTCTTTGGGACGACAGGCGTTCAGTCTGTCCCACAGCTCGTTCTGACGGGCGTTCAGCGAGGTGTTTTCCTCCGTCAGCACCTCGTCCGGCGTGATGTGCAGAACGTTGCAAATCCGGAGAATGGTTTCGGTGCGCATATTGACCGTGCCGCGCTCGATATCGGCGTAGGTGCGGTCGGATAGTCCCGCCAATTCCGCGACCTCCGCCTGCGTCATCCCCATGCGCTTGCGAATGTTCAGCAACCGATTCCCGATCGCCCGTAAGTCAAAAATCAGCATTTCTCTTCCTCCTGCAAATCGTATATAGGAATTATAATTCCAATTTCTGTTGACAAACAGGAAGCATAATGCTATAATTGTAGGAGGAAAAGTTCCTATCGTTCGTCAGGGCGACCTTGCAGCGAAAACCGTCCGACAAATGAATCGACAAAATCCGCTGTAAAAATCAAGAACTACACGGAAAACCCGCAAAAAAGGAGGAAAAAAGACAGAATGCGGGAGCTTTGAAACACACCCCCCGCACACAAACGACGATCTGAAATAAACTGGTCGAAAAAGGCAAAAAACAGATCGTCGAGCCCGGAACGTCAAAACAAGACGAGAGAAATGATTATGCTTCAGATTCAAACGAAGCGAAGGACGAAGGAGAGAAACATATGAACCTTGCCCAATCGGTGAACGAAGTTATGCGTTTTTGTAGCGTGTAACTTTGTTTGGGGCTACACACTTTTTATTTTTATGGAGGAAAGAAACATGGAAGAAAAAATCATCATCAAAGGAAAGCAGATAAATGTTAAGCTTATCAGTCTAATCATCTTGCTAATTGGCGTTCTTGTTTTCACGGTCGTATGGAAAAACGAAACCAGTTATGGATTCTACGCAAATCGCATAGATGACGGTGATTGGAGCTATGTCCTGACAAGTATGGTTCCG
The DNA here is from genome assembly GCA_964515055.1 of uncultured Oscillospiraceae bacterium. GTDB lineage: Bacteria > Bacillota > Clostridia > Oscillospirales > QAMX01 > QAMX01. Next base: position 152,420 of record CAZEUG010000002.1, on the reverse strand, counting down.
TATTTTGGAGCAATGACGATCTTGCCGTTTGCGGTTATCGCAGGCGTGTTCTATGCGTGGAGTTCCAAAACTGCCCTCACAGTCACAGATAAGCGTGTTTACGGCAAAGCGGCATTTGGCAGACGTGTAGAACTTCCTCTGGATATGATTTCTGCTGTCGGAACAGGGCTGTTCAAAAGCATTGCGGTCACGACCTCCTCTGGTGCGATTAAGTTTGCTATGATGGCAAACAATGATGCGATTCATACCGCAATCAGCAACCTTCTGATGGAACGGCAGAATACGAGCAAAAAGAGCAGTGAAACGATTGTGAAACAGGAAATTCAGCAAAGCAGCGCTGATGAACTCAAAAAGTACAGGGAATTGCTGGACAGTGGCGTTATTACAGAGGAAGAATTCGATGCCAAAAAGCAGCAGTTGCTGAAACTGTAAAATTGCAATGCATAGCGCGCCTAACACCCCTCCAAAAAAAGCGGGAGCAGGACAATGATCCTGCTCCCGCTTTTTTACCGGAAGAAACGCCCCTTTTGCCTTGGCATTTGCCATGCCGGGCCGCACGGCAGCGATGCGCGCGTTCACAAAACCTCCCCGCCGGAGCGGGGAGGTTGGAGGTTCAGGCTTCGTTCAACCCGAATCGGAGGACTTCGCCTTCAGATGGGGTGACGGGAGGTGCAGCCCGGCAGCCCTTCCGGGTGATCACAGGCTTTCGACCGCGCACTTTCGTTTTGGGCAAAAGCGCACCGGCCGCAGCTTGCCTTTTCCCGTCAAACCCGCGCTACCGGACTTTGATGGGAGCCCGGATTAGTTGAAATATCTCTCCAGCAGACCCTTGAACGCCTTGCCGTGACGGGCTTCGTCGCGAGCCATTTCGTGGACGGTGTCGTGGATGGCGTCCAGACCGGCGTCCTTGGCGAGCTTGGCCAGATCGACCTTGCCCTGCGTTGCGCCGTTCTCAGCGGCAACGCGCAGCTCCAGATTCTTCTTGGTCGAATCGGTGACGACTTCGCCGAGCAGCTCGGCAAACTTGGCGGCGTGCTCCGCTTCTTCATAGGCGGCTTTTTCCCAGTACAGGCCGATTTCCGGATAGCCCTCTCTGTGCGCAACACGAGCCATGGCCAGGTACATACCGACTTCGGTGCATTCGCCATTGAAGTTCTGGCGCAGACCTTCGAGGATTTCCGGCGCAACACCGGCAGCAACACCGACAGTGTGCTCAGCGGCCCAGCTCATCGAGCCGGATTCTTCCTTGAACTTGGATGCGGGGGCCTTGCACTGCGGGCAGGATGCCGGGGCAGAGTCGCCTTCGTGAACGTAACCACAAACGGAACAAACAAACTTTTTCATGACAATATCTCCTTTAATATGAATCAAAATTAGTAAATATAGAACGCTCAGGCGGGATTCCTGTCATCGGACAGGTCGGTAGGTTCAATCGCTGCGCAGTCGGGGCAGAGGCCGTAGTAAATGCATTTTTCGCTTTCTACGCGAAAGCCCTGATCCTGCAGCGCGGCGGGGATGGGGAATTCACAAAACAAATCCAGAATCCGGTGACATCGGCTGCAAACAAAATGCCGGTGCGGCGCGGTGTTGCCGTCATAGTGGATGCGGGTGTCTTCGGTTTCCAGCGTCAGAATGTCGCCGTTCTCAGAAAGCTGACGAATGTTGCGATAAACGGTGCCGAGACTGACGTTGGGCAGAATGACGCGAACCGCTTCGTAAATCTGTTCGGCTGTCGGATGCGCGGTCGAGCTGCGCAGAACACGAAGGATGATGTCGCGCTGTTGAGAGTGTCTCATGAATCACCTCCCGAAGATGGTAAGTAGTAATAGGAATCGTTACTGATAATATTATACCACACTTTCCGGAAATGTCAAGAGGTCAGCGAAAATTTTTTTTGTTTTTTTCCGCTGGCCGGAGGCACTCCACGCCAGCTCCCATCGTCAAAGGGAACCTTGTTTTTGTCCGAAGTCGGTGGCTATTGAGCGAGGTGGGAACATCAGGGTATTTGCAGGGCGGGGCTTGCTCCCGCCGCGGTCAGATGGCGGATAACGTTGCCGGATTTGTTGAAAACATTCGAGATTGGGCGGTTTTCGGGTATTTCCGTTCAGGCGAAGTGGCCGAGAGCGGGCAGGGAACGAGCCTCCCCTGTGCAAGGGGAGGCGGTGCGGCGAAGCCGCGCCGGAAGGGTTGCTGTCGCGTGTGGAGCAACAGGAGTCGAAGGTGCGCACACAGGAAACGTTTTCTCTCCCTCAGGCGCCACGCGTTCCGAAGGAATGCGTATCACTTTTCACCTCACCTTTCCCAGCCCTCTCAGTCGGCTAACGCCGACAGCTCTCCCAAAGGGAGAGCCAAGCGAGCTGGGCAGCTACGGGTGGCGTCCCCGGAATGATTTTCCCAAAATGAAAGACAGGATTGGCGGTCAGCCAATCCTGTCTTTTGCATCCGGTTATCGCATTCAGGTTTTGTGCAGTCAAGGTTTTGCTTCAATCGCCCCGGTTGATTGTGCAGGGGTGGATTCCTCATACCACTGCGCCTGTGCATGGAACATCCGGGCATACGCGCCGTTGGCGGCCAGCAGGTCATCGTGGGTGCCGATTTCGACGATTCGGCCATTCTCGACAACGACGATCCGGTCGGCGATTCGCGCAGAACCGAGGCGGTGCGTGACCAGCACGGCCGTTTTTCCGGCGGAAATTTCGGCAAAGCTGTGGTACAGCCGGGATTCCTCCAACGGGTCAATGGCGGCGGTCGGCTCATCGAGGAAGATGATATCGTGCGGTCGGCTCAGGCCACGGGCAATCGCGATGCGCTGCCACTGGCCACCGGACACATCGACGCCGTCAAATTCGCGGCCAAGCATGGTATCCAGACCGTCCGGATAGGTGTCGCTGTCGGCGCGGACACCGGCCTGCTCCATTGTGACGCGCAGCTCCTCATCCGTTGGTGACGGATTGGAGCAGCTGATATCGATGTTTTTCCGCAGCGTCAGCGGATAGCGCTGGAACCGCTGGAAAACCGCGGAGGTCATTGCATAGCGGCTGTCGCGGCGAAGCGATTCCATCGGATGCCCGCCGAGCAGCACCTCACCCTCTGTCGGCGGGTACAGGCCGGACAGCAGCCGCACCAGCGTGGATTTTCCGGCACCGTTTTCGCCGACAATGGCGATCGTTTCTCCGGCGCGGATGGACAGGTTGATATCGGCGAGCGCGGGCTGCTCCGCGGACGGATAGGTGAACGAGACGTTGCGCAGAACGATATCGGACTGTTCGGCCGTTTCCGTGCCGTCCGGGACTTCGGGCTGATCCATAAAGCGGAGGAAGCTGCCGATGGACGGTGCGCGCTCCGACATGGTGCCGAAGTGCCACTGGAACAGCTCTTCCATGAGGTTGAACAGGTCGCCAACCGCGTTGAATACGGCGGCAAACGCACCGACGGTAATATCGCCGGCCAGGAGTGCATCAAACAGGAGCCACAACACGCCGCCGTATCCGCAGCAGGTCAGCAGCGAAGAAGAAACTTCAAACAGATGAACGCGCCCTTTGAGGCGGCGTTCCTTCCGGAAATGGATTTGCCAGCCCAGCTCATAGATGGAACGGAAGAAGTGAACGGCACCCAATAGCCGCGTTTCCCGGAAGAATTCGCGCTTACAGATGCAGCGCCGATAGTGGTTCCGTTTCCGTCGCAGCGGAATCAACTCGTCCTGCATCTGCGTGTAGCATTTCGCACGGAAATAATGGGAAATGAGAACCGGCAGAAAGACAAACAGCAGCGATAAAACCAGCAGCGGCTTCAGACGAACCAGATACCAGGCCGAAATCAGGAAATACGGCAGGTAGAAGGTGAAGATAGACACCACGTTTGCCACCAGCCGACCGATGGCAGAGCTTCCGGTTGAGGCTTTTTCGATATCGTCCAGCCGGTCACTGTCCTCAAAGGCCAGCGCGGAGAGACGGCTGATTTTCTGATGCAGCAGAATGGTCAGCTTGTGCTCCACCGTCCAGGAAAAGAGAAACTGAGAGCCGAGGTTGGCAACGGCGTTCATGATCAACGCGACCAGCTTCATCCCGCAGAATGCGGCCAGAGCCAGAAGCGGAAGCGATGCCGTGCCGATGGCAGCGTTTACGCTGTCGATGAAATATTCATTGACATAGGGCTGCAAAGCGTTGGCGGCAGCCTGTGCAATGGAAGTGACAACCACAAATGCAAGCCCAAAGGGGGCAGCCTTGGCTGTCAACGGCAGAACCCTGAGAATCAGGCGAACGATGCCGGGCGATTGATCAGATTTACCTGTCGAACCCTTCTTCATACATACCAGCTCCTTTGCGCATCAAACATCTCAGCATACAGACCGCCGGCCTGCATCAACTCCTGATAGCTGCCGGACTCTGCAATGGTTCCCTGATCGAGAACCAGAATTTCATCCGCCAGACGTGTGGAACCCAGCCGGTGGCTGATAAAGATGGTTGTTTTGTTGCGGGACAGATCGGCATATTGCGAATAAATGTTGCTTTCAGCGATCGGATCGAGTGCGGCGGTCGGCTCGTCCAGAATATAGAACGGTGCGCGGGAAATGAGTGTGCGCGCCATGGCCACGCGCTGCCATTCGCCGCCGGAGAGATCCTGACTGTTTTCCTCCAGCTTGCCGAGCGGGTGATCCAGACCGAGCGGGAGCCGATCGATTACGCCGGACAGGCCGGCTTTTTTTGCGGCCTCTGCGATTTTGGGATCCGTCACATCCAGCGAGCAGTCCCCGAGACGGATGTTTTCCGCGAGCGTCAGCTGATAACGGGGATACTCCTGCGAAACGACGGAAAACAGCCCTTTTCGAATGGCGTAGGGAACGCTCTGCAGCTCCTGACCGTTCAGGAGAATTTCGCCCTCATAGTTGTCATACAGGCCGCAGATCAGCTTGATGATGGTGGATTTCCCGGCGCCGTTGGTGCCGACGATGGAATAATGGCGACCGCGCTCCATGCGGAACGAAACGTGCTGCAAAATGGGGCGATCGGTTCCCGGATAGGTAAAGGAAACGTCCCGGAATTCCAGCGATTCGAAATCCGGCAGTGTTTCGGCGAGAGCGTCTGCGCCGCCGGGCGTTTCATCCAATGAGACGAAGACGGTCAGATCCTTGAAAAATTCGGTCTTGCTGCTGAATTCTTCGAGAATCCGGGCCAGACGCCATCCAAACATATTGGCCAGATCGAAGCAGGCACCGGAAAGCGAGGTGAAAACACCGATCGTGATGCTGCCGAGGACGGCCTGACGGAGCAGAAGCACAGACAGCAGGCCGCCGGTTACGATGCTGAATAAGGCTCCGGCCTGCGAACGAATCCACCAGTGAAACGAGATTTTCCAGTTCCGGTGCATGAGCTGCCGGGCGGAGTCGAACCAGATGCCGCCGACCTGGTCGGAATAGCCAAACAGGGTACGCTCCTCAACGGCCTCACGGCTGGAGAGCATCTCGGCGAGCGCGTTGTTGTGCCGCCGGTATTTTTCGTTTTCACGCTCAAAATCGTACTGCGCTTTGCCGGATTTCCGGGCAATGATCAGAAACGGGATGCAGACAACAATCATGACGAGTGCCGCCCACCAGACGTATTTGGCCAGAACGATCAAAACGCCGACGATGCTGATGACAAGCGACATGGTTTGGAGAATCAGAAGATACGATTCCCAGAGGGACGAACAGAGATCATCGGAAATGCGGTCGGTCAGGTCGGCTGTTTCCTGATCCTCCACCAGACGGTACTGCAATTTGCTGATCTTGTCGATGATGGCCAGATTGCAGAGCAGCGTCCGCCGCTGATTGGAGGGGAGAACCAGCCAGTCAATCACCGGGGTTGAAATCATCGGCAGGAAAATCGCCACAATGACAGCGATGATCGGGCCGATCAGCTCGGCGCCTGCTGCTGTTTTCTGCACAACGGCAAGTGATGTGTCGATGAAACTGGCAGTCGCAAGGATCAGCATGGAGGACTGAAGTCCCTGTATCACATAGTGCAGCAACTTCAGAATCGAGGCCAGCGGAACCATGCGGAAGACCAGCGGCACCGCATCCCAGATGTGGTAGGTTTTTTTCCGAAACATCAGACCACTTCCTTTTTCAAACTTCGACATGAATCTGATCATAAGAAGACGCGGAAAAAACGAATGATCATTCCCTTATATTATAAATAAAACAGGGTGAAATGTCAAGAGGAAATTCATCGATTATACAACACTTTTGAAGGAAACAGGGGAATCCGAACAGATGAGCCGGGGCAGGCGCTTGCAGATGTCGATTCCGTGTGTTATAATGGAAGCGTAGTACAGGAAAAAGGGGATGAGAGGTTGGAACGGAAACCAACCACCAATTGCCGGACGCTGTTTCTGCTGTTTCTGAAAATCGGTGCGCTGACCTTTGGCGGCGGCTATGCAATGATTGCGCTGCTGGAGGATGCCTTTGTGGAGCGGCGCGGCTGGATGGAGCAGTCGGCATTTTTTGACATGGTGGCCATTGCCGAATCGACACCGGGACCGGTTGCGATCAACAGTGCAACCTATATCGGCTATCAGATGTGCGGCGTGCCGGGTGCTGTCACGGCGACGATTGCCGTCTGCATCCCATCTGTGACGGTGATTTTCCTGATTTCCCTGTTTTTTGACCAGTTCCTGCGCCTGAAATGGGTAGCCTGCGCCTTTCAGGGCATCCGGGTCTGCGTGGTGTACCTGATTCTGTCGGCGGGGCTCAAGCTGTTGAAGGGGCTGGAGCGAACGGTGATGAACGTGCTGCTGTTTGCGGTGGTGCTCGGAATGTGCCTGGCGTTTTCGCTGTTTGCCGTTTCCTTTTCGTCCGTGATCTACATTCTGGCCGGCGGCGTGGCGGGATTGCTGCTGTACGGGATTCGCCGAATCCGCCGGAACGGAGGCGGACAGTCATGATCTACTGGCAGCTGTTTCTGACCTTTCTGGAGATCGGCGCTGTTTCCTTCGGCGGCGGCTACGGTATGATTGCGCTGATCCGGGAGGTCGTTTTGTCAGCCAACTGGATGACGGAAACGGAATTTCTGAATTTCATCGCCGTTTCGGAATCGACACCGGGGCCGCTCGCAGTCAATATGGCAACCTTCATCGGCTCCACACAGGGCGGCATCTGGGGCGCACTGGCGGCGACACTCGGCGTCGTGCTGCCGTCCTTCGTGATCATCCTGTTGATTGCTGCGGTGATTCGCAGCTTTCTGAAATATGCCGGGGTGCGCGCATTCCTCTCCGGCGTGCGCCCATGCGTGGCGGCGCTGATTCTGGCCACCGCGCTGACGATGCTGCTGGAGGTGCTGCTTGGCATCGGCACCATTCGCGATGGCGTCTCGGCGAACTGGCGCGCCCTCGTGATTTTTGCCCTGCTCTGGGGCATTCATATCGGATGGAAAAAACTGCGCGGAAAAAAGCCCGCGCCGGTCTGGATGATTCTCATCTCCGCGGCGCTCGGCATGCTTTTCTACGCAATGTAAGGAGCAATCAACATGAAGCAAACGACAACACAGCTGACGGTTCAGCCACTGAATACGCGCACGGCCGGTGCGCAGCCGGTTCGGAAACGGGCACAGGCGGCGGGGAAACGATTGGTCGTCAATGCGGAAAACCCGGTTTTCCTGCTGCGCCGGGGCTATGCCGGCAACCTCTCGGAGGCGGAAGGCATTTTGCAGACCTGGGCGGCTCTGCCGGAGGATATCCGCGCTTTCACCGTGATATACAGCGATATGCATTCCGGCCACGACCTGTCCATGCCGGAGCTGCTGCAGCGCTGGGACGCCGTCCTCGATGCGACGGACGCGGCAGGCATCCCCATGGCGATTCAGGTCGAAAACTGGAACAGCGATACGGCGCGGGACGCGTATACGCCGGAGCAGCTGGACGGGCTGTATCGGCGGCACAGGAGCCTGGTGGCCATGACCGTGGTAGAGCTCTCCTGCGGCGGCGTCCGGCCGGAGGCGATGAAACGCCTGAAGCAGGTGCTGCAGGCATCCGCCGACAACGGTGGCCTGCTCATCTGGCAGGAAATGGAATACGTCTACGAGGCGAATTTCACCAGCCGGATGCTCGAGGATGCGGAGCTGGAAGCCATGATGCGCCGCTATGCCGACCACATCGTCATGATGGATAAGCACAACGGCCAGTGCCGGCATTTTTCCAATCAGTCCGCCATGCTTGGGCTCTGGCTGGCCGGATACTGCGGCAACTGGGGCGGCAATGTGGAAAACTGGCTCTGGTGGGAGGAGGGTCTGCGCGACTATGACGAAGTCGGTGCCGGGCCGCGGAGCCAGCCGGATTTGTACAATATGAAGTACCCGCCTGCGCTGATGGCTGCCGATATGATCGCCGACCTCGTCGGCGGCGCAACGGTCATGGCACCGGAGGGCAGCAACCAGTTCAACCTGTATGCTGACGTCGATGGTCAGGTTGTGCTGTGCGAGGCGTTCTGGTCGGCGGCGCTGCCGATCTACCGGCAGATGCTGGCGGGCGGCATTCCGACGAAAAATGAGGTGCGCTCGAAGATTCATGCGGCTTACCGCCTCAGCGCCCCGACGGCGGAGCACCATACGCGGTGGACGGAATCGCCGATTCTGGCCGGACTGTATACGATCGATGCGGAACAGGCGGAACACCATGCACCCGCCGATGAACGCCCCGCGTCGAAGCACTGGACGCCGAAAACCGGACGGTATTTCATCCTGCCGACGCTGCCGAAATATGCATCGCAGGAGGCCGTGCCGGGTGCCGCGCTGCTGGAGGAAAGCGATTGTGCCGCACCGGGCACACAGCGGGAGCTGTTGGAACGGCTGTACCCGGTTGCATATGCGGGAGACGGCGTGCTGTTTGACGTTGCCGATACCCGATACAGCTTCAACAGCGAGGAATCCCGGATCCGGCTGCCTGACCAGACCGTGCAGTTCGTGGCGAAGAACGGGCAAACCGTCACGCTGGCGCTGCCGGCTCATACGGCGGCGATGTATACCGAACGGCAGGGCGTCGGTGAGCTGACGCTGATCAACCTGCGGCTCGATACCCGCGCACTCTGTGAGGGCGCGGAAACACTGAGCGACTTCAATCGCGCCTATGCGTGCGGGGAACGGATGGAGCGGGACTTCCGGGATACGACGGTGACCATTTCCGGCACAGCACCGACCGTGGAGGCCGCCGGAACGAACCATGCAGGCGTCATCGCCGAACAGACCGCGGAAATGCTCCGGCTGACCATCTCGTCGAACGGACTTGTTCGCCTGCACCTCCGCTGGAATTGAGAATGGAGCAGATGGAACAGAACGGGACGGAGTTGTCGGAACGGAACGATACCGAAACGGAGCAAACCAGCTCGAAAAAGAAGCAATCAATACAAAATCAATCAAAAAAAGAGAGACGGCATATTGCCGCCTCTCCTTTTTGCATGGCAGAGGAAAATGGCTACAAATCTAAGGCGTCACCTTCGCCTGTCACCACTTACTTCCCCAATCGCCTTGGCTCCCCCTCAGGGGGAGCTGTCACCGAAGGTGACTGAGAGGGCGTTTTTCTGTGGGTCAACCCTCTCAGTCGGCTAACGCCGACAACTCTCCCAGCGGGAGAGCCAAGCTG
>CAZEUG010000002.1:0-142711 GCA_964515055.1 uncultured Oscillospiraceae bacterium | reverse complement strand
TCAACCCTCTCAGTCGGCTAACGCCGACAACTCTCCCAGCGGGAGAGCCAAGCTGATGTGGAAACGCTGCGTTTTCCATCTTATGCGAATGGAGCCGCCGACGTCGGGCAACGCGCAGGGAGCAGATCTCGCTCCCGCCGCTTTTTCTGTGTAGGAATGGTGAATTCTGTAACTGCCCACAGCAGTATGCGCACGAGCCCCCCTGTATAAGAGGGACGAAGGATTGCTGTTCGATGTGGCGTCACCTTCGCCTGTCACTACTTACTTCCCCAATCGCCTTGGCTCCCCCTCAGGGGGAGCTGTCACCGAAGGTGACTGAGAGGGCAACAGCGGGGAAAAAGTGAGCACTCAGAAAAACCTTTCTCTCCTTCAGGCGCTTCGCGCCAGCTCCCTCATCAGAGGGAGCTTTGTTGTTTACCCGCTGTGGGTAGCTACGGGTGAATGGAATTCCACAGAAGACAGCAATCCCTCGTCCCCCTTGCACAGGGGAACCTCGTAGGGTACCTGCACAAAGTACCCTCTTCGAACCTCAAAGACAGCCACGCAAAACAGTCCTGTATTCAGCTGCGGGAGCATTTTTCAGCATCCATGGCGAGGACGAACATCAGGACGGTGAGCGCGTCCTGCGGGTTGACGACGTCGATGGCATACGTATCCGTCCAGCGGAACAGCTGCTTCGAGACGGTTGCGACGGGTGTGCCGCCCGGATGGCGAATCGTGTAATCCCATTCGAAAAAATCGCCGGTCACCTGCCAGTCGGCGCAGTCGAGACGGTAGCGCGGCCGGAAAAAGGACAGCTCCTTTCGTACGCAGCCGAGATACTGCTCACCCAAATACAGCTCAAATCGCGGCAAAAAGGACAGAATACGCTCCCGAACCGTGCCGATTGCGCGGTTCTGCGCATCAAAAATCTTCAGGCAGTGTCCCCAGGAGAGCTGCCCGCGCACGGTATACACCGTCTCACCAGCTTCGTTCCAGATGTCGTAGCTGTCGAACCACGAAAAAAAGCGTTGACGAAATAAAAGCTTCATAGGCATCCTCTCTGTGCGACATCAGGAAAGCATCGAGTCATCAAACGGCAGATGCAGCAGCTCGGCCAAGTGTCGGCCAATGACCGCCGCCATGCGGGAGAACCCGAGGTCGGTCGGATGGCAGGTATCCACGGTGCATTCCGAATAAAACGGCCCGTCAAACAGCCGTTCGCCGTCTACAAAGGCAACCTGCCGATCGCCGGCTGCCTGCGCTCGCTCGAACGCATCGCGCACCACCGCCCGGCACCTGGTATTGAGCGCCGGATCGCGATGAAAGTCCGGCTTGGAGACAAACAGATAGGGGATGTCCGGGTGAGCCGCACGAATGGCAGTATAGAGCGGCCAGAGCGTCTGCTCCAGATGCTCCGGCGTCGGGGCATTGTGGTCATAATCGCAGACGAAGGCGGACATGGACAGAGATGCCATGTGGCGGACAATTGCCGGTTCGCCGCGGGCGGAGCCGGAAAAGCCGAGGTTGATGTGATCCGTGTTCAAAACGCGGGAAATCAGATTGGTGTACGCCGAGCCGGGACGGGCGGCACACCCACCCTGCGTGATCGATGAGCCGTAGAAGACAATCGGCTCACGCTCCGCATACCGGCTGCCCGGCAGCAGCTTCGAACCGGCCTCCAGCCCAATGTACAGCTCGCTGACACCGCTGTAGAGCGGCATATGCACCAGCAGGTCGCGCATCACGCGTCCACCCGGGAGCGTGACCATGCTTTCGTAGCCACCGTGAATCTCGATCGGCGGCATGAACACCGCCGAAAAGCGGGCAGAAGTGCCATCAACCTGATACAGGTCAAAGCCGGCAGTGCCCATGACGGTCATATGGGAAAACAGCCCCGGATTCGGCATACCGACCTTCAGGGCGATAAAAGGCGAATCGGTTCGCAACCGGATGCGCCCGCCCGCCGTGCAGGTGTGCATCGCGGTAACACCGGCGCTGGTGGCTGATGCGACCGATTCCGGAATGCGGCGAAAAACGTCCCCCGCTATGGGCGGACAGAGCCCGTAGATCTGAAAGACGCCGGCTCTGACGTCACGCCAGTCCGTTTCCGGCAGGTTGAGCGATGTTTCCACACGCAGATTCGGGTCAATCTCTCCGACAGACACCGGGCGGCTCGATTCATTTCCAGCAGACATAAAAAGACCTCCGTTCCACAGAACTGTTGCCATCATGATAGCACGTTTTTCTGTACCTGTCAAGACATATCCGCGCCGGATGCACATATCATATACAGACATTTCAGCATGAAAAGGAGCGGACGAACAATGATGAAAAAATGGCTGGCTGTCCTGAAAAGCCCGTTCTGCGGGACGCGCCGATATCGAACGGCTGTCATGGGGGCGGTTGGCCTGCTGTGTGTCTGCGCGATGACCATCGGGCTGCGTGCCGGACAGGCGGCAACGGCAGCCGGGGTGCGGGATCTGCCGATCTATGACGTGCAGCGGGACGACAAGGTGATTGCGATCAGCTTCGACGCGGCGTGGGGCGATGAACAGACGCAGCCGCTGATGGACATTCTGGACGAATACCACGTCAAAACGACCTTTTTCGTCGTCGGTTCCTGGGTCGACAAATACCCGGAGCAGGTGAAGGCACTCCACGCGGCGGGACATGAGGTGATGAACCACTCGAATACCCACCCCTACATGACGAAGCTGTCGCGTTCGCAGATGACGGCGGAGCTGAACGGGTGCAGCGACAAAATCGAAGCGCTGACCGGTGTCCGGCCGATTCTGTTCCGAGCGCCCTACGGCGACTATGACAACGCGGTCGTCGGAACGGCGCGGGACTGCGGCCTCTATACCATTCAATGGAACATCGACTCGCTCGACTGGAAGGATCTCACGCCGGAACAGATGCGTGCGCGCATCCTCCCCAACGTCCGGCCGGGCTCCATTATCCTCTTTCACAACGGCGGCAGGCATACACCGGAGGCGCTGCCGGGTATTCTCCAGGCGCTCCAGGCGGAGGGCTACCGGATTGTGCCGGTCTCCGAGCTGATCTACCGCGAAAACTATACGATCAATCATGCGGGAACACAGGTTCCGCGTGTGGATATCAATTGAAAATTGCGGAAAAGGTGAATGGAAAAGCGGATGCAATTGTAAATTTTCGCGAAAAGGCCGCAACGATGCTTGACAAAGCAATAGCTGCCCATTATAATATAATTGCTGATTTGTTGCGGGGGGGGGTAACAAATCTTTTCGTAAAAATGGAGTAGATCCCCCGACAAGAGTACCTGAGGAGGAAACGTATGAAAAAGCACGCAAGAATCCTGGCGCTGCTGCTTGTGATCAGCATGGCGATGGCTCTGTTTGCGGCCTGCTCCAACAATGGGGAGCCGAAGAACACCCAGCCGACCTCCAACGCTGACACGACACCGGGTGCCACCACACCGGGTGAGTCTGAGACCTCGACGCCTGCCGTCGATGTTTCCGGCTACACCTTTTCCATCATGGGAACGGACGACGTGTTCCCGAAAATGAACGAAGACGGCACTTACGCCAATGCGCTGGCCGAGGAGCTGGCTGACAAGCTGGCCGAGCTGGAAGACCGTCTGAACATCACCATTGAAAAGCGCGAGTTCTCCGGCGACAAGCTGGAAACCGTGACAACCGCCGCTCTGAGCGGTGACGTTCTGGCCGATCTGCTCTGGATGCGCCACAAGGAATTCTGGCCGGCCGCCAAGCAGAATGCGCTGCTGCCGCTGGACGATGACCGCCTGGTCAGTGTCGGCCTCGACTCGACTGATCCGTCCCGCTGGTACCAGCCGGCTATTAACTGGACAGAGCTGTTTGGCCATACCTGGGGTCTGCGCGTGGCCAGCAAATATGTGAGAATGCCGTCCGGCTACTTCATCACCTTCAACAAGGAGCTGTGTGCAGCCGCCGGTTATCCGGATATGTACAGCCTGGTTCGCAACAATGAATGGAACTGGGACGTCTACCGTGAAATCGCCCGCAAGGCCACCATCGACAGCGATGCAGACGGTATCCCGGATTACTGGGGAACAGGCGCAACCGCATGGGGCAACGAAGCCATCTCCAACGGCGTCCAGTTCATCGGCGAGGTGGACGGCAAATGGCAGATGACGATCGACTCCGACGCCGGTATCCGTGCGCTGCAGTTCCTGTATGATATGAACTACGGCGATGGCACCCGTCTGGATGCCGGCTCCGGCGCCTGCCGCGAAGCCTTTGCCAACGGCACCGTTGCATTCAGCTGGTGTACGATGGGTCACATCAACGGCGTCGGCGAAACCATCTTCAATTCGAACCACGATTACGGCATCATCCCGATGCCGATGGGTCCGGATGCCACGCAGTACTACTCCATGACAAATGACCTGGATGCCTTCGTCATTCAGTCCGCACACAAAAACCTCGACAAAGCCGTCTCGATCATGAACGAATGGGCGCTGATCGTGAACGACGAAGAGTCGTACCTGGAAGTCCTCGATGACGGCCGCTGCCGCACCGAGGAGGACAGAGCCATGATGGTCGAATACATCCTGCCGAACTTCGCCGTCAACATGGCGAAAATGTGCGACGACGTCTGGGCCATCGTCGATGAAAACGATGACGGCCGCGGCATCATCAGCGACGTTTCCTACGGCGGATATACGCCGCAGCAGGCGATTGAAGCCTGGAAGGCACCGCTGAACGCAGCACTGAACGATTTCTTCGATCAGAACTGATAGCATACGAAAAAGCCACAGGGGATTCCCCTGTGGCTTTTTTTGCGGCGCGGACGGAGGTGCCGGGAGAAAACGCTTGCAATTTCCCGGCGGATATGCTATGATATCTCCAAAAACAAGGCGAAAGAAGGGACGATCCATGACGAGAGAATGGGGTCAATTCGGCTGGGAGCGCTGTTCGCTGGACGGCGCAGACTGGCACCTCACCTATATTGAAAATCACCGCCTTCTCGAAGACGGTAACGCGGACTGCGGCACCGTTGCGGCGCTGACGGCGGCGGGCTATCCGACCATCGCGGCAACGGTGCCGGGCAATCTGGAGCTTGATCTGTTCCGCGCCGGGCTCATTGAGGATCCGTACCACGGAACCAACCCGATTGCGCTGCAAAAGCTGGAAAGCCTGCACCTGTTCTACTGGCGGCGGTTTCAGGCCGCACCGGGCAGCAGCCATCAGGAAACGGTGCTGTCCTTTGAGGGCATCGATACCGTTGCGGAGATCTGGCTGAACGGGAAAAAGCTGGCATCAGTCGCCAATATGTTCCTTGCACATGAAATCCCGGCAGACGGCCTGCGGGATGGGGAAAATGAACTGCTGGTTCACATTCGCCCGGCGGTGCTGGAGGCGCGCAAGGCCGAACCCTCCCCGATGGACTCAGCTCTTCCATATAATTATGATTCGCTCTACCTGCGAAAGGCGGCCTCCATGTACGGCTGGGATATCATGCCGCGGTTCGTCTCCGGCGGCATCTGGCGCAGCGTCGCTCTTCTGAAAAAACCGAAGGCGCGCATTGATGACCTGTTCCTCTTTCCGTGCGGCATCAATACGGAGCGGAAGCGCGGACGGCTGGGCATCTGGTTCAGCCTGAAGACCGATGATGATCTGCTGTCGGATTACGTGCTTGAGGTGGAAGGCCACTGCAGGGACAGCCGGTTTGATGTTTCGAAGCGCGTCTGGTTCACCTCCGGGCGAATGAACGCGGAGATTGACAACTGCTATTTCTGGTGGCCGGGTACCGTTGGGGAGCCGAACCTGTACGATGTCACGGCGACACTGCGCTGCGGTGAGACGGTTCTCGACCGGTGTAGCCTTCGCACCGGTGTGCGGACGGTTCAGCTCGACCGCACCAGCACGACGGACGCGGAGGGCTCCGGCGAATTCTGCATCCGAATCAACGGCCGCCGCATCTTTGCGATGGGGACGAACTGGGTGCCGCTCGATGCGTTCCACTCGAACGATCTCAACCGTCTGCCGGACGTTTTGCCCATGCTCTCCGACCTGAACTGCAACATCGTCCGCTGCTGGGGCGGCAATGTCTATGAGCATGAGCAGTTCTTTGACTACTGCGATGAACACGGCATCATGGTCTGGCAGGACTTTGCCATGGGCTGTGCCGTATATCCGCAGGGCGAATGGTTCCTGAACGCCATCCGCGAGGAGGCGACGTCCATCGTTCGGAAGTACCGCAACCACCCGGCGCTCATCCTCTGGGCGGGTGACAACGAATGCGACTCCGCATACGGCTGGCATGGGACGCATCTGGATCCCAACAAAAACCGTATCACAAGGGAAGTGCTTCCGCAGGTGCTGCAGGCGCAGGACTTCACGCGCCCGTATCTGCCGAGCTCCCCGTATATCGATGAGGAGGCCTACCGCTCCGGCCGCCCCACACCGGAAGACCACCTCTGGGGGCCGCGAGACGAATTCAAAGGGCACTACTACCGCAACACCGTGGCGCATTTTGCCAGTGAAACGGGCTATCACGGCTGCCCATCGGTCGAGTCGCTGAAGCGGTACATTTCACCGGAGCAGCTGTGGCCGTGGTATGACGAGGTCGATGGCGAACGGCGCGTCCGCCCGGACTGGCTGGTTCACTCCGCAATGATGGAACTCAACCCAAACGGCGAGTATGCCTACCGAATCGGCCTGATGGCGCAGCAGGTGCGCGCCCTGTTTGGTTACGAGCCGGACACGCTGGAGGATTTTGCAGCCGCCAGTCAGATTTCTCAGGCGGAAGCCAAGAAATACTTCATCGAGCGCTTCCGAATCAGCAAGTGGCGCCGGACGGGGATTATCTGGTGGAACCTGATCGACGGCTGGCCGCAGATTTCAGATGCCGTCGTCGATTATTACGGCGACAGAAAGCTGGCGTATGACTACATCAAACGGTCGCAGCAGCCGATCTGCCTGATGTTTGACGAGCCGGACGCAGACGGCTACCTCGCGCTGCACGTTGTGAACGACACGGCGGCCGACACGATGCTCCGCTACCGCGTCAGCGATGCATGGACGGACGAAACGCTCTGCGCCGCCTCCGGTCTGGCCGTTGCTGACGAGAGTCGAATCCTCTGGAAGCTGTCGGTGCAGCCGGACGAACAGCGCTTCTATCGGATCGAATGGACGCTGGCCGACGGCACAACCGGGCAGAACCACTACATGACCGGGCTGAAAAACCTCAACCTTGCGAAATATCGGGACGCCATGCGGCGCTGCGGCTTCCGCGTGATCTAAATAAAAAAATCAGGCGATATCTCCTGAACAAGAGATATCGCCTGATTGGCGTTTTGGGGACTATCGATCTTCCCGGAAATAGGAAAGGCCGAGGCTCGCGGGCGGCTGATTTTCGCGTTTCTTGCGAATGCTGACCGCCACCAGAACGAGGATGGTCACGACGTACGGCAGCATCTGGAAGAGCGGAAGCAGCTGCATGGGGACGTTGATGTAGTTGTAGAGAATGTACAGTGCGCCGAAAAGGTAGGAGCCGAAGATGGCCACACAGGGCTTCCAGGTCGCAAAGATGACGATGGCGATGGCGAGCCAGCCGCGGTCGCCGAAGCCGTTGTTGGACCAGATGCCGTTGGTGTAGTCCATGATAAAGAAGAGTCCGCCCAGCCCGGCGATCATGCCGCCAATGCAGGTGGCCATGTACTTGTAGCGCGTGACGTTGATGCCGGCGGCGTCTGCCGTTGCGGGGTTCTCACCGACGGCGCGGAGGTTCAGGCCGACACGCGTCCGCTTCAGGAGGATGCCGACGGCGACAGCCAGAATGACGGCGAGGTAGACGAGGAAGCCATAGGAAAAGAACAGCTTGCCAATGGCCCCCATGTTTTCGGCGAAGGGGAAGGTGGTCTTGTAGACCTTGGCGATTTTGACGAGCGCCAGATACGGCACGTCGCTCTTGACGACCTTGATGAGCGAGCCGCCGAAAAAGTTGCCGACACCGACGCCGAACGTGGTGATGGCGAGACCGGTCACGTTCTGGTTGACGCGCAGCGTAACGGTCAGGAAGCAGTACAGCAGGGAAACCAGCAGCGACCCGGCCAGACAGCAGAGCAGGGGAATCAGAATCGCCAGCAGCGGGTTGATCACGGCAACAGACGTCTGATAGAAGAAGCCGCCGATGACGCCGGAAATGGCACCGATGTACATGATGCCGGGAATGCCGAGATTCAGGTTGCCGGATTTCTCCGTCAAAATTTCACCGGTTGCGCCGAAGAGCAGCGGCGTTCCCTGAAGGATGGCGCGTTGAATAAAGCCGATCAGAATGTCCATATCAGTTGTCTCCCTCCGCTTCTTCCGGTTTCCGGCGGTTGATGTGGATGCGGTAGTTGATGAAAAATTCACAGCCGATGATAAAGAAAAGGATGATGCCGGTCAGAATCTCGGAAAAATCGCTGTTCAGCTGGAATTTGGAAGTGACTTCGTCTGCGCCGCGAGCGAGGAAAACCAGCAGCAGCGTCGTCAGAATCATGGTCAGCGGGTTGAATTTAGCCAGCCAGGAAACCATGATGGCCGTAAAGCCGCGGCCGTCCACCAGGTTGGAGTCGATGGAGTGGGATGCGCCGCCGACCAGCAGCAGCCCGGCGATACCGCAGATGGCACCGGACAGTGCCATGGTGCGGAGAATGACCTTCTTGACGTTGATACCGATGTAGTGCGCGGTGTTCTCACTTTCACCGACAACGGAAATCTCATAGCCGTGCTTGCTGTAGCGGAGGTATACATACATGGCCGCAGTCAGCAGGACGACAACCAGAATGTTGAGCAGGTAGTCCACGCCGAACAAATCCGGGAACCAGCCGTGTGACAGAAGATCCGGGCCGACAACGTTGGAGCCGGTGCGGTCGGCGACCTTAAGGAAGTATTCAATCAGCTGGATGGCAACATAGTTCATCATCAGCGTGAAAAGCGTTTCATTGGTGCCCCACTGCGCCTTGCAGAAGG
Organism: uncultured Oscillospiraceae bacterium; assembly: GCA_964515055.1. Lineage (GTDB taxonomy): Bacteria > Bacillota > Clostridia > Oscillospirales > QAMX01 > QAMX01. The sequence continues at coordinate 133,751 of CAZEUG010000002.1, read as the reverse complement.
CCGGAATGACGCCCCAGACCATACCGGCCAGGATGGCGAGGGCGATCATCATCAGAATCAGCACCCATTCCGGGACGCGGCCGCCAAAGGTGAACATACACCAGGCGGTGGCCAAGCAGCCCATCAGTGTCTGACCTTCGGCACCGGTATTCCAGAAGCGCATCCGGAAGGCGGGCGTGACGGCCAGGGAAATGCAGAGCAGAATGGCGATATCGTGGATGGTGACAAGTGTGCGTCCCTGCCCGAATGCACCGTGATAGATGGTGGCAAAGATGGAGAGCGGGTTGTCTCCGGTCAGCACCCTGGTGACGATGGCGCAGACGACGAGCGCCAGCAGAATGGCCACGGCGCGAATCAGGATGGAGCGCTTCAGGGGAATGTGGTCACGTTTGGTGATATAAATCAACGGCTCACGCGAATGCCGCTTGGCTTTATGCATGGTCATGTCCTCCTGCCTTGGTCATCAGCAGACCGATTTCCTCTTTGGTTGCGGTTTTTCCATCGACAATCCCCGTGACGCGCCCTGCACCGATGACCAGAATCCGGTCGCACAGCGACAGCAGCACGTCGAGATCTTCACCGACAAAGATGACCGCCGTTCCTTTTTCTTTTTGCTGGTTGAAAAGGTGATAAATCAGATAGGAGGAGTTGATATCCAGTCCGCGAACCGGATAAGCCGCCATCAGAACCGTGGGGGACGATGAAATTTCCCGCCCGACCAGCACCTTCTGGACATTGCCGCCGGACAGGCGGCGCACCGGCGTCGAAACGCCCGGCGTCACAACGCCCAGATCCTCAATGATTTTGTCAGCCAGCTGCCGCGGCGGGTGGCGATCGACAAAGGCGGAATGCCCTTTCCGATAGCTGCGGAGCATCATGTTGTCCACGATGTCCATGTTGCCGACAAGCCCCATGCCGAGCCGGTCTTCGGGGACAAAGGAGAGGCGAACGCCCAGATCACGGATTTGCAGCGGCGTTTTGTCGCGGAGGTTTTCCGTTTTGCCTGTTTTGGGGTCTTCATAGAGGATTTCACCGGAGGCCAGCGCCTGCAGCCCGGCAATCGCTTCGAGCAGCTCACGCTGACCGGAACCGGCAATCCCGGCGATGCCGAGGATTTCTCCGCTGCGCGCCGTGAAGCTGACGTGATTCAGCACCTGAACGCCATCCCGGTTGACGCAGTTCAGGTCGCGGACGATCAGCCGATCCTGCGGGTCGACGGGTTCGGGGCGGTCAATGTTCAAAACGACCTTTTTCCCGACCATCATTTCCGTCAGCTGCGACTCATTCGTTTCCGCCGTCTGGACAACGCCGACCGATTCGCCCTTGCGGAGCACGGCAACGCGGTCGGAAAGGCTCAGCACCTCGTGGAGCTTGTGTGTAATGATGATGATCGCTTTGCCGTCATTCCGCATCCGGCGAAGCACGGCAAAGAGCTTTTCCGTTTCCTGCGGGGTCAGAACGGCGGTGGGCTCATCCAGAATCAGAATGTCAGCGCCGCGGTACAGCACCTTGACGATTTCAACGGTCTGCTTTTCCGAAACGGACATCTCATAGATTTTCTTTTTCGGGTCAATCTCAAAGCCGTAGCGATGGGAAATCTCCGCAATCTGCCGCGAAGCGGATTTCAGATTGAAGCGGGAAGCGTCGTTGATGCCGAGCACGATATTCTCTGCAGCCGTAAAGACGTCCACGAGCTTGAAGTGCTGGTGAATCATGCCGATCTTGTACTGGAAGGCGTCCCGCGGGGAATTGATCAGCGCACGCTGACCGTTGACGAAGATTTCGCCCTCATCCGGATGGTAGATACCGGCTACCATGTTCATCAGCGTGGTTTTTCCGCTCCCGTTTTCGCCCAGAACGGCCAGAATTTCGCCGGCATGAACATCCAGACTGACATTGTTATTGGCAATGACCTTTTCGCCGAAGCGCTTTGTCACGTTTCGTAATTCAAGTGCGTTCACAAAAAACCCCCTAAACAGTTGCACACAGGCTCAGGCTGCTGCAAAAAAGAATCGAATCAAGCGGAAATGCACAAGGGGGCAGAATCGCCCCCTTGTGCATTCATATTCCGGAGGCCGAAAATCAGTCGCCGAAGTTGGTGTTGAGGTTGGTCACGCCGTCAATGATCAGATCGAAGTACGGCGCGGAACGGAAGGACGAAGCATTGGATTCATCGAAGTAACCGTCGTGGATGACGTTGGTGTCACCGGTGAAGTCGCCGTCGATGTCAGCCAGATACTCGGAGAGCTGTTCGCCGTTGTAGGTGAAGCAGTCCGTTGCAAAGACGTGCAGGGTGCCGTTCTTGAAGCCCTGAATGGCATCCTGAATCTTTTCCTCTGTGCCTTCCGCTGCAACACCCAGGTTCAGCCCAGTCAGAACGACGGAGTTGCTGGAGATGTTGCCGCACCAGTCGGTATCAATGGCTTCGCCTTTGATGACGCATTCCATGATGTACTGGAAGTACGGAGCCCAGTTGATGGCGGAGGAAACGATGAACGTGTTCTCACCGGCGGAGTAGGTGCTGCCGTTGTAGGAGACGTTCGGAACGTTCTTCAGCTCACAAGCGGTCGGAGCGCCGAGGGAGTCAGCGTGCTGGCTGATGAGGACGCAGTTGTCTTTTTCGATCAGGGACGTTGCAGCTTCCTGCTCCTTGGCCTGGTCATACCAGGAACCGGTGTAGCGAACCTTCATGGTTGCGGTCGGGCAGACAGAGCGTGCGCCGAGGAAGAAGGAGGTCATACCGGAGATAACTTCTGCGTAGGTGAAAGCGCCAACATAGCCGATAACGGCCTGATCAGCGGTGATGGTACCGGCGGCGATCATTTCGTTGAGCTTCATACCGGCAGCGATACCGGCAAGGTAACGGCCTTCATAGATGGAAGCGAATGCGTTGTGGAAGTTGTCGATGCCGGCAATCTTGGAAGAGGTACCGGTGGCGTGGCAGAACTGAACCTCCGGATATTCCTTGGCGGCCTGCTTGATGAAGGATTCATGGCCGAAGGAGTCTGCGAAGATGACCTTGCAGCCCTTGTTCTTGGCGAGGTCAACAGCCGTATCATAGCAGGTGCTGTCTTCGCCGATGCCGGTCACGATGATGACCTGATCGTCAGACAGACCCATGCCGGATGCAGCGGATTTCAGGGCAGAGATGAAGTTGTTATCATAGGTGGAGTTTTCGTCGTGCAGGCAGATCATACCGATTTTGAAATCGGCCGGAACTTCCACGTTCGACGTGATGTCCAGGCGGGGCAGAATGTCATCAGACATTCCCTGGGTGTTGTCGTTGCTGCTGCCGGTGGAGCAGGCTGCAAGAGACAGAACCATGAGTGCCGCGAGAACGATTGCGAGAAGCCTTTTCATATGTTCTTCCTCCGTAATGGATGATATTTTTTCCGCCGTCCGGCGGTGGGTTTACACAGATTCAGCAGAAGACGATGGTTCCGTCTTCACTCATGGAAGCGATGCGGGCGAGACTTTCCACGCGGAAGCCGCGGGCACGCACCCGGTCACCGCCGCCCTGGAAGGCCTTTTCGATCAGAATCCCGGCACCGGCGACTGAACCACCGGCCTGCTCGACCAGACTGATCAGCCCCTGCAGTGCTTCACCGTGCGCCAGGAAATCGTCAATAATCAGAACGCGCTCCCCGGGGCGCAGATAGGCCTTGGAGACGAGAACCTCGTTCACGTTACCGTGCGTATAGGAGCGTGTTGTCGCCGAGTAGACGTTGGCGGGCAGGTTGGAGGATTTGGATTTCTTGGCAAACACAAGGGGAACGCGGAATTCCTGCGCGACCAGACAGGCCGCGGCAATGCCGGAGGCTTCGATGGTCAGAATCTTGTCCACCGGAACATCCTGAAAGAGCCGGCGAAATTCCTGCGCCAGCGCGGACATCAGCTCGATATCGACCTGATGATTGATAAAGCTGTCCACCCGAAGGACGTTGCCGGGTGCAATGATGCCTTCCGAACGGATGCGATCTTCCAAAAGCTGCATAGTGAAGCCTCCGATTGACAGATTTTAAAGTCCAGAAAGAAAAAACAGGGGTACTTGATACCCCTGCAATGAGCAAATCAGGCAGCAACACAGTATGCTGCCGCCATGCAAGCGCATCGATAGTCCGGCCATTTACGGCGACCAGGTAGAAACTTCAAAACCGTATCATTTGAGCTATATCGACCATATCCCTTATTTACGCTATATTATACAGCCATCCGGCGGAATTGTCAACGAATGAACCCGATATGTTTTGAACGAAAGAACGTGTCGAAGTTTGTGAAAAAAGCACAAGAAGTCGGAAAAAGTGAAAAAAGCGCGCCCTTGCAGCGCCTCTGCAATCCGGAAATCAATCGCGCACCCCGAAGGAAAACCCGACGAAACAGCACCCGCCACAGCCTGTGGCGGGTGCTGAGCGTGTCGGAGAACCGGTCAGATGGACTGATAGAAAAACAGCCTGGCTGTGCGGCGGGTGGGAATGCGGACGGTGAAGCCCTCCGCGATGAGGCTTTGCCCGGACAGCTCAACGGTTCCACCGTCCGCATCGGTCAGGCGATACCGCCTGTCCGGCTCCAGACCGGACAGCTGGAATGTCGCCGTCTCGTAGGGGGAATGGGCGCGGCGGAAGACCTGAACGATGCCGTCCCCGCCGGAGGGCCGATGAAACTGCGCGGCGCACCAGACGTCCTGCTTGTCGGAAATTTCCGTGAGCGGGTAGAAATCCTCGCTGAAATAGGGGCGCGCCTGCCGATATTCCGCCAGCCGTTCCCGCAGCCAGTCGAGCCGTTCCGGGTCATCCCCGAATGCATCGGTTGCCGAGAACGTGTGGGCGATGCGCAGGGCGGCCGCGTAGCCGCTGCGGATCTGATAGGTGTCGTACAGACGGCTGGAATCAGTGCCACTGTAGGGAAGCCAGGTGTTGTAGCTGATGGACTGCGCCTGTGCCGCCTCCGCATCGGCGTTGGCCGGGCACTGATAGTCGCTGCGCCAGAGCGGCATACTGCGGCGGAGCATTTCAATGTCGATGCGGCGACCACCGGAGGCGCAATCGTCGATCAACAGGTGCGGGAAGCGCTCCAAAAGCGCGTCCCAGAGATGGTACAGGCCGGTGATGTGACGGATTTCCGTGATGCCGCAGCGGTCGGGTTCATCGTGGCGGCGCCAGTAGGAAAGCGGCGAGAAGTTGAAATCCTGACGATAGCAGTCCACACCGGCCTGCTCGATCACGGATACGAGCGTGTCAAAGGTCCACTGCCAGGCGTCCGGGTTGCCGAGGTCAAGCAGCAGGTTGGCATCCCAGTCGTGCTCCGGGAAGATAAAATAGTCCGGATGCGCCTGTGCGATCGGCACGGAACGGATGACGCGCTCCGGCTCGAACCAGAGGAGGAACTTCATCCCGGCCTCGTGCGCGGCCTTTGCAACCGGCATCAGACCGTCCGGGTGAATCCGCGGGCTGACCTGCCAGTCGCCGGTGTGCGAGCCCCAGTCACCCTCGAATTCGTTGGGTGTCGGCTCCGTCTCTGCGCCGTACCAGCCGGCATCCATCCAGAGCGCATCAAAGGTCAGCCCCGCATCCCGCAACGTGCGGATGCGTGCCAGCACCGATTCTGTCGTCATGCCACCCCAGACACTGACCGTCAGCGGGCCGACTGCATCGCGGCCGGGCTGACCGATGAGTGAAAAATGATCGCGGAGAAGACGTCGCCAGCGGTTGACAGCGGTGGCTCGCGGCCCCTGGCTGACCTGCAGCACGGCGGAGGAGGTGCGGAAGGCTTCGCCGGGGCGCAGACGGAGACGGATGCCTTCAATGCCGGAGCGGAGCGTGACGCTGTCGCAGTCGCGGTGAATCGCGGCATTCCACTGCCCCGTCCAGCCAACGGCGAACGTGTAGGTCGTCCCATGATCCTCTACGGCAAAAAACGGTGCCTGCCCATCGCTGGAACGGCCGCCGCTCGGCGCAAACCGCTGCGTCTCGTTGGGGTGAAGGTGGTGAATCCTGCGGCCGCCGATGACCTGATCGACATCGACGGAAAACTCGTCGAACGACCAGGTGGAGCCGGACGGCGCATACAGGCGCGTTGTGGTGTCCGGGTCGGCGAGATAGGCAGAAGCGCGGAGCGGCTCCGCATGGCAGAGCGGGAGCGTGACGTCGCAGTCCCAGAGGTCAGAGAGGAGCGGTGTATCCTCCGCGCCGGTGTTTTCAAATACGTTGAGCAGCTCGCAGGCGGAATGCTCCGGGAAGCTGCGGAGTGTGCTGGTGATCTTCAAACCGCCGACCAGCTCATAAACGGTAGTCCGGACGCCGTCCTGCTCCGATTCCGTTTTCCGGAGGAGCGAATCGAGAAACGGCTTGCCGTCATAATGGAAGGAAAGTCGATCCTGAGTGAGTAGAAGAGAAAGCATACAGCCAGAACATCCTTTCAATCAGAAGTTACATTCATAATACCATAACATTGCATCCACTGTCAAGAGGGATCCGGCGAAACACATCGGTGCAGGTGCAGAACCGAACAACGGAGCGGAGAAAAATTGCAGAATCGCATGAATAACGATGAAATTCACACGCTTTCGGAACTTTCACCGATCGGAGGAACGGAGAACGGAAAGAACGGGAAATTGCAGGACAGCGGAGCGCCGATTTTTCGAGGCAAAACAGACGGTTTTTTGGCCAAAACGTCCGTTGTTATCGTCTGCTGCAACCGTTATAATACATTTTGATCAGACTCGCAAAAGAGGTGACCATCATGACAGAAGAAAAAACGGCAGCCAGAAAAACAACCTCCGTCAACGATGCGCGGATCCCGTTGTATGAGCGCCTGTTTGAAACGACGGGCCGAAGGAAGAAAAACGGCCTCGGCGTTCTGTGGGACGGCTTCAAGATGTATCGCTGGCGTCTGCTGTTCGCGCAGTTTATGTACCTCATCAAAAACTCGCCGCAGTGGGTTCTGCCGATTATTACATCGGAAATCATCAATGTGGCCTCCGAACCGGCCAGCGACCACTCCTATTCGCTGCTGCTGCGGTATTCGCTGCTGCTGCTGCTGGTGCTTGTGCAGAACATTCCGACCCATATGCTGTATGCGCGGCTGTCCAATACCGTGCTGCGCGATTTCAGCGCGGGATTTCGCTGCGCCATTGTCCGAAAGCTGCAACAGCTGTCCCTGACGTATCACAAACAGATGGAATCCGGTAAGCTGCAATCGAAGTTCCTGCGCGATATCGAATCCGTCAACGGCCTGGCCTCCACCCTCCTGATGACGCTCGTCCCGGCTGTGATCGGCGTTGTGGTTGCCGTCGGCATTTCCCTCTATTATTCCGTCGGCATGACGATCTTCTTTGTGGTCATCGTCCCCCTGAACATCATCCTGACGCGCCTGTTCTGGAAGCCGATTGCCAAGCAGTCGCGGCAGTACCGCGTGGTGAACGAAACGGTTTCCGCATCCTTTACGTCCATGCTGAAAATGCTGACCATCACCAAGGCGCACGGACTGGAAAAGCGCGAGGTCTCTGAATTTGACAACGGCGTCAGCGAACTGACCACGATTGGCCTGCGCGTGGACGGTACGATCGCCTTTTTCGGCTCCTGCTCCTGGGTCATGTCCAATCTGCTGACGCTGCTCTGCCTGATTGTCTGCTCCGTTCTGGCGCTGAAGGGGCAGATTCGCGTGGGCGATATCGTGCTGTATCAGTCGCTGTTCTCCCAGATCAATGGCCACGTCTCCACGCTGGTCAATATTTTCCCGACGCTCGTTTCCGGGATGGAAGCGGTTGCTTCCATCGAAGAGGTCATGAGCTCGGACGATGTCGAGCGCGAAGGCGGGTATCACCTGAAAAACATCCGCGGCCAGATCGATTTTGATCATGTCTCCTATGCCTACCCGGATGCGCCGGATGCCAAGGTCATCGATGACGTGGACCTGCACGTGCAGCCGGGCGAATGCATTGCGTTTGTCGGTTCCTCCGGCTCCGGCAAGACGACGATGGTCAATATGATCATCGGCTTCCTCCGCGCAACGGAGGGCGAAGTCCGCATTGACGGGCAGAATATCAACGATATTCGCATCCATAATTACCGGCATCATATTTCAGTCGTCCCGCAGAACAGCATCCTGTTCCCGGGCACCATCCGGGAAAATATCACCTACGGCCTCGAACAGTACAGCGAAGAAGACCTGCAACGCGCCGTGGAAATGGCCAACATCAATGAATTCCTGCCGCAGCTGCCAAAGGGGCTGGATACTCAGGTCGGCGAAGAAGGCGATAAGCTGTCCGGCGGCCAGCGCCAGCGCATCACCATTGCCCGGGCGCTGATTCGCGACCCGGCCATCCTGATTCTGGACGAGGCGACGTCGGCGCTGGACAATGTCTCAGAATACCATGTCCAGAAGGCAATTGAATCGCTGGTTCACGGCCGCACGACGTTCATCGTTGCACATCGGCTCTCCACTATCCGCAACGCCGACCGCATTGTCGTCATGGACGGCGGCCACATTGTCGAATGCGGAACGTATCAGGAGCTCATGGATCGAAAGGGACGCTTCTTCGAACTGAAATCGTTGAGCGATATCGCCGTCAAAGCCGTCGAGGGCGAAGGCTACCTCACGTATTCGTAATGCCCCGGCCAAAAAAATAAGTGATGCGTGTTCCGAAGGAACACTGTATTCGCAGCGGCTGACATTGGATAGGGTACGAGCCTCCCCTGTGCAGTCACAGCGGCCGACATTTGGATAGGGTACGAGCCTCCCTTGTGCAAAGGGAGGTGGTGCGGCGAAGCCGCGCCGGAAGGATTGCCGTTCTCTGTGGAACCCCATTTGCCTTCCACCGCCCAACCTTCCACACCAGCCAAAGCTCCCTCTGACGAGGGAGCTTTATTTTTCGCCCAAGGTTTGCCTTTGCGGGAAATGCCGGAACACAGAAAACAGCAATCCCTCAGGCACTCCGTGCCAGCTTCCTTTGCACAAGGGAGCCTTTGGCTGCCGTCTACAGTCCGCCGCTATGGGCGCAGTGCAGGTAGGACTGCAGATTGCTCACCCGCCCTCTCCGCCTCCCATCCAACAAAAAAAACAGGTGCCGACATTCCAAAATCGGCACCTGTTTTTCGTTCCGGGTGTTCCTACAGGGTCAGGGTATGGTATTCGTCGCCGTCGAGCGTGCGCCAGGAGAAAACGTACCCCTGCGCTTGCTCCAGCAGCAGATAGCTGTGCGGCGAATCATTTTTCGGGATGGAGACCGAGCCGGGGTTCAGGTACAGCAGATCGCTGCCAAAGGGTTCCCAGGCCGGAATATGCGTATGCCCGTGGAGCAGGATATCGCCCGGTTGAAGCGGCGGCGGCGACGCTTTGTGAAAGTGATGGCCATGCGTGACATACATCAGCCGCTCGCCCACCGGCAGAATGCCATAATCCGCCAGAATCGGGAACGGCAGAACCATCTGGTCAACCTCTGTGTCGCAGTTGCCGCGCACGCAGAAAATCCGGCTGCTGTACTCGCTCAGCATCTGGATGACCTCTTTGGGCGCGTACTCTGCGGGCAGATCGTTGCGCGGGCCGTGGTACAAAAGATCGCCCAGCAGGAGCAGACGGTCGGCCTGTTCCCGCTGAAATGCATCGAGCAGCTGATGACAGTAGAGCGCGGAACCGTGCAGATCGGAGGCAATCAGGAATTTCATCGTCACTCGTGTCCTTTCCAAAAAACAAAAATCCACATCAATTTTGATCGCATCAAATTTGATGCGGCTGATCCTGACGGAGGAAAAGCTGTGTGCTGAGGTATTTCTCACCGCGGTCGGGGAAAATGACCACAATCTCGCCGTGTGTCAACGTTTTTGCAACCTCAACGGCGGCCAGCATCGCTGCACCGCTGCTCATGCCGACAAAGATTCCTTCATTCCGAACGATCTGCCGCGACATCTCGAACGCCTCTTCGCTCTCGATGGAGACGGAAATGTCCACCGCCGACGGGTCATAAATCTCCGGGACAATCGCTTCCTTCATGTTTTTCAGCCCCTGAATGTAATGCCCGCGCACCGGCTGCGCCTCCACAATCTGAATCGCCGGATTTTTTTCCTTCAGCCCCATGCCGACACCCATCAGCGTGCCGGACGTGCCGAGCGCAGAGACGAAATGCGTCAGATTGCCCTGCGTCTGCTCCCAGATTTCCTCCGCTGTGGTTTTGTAGTGCGCCAGCTTGTTGTAGACGTTGGTGAACTGATTCGGGTTGAAATAGCGCTCCGGATCCTGTGCAATGATGGCGGCTGTCCTTCGAATTGCACCGTCCGTTCCCTCCGCAGCAGGCGTCAGAACGATTTTGCCGCCGAACGCCTCGATCATGCGCCGACGCTCAATGGAGACGGCCTCGCTCATGACAATGACCACCTCATACCCCTTGACCGTGCCGATCATGGCCAGCCCAATGCCGGTGTTGCCGCTGGTGGCTTCAATAATGGTCTTTCCCGGCGACAGACTTCCGTCCGCTTCGGCCTGCTCCACCATGGCCAGAGCAATCCGATCCTTGATGCTGCCGGTCGGGTTGAACCCCTCCAGCTTGGCGAAAATCCGGACATCCGGATTCGGGGACATATGATTGATCGGAACCAGCGGCGTGTGGCCGATGGTATCCAGAATATTGTGAACCATCCGTACCTCTTTTCTGACAGCCTGTAGCGCTGCCTGGGAACTTTCTGAAAAAGCAGGGACGGCAATTGCCGTCCCTGCTTTGGATTGGATCAATTGAAATTACTGGGCGTCTGTGGGGGGAACGGCATCCTTGTGAGAAAGATTCAGGCGACCCTTCTCGTCGATTTCGGTCACGACAACCCAGAGCATATCGCCGACGTTGCACACATCCTCCACTTTGTTCACGCGGTATTTGGCCAGCTTGGAGATGTGGACAAGGCCTTCCTTGCCTGGTGCGATTTCAACGAATGCACCGAACTGCATCAGGCGGGTGACTTTGCCGTAGAACACCTGACCCGGCTGCGGATCCAGGACAATCGCGCTGATCGTATTGTATGCGGCGCGGCAGGCCTCGATGTCGTTGCTGGCGATGAAGACACGGCCGTCCTCTTCAATGTCGATCTTTGCACCGGTGTCGGCGACGATCTTCTGAATGACGCTGCCACCCTTGCCGATGACCTCGCGGATTTTGTCCACATCGATCTGCATCTGCATCATCTTCGGCGCGTACTTGGACAGCTCCGTGCGCGGCGCGGAAATGACCGGGAGCATGACCTGATCGAGAATCTCAATGCGGGCTTCCCGTGTCTGGCGCAGCGCTTCCTTGATGATGGCCGGGGTCAGACCGTCAATCTTCAGGTCCATCTGAATGGCGGTGATGCCCTTGTGCGTACCGGCAACCTTGAAGTCCATATCGCCGAAGAAGTCCTCGACGCCCTGAATGTCGGTGAAGACCATCCAGCGTTCGTCTTCTGTGATCAGACCGCAGGAAATACCGGCGACCGGCGCCTTGATCGGGACACCGGCATCCATCAGTGCCAGCGTGGAACCGCAGATGGAGCCCTGAGAGGTGGAACCGTTGGAGGAAAGCACCTCGGAGACGAGGCGGATGCAGTAGGGGAATTCCTCTTCCGTCGGAATGACCGGAACGAGAGCGCGCTCGGCTAATGCGCCGTGACCGATTTCGCGGCGACCCGGTGTGCGGCTCGGCTTGGCTTCGCCGACGCTGTAGCCGGGGAAGTTATAATGATGCATATAGCGCTTGGTGGTTTCGGTGGAGATGCCGTCCAGAATCTGGTAATCTGCGACGGTACCCAGCGTGCAGGACGTCAGAACCTGCGTCTGTCCGCGGGTGAACATACCCGAACCATGGACACGCGGCAGCAGGCCGACTTCTGCGGCGAGCGGACGAACCTGATCCATCCGGCGGCCGTCGACACGCTTCTGGTCATCCAGGAGCCAGCGGCGGACAACGAATTTCTGCAATTTGTAGAGGCATTCGCCGAAAACGGCCTGATTTTCCGTATATTCGTCGCCGTACTGTTCGGCAATACGGTCGGTCAGCTCGGCGAGGCGGGCATCGCGCACCGTCTTGTCATCGGTGTCCATGCAGTAGCGGACGTCTTCAATGTACTGATCCTTCAGGGCATCGTACAGGTCGGTGGGGACGTTGATGGCCGGGTAGGAGAACTTCGGCTTGCCGATTTCGGCGGCAATTCCGGCGATGAAGGCGCAGATCGGCTTGATTTCCTGATGCGCCAGCATGATGGCGTTGTACATGACGTCCTCGGGAATTTCGTTGGCACCGGCTTCGATCATGACGACTTTTTCCGTTGTAGCGGCAACGGTCAGCGCCAGGGTGCTTGCTTCGCGTTCCTTTTCGTTCGGGTTGATGATGAAGTGGCCGTCCACATAGCCGATGTTCAGGCCGCCGATCGGGCCGGCCCACGGAATGTCGGAGATGGAGAGGGCGATGGAGGTGCCGATCATGGCGCAGATTTCCGGCGAGTTATCCTGATCAACCGAGAGGACGGTGCAGGAAATGCAGACGTCATTGCGCATATCCTTCGGGAAAAGCGGACGAATCGGGCGGTCAATGACGCGGGAGGTCAGAATGGCCTTTTCGCTCGGACGGCCTTCACGGCGCTGCCAGGAGCCGGGGATGTGGCCGACAGCATAGAGCTTCTCTTCATAGTCAACGCTGAGGGGGAAGAAATCGATGCCGTCACGCGGCTTTTCGGATGCGGTCGCTGTGACCAGAACGACGGTTTCGCCGTACCGGATCAGACAGCTGCCGTTGGCCAGACCGGCCATTTTGCCGGTCTCAACGGTCATTGTGCGGCCGCCGATTTCGGTCTGGAACGTGTGCGTGTGGAACTGCATGTGTGTAATCATGTTGTGAATCATCCTTCTTTATTCAAAGATCGGCCGGTACATGACCCGCACGGTGCGCCCATTAGCACTTGAAGCTGACGCCAAACGGTTCAGCGTCACCTTCAATTGCTAACAGGGCTGCCCACCCGCCGCTTGGTGAAACCGGCCTCTGCGACGGGAAAACGGGTAGGATAGGACGCTGCCGACGCAGAGCAAAAACGCTCCGCGCCGGCAGGGCGGTGACTTACTTGCGGATTTCGAGCTTGGCAATCAGCGCACGGTAACGGTTGATGTCTTTCTTCTGGAGATAATCCAGCATGGAACGACGGTTACCGACCATCTGCAGCAGACCACGGCGGGAATGGTTATCCTTCGGGTGGGTCTTGAGGTGCTCAGTGAGCTCGTTGATGCGCGCCGTCAGAATGGCAATCTGAACCTCCGGCGAACCGGTGTCCGTCGGGTGGGTACGGTTGGCCTCGATGACGGCCTGCTTGACTTCCTGTTTGATCATGGTTGTTATCACCTTTCCAAATAAATTGTGTCATACGCCGCGAGACCGGGCAGAGAGCGGGTGACGCCCGTGAACCAGTCACGGCATTGTCTCAGCGCTCAGTCAAGGGCAAAATACACACGCTATTATCATACCACACTTTCCTCCGTTTGTAAAGAGGAAAACGGCAATCTGTGTAAAAAAACTTCAAAAACCGGGCGGGATTCGCAAATCCCGCCCGGAAAGTGGTGCATCAGAAGAGAATGACATCCCCCGGATAATCGTTCGGCGAGGTCCAGTCCTCTGCATCGTCTGTCCATTCACCGGTACAGTCGAATGTCCAGGTTATTGCATAGTAGGCGATCTGCCCTTCGTCATACCGATCCGGCGAATCAATATAATTGCCCTGCTTGAGACAGTATCGCGCATTCTCCGACAGCTTCAGAAGAATGGCGCTGCCGTCCTCACCACGGGCTTCGATTCGGGCAGACTCGATATACTGGTTGGAACCCGACACCTCAAGGCTGTCACCCGGAACGGTGAGCGGCAATTCGATGGTCATTTCGCGGGTCTCGGCGTTGAACGAGGTCAATGCATAGGCACCCGGGCTCTGCAGCCCGATGCCGCGGTGCTCAGCATACCGGTAGTCCAGCAGGATGCTGACGCCGTCAAACGTGACCTGCTGACCAATGATCACTGTGGGAGCCGGCAGCTCATCCGGCTGCTGATTCTCCGCAACTGCGGGCAGCTCCTCTACGACCATCTGGTGCGGCTTCGTCCAAACGGCAAAGGAACCGTCTGCCTGGTGGGACAGAATCCATTCATCGTTGAGCACCAGACCGACCAGATTGCAGGAACCGTCATCCAAAGTGGAGAAGGAGCAATGCGACATTTCCAGCCAGCCGAAATCCAGCATTTCACCGGTCGAAATGCAGTACCGCTCAATCTGCCGGATGTTTTCCATCGGAATGCGCTCAACCGGCCAGTGCGGCTTCGTCCAAACGGCAAAGGAACCGTCTGCCTGGTGGGACAGAATCCATTCATCGTTGAGCACCAGACCGACCAGATTGCAGGAACCGTCATCCAAAGTGGAGAAGGAGCAATGCGACATTTCCAGCCAGCCGAAATCCAGCATTTCACCGGTCGAAATGCAGTACCGCTCAATCTGCCGGATGTTTTCCATCGGAATGCGCTCAACCGGCCAGTCTGTGAACGTGTACCGGTCGCTGATGATGAAAACGTAATCTCCGCAGGGGATGGTGTGTGTCCGGGTCAGACGATTTTCGTTCTGAACGTGGTATTCGTCAACCCAGGCTTCAATTTCCTCCAGCGTTTGCGGGAGCGGAGCCGTTGTTTCCGCCGGAGTGGTATCCGTGACGGAGGGGTCCGTAGAAGAAGTGGGTGCCGTCCCGGACGGGTGAGGTGTGGTGGATGGCACATCCGACGCAGCCGGAGAAGCCTGCGAACAGGCCGAACAACAAAGCGCTGCCAAAAGCAGCCAGACGATCAAAAACGAAAGTTTCTTGTTCATCAGGAAATCCTCACATATGAATAGAATGATTGTGTTTCGGTCTCAGTGGCTGCCGCGGCAGGAACACTCAGACAAAGTGTAATAAGCATACAGATCAGGGTTGCAATCGAGACAAATGTACGTTTCATAAAAAACCTCCATACAAGCATGGTATGCACCAACAGTGCACAATGATATAAACGATCTTTGAATCAACATACGCGGCGACTCGGTGCGGCATTCATTTGACAAAATGCAGAGATCGGCCGTCGCTACTGCGCGAGGACCATGGGACTCACCTCCTGGACAAACGATTCGGCTCCGTTTCTTTCTGATTGATCTTCTACTGTTATCATAGCAGAAAACGAGATCAATGTCAAGTGACTTCACCCAATTTTCACGACTTTTTATGGGGGGTGTAACAAAATGGAAACAGAACACCGGACAGCGGCGCGGAAAGAATCTGTTTCCGCCGCGAAGAAACGCTTGCACTTCCGGCGCGAATATGGTATCCTATACACAGGGCGGTGCAGCATCGCCCGACGGATGATTTTTGACAGAAAAGAGGCTTTCGATATGGTTAAAAAAGGGGAATCTCTGCGGGTGCAGGAAAATGTGCAGATGCGCGGCGGAGACGGGACGATCATTTTGCAGCACTTTCTGAATGCGGACGAGATGCACGGCAAGGGTCGGCTCTTTTCGCGCATCACGGTGAAGCCGGGCTGCTCGATTGGATATCATGAGCATCACGGCGAATCGGAGATCTTCGCGGTACTCAGCGGCACCGGCCGCTTCAACGACAACGGGACAGACGTTCCGGTAGAGGCGGGAGACGTGCTGGTGACCGGGAGCGGGAACGGCCACGGGATTGCCTGCGTCGGTGAGGAACCGCTGGAGCTGGTCGCGCTGATTCTGTTTGATGAGTCGACGGGCGGCGCAAAATGATCGAGGACGATGCGGCCAAAATGGCTCGCAATGACTTTTCCACCGGCAGCGTCGTCAGAACCATCTTTCGACTGGCGCTGCCGATGATCGGCGCACAGGTGATCAATGCGCTGTACAATATCGTCGACCGCATTTTCATCGGCCGGATGGAGGGAATCGGGCGCGACGCGCTGACGGGTGTCGGCGTGACCTTCCCGATTCTGATGATTGTTTCGGCCTTCACGGCGCTGTGCGGACAGGGCGGCGCGCCGCTCTTCTCCATTTCCCGCGGTGCGGGCGACCATGACCGCGCCGAACGCATCATGGGGAATTCGCTGACGCTGCTGATTCTTTCCGGGATTCTGGTAACTGTGGCGGGGCTGCTGTTCAAGCGCCCCGTGCTCTACCTGTTCGGCGCAAGCGACGTGACGTACCCGTATGCGAATGAATACGTCACCATCTACCTGCTCGGCAGTATCTTTGTGATGCTGGGGCTGGGGATGAACGCCTTCATCAACGCACAGGGCTTCGCGACCACCGGGATGCTCAGCGTGCTGATTGGTGCAGTCATGAACATTGGACTCGATGCACTTTTCATTTTCGTGTTCGACTGGGGCGTGCGCGGCGCAGCCGTGGCCACGGTGATCTCTCAGGGGGCGTCGGCGGTCTGGGTGATGCTGTTCCTGACGGGGCGTCGGACGATTCTGCGCCTGCGCCTGCGGAATATGCGGCTGCAATGGGACATTGTCCGGCGCATTCTGATGCTGGGGCTGACGGGCTTCTGCATGAAGCTGACGAATTCAGCCGTGCAGATCAGCTGCAATGCGACGCTGCAGCTCTTTGGCGGGGACTTGTACGTCGGCGTGATGACCGTCGTCAATTCCGTGCGGGAGGTGCTGATGATGCCGATCAGCGGCCTGTCCAGCGGGTCGGAGCCGTTCATCAGCTTCAATTACGGCGCCGGACAGATGGAACGCGTCCGGCACGGCTTCCGCGTGATGGCCATCGGCTGCATTGTGTACAGCGTCTGCGCATGGGGGCTGATTGAGCTGCTGCCCGCGCTGGCCATCCGGATTTTCAATGACGAGGCGGAGCTGCTGCGGGTGGGGATCCCGGCGGTGCGGATTTATTTCTCCGCATACTGGGTGCTGAGCCTGCAAATGGCCGGACAGTCCGGCTTTGTCGCGCTGAACAAGTCGAAACAGGCGGTGTTTTTCTCTCTGCTGCGGAAGGGCATCATCGTTGTACCGCTTGTGCTGCTGCTGCCGCGGCTCGGCCTGGGCACCAACGGCGTATTTCTGGCGGAACCCATTTCAGACTTCATCGGTTCTACGGCCTGCTTCACAACCTTCATGCTGACGATCTGGCCGAAGCTGAAATCGACACCGGCAGAGCCGTGTGCCGAGCCAGCCGAACCGGCGGAAAGCAGAGCGTAGATGCCCGGCGGGGAAGCGGGCTTCAGCCGATTCATATGCACAGTCAACCAATTCATATGCACAATCAAAAGGGAGCGACATCATCTTGTCGCTCCCTTTTTTCATTTCGTGAATTTATGCAAACTGGCTGTTATAGAGGTCGGCATAGAAGCCGCCCTTGGCCAGAAGCTCTTCATGCCGTCCCTGCTCGACGATTTGACCGTCCTTCATGGCGAGAATCCGATCGGCTTCGCGGATGGTGGAGAGGCGGTGCGCCACGACAAAGCTCGTGCGCCCGGCGGTCATTCGGTCAAACGCGTGCTGGATGTGCATCTCAGTACGGGTGTCGATGGAGCTGGTCGCCTCGTCCAGAATCAGAATCGGTGGCAGACAGAGCATCACGCGGGCGATGCAGAGCAGCTGCTTCTGCCCGGCGGACAGACTGCCGCCGTCCTCGGCAAGCACCGTGTCATAGCCCTGCGGCAGACGGCGGATGAAGCCGTCTGCATAGGCCGCTTTGGCGGCGGCGACGATCTCCTCCTCCGTGGCGTCCGGCTTGCCATAGGCGATGTTCTCGCGGACGGTTCCGGCCTTCAGCCAGGTCTCCTGCAGCACCATACCGTACTGTGCGCGCAGGCTGGCACGGGTGATGGAGTCGATCGGATGGCCGCTGAGCCGGATTTCACCGCTGTTGACGTCGTAGAAACGCATCAGCAGGTTCATCAGCGTCGTTTTGCCGCAGCCGGTCGGCCCGACAATCGCGATTTTGGCACCGGCGGGGACATCGAGGTTCAGATCCTCAATCAGGCGCTTCTTTTCGGGGTCATAGGAGAAGAAGACATGGTCAAAGCAGACGGTTCCATCTGAAACGGTCAGAGCTGGCAGACCGGTGTCGGGCGTCTCCGGCTCCGCATCCAGAATGGCGAAGGTGCGGCGCGCACAGGCTATGGCGTTCTGCAGCTCCGTGATGACGCCGGAAATTTCGTTGAAGGGCTTGGTGTACTGGTTGGCATAGGTCAGGAAGCAGGAGAGCTGCCCGACGGAAATCGTCCCGGCGATGGCCGAAAGCGCACCGAAAACGCCGACAAACGCATAGACAACGCTGTTGACGAAGCGGGTGGAGGGGTTGGTCAGGGACGAAAAGAAAATGGCGCGGATGCTGGCCGTGCGGAGTCGGCCGTTGATTTCGTCAAACCGGGTCTGTGCGCGATCCTCATAGGCAAATGTCCGGACAACCTTCTGGTTGCCAACCATTTCATCGACCAGCGCCGTCAGCTCACCGCGTGTTTCGGACTGCCGGGCAAACATATCGTGCGTGCGGCTGGCAACGAATCGGGCGACAAAAAGGGAGAGCGGCGTGACGATCACGACGATCAGCGCGATCAGCGGGCTGATCGACAGCATGAAGCCGAGCGTGCCGAGGATGGTGACGACGCCGGTGAACAGCTGCGTAAAGCCGAGAATCAGCCCATCGGAAATCTGCTCCACATCGGTGACGACGCGGCTCAGAAGATCGCCCTGGCTGTGCGAATCGATCAGACGGAGCGGAACGGAGATCAGTGACTCCAGCGCACGGATGCGGATGTCGCGAACGGTGCGGAAGGCGACACGGTTGATGCAGAGGTTCATGAGCCACTGCGCCAGCGCCGCCGTGACGATGACAGCTGCGAGCCGAATCAGGATGGGCATGAGCGCGTCAAAGTCAACACGCCCCGGCCCAAGCATCAGATCGACGCCCCGACCGGTCAGAACCGGTGCATACAGAGACAGCGCAATGTAGACAAGCGCCAGCAGCAGACCCAGCAGGAGGCTGGCGCGGTGCGGGCGGACAAATGAGAGGATCCGACGAAGCTCCCCGGAACGGGTGGATTGTTTCATAATTGACCTCCAGGATTCAGCGGTTGCCGGAAAGCTGGGACTGGCAGATTTCACGGTAGATCGGGCAGGTGTCCATCAGCGCATCGTGTGTGCCGGAGCCGACGATGCAGCCGTCGTCCAAAACAAGAATCTGGTCGGCGTTCATGATGGTTGCGGCGCGCTGAGAGATGAGAAAGACGGTGGCGCTTGCGGTGGCCGAACGGATGGCTTTGCGGAGCCGGGCATCGGTTGCATAGTCCAGCGCCGATGCACTGTCATCCAGAATGAGTACCGGCGGCTGTCCGACGAGCGCCCGCGCAATGCAGAGGCGCTGCCGCTGCCCGCCGGAGAGGTTCCGCCCCTCCTGCTCAATGACGGCATCCAGACCGCCGTCCAGACGGTGGACAAAGTCGGCGGCCTGCGCCGTTTCGAGCGCGGCTTCGATTTCCGCATCCGTGGCGTCCGGCTTGCCCCAACGGATGTTTTCGCGGACGGTGCCGCGGAACAGGACGGACTTCTGCGGCACAACGCCGAACATCGCCCGAAGCGTGGGCTCATCATAGGTGCGGAGATCGTGGCCGAACAGCGTGATCTGTCCGCTGGTCGGCTGATAAAAGCGGAGCAGCAGCTGAATGAGTGTGGTTTTGCCCGAACCGGTACCGCCGATCACACCGATGGTCTGGCCGGGTTGCACCGAGAAGGACAGATCGGAGAGCGAGGACGCCGCTGTGCCGTCATATCCAAAGGAAACGTGGTCGAACATGACCGCATCGGCCGAACGATTCGGCTGGGGGCCTTCGGCGGGCGCTTCAACGACCGGCAGCTCCAGCACGGCGGCCACGCGCCCGGCCGAGGCGAATGCACGGGACAGCGTGAGAATCAGGTTGGCCAGCGCCACCAGCGCGATGAGCACCTGCGACATATAGTTGACGAGCGCCGTGACTTCGCCCTGCGTCAGCTTCCCGGTATTGACGCGGAACGCGCCGCCGTAGAGGATGGCGATGACAGCCAGATTGATGATGACGAAGTTGATCGGCGTGAGCAATGCGGAGATGCGCCCGGCGCGGTTCTGCATATTCAGCAGCCGGTCGCTCTCTGCGCGGAAGCGGCGCTTTTCGTCCTCCTGCCGGGAAAATGCGCGAATCACGCGCACGCCGGACAGATTTTCACGGGTGAGGCGGGAAACCTGATCGACCCCGCCCTGAATGTCCCGGTAATAGGGGATGGAGCGCCGCATGATGATGAAAATGACGAAGCCGATCAGCGGAGCGGTCACGGCAAAAATCACAGCCATCCGGGCATCCACCAGAAACGACATGACGATGGCGCCGATCACGATGAACGGCGAACGCAGCAGCAGCCGCAGCCCGAGGTTGACACCGGCCTGCACCTGGTTGATGTCGGCGGTCACACGGGTGATCAGCGTCGGCGCACCGATGCGGTCAATTTCGGTGTGGGACAGGTGGAGAATCCGGTCAAACACGGCCTGACGCAGCAGCGTCCCCATGCCGACGGAGGCCTTCGCGGCAAAATACTGCGCACAGACAGCGCAGACAAAGCCGAGCAGACCGAGCCCGATCATGAGCCCCGCCATGCGGAAAATGTATCCCCGGTCGCCCTGGGCGATGCCAACGTCGATGATGCGGGCCATGACCAGCGGAACAATCAGCTCAAAGCACGCTTCCAGAAACTTGAAAAACGGGCCGATCAGACATTCCTTCTTGTAATTTCTCAGATAACCGAGTAGCTTGCGCAATGAAAACACCTCACAACGGCCGCCATCAGTTGCGGCCGGATATCGAACAGATCAGTACCCATAAGGATACCATAAACTGATGAAAAAATCCAGATGCAACCGCTATTTTTCGAAGCGAACCGGTGAGAATTTTCTGAGAAAATCGCGCAAAAAAGACGGTAAGACAAATGCGCCCCCGCCGTGCTATACTAAATCCGCAGCATCCCACCCCGGCAACTTGCAGAAATGCAAGAATACACCGGAAGCGGCCGGTGGAGATGCGGAAAGGAAGACAGTATGCAGACAGGTCAATTTCTGGGCATCCCCCAAGGGGGCGTTCCCACATCCTATACCACCTCCTATCTGCGGTTCCGCGGCGTCGATCTGTCCACGGATCCGGCCATGATCGATACGACACGCAGCCCGGATGCGCCCAACCTGATTTCAGACACGGGCGGCTATCCGGAAAAGCGCCCCGGCTGGAAGACCGTTGTGCAGGCGCCGGGCGATCATCCCGGAACGGTTCACGGGATTCACCGCGCCGTGCTGGCCGATGGCGAAGTCCGGCTGGTACACATTGGCACACGGCTGTACCGGTGGACAGGCTGGGACACCGCGGATGAAGCGCTGACGGAGCTGTTCGTCACCTGTGCCGATCGGCGCAGCACGTCTGTGGCCTGTGCCGGAAAGCTCTGGATTCTGACCGGCAGCGAGTATCTGGTCTATGACGGCACGACCGTCCAACCCGTCTCAGACATCGCCTATGCGCCGCTGACTACCATCGGCGCACCGCCCGGCGGGGGCGGCCAGGCGTTTGAAGCGGTCAACCTGCTGACGCCCCGGCGGCGAAACGCATTCCTGTCCGATGGAACCTCGGTGGTCTATCAGCTCGACCGTGCGCCGGTGGACAGCGTGCAGAGCGTCACCGTCAACGGCACGCTCCTGTCCGCCAGCGCGTATACCGTTCAGACGGAGAGCGGGACGGTTCGGTTCCAGACCGCACCGGCATTGCCCGCCGTGACGGGTGAGGACAATGTGGTAATTGCGTTTTCAGCGACAACAGCGGGGTATGCGGAGACGATTCCGAAATGCCGGTTCGCCGCGGGCTATGGCTTCGGCGGCGACATGGGCGAGCGCATTTTCTTCGCAGGCAATCCGGAGCAACCGAACGTGGACTGGCACTGCGAAATTCATGCACCGGACTATCAGCCGGATCCGGCCTACATCCCGGATACCTCATTTGCGCGCATCGGGAGCGACACAAACCCGATCATGGGCTATCGCCGCATTCACGCCTATCAGGCGATTCTCAAGGCGTCCGATCACGCCGATGCAACGGTTTTTCTGCGCTCGGCGGGAACGGACGGCGAGGGAAAAGCGGTCTTCTCCGTGACGCAGGGCGTCGCGGGTGCCGGTGTGTGCAGCCCGTGGAGCGTCACGAATCTGGGCGATGAAAGCCTGTTTCTCTCCGAAAACGGGATATTTGGCATTGCATCGCAGGAGATTGATACGCACTATGCGCTGCAAAACCGCAGTGCGCTGGTCGATGCACGCTTGACCAGGGAGGCGGAGCCACAGGAGGCGGTCGCCGTCGAATGGAACGGCTGCTATCTGCTGGCGCTCAACAACGTCTGCTATGTGCTGGACGGCCGACAGAATAAATCCTATCGCCCGCAGTCCGGCGGCGACTACGTCTATGAATGCTATTACTGGACGAATATCCCGGCGCAATGCTGGCTGGAATGCGGCGGGAGGCTCTGGTTCGGCACGGCAGACGGCCGGATTTGCCGGTTCAAAACCGATGAGACGGGGATGCACCGCTTCTCCGATGACGGCGCAGCCATTCCGGCGCGCTGGACAACCAAGGCGGACGACGACGGCGATTTCGCCATGCTGAAAAGCATCCCGCTGCGCGGCACCGCGATTCTGATGAAGCCGTATACGCGCTCCGGCGCAACGGTCACCATTCGAACCGATCACGACTTCGGCATACCGATCAAGAGCGAGCGGATGAACATCTTTGACTTTGCCGATCTCGATTTCGCCAGCTTCACGTTCGAAACCAGCGACAGCCCGCAGGTCATTCCGATCAACCGGAAGGTCAAACGGTACCGGACGTGCCAGATCATCGTGGAAAATCAGGAAGCGAACGAGGGGTTCGGCGTCTATGGGATTGTGAAGCGCTTTGTCCGGCTGCGCCCTGCACGAACCTGATCGGTCAAACAAACAGGAGGGGAATTCATGACCATTCAAACGTATTGCGTCCGGGAAACCGATTATCCCGGAAACGACATTGCCAGTCTGCCGGTCAAGCCGCAGATGAGTGCTGCGGAGCTGCAGGCGTCGTTTGACCGACTGGTCAAGCGGGTGATTGCGCCGAAGCTGAACGCCCTGATCGAAGCGCTGACGGCGGCGACAGGCGGCGATGAAATCGGAAAAACCGTCAGCGGCATGACCGGCAGCACCGTCGGCGCACTGCTGGAGGAGCTGCACGCCGGAAAGGCGTCGGCGAAGGATGCGGCGCTGACCGGTATCCCGACGGCACCGACACCGGATTCAACGGCCAACAATGCACAGATCGCCACGGCGGCCTTTGTCCGCAGCGTGGTGGCGGATGCGGTGTTTGCCACGGGTGCTGCCGACATGACGAAGGCGGTCTATGACACGCAGAGCCGTGCGGAGGACGTTTTTGCCTATGCGGAGCGCATGGCGACCATGCGCCAGGCTGAGCTGACACTGCCGGTGGCCGGGTGGAGCCGGCAGACAGACGGCACCTGGCAGCAGACGTTGTCGGTCGAGGGGCTACAGGCGGTGGGTAGAAGCTACCTGGTCAGCCCGGCACCGGCCGCATTTTCCGCGTTCGGCGCGTGCGGCATCTGTATGCAGGATGTCAAGGAGGACGGCGAAGCGGTTTTTACGGCGGCAAGTCTTCCGGACGCTGCGGTCACGGTGTATCTGCTGGAAATCCGAACGACGTCTTTCGAATGATGAACCATACGGGAGGAGGGACGACAGACGTTGAAACGCGGAAAACGACAGGGGCGAATCGGCGGCGCAGCCTTCTGC
Organism: uncultured Oscillospiraceae bacterium; assembly: GCA_964515055.1. Lineage (GTDB taxonomy): Bacteria > Bacillota > Clostridia > Oscillospirales > QAMX01 > QAMX01. The sequence continues at coordinate 109,932 of CAZEUG010000002.1, read as the reverse complement.
CGCCGGGCAGACGCCTATCTGCAGGAATGCGAGGCCGCCAACAAGCCGGTCACGATCGGCGGCTTCTGCCTGGCAACGGAACTGCCGCTCGAAACACTGAAGGCCTGGACAGCGGCACAACGGCGCGGACAGGCCGCCGATGATAACCGGACGTCAGCCGCGGCGGAGCGGCTGGAAGCATTCTGGACGCGGTATTTCGCGGCGGCCGAGGCGGCGCTGGATGAAAAGGACAGCTTCAACGCCTCCAAATTCAAGCTCGAACGGCTGCTGCCCTTTTTCGAAAACGGGGAGAAGGAAGCGGCGGACATGACAGAGCGGGAAGGGATTTTCGTGACATTTGACAACAGCGTGGAGCCGTATAGCCGGTGAAGGTCTATCAGCTTGGAGAGCCGAATGCGCGGCAACTCGAATTCTTCGGGGCGCAGACGCGCTACGTCGCATATGGCGGCGCACGCGGCGGCGGCAAATCGTGGGCTGTGCGGAAAAAGGCCGTGCTGCTGGCGCTGCGCTACCCCAATTGCCGCATCCTGATCGTCCGGCGTACGCTGCCTGAGCTGCGCGAAAACCATACGCGCCCGCTGATGGCCGACCTGAACGGAATCGCCGTCTACCGCGAGACGGACAAAACGTTTACCTTTTCAAACGGCAGCCTGATCCGACTGGGCTTCTGCGCCAATGAAGCCGATGTGCTGCAATATCAGGGGCAGGAATACGATTTCCTCTTTCTCGATGAGGCCACGCAGCTGACGGAATACCAGTATATGTGGATTGCGTCCTGCTGCCGCGGCTCCAACGGCATCCCCAAACGCATCTACCTGACCTGCAACCCCGGCGGTGTCGGCCATGCGTGGGTCAAGCGCCTGTTCATCGATCGGGACTACCATCCCGGCGAACGCGCCGAGGAGTATACGTTCATCCCTGCCCGCGCATCCGACAATGCGGTGCTGCGCGAGCGGGATCCGGGCTACCTCAACTGGCTGGACAGCCTGCCGGACGGACAGCGTCAGGCGTGGCGGGACGGCGACTGGGACGCCTTTCTCGGTCAGTATTTTTCCGAATTTTCCAGAGAGCTTCATGTGTGCGAGCCGTTTCCAATTCCAAAGGAGTGGCGGCGGTACGTCTCCATGGACTACGGGCTGGATATGTGCGCTGCGGTCTGGCTGGCGGTTGCACCGGATGGCCGCGCCTATGCCTATAAAGAGGTGCATCAGAGCGACCTGACCATCTCGGATGCGGCGGCGGAGCTGCTGCGCATCAACGACGGCGAGGAGATCTATGAATTCCTGGCACCGCCGGATCTCTGGAGCCGTCAGCGCGAGACGGGGCGAACCACGGCGGAGATTTTCGAGGAAGCGGGGATCCAGCTGACACGGACGTCCAACAACCGTGTGGCCGGTTGGCTGGCAGTCAAGGAATGGCTGCGCCCCATCCCGGACGGCACCGGCGGCAAAACCGCCCGCCTGCGATTCTTCCGCAGCTGCCATCACCTGATCAAACACCTGCCGCTGCTGCGGCACGACGAGAAAAATCCGTCCGACTGCTCCACCGAACCGCACGTCATCACCCATGCGCCGGATGCACTGCGCGGATTCTGCGTCTATCGGGTCGATGCGGCACAGCCGGGAGCACCGCGCACCTTCCACGCATTTCAAACAGAGGCTTTGCCGGATCGACATCCGGATGGGTTTGGCGACCGCATCCGCGTGATCTGAGCCGAAGCCGAACAAAAAGGAGATTGAAACGGATGAGTCGAGTGATGAATCTTTTTGCAGGCATCCCGAAGGATGCTCAGCTGCTGCCGGAAAACATCCGGCGGGGCATCACCATTCAGGACGTGACCGGCACACTGCCGCCAACGGTTGTGCTGACGCAGGCGGCGTATGATGCGCTGCAGGAAAAGGACAGCAACACGCTGTATCTGGTGAAGGAATGATTGGGACGGATTTTACCGGCGTGACCGATGCCCGAATCGGGACGGCACGCGTGAAACGCATCTGGCGGGGCAGCGCACTGGCCTGGGATCGCTACCATTGGGAAAAGTGGAGCTGTATGCAGGAGCCGGCGCAGACAACGAGCCTCGACTGCCGCGCCACCGTTGCCTACAACCACGACACCGTCAGCGGACGGTTTTTCCGGGAAATGGGCGGATGCCTTTCGATTGGCGTCATTTTCCAGAGCTACAGCGCGAAAGAGGTGACCAACGCCTCGCTTGCGGAGCTGTATGCGGACGGATACCGGTATTTCCATGTTGGCGATGACAAGCTGGGGCCGAACATGGTAGCGCCGGGCAATTACTTTTACGAGCTGGCAGGGCCAACGGACGGCGTTATGCAGGTGCGTGTGGTCTATGTCGTGCAGACGACCAGCGGCTATGACTATTGGCGCGGCAACACGATGTACGGGGTGGTGCGGGGCGAGCCCGGCGACTATCCCGCCAACGGACGGCACTCGGACGGCTACTGGTACATCCAGATCGGCGCGAAGGGCTATCCGACGGAAACGGAAGAGGGGGAATCGACATGACCGGAAGGGAAGCGCTGAAAATGGCAGCCGGTATCGTCCACGAGACGGACTGCTCCATCTATGAGGAAACGGCCGTCATCTGGCTCAATGTGCTTCTGTCGGAGCTGTTTGACGTGGCCAACCGCCGCCGGGAGGCCGACGGCGGAGAGGCGATCCGGACGATCCCACAAATCACATCGCTGGAGGAGGAGCTGCCCTATGACGCGGAGCTGACGCTTCGCACCATCCCCAAGGGGCTGACCGCCCGGCTGTTTGCAGAGGATTGCGACCCGGTGCAGCTGGCGATGTACCGGCAGGATTATCAGAATGCTGTGGCCGCGTGCGACCGCGCCATTTGCCGGATTGAGAGGGAAGGCGATGAAAACGACGCATTGCTTCGATCGTTCGGCTGGTAGCCCGGCATGGCCGTGGGCGGACGGGAGACGGGAGGGATGGACGTGCATCTGACGGTGATTGCACTGGTGATTTCCGGCCTTTCGCTGGCGCTCAGTGCCTATCTGGGCTTCGGCGGCCGAAAACGCGACCAACAGGCCGACACGGCAGCGGAAACAACGACGTTGACCACGCTGCTGGTGCGGCTGGAACACATCGGAGCCGGAATTACGGAGATCAAAACGCAGATTTCCAGCCTGCAAACGGATACCCGTGAGCTGCGCGAACGCGTGACACGTGTCGAGGAATCCGTGCGGCAGGCGCACAGGCGACTGGATGAAGCCGGAAAACAGAAAAGGGAGGAAACCATATGATCGAATCCATTCAGCCGGAGCTGCTGATGATCGTCCCCGTATTGTGGGTGCTCGGTCGGCTGCTGAAGGAGGCATCCTTTCTCCGGAATCGGTGGATTCCGCTGATTCTGGGTATCGTCGGGATGCTGCTGGCTGTTTGCCGAATGGCCGGTGAAACGGAAACGCTGACGCTGGCAGATGTCTTTACGGCGCTGACGCAGGGGCTGCTCTGCGCCGGAGCCGCCGTCTACGGCCACCAGCTGGTCAAGCAGACGAAAAAACCGACAACCGATGCAGGGATGGAGAAAACAGAAGAACCGGAACCAACAAAGGACGAAGGAGTGTGGGAAGATGACAGAGACGATTCGATACGGCATTGACGTATCGGAGTGGCAGGGAGAAATCCGATGGGAGCGGGTCGCTGCAGCCGGTGTGGAGTTTGCCATGATCCGTGCAACGCATGGGCAGAAGAAGGACGCACGGTTTGAAGAAAATATCCGGGGCGCACTGGCCGCCGGAGTAGATGTCGGCGTCTACTGCTGCTCCTATGCGACAGACGTGAAGGGGATGCAGGCCGAGGCGGCGTTTTTTCAGCAGACCATTCTGCCCTATCGCGAGGAGATCACCTATCCGGCTGCGCTGGATGCGGAGCAGACCGCACAGTTCGCACTGGGAAAGGAAGGCATGACGCGGCTGGTGCTGACGTTCTGCGAAGCGATGACGAAGGCGGGGTATTTCCCGCTGCTGTATACCAACTGCAACTGGCTGAACCATGTGATTGACCGTGCGGCGCTGATCGATGCGGGCATCGACGTCTGGGTCGCATGGCCGAAGGCGGCGCGCAGCTTTGCGGAGCTGCCGGAGGACGGTGTCACGCGCCATGCGCATACGATGTGGCAGTTTTCGTCCGGTGGTCAGCTGGACGGCATTGACGGCAGTGTCGATCTGGACGTCTGCTATGCAGATTATGCCGGGCGCAATTTGGCGGAATGCCTGCCGGAGGAACCGGCAGACGGCTACTATCTGTCGCTGGACGAGCTGGGCGACCTGCTGAGCGACCTGGGATGCGAGGGGATTCTGCTATGACGGGCATCTGTCTGTTTTTGGGCTTTCTGGCCGGTATCGGCTGCTGCATGGCCGCACTGGCGCTGCTGCCGGTGCTGCTTCAGCTGCGGGACAGGCCAATGCATTCGGAGACGGCACCGACGCAGGAAAACCGCGACCTGCTGCGGCTGCAGCGACAGCTGGCCGAGATTGAGCGGTATAACGGGACAGGAAACGGAGACGGTCAGCGATGACAGAAAGGAGAAGCTATGGGGCAGGAATGGACGGAAACGCAAATCTGGCAGAAGTACCGACGCGGCGTCGATCACCACAGTCGCATGAATCTGTATGAAAATACGGGGAAAGCCTTTCGATTTTACGAGGGCGATCAGTGGCACGGCGTGTCCAACGCGGACGAGCTGCCCGCGTACAACTTCATCGCGCCGACCGTGGCGTACAAATCGGCGATGGTCAGTATGCAGCAGATGCAGATGGTCTACACGCCAAACGACGCTTCCGGCGGAAGCGCAGCGGAGCGCATCTGCGCGGATTTGAACCTCTATGCGCGTCAACACTGGGAGGCGCAGAAAATGGATGCGCTCTGCTGGCGGGTGGTTCGGGATGCCTGCATCGCAGGTGACGCGTATGTCTACTTTTATAACCGAAATCTGGATGCGCAGGTGGTGGACAATACGGCCATCTATCTGGCGGACGAACAGCAGCCCGACCTGCAAAAGCAGGCGTACATCCTGCTGTATGAGCGCCGCCCGGTGGGCGATGTGCGCCGGGACGCGAAGCGGAATGGGCTGAGCCGGGCGCAGATTGCGGAGATCAACGCGGACGAGGAGACGCAGACGACAGTCGGGCAGGATCCCGAGGTCGAGGGGGACGGAAAATGCTCCTGCCTGCTGTACCTCTATCGTGCGGAAAACGGCGAAATTCACGTCGCCCGTTCCACCCGATACGTGGTGTACCAGCCGGATACACCGATCACCGGGATGACGCGCTATCCGATTGCATCGTTTGTCTGGATTCCGCGAAAAAACTCGGCACGCGGCACGGGCGAGGTGCTGCCGATGATTCCCAATCAGATCGAAGCGAACAAGCTGCTGGCCAGACGGCTCATTTCTGCGAAAATGAATGCCTTTGCCAAGCCGGTCTACGTCAAAAACCTGATCGAAAACCCTGCCGACGTCGATCATGTCGGCAAGGCCATTGCTGTGAAGACGTCGAGCGTGCAGAGCGTCCGCGATGTTTTTTCCTACATTGCACCGGCGCCGATGAGCCAGGAGGCCGGGATTCTCCAGACGGATATGATTCAGACAACACGTGAGCTGGCCGGAGCGGGCAATGCGGCACTCGGCCAGGTGAACCCGGAGCAGGCCTCCGGCGCGGCCATCATTGCGGTGCGCGATCAGGCGTCTATCCCGCTGAATGAGCAGGTGGCCATGTTCAAGCAGTTTGTCGAGGATATCGCCCTGATCTGGCTTGATCTCTGGCGCGCCTATCACCCGGACGGCCTGCACATCTCGGAGCAGCAGGCAGACGGCCTGGTGCGCATCGACCGCATCCCGCCGGACGCGCTGGATGCACTGCGGCTGCGCGTGAAAATCGATGCGAGCCCGACCAACCCGTTTTCCAAATATGCCAGAGAAGAGGCGCTGGAACAGGCGCTGAACAACGGCCGCATCACCTTTGAGGAATACGTGGAAGCGCTGCCGGACGACGCATCCGCGCCGAAGGCATCGTTCCGGAGGATTCTGGAACGGCGCGCAAGCCGCGCTGCATTCGCGATGGATGGAAATGCGGAAGCAGCAGAAAGGAGCATTATATAATATGGAAGAAAACCTTGAAACCACCCAACCGGTCGGCGCAGGGCAGGGCGGAGACGTTGACGCCCAATCGGAATCTCTGAACGCGAAAGCAACCGCGGACGCAGAGCGGCCCGCAGGCGAAGGCGGGCAAAAGCAGGAGGATGCACTCCACAAAAAGGACGCGCAGTCGCGGACAGAAAACACGGCCTTCAAGCGGATGCGCCAGCGCATCGAAGCGCTGGAACGTGAAAATGCCGCCTGGCGCGAGCAGCAGATCGGGGCAGCAGATGCTCCCACGCCGCAGAGAGATGCGGCCGACCCTGCATCTGCACCGGATGATGCACAGCTGCGGCAGACACTGTCCGACTGCCAGCGCCAGCTGCTGCAATATCGGCAAAAGCAGGAGCTGGACGAGCTTCGGGCACATGACCCGAGCCTGTCCGTGGAGAGCATCCAGGCACTCGGCGAAGCGTATCTCCGGCTGCGCTGCGCAGGCATCGGCAATCTGGCGGCCTATGAGGCGGTGCGCCGGACACAGGAACCCCGAAGAACCGCCCCGCCGGATACGGGCGCTGTCGGACGGGATTCGGAGCAGGAGCCGACCTACTACACGCCGGAGGCGGTGGATCGTCTGACTCCACGGGAGCTGGACAATCCGAAAATCATGGAGCGGGTCATGCAGTCCATGACCCGTTGGAAGAAATAAGGAGGAACAATTCGAAATGGCATATGACAATTTCAAACCGACCGTATGGGCAAAACGAATTCAGCAGGAGCTGGGCAAGCTGTGTGTCATGCAGGAGGACTGCAACACGCACTGGCAGGGCAGCGTTGGCGTTGGCAAACGCGTCAAGATCATCGGTGCATCGCGCCCGACCGTCAAAACCTATGAGCCGGGTACGGACATCGAACAGGCGGAGACACCGGCCGATACGTCCATTTTCCTCGATGTGAACCAGTACAAATACACGCACTTTATCGTGGACGACATCGATGAGGCGCAGTCGATTGAGGGGCTGATGGATGCGTATATGAAGGGCAGTGCAGAGGAGCTGGCCGAAGAGCGCGACACCTATATCGGCAGTGTCGCCGTCAACGGCGCAGGCGGCCGAAGCACCTCCACCAAGGTGGATACCTCGGACGCAGCCAAGACGCTGGTCGATGAAGCCTTTGTCTGGCTGTGGAACAACGGCGTCAAGATCAACGCCAATGTCTCCATCGTCATGACGCCGTGGTTCTACAACCTGTTCAAGAACCGCCTGACGGAGCTGAGTACAAACAACACCGATCAGATTCGAAAGGGCATTGTCGGGATGTACAACAACGCAACGGTCAAACTGTCGAACAACCTGCCCAAAAACGGCTCCGACGACTGTATGCTCGTCCGAACCGGCGATGCAGTGGCGTTTGCACACGGTATTGAAAAGGTCGAACCGTATCGCCCGGAAAAGCAGTTTGCAGACGCTGTCAAGGTGCTGGATACCTATGGCGCGAAGGTGGTTCGCCCGAAGGAAGTGTATGTCATCCGCGCGCACCAGTCCTGAGCTGTGCGATGAAAAACGAGGAGGGAATACATCAATATGGCAGCATCCAAGGCGCTCACAAAGCGTTTGAAGTGGAATGAAATCGGCAGCGTCAGCCTGACGGCAGTCGATGCGACGGATGGCGCAGAGCTTCAGCCGGCAGGCGATGAATCCAGCCTGCTCATCCTGTCATCGACCGCTGACCTGAGCGTGACGCTCCATGCGGGCGATGGACCGCAGGGGACGGACGATCTGGTTGTAGCGTTGACGGCAGACGTGCCGCAGTACCTGACGGTCGAGTCCGGCCGGTTTGTGCAGACACACGGAACAGACAACGGTAAAATCCGGATCACAGCCTCCGCATCCGGACTGTCCGTCGGATGTCTCGTTCTGCCGCGATAACGAAAGGGGCGGGTGGCCGGTTGCTGGTCACCCGCCCATCAGGAAAGCAGAGGGAGTAAAACAAGCATGGGAAACAGCATCATCGAAACGCGGTATCTGGATCCGGAAACAGGGGTGGAATCGAGCCGCAACCCCAAAGCAATTCCGCTGACCTATACTGATGCATCGGGACGCCGCCGCATCGGCTATTCCATCGACAACCGGATGTACGAGGATGAAGCCGGTCAACGCCGCATTGAAAATGGCTCCATCGTGACGAATGCATCCGGCACGCAGACCTGGATCATGACGCCGAAGGGCGGCGTGGAGTATGGCGCATGGCGTGAGCAGCAGCAGCCTGCCCGGAGCGATGCGCAGAACCGGCTGCAGCAGGCACAGTCGGCCGCGATGCAGGCGGCACAGACGCGAACAGCATTGGAGGTGGAGCAGCTGGAAGCGCAGCGGCCGGACATTGGACGGCAATACGACGCGCTGGCCAGAGAAAATTATCTGGGCTACCAGAACAGCCGGGAGGCGCTGGCCAACAGTCTGGCCTCACAGGGACTTTACAACAGCGGATATTCCGACAGCGCGCAGATCGCCCAGCAGAATGGGTATCGAACGCGCAGCTTTGAAAACGAGCAGGAACGTTTGCGTGCGCTGGCAACGCTGGAGCAGCAGATCCGTGCGGCGCGGCAGAACGGCGCGGCGGAGCTGTCGGAGCTGGAAGCGTCGTACCTGCTGCGATTGCAGGAACAGGCGAATGCAGACCGCGAATACGAGGAAAAGCAGCGGCAGAATGCACGCGCAGCGCAGCAATACGAGGATCAGCGGTCGGATGTGGCGTTTGAGCAGAGCTTGAAGCTGCGCAACGCCAAAAGCGCAGAGGAACAGCAGGCCATCGAAAACGCCTACGCAGCCGCCAAATACGGCGATTTCAAACCGCTGCGCTCGCTCGGCATTGATACGACCGCCGCCGAACGCGCATATGCGGGGGAAACGCAGAAGCTGTACCAGACGGTCTATGGCAGTCAGGCCGAGACAACGGCGGCGGGGATGGATCCGGTGCAATACGAGGAAATCGCCGGGCTGGCGCTCTCCTTCGCGGAAAACCAGAAAAATGCGCCGCGACAGGAGGTGCTGAATCAGCTGAGCGGGTTTGAAACGTATCTGACCCATCAATACGGCGAAGCGGGCTACCGCCTCTACCGCGACCTGATTCTCAAACAGATGCCGTGGAGCCAGACGTATGAGGCACCGCCCGCGCAGACATACGCCTACCATTTCGACGACCTGTACAGCCGGTTTTACAGCCAGCTCTATCGAAAGGATTCGTCCGGTAAGACCGTCCACAATGCGGCGCAGGATGAGAATGTGCGGGGCAGCATCGCAGCCATGCTGCGCAATGGGCAGCTGTCGGCGGAGGATGGAGAGGCACTCTGCCGGGCGCTCGGCCTGGAACCGGTGCAGCCAACGGCCCAATAATCGGGCACTGCGCCAAAAAACTACCCCCTGATGCCGATTGCTGCGGCGTCAGGGGGGGTGACTTTTTTGTCGAGCTTTATGCGGCGTCTGATTGCACCGCCGGTTTTCGGTCATAATAGGGAGAGGTGCGCTGCCGATACAGAAGCACCAGCCCGCGGACGCACAGCTCAACGGCCATGGCAATCCAGATGCCGTGCAGCTCAAGCGGCCGCACCAGCAGCAGCGACAGGCCAATTCGAACGATCCAGATGCTGCCCAGATTGAGCAGACTGGGAATCAACGTATCGCCGGTACCGCGCAGCGCACCGGCAGCAACGATCGAAATGCCAAAGAGCGGCTCCGCGAACAGCTCAATGCGCAGCACACTGGTCGCCAGCGCCTGAACCGACAGCTCCGGCGTCAGCAGCCGGAAGACAAACGGACAGAGCAGCATCATCAGTGCCCCGGTGCAGCCCATCAAAATGCCGCCCATGGCCGTGCAGATGATGCCGTAGCGCCGGGCGAGCTGCACATCTCCGGCACCGATGCTCCGACCGACCAGCGTCGTCGCGGCGGAGCCGATGCCATAGCCGGGCATATAGCACAGACTTTCCGCTGTGACCGCAAACGAGTTGGCTGCAATGGCGACCGGGCCGAGCGGTGCGAGAATCATGGTGGAGACGACCATGGCGCCGCACATCGCGATTTCCTGCACGGCGACCGGTGTGCCGATTCGCAGGGCGGACTTCAGGATGGCGAAGTCCACATGACCACGCTCAGCGCGGCGAAGCCGGAGCGATGGGCGGCGAAAGCAGCAGAACCATGCCATCAGCAGACTGACAACCGCACAGGCCAGCGCCGTGCCGATTCCGGCGCCGAGGACGCCGTAGGACGGGATGAACAGGGCGTTGAACAGGATGTCCAGAACGCACATGACGGCGTTCAGAATGCTGGGCGTGACCATGTCACCGCTGCATTGCAAAAACGAAGCGGTCAGCGAGTTCAGCTGGTGAAAGGGCAGCATGAGCGCGAATGTCAGAAAATAGAGGGAAGCATCGTTACGGATGACCGGATCACCACCGAGCCAGCCGGGCAGCGGGCGGCAGATCAGCACCCCGGCTGCACAGAGAATGCCGGAAAGCAGGAGTGCCGTCACCAGACCGTGCCGGACGACCCTCCGCGCATCCCGGAACCGCTCCGCGCCAATGCAGTGCGCGACCTGAACGGAAAACCCGGCCGAAACGGCATAGGGGATGCCGTTGAAGAGCCAGGTGGTGGATGAAACGAGACCGATGGCCGCCGAGGCATTGGCGCCCTGCGCGCCGACCATGGCAGAGTCGATGTACTGCATGGCGATGGTCGTGATCTGTGTTAAAATGGCGGGAAGGCTGAGATGCCAGACCTGCTGAATCTGCGGCTTCAGAGCATTCCAAATGGACTTTTTCATGCGATTTCCTCCGCTTTTGATTGATGGGGTCATCCAAACCGGGAAAGATCAGTGATCGGTGAAAGGTGAGAAGTGAAAGGTGAAAGGTGAGAAGGTGAGAAGGCAGGGCGGGGGCTGTCTCCTGCCCTGCCCCGGATTTCTCATGACGCCTGCAGCCGCCAACGTTGGACACCACCCAAAAACTCTCCTCCGGGACAGCCATAGCCGTCCGCATCGGGGATGCTCACGAGCCTCCTTTGTGCAAAGGGAGGTGGTGCGGCGAAACCGCGCCGGAAGGATTGCCGTCACCTGCGAAACCGCATCCCCTTCCACCGCCCATCCTCTGCCCTGGCGCCCCTCTGGGGGAGCTGTCACCGTATGACGGGCAAATCTCATTGAAAAAACCTCTCTTGTCTGGGCGGACAAAAGAGGTTTTTCTGGTGGAGCAAATACGCTGCTATCCAGACAAGCTTCGACAGGACTTCCGGGGATCGGGGAAAAGGAAGAACAGGGAAGTGGATGGATGGTTTCGCCGAAGGGCGGAAACGGAGTCAAACGCACTTTGCTCTGACGTGGTGGACCTTCAGGGACTCGAACCCCGGACCGACCGGTTATGAGCCGGATGCTCTGACCGACTGAGCTAAAGGTCCATGGAAATCTGTTCGGATGAAAGGATCCGTCCGAACAGATTGGAATCGTCAATCAATTCACCGGTACAAAGTCTTCCAGAATCTCGTCGGCCGATTCGATCGTCGGAAGCGTCAGTGCAATGAAGATTATATGATCATCCAGCTTCCGGGTCAGGAACACCTGCACAAAGCTGGTCTCGCCGGCGGCCAGGGACACACCACCTGTGAGATAAGAATTGCCGCAAAGATTGTAAGACCAGTAGGAGGAAAGAACGGAATACTCAATACCGGACGAAGAGTAAACCGAGATCAGTCCATCCAAAATAATGTCCATGTATTCGGACTCGGAAATGGAAGGATTGGAAGCAGTCAGATCCTCAAATGCGATCGCGACCTGATAACCGGCATAGCGTTCCGCAAGGATCAGACCACAGTCCGTAGAAGCGTTTTGATAAGAAGCATATGCTTCATCGGTGCCGACATCCCAGTTGAGACCAGACCAGTGGCCGCTGGTCTGAATTTTCAGATTGGCCCATTCGTTCACATAGTAACCGTTCTCGATGGAACCCTTGGTATAGCCGAGAACCACCGGCGGGTTGGTTGCCGGCGGAGTGGTTTCGGACGTCAGCGGTCTATCGACCCGATCATCCTTGTCCGAGTCGGAGAAGAAATATTGGAAGGCAAAGAAACCGCCGACGGCCAGCAGAAGGACGATGACAATGATCAGCGCAATGAACACGCCCCTGTTTTTCTTCTGCGGAGCCGGAGCATACATGGGCTGCTGCGGAGCGTACATCGGCTGCTGCGGTGCTGCCTGCTGCTGTGCGTACACCGGCTGTTGCGGTGCTGCCTGCTGCTGTGCGTACACCGGCTGCTCCGGTGCTGCCTGCTGCGGGGCCGGGGCAAAATGATTTCCGCACTGCGTACAGAAAACGGCGTTGTCTTCAGCGGCGGTGCCGCAATTCGGACAATACTTCATAGATCGGATTCACTCTTTTCAATAAAATGTAGAAGCACTGGGCTCAGGCTTCCTGAAAAAGTGAAACCTGTCAAAACAGAACTACAGAAAAACGCCAGCACGCACTCTATTATAGCACGTCCATACGCCTTTGTCAATCTGCATCGGCTGTTTTTGCACGAAAACACGCAAAATCATTCCAAAACGGACGACCTCTGCAGCATACAAAATTCGGCAGAGAATTTATATAAATCACTTGACAAATTACATGAAACGTGCTACAATAAAAGCGCCGGGCAGATGTCTGCAACGGCAGACAGAAAAGGGAGGATGCGCTCCGTGAAAAAAACATTATACAGCCTGATGCTGTCGGACGATATCATGCGGGAGGTCGATGCACTGGCGCACAGAATGGGGACGAACCGTTCCAACCTCGTCAACATGATTCTGGCGGAACGGGTGGAAATGCGCACGCCGGAGCAGCAGCTGCGCGATATTTTTTCGGACATGGAACGGTTACTGTCGGCGACCGGAGAGCTGGTTCCGATGGCGGCACCGAGCGCACAGCGCGTCGCGGTGCGCTCCAGCCTGGCGTATAAATACCGGCCAACGCTCCGATATGAGGTGGAGCTGGCCAATGAATTTTGCCCGGGCGAGATGATCGGCACACTGACGGTGATCTTCCGCACACAGTCGGAGGGTCTGCTCGAGCTGCTGAACCGGTTTTTCCGCTGCTTCTGCCGAATTGAGGAGCAGCTGCTGATGCGGACAATTTCCTGCGTCCTCGACAACGGGCGGTTTCTGCGCCCTCTGATGTACCCGGTGCGGAAAAACGGGCTGACCACGGCGTATCCGCTCCGCGCAGACGAGCTGTCCGGCGCCATGACCGATTATGTCCGGCTGGTGGATCGAATGCTGAAGGCGTGTGTCGGCGGTGCGGATGCGCAGACGCTCGCGGAGATGTATGCGGACGATTGGAAAACCCGCTCATTGATACTCTGAGACATTCGGCATAACGGATGAGATAAACGGAAAGGGAGGATCCTTTTTATGAATGCAGAAAAAATGACACAAAAGACGATAGATGTGATCAACCGCGCACAAAATCTGGCGCGGGACAAACAGAATCAGACGCTCGCACCGGAGCATCTGGCGTATGCGCTGCTGTCGCAGGAGGGCGGCCTGATCGGGACGCTCCTGGAACGGATGGGTCGCCAGAGCGGCAACACCGATCTGGTTGGCGCCATGCTGGGCGAGCTGAATGCCGAAATGGAACGGCTGCCGAAGGTGACGGGGACGGGCGGCGATCTGTATCCATCGAGCGAGGTGTCGGCTGTGCTGCGCTTCGCCGAAAAAATGGCAGAGCAGCTGAAGGACGAATACCTCTCCGTTGAACACCTGATGCTGGGTCTGATTGCTGAAGGCGGCCGGACGGTACAGGGCATTTTTCAACGGCACGGCGTGACGCAGGAACGCTTTTTGCAGGAGCTGTCCCGCGTGAAAAGCGCACCGGTGACAAGTGACCATCCGGAGGATACGTATGACGTGCTGAACAAATACGGCACAGACCTGGTCGAACGCGCACGGGCACAGAAGCTGGATCCGGTCATCGGCCGGGACGCCGAAATCCGGAGCGTAATCCGCATCCTGTCCCGCAAGAGCAAAAATAACCCCGTCCTGATCGGCGAACCGGGCGTCGGCAAAACCGCCATCGCCGAGGGTCTGGCGCAGCGAATCGTGCGGGGTGATGTGCCGGACGGCCTGAAGGAAAAGACCATTTTCTCGCTGGATATGGGCGCACTGGTGGCCGGTGCAAAATATCGCGGCGAATTTGAGGAACGCCTGAAAGCCGTTCTGAATGAGGTCAAAAAGGCGGATGGGCGCATCCTGCTCTTCATTGATGAACTGCATACAATCGTCGGTGCCGGGAAGACAGAGGGCTCCATGGACGCGGGCAACCTGCTCAAGCCGATGCTGGCGCGTGGCGAGCTGCACTGCATCGGCGCCACCACGCTGGACGAATACCGCAAATACATCGAAAAGGACGCCGCACTGGAACGGAGATTCCAGCCGGTCATCGTGGAGGAGCCGACTGTGGAGGATACGATCTCCATCCTGCGCGGACTGAAGGAACGGTATGAGATCTTCCACGGCGTCCGCATTCACGACAACGCGCTGGTGGCGGCGGCCACGCTGTCCAACCGGTATATCACCGACCGGTTCCTGCCGGATAAGGCGATTGACCTGGTCGATGAGGCGTGTGCCATGATTCGCACGGAGATTGACTCCATGCCGAGCGAGCTGGATGATCTGCGCCGCGATATCATGCAGATGGAAATCGAGGAAATGTCGCTGAAAAAAGAGGAAGATCAGCTCTCCAGGGACCGTCTGGCCAAGCTGACGGCGGAGCTTGCGGAAAAGCAGGATCAGCTCCGCGAAATGAAGGCGCGCTGGACATCAGAAAAGGAAGCGGCGGAAACCGTCAAGCAGATCAAAACGGAGATCGAGAAGAAAACAGGCGAAATGGAACAGGCTCAGCTGCACGGCGAATATGAAAAGGCGGCGCGCCTGCAATATTCCGAGCTGCCGACGCTGAAAAAACAGCTGGCGGAGGCCGAACAGACGGCAGAACGGCAGAACCAGAACCGACTCGTCCGTTCCACCGTAACCGATGCAGAGATCGCCGAGGTCGTTGGACGCTGGACGGGCATCCCGGTATCCCGACTCGTCGAGGGCGAACGGGAAAAGCTGCTGCGACTCGAAGATATCCTGCACCGGCGTGTCGTCGGACAGGATGAAGCAGTGCGCCTGGTCAGTGAAGCCATTCAGCGCAGCCGTGCCGGGATCGCAGACCCCAACCGCCCAATCGGCAGCTTCCTCTTTTTAGGGCCGACCGGTGTCGGCAAAACGGAGCTGGCCAAAACGCTGGCCGAAAGTCTGTTCGATGACGAACGCAGTCTGGTGCGGATTGACATGACGGAGTATATGGAGAAATTCAGCGTGTCCCGCCTGATCGGTGCGCCTCCGGGATATGTCGGCTATGACGAGGGCGGCCAGCTCACCGAAGCCGTCCGCCGCCACCCCTACAGCGTCATCCTCTTCGATGAGGTGGAGAAGGCGCACCCGGATGTGTTCAATATCCTGCTGCAAATTCTGGACGATGGCCGCATCACCGACAGCCAGGGGCGCACGGTTGATTTCAAAAATACGATCATCATCCTGACCTCCAACCTCGGCAGCCAGTATCTGCTGGACGGCATTGCACCGGACGGCTCCGTCAGCGAAGCGGCACGCGCCAGCGTGCAGGCCGAGCTCCGGGCAGCGTTCCGACCGGAATTCCTGAACCGCCTGGACGAAATCGTATTCTTCAAACCGCTGACCAAGGAAAACCTGAACGCCATCGTCGATCTGCTGCTGACCGGTCTGCAAACGCGTATGGCCGACCGCGCCGCAGGCGGGCTGCAGCTGGAAGTGACCGATGCGGCCAGGGCGCTCATCATCGATCAGGGCTACGACCCGGTTTACGGCGCACGACCGCTGAAGCGCTGCCTGCAAAGAATGGCGGAAACGCTCATTGCCCGCGAAATTCTGGCCGGCAATCTGGATGCCGGCTCCACCCTCGTGCTCGATGCAGCCGATGGCCGCCTGACCTGCCACCCGGTTCTGACCGGTGAAGTCTATTCACCCGACGAAGTACGCTAAACGCGGCAAAGCGCGTTCCTTCTCATGGAAGCATAAAAAAAGCGTCTGCACAGAATGCGTGCAGACGCTTTTTTACCGAATGTCACAGAACCGAGTTCGTCATCTGTTCAAGGGCTGAGAGGATGTCCGACTTTTGCTGCTCCAAACGATGCAGAGAATCGGGGATTCGCATGGAATAAACGGGAATCTCGACTTTTTTGACAAGCTGCATGACCTTTTGAATCATGGAAGCCGTCCAGAACGGGATGCCTGTCAGATGTCTGCAAATGATTTGGGCACGCTGTAACGGGGCGATTACCGGCCGGATGGAAAAAGTTACCTCCGAAGTTCGCGTCAGTTGAACGATTGCCCGAATCGGACGTTGCCGGGAATCTGTTGAAATGGCGGCATAATCTTTTCCGACTGCATTTTGATGTCCCGTCAGTTGAAGCCTGCCCTGAATGAGGGCGGACGTCTCCGGCGTCAGTTTCAAAAGAGAATTTCCCCGGAATCCCATAGAGGTATCCATCGGAATCCGCAGGGTATCATCCGCATAAATCTGATACGTTTCCCCGCACAACAGATGCACCAGCGTGCTTTTCCCGACACCTTTCTGCCCGGCAAAACCGATCAATTCACCTGTTTGACTGTGAACCAGTGATGACGCGTGCAAAAGCAGATCACCGCGCTGCAAAAGAAAGACCGAGCACGGCAGATTGAAAAATGTCGAGTAAAATGACTCATAATCTGCTGCCTGACAAAAAACATCGTTGGAATACCTGTCCAGCCGATAAACCGCGAAGGGGAACAGCTCAATGGTCAGCCATTGTTCGGATTCCAGAATCCGTATGGGCTGAACCGGCGGCATTTCCGCAAAGGACACGTGCAGCCGCATATCACAGACACCTGGACGGCCTGCATCTACATAAGACAGCTCCAGATTCGATTCCACGGATAAACCGTATATACTATACACGAGCACGGTCATCAGCTTCTTTCAGTGCGAAGGGGCGGTTTCCTGTTCCGTGTAATATTTGGCCTGTGCCGTATACATCTCTGCATACTGCGGACAGGTTTGCATCAGCTCGTCGTGGCTGCCGCAGCCCAAAATCGTATGATCGCCGACAAAAATCACGCGATATGCAAAGCGCGCCACGGAGAGACGGTGCGAAATATAGAAAACCGTCTGGTTGGTGCTGGCTCGCTGGAAGGTCTGAATCAGATCATCCTCTGCCAACGCATCCAATGCGCTGGATGGCTCGTCCAGAATCAGAATCTGACTGTCTCTGTACAGCGCTCTGGCCAGAGCAACCTTCTGATATTCGCCGCCGGATAACTTGACGCCATCCTGGTCAAACGCTTTACCGACACAGGTGTGCATCCCTTTGGCAAGCTGTGACACCTTGTTGGCCAATCCGGCCTTCTGAATGACCTGCTGAACCTCTGCATCGATCTCCTCATTTTCCTCCTCGGATAGCGTGATGTTTTCAAAGAACGAATAATCAAAAACCTTGAAATTCTGGAAAACCACACCAAAACAGTCCCGATAGCTTTGAAAATCATAGTCGCGAATATCGGTCTGCCCCAGGCGAATCGAACCGCTCGACGGATCATACAAACGCATCAGCAGATTGATCAGCGTCGTTTTCCCGGCGCCGTTCGCACCAACGATGACATAAAACTTCTGCGGCTCCAGATGCAGGTTGATATCGTGCAGCACGTCTGCCGGTGCTTCCGGATAACGGAAGCTGACGTGATCAAAGACAATTTCGTTGTTGCGGGCTTCATTTCTGGCGACCGGCTTTTCATCCGGCCGATGCACGGCAATTGTATTTTCCAGCGCCAGATATTTTTTATAGCTGTAAATATACTTGGAATTTTCAAAAATATCAATAAATGTGCGAATCAGGGCGACCAGATTGTTGGAAATCTGGTTCAGAGAATTGAAGCACAGTGTGAAATTCGCAACGGTCATATTGGCGTAAAGCATCTGCAGTGCCAGATAAACGTACAGAATCGCTTTCTGCACCAGCTGTACGGCAAAATTCAAAACATCGTTTCTCTGCTGCTTTTTGTTGTTTTCAATCCAAAGCAGATCGGATTCGGTCTGCACCTTGTTGAATTTCCGAATGACCCATTGTGACAGATTGTGCAGCCGCATTTCAAAGGCACAGTTGCGGTCAAACAGCAGCCCCAGAACATAGGACGCCTCCTTGTTGGTTCGGGCGTCTTCCCGCCAGGTCTCATAAGCCAGCTTCTGCGATCGAATGGTGATAAACGATTGCAGAATGACCACGGCGACAATGACAATCATAATCCATGGATCAACTGTGATCATCACGATATAGGAAGAAATCAACGTGATACAGGCGGTAAAAATGCTGAAAAAGGAATCCAGAACCCGCATGCAACGGTTGTTCTGGTTGGCACCCTGTGCTTCTTCATACAGGGTTCTGTTTTCCGGCAGATCTGCCACGGCCAGATCGAGCGAGCAGGTCTTTTCAAAAAGGTCAAACCGCATCTGGCGCCGAATCAGGTTATACGCATTGTCGGCAATAAAACTCAGCAGCTTTTTCAGAATATAATAGAGCAGGGAGCTGCCGATCAGGACAGAAATACTGATCATGGCATCCCGCAGGGAAAGCCGTACCAGGGCATCAATCAGGTTCCTGCTGACAACCAGCTCGATGGTTGGATAAATACCGGACAGAATCGACTGAATCAGGGTCACATAAAAGAGCCGTTTGCTGTCCCGATACATTCGCTTCAACATGAAAGACTGGCAACCAAGTACCCTTTTTAAGGTTTTCATAACAGAATCCTCTTTTCTGTTTGTTGAATGATTGGAAAAATCTGGAGTCACGACAGGCAGAGATTTCTCGAAAATCTGCCTGCCGTGACAGGCGGTTTAGCTGCAACGACAGTTGCACTTGGTACCGCCGGAACCGCCATCGCTACCACCATGACAATTGCAATTGCAATTGCAATTGCAACCGTTTTCCTGAGTGGCGCGTGCAATGGACGCAGGAATCGCAATATCCTTTACGATATGTATAATTTGTCCCTCCTTTCAATCCACAACCTTATTGGATTTAGACGGTTGGCTGCAACGACAGTTGCAATTACTTCCCCCGGAGCTGCCGGTACCACCATGACACTTACAATTGCAATCACAACCATTGCTTTGCACTCTCCGTGCAATCATTGCGGGGGTTGCCGCATCTTGAACCACATGCATACTTGATCCTCCTTTCTTCCTGAATTGTAATCCTGTCCCTCTATAAATGAACGCGCAGGATTTCCTCCAGTTCCAGAGCACGCAAATCTTTGTTACAATCGAACTCCAATTGGGGATCAACCCGCGCAACAGGACACTGTTTTCCAAAACACAGAGGAAGTAATTTGCACTCTTTACATTCATCATCGGACAAATAGTCCCGATAAATCCATTTTGCATCCAGAGAAGGGTCAATGATCATGGAACCATCATCTGACAGATTGCCCAGGTAGTTTGGTTCAGTATCCAATCGGTGTGTACATCTTTTGATACTTCCATCGTAATCGATTACATAAAAATCAGGAATTCCTGCTCGACACATCGAACAGGCAGGCGTTGTTGAAGAAAAAACAAGTGAAGATTTCAAACCCTTCTCTTTCAAAAGACGAGAAATTTCGACGTTGCTTAAAATCGCTTCAGACTGCGACATGTATTCGTTTTGTTCGGGATTCCCGTGGTCCTTAATGGTTTCGTGATACATCAGGATACGATCGTCATTCAGATTTTCTGACACGAAATTCAAATATGAATCTACTGATTGCAAGACTTCTGTATCAAAATTTGTCCTCAAAATGATTTTGAAAGGATAATCTGTTGACTTGATATAGAGCAGATTATCTACGATGGTTTTCCATGTTTTCCTTTTTCCGATGAGATATCTTTTTTTGTCATGAGTCTCATCCATACCATCCAATGTTATTTGATAATCCAAACAATTCAACTGTGCCAAACGCTCGAAATTATTTTTTGTCAGTAAATATGCATTTGTGGTCATTCCTGCATAATAGGGAATTCCGGTCTTTTTTGATAATCCCTGTAATTTCTCCAGAAAATATAGAATTCCTTCACATTCCAAAAGCGGTTCTCCGCCAAAAAAAGAAATGGAAACACTGTCTATCTTTTTATCATGGCATGTTTTTTCAATCATCAATAGGACTCTATCATAGATCTCACGAGACATACGCTTGTTGCTCTCGTGTTTCTGACCGCAGTAAACGCAACGAAAATTACACTGCCTCGTTACGATTAACGTCAGAGAAAGTTGATTTCTGTGCATAACGACCCGATCGTACAATTGCCGAATTTGAGCATCTTCGTCAAAATCGTTTTCCAAAAGGACACCTTTGTCTCGCAGCAAACACATTAAATCATTTCCTTCATCCATTTCAAAAGCGGACTGATTGGCGATCTTTTGTGCCTTTTCAATGTATTCCGGTTCTGTACATTGTAAGATAAAACCTGTGGTCGAATGATAAATGATCATTGCACCATTTTCCTGCTCAATAAAGAATGCATACCGACTCTTTTTCCATTCCGTTCCCATGATTCAACCATCCTCTTATCAATAATTCGCTGACGAATGATACGGTCGTTTTTTGATTTCTCCTGACAATGGCCAAAAAAGCGCAGACATCACCTGAAACAGGCTCAGTCTGCGCTTTCACAAATACACCACCATACCAACACCAAGGCTGTGAAAACATTTCAATTTCCATACGCTTTCTTTGCCTGAGAACTGTTTTGTGCGGATTTATGCGGTTGATTGCTGATGAAACTCATTGGATTCTTTAACTGTTAACATTATATCACTTCTTTATTCACCTGTCAAGCACTTTACAAAAAAATAGAAAAGACAAAAGAATGCATACCGACTCTTTTTCCATTCCGTTCCCATGATTCAACCATCCTCTTATCAATAATTCGCTGACGAATGATACGGTCGTTTTTTGATTTCTCCTGACAATGGCCAAAAAAGCGCAGACATCACCTGAAACAGGCTCAGTCTGCGCTTTCACAAATACACCACCATACCAACACCAAGGCTGTGAAAACATTTCAATTTCCATACGCTTTCTTTGCCTGACAACTGTTTTGTGCGAAGGCTGGAAAATCATAAATGCACCGATTTCGTTTTACGACTCGGTGGGCGCGGTGTACGGCAAAAGCCTTACAGGCGGGATTTTCGCAGCAGGCCGCAACTCAGACAGGTCTGATGCGAAACCGCAACACTGTTCAGCCAGCGCACACTAAAGGCGATGGCTTGCTCCGGACGGTGCGGAAATGGAAGCAGAATTTCACGGGAAATCATAAAAGGCAGGGCGTTGGAAACACCGGAATCCGGGATCGGCAACAGAAACCGCAATTGCCAAAAGCCGTCTTTCTCTGTAACGGAAGCTCCGGACAGGGCGAACGGATGGCCGTTTCGGTCGGCTGTGAGCCGGAGACCGTCTGCGGTCTGTATCATGCTGATTTCATACAGATTCATGCAGCTGCCGGCCTCGGTCGGACAATGTGTCCCGGGCAGCAGCAAACGAATCAACGTATTGGCGCCGTGCTGTGCGGCACAGTCTTTCGGACAGTCGGAGCGGGTACAGTTTCGACGAAGATTTTTCTGGCATCCCCCCAGAAAGACAACACGGTCTGTTGGAATTTCCACGCAGAACATGAGCTGTTCATCGGAACACGCAGCGCCCCAACGGAAGGAATAGGGCTCCCGCAGAGGTGGCCGGGACAGATCATCAAAGACCTCCCGGACTTCATAGTCGGCCGGAACGGCAGAAAGCTCGCGCACATTCCGGAGTTCATAACAGCGGCGGACAGGAACAACGGATTGCAAACGGGCGAGATTGTCTGACGGCGCACAAAACAGCAGCTCTGCAGCGGAAAGCTGCCGCAGAATGCTCCATACGATATCATTTTCAAAATCGTCATCCGGTTTGTCGGAAAGATATGGCGCAATCGATCGCCAAAGGTCGATTCCATATATTTCATGCAAATACCGGCAGGCAAAGGCCAGATCGGCCTGACTGCCGAACACCAGGGCACGCGCCCAAAGGTCGGAAGCCGACAGCGCATCCGACCAGTGCTCAAAAAAGAGTGCGAGATCATGCAACTGATGCAGCGGAAAACGCGGCCGCTGTTTTCTGGCACAGAATGCGGTCAATGCCTCCACCGTGTGCCGTGCAAAGTGCGTGCAGAGCATCAGGAACGAATCCAAAACGCCCGGAACGGGGTAGTCAATTCCCTGACAGGATATGCTGCGGCTGTCAGAAAAGATCCGGTTTGCCTGCGATTCCAAAGAGGCCGGTGAAATGGCAGTATAGTGCCGGAACAGCGTGGCGTGCAATTCCACCGTGATCGTCCAGTTTCCGGAAGATCGGACGGCAGTCAGATGCCGCCCCATCATTTTCAGACGCATATCGCCACGGTTCAGTTCGTAAACACGGTCTTTCCCGGAATAGGGTGTGCCGTTTGTTCGGGTATAGCCAAGTTGCGTCAACGCGTCCAATGCATCGGCAACCTGAGCATCCGCAACAAACAGATCCAGATCGGACGTCGGACGGATTCCGGTTTCGCCATACAGCTCCAATCCCAGCAACGGCCCTTTCAGAAACAGAACACCGATGCCATGCGATTGAAAACACGTGAGCAACTCCTGCATGGCACGGAGCAGCTTTGTCTGGATGTGCCGCTGCGTGAACCGCTGAATTTTCTGTCCCGGATCTTCATGCCCCACGGTGATCGGCAGGGGAACACGGTGTGCGGACAGGAAAGAGGCGGGATCCAACTCCGGGGCGGATTCGGCAGGTGCGTGCAGCTGAAGAAACTGAATCAATCGATCGGTCACAGATGACATGACCAATGCACTCCTTCCGCAGGAAATATTCGAAATCTACAGTCAATTCGAATGGCTGACACTTTCAGTATAACAGATATCGATTTCCCTGTCAAACGGAATTTGACCGGAAACGGGAAAAGCATTGCCGGATGCTTCGAAGAAAGAAATCAGTCCTTTCCGAACGGCACAGACTTGCAGGAAAGGGCTCAGATATGGTATAATAAGAATGGATGAGAATTGGAACCGGATGCTTTTCGCGACGGAAATGCACCGGTTCACAACGGAGAGGAGATGTTCCAAAATGGATAGTGTCCGATACAGTGTGGCACTCGGAACGCTGATTGATGAGCTGGCCTTTACAGTTGAAACGGCACCGGAGGGCTATCGGGATATTCTGGTCTATTCGGACGATGTCAACCGCTGCGGACTTCAGCTGGCCGGGTTTTATGATTTCTTCGACAATGAACGTCTCCAGATGATCGGCAAGGTCGAAACGACCTTCCTGAGCCGGTTTACGCCGGAGCGCCGCCGTTCCTCTCTGGAAAAGCTCTTCAAAATGAACATTCCCGCGCTGATCATTACGCGCAACATTGAACCGTATCCTGAATGTCTGGAGCTGGCGAAGGAGTACGGCGTGACGATTCTGCGGACAAAGGAAGACTCCTCCACCACGCTGAGCGCGCTGATCGCTTCGCTGAAAATCCACCTGGCTCCGCGCATCACCCGGCACGGCGTGCTGATTGAGGTGTACGGCGAGGGCATCCTGCTCATGGGCGACAGCGGCGTCGGCAAGAGCGAAACGGCCATCGAGCTCGTGAAGCGCGGCCACCGCCTGATCGCCGACGATGCCGTTGAGATCAAACGCGTCTCGTCGAAAACGCTGGTTGGCAGCGCGCCGGAAATCATTCGCCATTTTGTCGAGCTGCGCGGCATCGGCATCATTGACGTCAAGCGCCTGTTCGGTATGGCTGCCGTCAAAATGACGGAAAAGGTGGATCTGGTGATTCATCTGGAACCCTGGAAAGAGGGCAAAATCTATGACCGCCTGGGCGAGGATACGGAATACACGAACATTTTGGGCATCGATGTGCCGTCCCTGACGGTGCCGGTGCGCCCGGGGCGCAACCTGGCCATTATCATCGAGGTCGCCGCCATGAATGACCGCAATAAACGCATGGGCTACAACGCCGCGCATGAGCTGTCAGAACGCCTGAACGCGGCAATGGGTCTGCAATAAACGGCAAAATCCACAAAGAAACCTGAAAAATCGCCCTTTCAATCGGACGATGAGCCGAAAATGACGAAAGCGCTCTCGCAAAAAGAGGGTTTTCCGCGCGAAATGCGGATTGTATCCATGGAGTGCTTTGCCGAGGACGACAGGAACCGAAACGGACAACGGATGGACGGTGATCACATGGACGCGCAAACTGCTGAAACACATCGCATTCGTCTGCAGAATGAACGGCGGGAGCGGGAGTCGCTCTGTGCGTCGGCTGCATTTGCAGGGGACTCTGCCGGGCGTCTCCGGGAGGAACCGCCATGCCCTGTCCGCACCTGCTTCCAGCGCGACCGGGACAGAATTCTGCACGCGAAGTCGTTTCGCCGCCTCAAGCATAAAACGCAGGTGTTCCTGTCGCCGGACGGCGACCATTACCGAACCCGCCTGACGCATACGCTCGAGGTTTCGCAGATTGCCCGCACCATTGCGCGCGCCCTTTGCCTGAATGAAGACCTGACGGAGGCCATCGCCCTGGGACACGATCTGGGTCACACCCCGTTTGGCCATGCGGGCGAACGCGCCCTGGCGGAAATCGCCGGAATCTCCTTCAAGCACAATGAAAACAGCCTCCGCGTTGTGGATGTGCTGGAAAACAACGGCCGCGGCCTGAATCTGACTGCAGAGGTTCGCGATGGGATTCTCTGCCATACCGGCCCCAAACGCGCCGATACCTTTGAAGGGCGCATTGTCGCCATGTCGGATCGCGTTGCGTACATCAATCACGACATCGATGACGCCGTCCGCGCCGGTGTCCTGCACGAATCTGATATCCCGTCCGCGTTTGGCGACATACTCGGCCG
Organism: uncultured Oscillospiraceae bacterium; assembly: GCA_964515055.1. Lineage (GTDB taxonomy): Bacteria > Bacillota > Clostridia > Oscillospirales > QAMX01 > QAMX01. Next base: position 84,789 of record CAZEUG010000002.1, on the reverse strand, counting down.
CACAACGCACGATCGGATCAATACGATGGTCGTAGACGCCATCCAAAACAGCGGGCTGACGGCGCAGGGCTTTGTCATTGCCATGTCGCCCGGTGTCGGCGCAGCGACGGATGGGCTGCGCGATTTTCTGTTTGCCCATGTCTACCAGAACCCGACCGCCAAAAGCGAGGAGTCCAAGGCGCGGCTGATTCTCGAAGAGCTGTACCGGTATTTTGAACGGCGGCTCGAGGAGCTGCCGCCCATGTACCTGGCCATGCTGGCGCAGGAGAGCATTCCGCGTGTCCTGTGCGACTATCTTTCCAGCATGACGGATCGCTACGCTGTCGAAATTTTCAAAGAGATCTATATCCCAAAAAACTGGCATATTTTCTAAAAAACAACACAGCTCCAAACAGAAAGGAAGCGTGAAACAGATCATGAGACTGATTTTTTTAGGGACAAGCCACGGTGTGCCGGAAAAGCACCGGCACTGCTCCTGCGCACTCGTCGAATGCGGAACGAACCGCTATTTTGTCGATATGGGTATGCAGGCGATTGACGAACTGATCACACGCGACATGGCACCGGATTCCGTCAAGGGCATCTTCCTGACGCATCTCCACGGCGACCACATTGACGGCCTGCTCAGCTTTGTCGATCTGGCCAACTGGTATTTCCGGACGGTCGATGCTGCCGTCTTTTTCCCGCATGAACGGGGCATTCAGGCGCTGAATGGCTGGTTTTCCACACTGAATGCGACACTTCGCCCGATGGATTTCCGCGTGATTCAGCCCGGCGTTATTTTCGATGACGGAGTTCTCCGCGTGACGGCCTGCCGGACACAGCACTGCGATATTTCCTATGCGTTCCTGCTCGAAGAAGTGGCAACCGGCAGGAAAATCCTGTTTACCGGGGATCTGCGCAGCCCGGACGTCGATTTCCCGCTACCGCTGCTGGCTGAGCGCCCGCAGATTGTCGTCTGCGAAACGGCGCATTTCGATGCGGCGCTGTATGAGCCGATTCTCAAGGACTCCGGCGCGGAAAAAATCATCTTCAATCATTACGGCATCCAATATGGCCGCAGCGGCGTCCCGCTGATTCAGGCGCTGGCGAAGAAGTTGGATATCCCGGTTGTCATCGCACTGGACGGCACGGAGGCCATCCTGTAAACGCCGCAGCAGTGCCCGAACTCGGAAAAGGAGGCGATGGACATGGCGCGAATTCCCCCGGAATTTCTGGATGAGCTGACGGCGCGTGCCGATCTGGCACAGGTCGTTTCCCGCTATACCCAGCTGACCAATCGCGGTGGCCGCCTCTGGGGACTCTGCCCGTTCCATGGGGAGAAAACCGCTTCCTTTACGGTGGATGATGACAAGGGTCTGTACTATTGCTTCGGCTGCGGAAAGGGCGGCGGCGTTATCCAGTTCATCATGGAGGTCGAACGGCTCGAATTTCCGGAGGCCGTGGCGTTCCTTGCCGAAATGTACCATATGGAAATGCCGCAGGGCGAAAATGACCGGCTGGCCGACCTCCGCAAACGCACACTGGAGGCAAACCGCCTGGCTGCCCGGTTTTTCCATGACCGGCTGGCGGACAAAACCTCGGAGGAGGCGCTGGCCTATGTGCGCCGCCGCGGCCTGACTGCGGCGACGATTCGCCGGTTTGGTATCGGCTATGCCCCTGATTCCTGGGACGCACTGACGCGCTACCTCAAGGGCAAGGGCTTCGCCGACTATGAGTTAGTGGAGGCCGGACTGGCCAAAAAGGGCGAACGCAGCATTTATGATACATTCCGACACCGGCTCATGTTCCCGATCATTGACGTCCGCGGGAACGTGGTGGGCTTCGGCGGCCGTGTGCTGGCTGCCGATGTCAAGGGACAAAAATACCTGAATACAGGTAATACGCCCGTATTCTCCAAGAAAAATAACCTGTATGCCTATCAGCTCGCCAAAAAATCCGGCGATCACCGGATTCTGCTGGTTGAGGGCTATATGGACGTCGTTTCACTGCATCAGGCCGGCTTTGGCTTCGCCGTTGCTTCGTTGGGTACCGCATTGACGGAGGAGCAGGCACGGATGCTGGCCAAGGCCGCCGATCAGATCATCATCGCCTACGACACGGACGCCGCCGGAACTGCGGCGACGGAGCGGGCGGTGAAGGTTCTGTCACAGGTGACGGAGAAAACCGTCCGGATTCTGCGCGTTCCGGGAGGAAAAGACCCGGATGAATTCATCCGCACCAACGGCGCGGAAGCGTTTGCACGGGTGCTGGAGCGCAGCGAGGAGCAGATGGATTACCGCCTGGCTGCCCTGAAAACGGGCGTCGATCTGCAAAATGACGAGGAACGCATCCGCTATATCCGCAGCGCGGCACAGCTGCTGGCAGAGCTGGGCTCCAAAATCGAAACGGAAGTCTATGCCGGGCGCGTGGCGGAGGCGGCCGGTGTCAGCCGCGATGCCGTGCTGGCCGAAATTGCGGCGATTCGCAAAAAGCGCGTCCGCACCGAACAGAAAAAACAGCACGCGGCCGATGTCAGCGTGGAGCAGCGCATTCAGCCGCCGAGGGAGATGGGCGTCCACTATGAAAATCCGGCCTCGGCCCGCGCTGAGGAAGACCTGATTGCATTGATTGCGGAGCGCCCGGCGCTGGCCGAACGCGCCGCTGCCCGGCTTCAGCCGGAGGATTTTACATCGGCGGAGCTGGCACGGATTTTTGAACTGCTGGTGCAGAAAATCCGGACGGATGCGTCATTCCACCTCAACCGCATCAGTGGCGAAGCCGATGATGGTACGGTTCGCCTGCTGAGCCGGATTCTTGCGGCCAAACGGCCGCACATCAACCCGGAGCGGGAGCTGGAGGATTTGTGCGCAGCGCTGTCGCGCCGCCGCCTCATGGCGGACGGCGAAGATCAGCAGGATATGCTGGAACGCATGGTAAAGATGAAGAACAAACAGCGGGATGGAGGATAACGCAGTGGAAAACGAAGGAAAAATGAACGTTCTGCACGATATTATCGAACAGGGGAAAAAACGCGGGAAGCTGAACTACAAGGAGGTTTCCGAAACGCTGAAGGATTTGAACCTGGACGGCGAGCAGATCGACAAATTCATTGACGGCCTCGAAAATATGGGCATAGAAATCCAGGTGGATTACGTCAATCAGGCGGATGACGACCTGATTTCCGATGAGGATATGGATCTGGACAGCCTGGAGGAAATCCCGCCGGAGGATTTGAGCGATGCATCCCTGATGGAAAACCTGGCTGTGGACGACCACGTCCGGATGTACCTGAAGGAAATCGGCAAGGTCGATCTTCTGTCCAGCGATGAGGAGACGGAACTGGCGCACCGGATGGCCGCAGGTGACGTCGCCGCCAAGCAGCGGCTGGTGGAGGCGAACCTCCGACTGGTCGTCAGTATTGCAAAGCGTTACATGGGTCGCAATATGCATTTTCTGGATCTGATTCAGGAAGGCAACCTCGGCCTGATCAAAGCCGTCGAAAAATTCGACTATACAAAGGGCTATAAATTTTCAACCTATGCCACCTGGTGGATTCGTCAGGCCATTACCCGCGCCATTGCCGATCAGGCCAGAACCATCCGCATCCCGGTACATATGGTCGAAACCATCAACAAGGTCACCCGCGTTTCCCGCCAGCTGCTGCAGGAGCTCGGACATGACCCGCAGCCGGAAGAAATTGCCGAAGAAATGAACATGAACATCGACAAGGTCCGCGAAATCATGAAGATTGCGCAGGATCCTGTCTCTCTCGAAACGCCGATCGGCGAAGAGGAAGACAGCCACCTGGGCGACTTCATCCCGGATGACGATGTGCCGGAACCGGCGGAAGCGGCGAGCTTCCTGCTGCTGAAGGAACAGCTGATGGGCGTTCTGAAAACGCTGACCCCGCGGGAGGAAATGGTGCTGAAGCTTCGCTTCGGCCTGGAGGATGGCCGCTCCCGCACCCTGGAAGAGGTGGGCAAGGAGTTCAATGTCACGCGGGAACGCATCCGCCAGATTGAGGCGAAGGCACTCCGCAAGCTCCGCCATCCGAGCCGTTCCAAACGCCTGAAGGATTTTCTAAACTGATGCGGGTCTGCCCCGTATCCGATTGAATCGAGGAGAGATTATGATGAAAGTATCGGTCACTTCCTACAGCTACAGCCAGGCGATCAACGCGGATTTCACCATCTTTGACGCCATGGATCATGCAAAGCAGCACGGCGCAGACGGCTTTGAGTTTGCCGGCTTTGACGTGCCGGAGGGCATGACAAAGGAGGAACGCGCCCGTGAGCTGCGCGCATACAGCGAGAAAATCGGCCTGCCGATCGTGGCCTACGCAGTCGGCGCGAATTTCCTGAAGGACGAAAACCCGGACGATGCAGTGGAGCAGGCGTGCCGTGAAGTCGATCTGGCTGAAATTCTGGGCGTCCCCGTCATGCGGCACGACGTCACATACGGTTTCCCGGCGTGGTATCAGGGCATCCGCACCTTCCCCGCCGTCCTGCCGTGCCTGGCCGAGAGCTGCCGCCGCGTCACGGAATATGCCGCCGCCCGCGGCATCCGCACCTGCAGCGAGAACCACGGGCTGTTTGCGCAGGATGCCGACCGGATTGTCGCACTGGTCACGGCTGTCAACCACACAAATTATGGTGCGCTCTGCGATATGGGCAACTTCCTCTGCGCCGATGAGGACAGCGCCATTGCCGTCGGCAAGGTGGCTCCGTTCACCGTCCACGTCCACGCCAAGGATTTCCTCCGCAAATCCGGCATGGAGGACAACCCCGGAGACGGCTGGTTCTGCTCCCGCGCCGGGAACTACCTGCGCGGCACGGTCATCGGTCACGGCGTCGTCCCGGTGCGCCAGGATCTCCGCATCCTGAAAACCGCCGGCTATGACGGCTATGTCACCGTTGAATTTGAAGGCATGGAAAAAACACTGCAGGCGATTGAGTGCGGCATTGCCAACCTGAAGCGCTGGATCGACTGCAAATAAAACTGGATATCAAATCTGAAAAGGAAAGCTGGAAACAATATGAAACCCATTCTTCTTGTCGTCATGGACGGCGTAGGATTTTCGAAAACCGGCATCGGGGATGCCGTCACGGCGGCACACACGCCGACACTCGATCAGCTGCTGGCTGAATGCCCGACGGTTCGCCTGAAGGCACACGGCACCGCTGTCGGTCTGCCGACTGATGACGATATGGGCAACAGCGAGGTCGGCCATAACGCCCTCGGCTGCGGCCAGATCTATTCGCAGGGCGCCAAGCTGGTCAATGAATCCATCGAAAGCGGCAAAATCTATGACTCCGACGCCTGGAAAGAGGCGAGCGGCAACTGCGTGCAGAACGGCTCCACGCTGCACTTTTTAGGCCTGCTGTCGGACGGCAATGTCCACTCCAACATCAGCCACCTGTTTGCCATGCTGGAACGCGCCAAGGCTGACGGTGTCCGCCGCTGCCGCGTCCACATCCTGCTGGATGGCCGCGATGTCCCCGCCACCTCCGCGCTGACGTACGTCGATGCGCTGGAAGAAAAGCTGGCCGAGCTGAACGACGGCGCGTTTGACGCGAAAATCGCATCCGGCGGCGGCCGCATGGTCATCACCATGGACCGCTACCAGGCCAACTGGAATATGGTCAAGCTCGGCTGGGATACACACGTCCTCGGCAAGGGTCGCCAGTTCGCAACCGCCAAGGCCGCCATTGAGACGCTGCGCGAAGAGACCGGTGCGATTGACCAGGATCTGCCGCCGTTCGTCATCGGCGAAAACGGCCAGCCGGTCGGCACCATCGAAGACAACGACAGCGTGATCTTCTTCAACTTCCGCGGCGACCGCGCCATCGAAATCAGCATGGCGTTCGACGATGACCAGTTCACGTTCTTTGACCGCGAGCGCCGTCCGCAGGTTGTCTATGCCGGTATGCTGCAGTATGACGGCGACCTGAAGCTGCCGAAGCGCTTCCTCGTCAATCCGCCGGAAATCCGCCATACGCTCTCCGAGCTCCTGATCGAAAACAACATCGCCCAGTACGCCGTCAGCGAAACGCAGAAATACGGTCATGTGACCTATTTCTGGAACGGCAACAAGAGCGGCAAGTTCGATGAACAGCTCGAAACCTTCCATGAAATCCCCTCCGACCTCGTCCCGTTTGACCAGCGGCCGTGGATGAAATGCGCCGAAATCACGGACGATCTGATCGATGCCATCCGCTCGAAGAAGTATGGATTCCTCCGCTGCAACTTCCCGAACGGCGATATGGTCGGCCACACCGGCAGCATGGACGCGGCCATCGTCGCTGTCTCCGCGTTGGACCTGATGCTCGCACGGCTGAAGGCTGTCTGTGACGAGGAAAACGTCACCCTGATCGTGACGGCCGACCACGGCAATGCCGATGAAATGGCCGAAAAGAATAAGAAGGGCAAGCTGCAGGTGCGCACCGCGCACTCGCTGAACCCGGTTCCGTTCATCGTCTACGACAAAGAGCGTACCGTTGAACTGGCAGACGGCGAATTCGGTCTGGCGAATGTCGCACCGACCGTTGCCGCACTGTTCGGCCTCAAAGCGCCGGATTGCTGGGAAGCCAGTATGCTGAAATAATTACAGCCCCTGCCGCCGGAGCAGCGCTTCGGCGGCAGGGGACTTGTGCAAAAAAAGGAGAAAATGCTTCGTGAAAACGCTTTTATATCATGGGAATGTCATTACACCGTGGAGAGTCCTGAAGGACGGCTACGTCCTGTTTGACGATGCGGACGGCCGCATTCTGGCAGTCGGCACCGGCGCAACGGGCGATGTGACGTGCGATGAACGAATCGACGTCGGGGGCAGCTACATCGCACCGGGCTTTGTCGACCTCCATACGCACGGCGGCGGCGGCTTCGACTTTATGGACGGGGAGGCAGAGGGCATCCTCGGCGCGGCCAGAGCGCATCTGGAGCACGGTACCACCTCCATTTTCCCGTCCACCGTCAGCTCCACCAACGAATCGCTCTTCCCGGTGTTCGATGCGTACCGCAAGGCCAAAACGATGAAGAATGACGGTGCCGCGCTGTGCGGCCTCCATCTGGAAGGTCCCTATTTCAACATTGCGCAGAAGGGCGCAATGGATCCGCGCCATGTGCGCAATCCCGACCTGCAGGAAGTCGAAGATATCCTGTCGCATTCGGACGATATCGTCCGCTGGAGCATCGCGCCGGAGCTGCCGGGCGCACTGGAAATGGGTCGCCGCCTCCGCGCGGCGGGCATTCTGCCGTCCATGGGACATACGATGGCAGTCTATGAACAGGTCATCGAGGCGTTTGAAAACGGCTTCTCCCTCTGCACACACCTGTATTCGGCGATGGCCGGTGTACAGCGGATTCATGCCTTCCGCCATGCAGGCCCCGTGGAAACGGCCTTCATCACGGACGATCTGGACGTGGAAATCATTGCCGACGGCGTCCACCTGCCGCAGACACTGCTGAAGCTGATTTATCAGACCAAGGGGCCGGCGCATATCGCCCTGATTACCGACTCAATGCGTGCCGCCGGACAGACGAGCGGCACCTCCATGCTGGGCGACCGCGAGACGGGTGTCCCGGTGATCATCGAGGACGGCGTCGCCAAGCTGATGGATCGCACCGCGTTTGCCGGAAGCGTCGCCACAACGGATCGGCTGGTTCGCGTGATGCGCGATGTCGCCGGTGCAACGATTGAGGACGCTGTCCGTATGGTGACAGTGACACCGGCACGCATCATGGGCCTGAACGATCGCGGACGCGTGGCACCGGACTTCAAGGCCGATCTCACCGTGTTCGACAATGATATCCGGATGCAGCGCGTCTACCGCGACGGCCGCTGCCTGTACCGGTCGGACAAACAGGAGACAACGCTGTGATGAATCTGCGTGTTATGACGTATAACATCCAACACGGCGCGGATCATCACCGCGCCGTGAAGGGTGAACCGGAACAGCTGAACCTGCCGCAGATTGCGGACGTGATTCGTGCGTTCCATCCTGATATCGTCGGCCTGAATGAGGTGCGCGACCGCGGCGTCTCCCCGGCCTATCGGGAACAGGCCATTCTGCTCGCCGATGCGCTGGGCTATGACCATGTCTATTTCGCCAAGGCCATCGACGATCAGGGCAACGGACCGTATGGCAACGCCATCCTCTCCCGCCTGCCCATCCGCAGCGCCAAAACCATTCCCATCCCGCTTCCGCTGTCGGAGGAGGGCTGTGAGCCGCGCTGCATCCTGCACGCGGAATTCGACGCGCCGGAGCGCTTCGAGGTCCTGATCACGCACTTTGGCCTGACACCGCCGGAACAGCGAAATGCCGTGTCAGCCGTTCTGGAGCTGGCGGAACGCCGCAGAGCGCCCATGCTGATGATGGGCGACCTGAACCTGACGCCGGAGCATCCGATTCTGCAGCCGCTGTCGGCGGTCTTCCGGGATACCGGCAGCCTCCTGCCGGAGCAGACCCGGAGCTTCCCGTCGGAGCGCCCAACCATCAAAATCGATTATATTTTTGCATCCCCGGAATTCCGCGCTGTATCGGCGGAGATTCCACAGCTATTGGCATCGGATCATTGCCCCTGCCTGGCTGATCTGGTGCTGTAGTGTTCCAAAAATCACCCAACTGAACCGATCGGAGGGATTGCCTGTGAAAAAAAGCTGCATCCTGCTGCTGACTGTCATCGCTCTGCTGCTGTCGCTGACGGCCTGCCGTGCCATTGGTGCGTCCGGCTCGGAACCAAAAACCACCGAACAGACGAGCGCGCCGCCAACGTTTCAGGATCCGCTGGACACCATCCGCCAGGAGAAAACTGTGCTGTCCACGCAGCTCTGGCGCCGCGGCAGCACGATCGTTCTCGTCTCCCCGCTGGATAACCACCTGACCTCCCTGAATTTGACCACCGGGAAATCCGCTGTGATCTGTGACCTCCCGGCCTATCGGGAGTTTCTGGTTCTGGAAAACCGGGTCTTTTTCCGCAATCTGGATACGGGTGAGCTCTGCGCCGTCAACATGGACGGGACAGAGCTGACCACCTATTACCGGATGCCCTTCGGCAGCGGTGCCATGAAAAACGGCGTACTCTATTTCCTCAGCGATCCGGAAAGCATTTCCGGAGAGACGCTGCTCTATAGCTATGACCCGCTGAACGGCATCTGGTCCACCACGCTGCTCAACGGCTGCGTCCTGTCACCGACACGGCAGACGGCGGTCTTTCTGAATGACGCCCTCTACTACATCGCCAGCGACCTCGGCGTCGAGAGAATCATCCGGCAAACCATCGGCACGGGCGAGCGAACCGTCCTCTATACGGTCGGCCGCACGGGCAGCGGTTACCTGACGGAGCTCTGCACGTCACACGGTACCCTCTATTTCCACGACCGTGCCAGCGGCTCGACCTACTCCTGGCTGGCCAACAGCGAACTGCTCGACCGCATCGAAATGGCCGGAGACCGGCTCTATGCCGTCCTGACGGAGGGTCTGCTGTTCGGCTCGACCGAAGCGGGCAGCGAAAAGCTCTTTTTCGGCAACCTGATCGGCCACTCTGCGGAGTATCGGAGCGGCGTCGTGATGATGACCGGCGGCTCCCGGGCGCTGGTGCGCCGCAACGGTGACCACGGGGAAGATCAGCTCGCCATCGTCAAATACCCGGAGGATGAGGATCAGGCGCTGCTGTTGGGCTCTCTGATGGACTACCGCACGGATGGCGCGGGCAACGCCGTTGTCTTTTTCCATGATTCGGACACCTGCACCTATGTCAACCTGATGAGCGGGCAGACGCAGACTGTTGCCGTTTCGCCCGTTGCGCTGAAGGTCTGCCCGGTCGAACAGTACCTGCTGCAGCCGGGGACACAGCTGTCGGCAGATGCGATGCAAACGGCCACACCACAGCAGCTGGCGCAGGCGTTTGCAACCGCCGTCGCCCGGAATGACTGGCATACCCTTTGTGTGCTGCTGCCGGACGGCCTTCACGCGTATCCGACGGTTCGGATGAAAAGCTGGAGCGTGAGCCGAAACGAGCAGATCAGCACCGAAACGAGCGAAACCTACCGGATTGTCTACACACCCTACACCGAGACGGATGCATGGTGCCTGTTGTATGCGCCGGGGATCCTGCGCTCCGGCAGCCTGACACTTGTGCGGGATGAGGCCGGATGGCATCTGCTTCAGCCGGAGGACAACCGCTGAGCGCGGCGGTTGTGCGGGCAAATCGGCCAAACGGACGGCTGACGATGCCGGAAATGCGTGTTCCACCCATTTTTTCGGTAAAAAATCTCGAAAAAGACTTGCATAAACAGAACTTGTGTGATATAATAAACGTGTGAGGGCACGCATGGACGTTGCCCGGAGGTTCGACGGTCTGCTGCTTTGACAGGCGGCCTGTTCGATTTGTCTGGATGGAGCGGGTTTCCCGCTCTTTCTTGTTGAATGAGAGAATTTTACGGAACAGGATGGTTTGAAAACGATGAACGCAAAGGAGATCGTACAACTCGTGACGCAGGCAGCGACGCCGTTCGCGGAGGCTGTTGGCTGTCAGATTTGGGATGTGAAATTTCTCCGGGAGGCGGGCGAATGGGTGCTCCGTGTTCTGCTGGATACGGATCCGCCCGGCGGCGTCGATATCAATATGTGCGAATCGGTCAACCGCGCACTGGATACCTGGCTGGATGAAGCCGATCCGATCGAACAGAGCTACTGCCTGGAGGTCAGCTCACCGGGCATCAACCGCGAGCTGTACCGCGACAGCGATTTTGACCGGTTCGTTGGCAGCATGGTCGATCTGAAACTGTATCATCCGGATGCTTCCGGGCGCAAAAGCCTGACGGCCAGGCTGCTTGGCCGCACAGACAGTGAACTGATTCTGGAAGAAAACGGCGAAGAAAAGCGGCTGAAGCGTGCCGATATGGCACAATGCCGCATCCATTATGACTTTTAATACAAATTCGTCGGCTGCATAGGCCGGGAGAGAGGGGCTTCAAATTCATGGATAAATCCGGAGATAACCTGTTTCTGGCGCTGGAAGCACTGGAAAAAGAAAAAAATATCCCCAAAGATTATATGATCGAAAAAATTCAGCAGGCGCTGACAGCCGCCTATCACCGCGAATATTCGCCGAATGGTGAGGTTTCGTTCGCGATGGATCCGAAAACCATGTCCATGCGGATGTACGCGCACAAAACGATTGCCGACCCGGTGACGGATCCGCTCACCGAGATCAGCCCGGAGGATGCGCGCCGCTATGTGTCCGGCGCCCCGGCCATCGGCCAGATCGTTTCGGTCGAAGTGGACACGAAGCAGTTTGGCAGAATCGCCGCACAAACCGCCAAACAGGTTATCATTCAGGGCATCCGCGAGTCGGAGCGCGGCGCGCTGTACCGCGAGTATTCCTCCAAGGAACAGGAAATTCTGACGGCACAGGTGATCAAGATCGACCTCCGCACGGGCAACATGATTCTGACGCTGCCGGGCAGCTCGGAGGAACAGACCTTTGTGCTGCCGCCGGCTGAACAGATCAAGAATGAGCCGATTCGCGAGGGCGACCGCATGAAGGTCTATCTGGTCGGCGTCCAGCGCACCCTGAAGGGTCCGCAGCTGCAAATTTCCCGCTCTCATCCGGGGCTGGTCAAACGGCTCTTTGAGATGGAGGTGCCGGAAATCTACGACGGCATCGTCGAAATCGTCTCCGTCGCCCGCGAAGCCGGTCTGCGCTCCAAAATCGCCGTCAAAGCCAATGACCCGAACGTTGACCCGGTCGGTGCCTGCGTTGGCCCGAAGGGGACGAGAGTTGCCGGAATCGTCAACGAGCTGCGCGGCGAAAAGATCGATATCGTCAAATATTCGGACGACCCGGCACAGTTCATCGCAGCGGCACTGGCTCCGGCCACCGTTGTCAGTGTGGATGTCACGCCGGAGGATAAGAGCTGCAAGGTGGTTGTTGCCGATGAACAGCTGTCGCTGGCCATCGGTCGGGAAGGGCAGAATGCACGACTGGCCGCCAAGCTGACCGGCTACCGAATCGATATCAAGTCCCAATCCGTGGAAAACGAGGCGGAATAAGCCGCAGCCGTTTTCGGAACGGAATCGAATAGAACCGGAGGTGGATATGGGTATGCCGCAGAAAAAAATCCCGATGAGAATGTGTGTCGGATGCCGCGTGATGAAAGAAAAACGCGAGCTGATCCGGGTGGTGCTACCGCCGGACGGCGACGAAAACGGCATCAGTCTCGACTTCCGGGGCAAGAAAAACGGAAGAGGCGCATATCTTTGCCGCAATGAGGCCTGCCTGGCGAAAGCCCGGAAAACCCGAGCGCTGGAACGGGCTCTGTCCAGCGAGACGCGGCCCAATGTAACCATCAGCGATGCAATTTATGCACAGCTTTCGGAGCAGATGAAATTTGGAGGTGACCCTGTTTGAGCAACATGAATAAAACACGGATCAGCGATGTCGCAAAGGATTTTGACGTTCGCAATAAGGTGGTCATGCAGATTCTGTCAGATCATGGAGAAGTCCCGAAAAGTCCGGCAAAGGTGCTCGAAGACAGTGAACTGAATCTGATTTTTAACGAGATCACGAAAATGAACGAGGTCAGTGATATTGAAGAAGCACTGAGCAAAACGCGGATTGCTGAACAGGATGCGCCGGCGGCAGTCGAGGCATCCGTGCCGGCTCAGGCAGAGGCCGAGAAGGAATCCGCCAAACCGGCGGCAGCTGCACAGTCGACCAGCGAACCGCAGAAGACGGCCGAAGCGCCGAAGGAACCGGCCAAACCCAAAAAGCCGGAACGCCGCTATGTCGATACGCGGAACTCCAATGTCGATATGTCCAAATACGATGAACACGTCGATGATATGGTGCCGGAAAAGGCCGCGAATGCCGGTTCCGGCAAACAGAAAATCAAGAAGGCGGCAGATAAAAAGCCGTCCAACTTCAGCCAGAAACGCCGGCTGGAGGAACAGGAAAAAATGCGCCGCCTGCAGCAGGAGGTTCGCAAAAAGCAGCCGATCAAGGTCTCCATCCCCGATGAAATTTCCGTCGGTGAGCTGGCCTCCCGCCTGAAGAAGACGGGCGCAGAGGTTGTGAAGCAGCTGGTGAAGCTGGGCGTGATGGCCGCGGTTTCGGACGTCATTGACTTCGATACTGCCAGCCTGGTTGCGATGGAGTTCGGCGCAAAGATCGAGCATGAAATCCACCGCACCATCGAGGAACGCCTCTTTGCAGACGTTGATCACGTTGACGATGCGTCTGAGCTGGTGCCGCGTGACCCGGTCGTTGTCGTGATGGGTCACGTTGACCACGGCAAAACGTCGCTGCTGGACGCCATCCGCAAAACGCACGTTGTTGCGGGCGAAGCGGGCGGCATTACACAGCACATCGGCGCCTACCAGATCAAAGCCAACGGCCGCGTGATCACCTTCCTGGATACACCGGGACACGCCGCCTTTACCTCCATGCGCGCCCGCGGCGCATCCGTCACAGACGTCGCCATTCTCGTCGTCGCAGCGGATGACGGCGTGATGCCGCAGACCATCGAAGCGATTAACCACGCCAAAGCGGCCAACGTGCCGATTATTGTCGCGGTCAATAAAATGGACAAACCGAGCGCCGACCCGGATCGCGTCCTGCGCCAGCTGACGGAGCATGACCTGCTCCCGGAGGAATGGGGCGGCGATACGGTTATCTGTAAAGTCTCCGCCACCAACGGAACCGGCCTGCCGGAGCTGCTGGAAATGGTGCTGCTGGTTTCCGATATGCAGGAGCTGAAGGCCAACCCGAACCGCGAGGCGTCCGGTGCCGTCATTGAGGCGCGCCTGGATAAAAACCGTGGTGCCGTGGCCACCCTGCTGGTTCAGAACGGGACACTCCACGTCGGCGACCTGGTCATTGCCGGGACGTCCGTTGGCCGTGTCCGCGCCATGACCAATGACAAGGGTCAGAAAATCAATGCTGCCGGTCCGTCCATGCCCGTTGAAATCATCGGTCTGGATGAGGCACCCGGCGCGGGCGATCATTTCCGCGTGGCCGGCGATGAACGCATGGCGCGGGAGCTGGTCGAGGAGCGCAAACAGAAGGAACGCGATGCCAGCGCAACGGCCGCACAGAAAATGTCGCTGCAGGATCTGTTTGCCAACATCCAGGACGGCAGCGTCAAGGATCTGAACATCATTCTCAAAGCCGATGTTCAGGGCTCTGCCGAAGCGCTGAAAGCCTCCCTGGAGGAGCTTTCCAACGAGGAAGTCCGCGTCCGCATCATTCATACCGGTGTCGGCGCGATCAACGAAAACGATATTATGCTGGCCTACGCCTCCAGCGCCATCGTCATCGGCTTTAACGTCCGCCCGGATATCAATACCCGAATGTCGGCGGAACAGAAGGGCATCGATATGCGGATGTACCGCGTCATTTACGAATGCATTGACGAGGTCAAAGCAGCCATCAAGGGGATGCTTGCCCCGAAATTCCGCGAAGAAATCCTGGGCACGGCAGAGGTTCGCCAGGTCTTTAAGGTCACCGGCGCCGGAACGATTGCCGGCTGCATGGTCAAGGACGGCAAGGTGCAGCGCTCGGCCAAGGTTCGCCTTGTCCGCGACGGTGTGGTCATCCACGAGGGCGAAATCTCCAGCCTGAAACGCTTCAAGGACGATGCCCGCGAAGTGGCGACCGGCTTCGAATGCGGAATCAGCCTGGAACGCTTCAGCGACATCAAAGAGGGCGACATCATCGAAAACTACCTGATGGTTCAGATTTAAGCGCGGATTGCGCATACAACGCGCAGCCGGACGCTCCGCTTGCAGAAATCCCGGCTTTTGCCGGGATTTCCGTGTTTTTAGAGAGAGGAGTCTGAAAATGGCCAATTACCGTTCCGTCCGCGTGGGCGATGAAATCAAAACAAAAATCAGCGAAATCATTCCGACCCTGAAGGATCCGCGCATCAGCGGAATTGTCAGCGTGACGCGGGTGGAGGTCTCCAATGATTCCAAATATGCCCGCGTTTATATCAGCGCGCTCGGCGATGAATCGCATCTGAACGAAACACTGAAGGGCTTCCGCTCCTCCGCCGGATATATCCGCCGGGCGCTTGCGGCAGCCATGCAGCTTCGCAATACGCCGGAGCTGACGTTCGTAGCTGATAAGGGGATGCTGCGCGGCCAGCATACGCTGGAGCTGATGCAGGAGCTGACCGCATCAGAGACGCAGAGCGCGGAAGAATAACCTGCAAAAACATCAAAAGGGGACACAAAACGATATGGATAAGGCGAACCTGTGCAGCATGGCACAGCAGATGAAAGCCGATGATCAATTTCTGATTCTGACACATCGCAGACCGGACGGCGATACGGTCTGCTCCGCTGCGGCACTCTGTCTTGCTCTGCGCCGACTCGGCAAGCGTGCCATGATTTGCTGGAATCCGGAAATCACGGATCGCCTGAAGAACTATCTGACACCGTATGCCGGTCTGCCGGAGGACGATCAGGCGTATGCCGTGGTGACGGTCGATGTCGCGTCCGAATCCCAGCTGAGCGCCCCGGCGCGGGAATATGCCGACCGGATCGACTACATCATTGACCACCATATGGCCAACACCATGGCGGCGCGTGTCGCCAAAATCGACGACCCGTCTGCGGCCGCCACGGGCGAACTCATTTTCGGCCTGATTCAGGCGATGCAGCTCCCGATGGATCGGGAACTGGCCACCCTGCTGTACATTGCCCTGGCCACGGATACCGGCTGCTTTCTGTTTGCCAATACCACGGCGCAAACGCATGAAATCGCGGCATCCTGCCTCCGGGAAGGGATTGATCTGGCCGCACTGAATCTCGAGTTTTTTGAGAAAAAACGCCGTGCGCGCATCGAAATCGAACGGATCATCTATAAGGAAATGCGGTTTTTCGCCAATGACCGCATTGCCGCCATCACGGTCACTCAGCAGATGCGCCGTGAGACGGGCGCAACGGAGGATGACCTGGATGACCTCTCCTCCCTCCCCAGAAAAATCGAGGGCGTCCTGGCCGGTGTTTCCGCCTATGAACAGCCGGACGGCACGACGAAAATCTCCGTCCGGACGAACGGTGCGGTGGATGCGTCGGCTGTCTGCGCCGCATTTGGCGGCGGCGGCCATGTCGGTGCCGCCGGATGCAGCCTGCCAATGTCACCGAAGGACGCGGTGGAAGCGGTCTGCCGGAAAATTGCCGACAGTCTGCCCGACTGCAACGCATGAGAGGAACGGGTCTTTCGTCTATGGAACAACAGCAAAAACCAGTCAGCGGTATGTTCCTGGCCGATAAGCCACAGGGGCTGTCGTCACAGGCACTCGTTTCCCGCTTCAAACGAATCTACGGCGTCAAATCTGCCGGTCACACGGGGACACTCGACCCGATCGCGACCGGACTGAACCTGATCTGCTTTGGCCGCGCAACCAAGGTCTGCGCCTATGTGACCGGCTGCGATAAGGAATATCTCGCCGAGCTGCAGCTGGGCGAAGAAACGGATACCGGGGATACCACGGGTACCGTAACCGCATCTTCGGAGTCGCGCTGCACAGCGGCAGAGGTGGCCGCCCTGCTCCCACAGTTTACCGGCTCGCTGGAGCAGATTCCACCCATCTACTCTGCCATTAAAATCGGCGGCCGAAAAATGTATGAGCTCGCCCGCGCCGGGAAGGAAGTGGAGCCGACGCCGAGACAGATCGTCATTCATTCGCTGGAGCTGCTCCGCGCCGATGAGGCCAACCAGCGGTTCACCCTCCGCGTCGCCTGCTCCAAGGGGACGTATATCCGGTCGCTGTGCCGCGATATCGGCCGGGCGCTGAACGTGTACGGCACCATGGCCTCACTGCGCCGGACGGCAGTCGGCCGCTTTTCCATCCGGGATGCGCTGACGCTCGAACAGCTGGAAGCACACGTGGCCGCCGGGGATTACGGCTTTGTGAGGCCGATTGATGACGTGTTTGCGGATCGCCCACGCGCCGTCCTGAACGCACTGGGAGAGCGGTACCTGAAAACCGGCCTCGACATTCCGACAGAATGCGTGGCAGACGGTGCGGAACCGCAGACGGCGGCTCGGCGCTTTTATGGCGAATCCGGTGAATTTCTCGCCGTTGGCTCGGTGGAAAGCGGCCGGGTTCTCATTGAAAAACGCTTTTTCGGACAAAACGAATCAAACGATTGACGGCGGGGAGGAATATCATGCCAGAACAGGGACGTGTCGCGGCGCTCGGCTTTTTTGATGGGCTGCACCGCGGCCACCAGGCGGTGATTCGACGTGCAGCGGAGCTTGCGATGAAAACCGGCAAAACGCCGTGCGTCATCACGTTTGACCGCCGCCCCAAAAATGCCGTCCGGCAGGAGAACGTGCGATTACTGTCCGATCGACAGACCAGGGCACTGCTGCTGAACCGGCTCTTTCCCGGCGTCGAGCTGATCGAATTGCCCTTTGACGCATCCATGCAGGCGACGCCTTGGGATGTGTTCGCCACGGAAACGCTGATCGGCCGCCTGAAGGTGACCCATGCCGTCTGTGGCAGTAGCTTCCGATTCGGCAGCGGCGGCATCGGCAACCCGGAGCGCCTGCGCCAACAGCTCCCAGTTGATACGGTGGAGGCCGTCTGTGAAGCCGGCGGCGTCATCAGCTCCACGCGCATCCGCGCCTGCATGGAGGCCGGGCGGCTGTCGGAAGCCAATCGACTGCTGGGACATCCGTACCTGCTGGCCGGACAGGCGGTTCCGGGCGATGGCCGCGGCCAACAGCTGGGCTTTGCCACCATGAACCTGACGTTGCCGGAGGAGCTGCTGCGCCCGCGTGCCGGCGTGTATGCATCATCTGTCCACCTGCGCGGCAGAACATACCGCTCCATCACCAATTTTGGCACCCGGCCGACATTCTATCAGGACGGCATCTATGACTGCGAAACGCACCTGCTTTCCTATTCCGGAGAACCGACCTACGGCGAGGCGGCTGTCCTTGCCCTGTATGCATTCCTGCGCCCGGAGCAGCGCTTCGCGAATGCGGACGCTCTGGTTCGGCAGATTGCAGCAGATATTGACGAAGCGAAACAGGTTCCGATTCCGGAACTCGACACGGAGGAGAGCGTATGAGAAAATTCCTTGCCATCATGGTCTGTAAGCTGGCGGCGCTGGCCGGACGCATCGTGAAAAAAGGCTCGTCCAAGCCCGGTCAGCTGGCTCTGAAAATCTGCCCCGACATCATTGCCCGCATTCAGCTTCCAACGTATGTCGTCGCAGTAACTGGCTCCAACGGCAAAACCTCAACCGTTGAAATGATCGTCCGGATTCTGGAGCGCGCCGGGAAGCACGTCTGCTGGAACCGCGAAGGCTCCAACCAGATCGAGGGCATCGCGACGATGCTTATTCGGAACGCCACCTGGACAGGTCGCGTAAAAAGTGACGTGATCGTCATGGAATCGGATGAACAGTATGCGCGGCACACCTTCCGCTATATGCAGCCCACGCATTTCGCCGTGCTGAACCTCTACCGCGACCAGATGACGCGAAACGGCCATCCGGAATTCATCTGGCAGCGAATCCGTGAAGCCGTCCAACCGAACATGAAGCTGATTCTGAACGCCGACGACCCGCTGGTCTCCCTGCTGGCAGAAGAGGTCGCCGATGTCAAATGGTTCGGCATCAATGCGTCCGCCGGTCTGCCGGAACAGCCCGCCCGGTATCAGGATGCGGTCTATTGCCCCAAATGTGGCGCACCGCTGACCTTTACCGACAGCCATCGGCCGGGCTTCGGCCTCTACCGCTGCGATGCCTGCGGCTATCACCGGCAGGACTGCGACTATGCCATTACATCAGCCGATCTCGACAACGGCACCCTGACGGTCAACGGCGAAACCGCACTGCATACGAATCTGCGCGTGCTGTACCAGCTGTACAATATGCTGGCGGCATATGCCGTGGCGGCCGAGCTGGGCGTTCAACCGGCGCTGATTGGTGAGACGATCAGCGATTACATTTTCAAAAACGGCCGCACCCGCAGCTGGATGCAGAATGGCCGGAAAATCGCGCTGCTGACCTCCAAACATGAAAATTCCACCTCCTACGACCAGTCGATTGACCTGGCCGTCCGGAACGGCGGCGATGTGCTGCTGATTGTTGACGCCATCAGCCGCAAATATTTCACCGGGGAGACGTCCTGGCTCTGGGATATCACCTTTGATCGGTTGAACCATCCGTCCATCCGGAACATCTACCTCGCCGGAACGTATCGGTATGACCTGGCCACGCGCCTCGACTATACCGACATCCCGTCCGAAAAAATCCATCTGCTGCCGACGCTGGACGAGTTGTCCACTGTATTCGCGGAGCAGCAGGATCTGTACGTCATCACCTGCTTCTCCGACCGCGACAAATTCCTGTCACGCCTGCCGTCGGACGCCGTCGAAAGAAAGGAGAACCTCTGATGAAGATTGTCCACCTGTATCCGGAACTCCTGAACCTGTACGGCGAAGCTGCCAACCTGCTCGTGCTGCAGCGGACGCTGCAGGCTGCTGGCCATGCGGTCGATGTGGAAACCGTTGCGATGGGGGAGACACTCCACCTGAACCATGTGGATTTTGTGTATGCGGGCGCGGGTACGGAGCGCAAGCTGGAGCTGGCGCGGCGCGCACTGCTGCCATACGCGGCAGAGCTCCAAAGCGCCGCCGCAGACGGGGTGCCTATGCTCTTTACAGGCTCTGCCGCAGAGCTGACGGCACGGACGCTGCAGCTGCCGTCAGGCGAAGCGCAGCCGTGCCTGGGTCTGACCGACTGCGATGCAGTCCGGACAGACGGCCGTCAGCTCGGCGACGTCCTTTATGAATCACCGATGTCGGAGCAGCTGCTGGCCGGCTTCATCAACAAGAGCGGGTATTTGCAGCACGTCGCAGCGCCGTTGTTCCATGCACGGTTCGGCCCCGGCGGCATCCTGACAGAAGACGGCGCGGAAGCGCCGGACGAAGGCATCCGAACCGGCAACGTCCTGGCGACCTATGTCATCGGCCCGGTGCTGGCGCGCAACCCGTGGCTGAAGCGCTGGCTGGCCGCATGGCTCATCGAGCGGAAAACCGGCCAGACCGTCTCCATCTCCTGTGAAACGGAGCACAGTGACCGCGCCTATGAAATCACGGTGTCGGAGCTTCTGAAACGCGCAAACGCCTGAAAATCAATTGCATCTAAAAAAATCCGGTCTGACGGTTTGAACCGTCAGACCGGATCTGTTTTTGTGGAAAATGTTAGAGAAACCGCTCAATCCGGCTCATCAGACCGATCTTGTCCGGGACGTGCGGCGGCAGCTGAAGAATATCGTGACCGGGGAAGCTGTTGGCCTCCACCAGACAGAGCCCGTCCGGCGTGACGGCAATGTCCCACCCGATGTAGCCCATGCGCGGCTCCAGCGTGGCCGCCTCCTGGACGAGTGCAACGGCCTCGGCAAACCGGGGAATCTGGAAGCCGACAAACGGCGTCCCGGTGGCCGGATGGCAGTCGTAGGCCTTGTAGTCCTTGTCGGCTGCGGGGTGCGTCACAACGCCGGTGGCCGGGTCAATGGGCGCGGCCATTCCACCGCTGTTCAGGTTGTCCACAAATTTCCCATTGCCCACCCGCAGAAACGAAAAGACAACGGTGACGTCATGGCCGTCGTTGATGGTGACGAGGCGAATGGTGTTGACGGAGCCGGGGAACATCCGGTTCATCTCCGGGTGCTGCACAATCTGCTCCTCGATCAGACCGCCGCCTTCCTTCTGCACCAGCCGTTCAAACAGCGCATGGCGATCCGGAACGGAGGCCACGTCGATTTTCTCAATGCCCCACCCGCAGGAGAGGCTGAGCGGCTTGTAAAAGATGCAGGGATGGCGGGAACAGAACGCGTCAAACGCTTCAAACCCGTCGGGTGCAAGCTGCATCCAGTCGCGCCCGACATAGGCCGCATAACGGGTGTTGAACTCCGCCTTGTTGTCAAAAATGTGCCAGAGCGACCGATCGTTGTACTTTTTGACGAGCCGGTCGTTGATCCCGCGGGTGACATACGTCTTCCGCTGTGCAGGTGTCAGCGCCCAGAACTCAAACAACGCGTAGTCGGCCGGTGCAGCCGTATAGCGAATGGCGCAGCGCAGCATATCAAAGGCGATTCCGATGCGGCTTCGCCCTGAAATGTCTGATGTCTGCCGAATGGTGCGGAACAACCGCCCATAGTCAATTCGACAGACCCGCTGAAAGAGATACTTGATTTTACTCATGCATGAACCGTCCTGAACCAGATTTTTTGCCCGGAGAAGAAAGCATTACGCATCCTTCGGCGCATAGTAGCGCAGATAATCGATGACAAAATCCGCCGGGAAGGTTCCGGCCGGATTCTTAAACGCATTGCCGTTCCAATCCGCAATGATATGCCCGTCCGAGGCGATGCGGCTGCCGACGTGCGTGGAGAGGTAGATGAACTCCGGACGCGAGCAGGTGCCGACAAAGCGCCCAACCGAACCGCCTGAAAAATCAATGCACTGAACCTCCAGCCCGTCATAATAGAAATGATAGGCCGTCGGCGTCCATTCCAGCCCGAACGTGTGGAAGCCGTCGTACAGATGATGCCCCGCCGGATCCAGCGTGGCGACGTCCGGACAGCCATACGACATCAGCTGCCCGGCTTCGTCGCCGGTGTGAATGGTGATGGCGTAGGAACTGTTGGCCTCCGCATCCGTGCTGTCCACACGGTAGCGGGCGGTTTCAAAAATGTCAATTTCCGTCCCGTCCCTGCCGCAGCCGGCATAGGGCTTCTCGTTGGCATACGTCCAGAAGGCCGCGTGCATCCCCTCGGCCTTCGGTACCCGACAACGGATCTCGTAGTAGCCGTAGGTCGTACAGAGGCTGTTCTCCGTGCTGATCCAGCCGGAGTAGAAGCCCGGCCCATAGGGTCCGTCCTTTCGAAACGCACAGCGGAGCCAGACGCAGCCATCGTGTACGGAAACCATGTCCGCTGCGTAGACGTTGCAGGTGACGTCACATTTCGGCGTTTCCGGCCAGACGATGCACTTCCATTTGGAATCGTCCAGCGTGTCGCCGTCAAATTCATCGTGCCAGACCAGCCGCCGCCCGGACAGGTCGATGCGCGGTGCCTGCCAGTCCGGCCGGGTCAGCTGCTTTGCTTCAGCCATGCGCACAACGCTCCTTTCTTTTGTGGCGATGGAAACGCTCCGCTTACGGCAGCAGGGCGAGCATATTCCGACAGACCGTGTCCACATCGACACTGCGACCGCATTCAAACGTCACAAAGCCGTCATAGCCCGTTTCGGCAATGGCCTTGAAGATGTTCCTGTAGTTCAGCTCGCCGGTACCCGGTTCCTTGCGGCCGGGGACGTCGCCGGTGTGGATGTGCCCGATCTTCGAAATGTTGTTGCGGATGGTGTCGATGACGTTGCCCTCGCTGATCTGCTGATGATAGACATCGTACAGCAGACGGACGTCCGGTGAACCGACCTCGTCGATGATCTCGACGGATTCCGCCGTCGTGACCAGATAATAGCCCTTGTGATTCACCAGAACATTCAGCGGCTCCAAAACGAGCTGCACGCCCGAATCGCGGACAATATCGGCACCGCGGCGCAGCGCCGTGACGACGTTGGTGTGCTGGACATAGCGCGAAACGTCCGAACGCTCATTGCCGGTGGTGACGACGATGTTTTTGACATTCATCTTCAGCGCGGCGACCAGCGTTTCCTCAATTGAGGAGGCGAAGGCGTCTGCGGCATCCTCCCAGACGATGCCGTGCTGGTTGGCGATCAGCGCAGCCTTGTCCTCATCGTGGGACTGGAACAGCAGCGCAGACTGTGCAACGCCGGTCTCGTCAATGACGGCACGCACCCGGTCGAGATCCAGGTGCAGCCAGCGAAGCTCTTCAATGGCCGTAAAGCCGCGCTTTGCGGCTTCATAATAGCGCTGGTAGGAGTCGCCCTCAAACCAGCCCGCATTGGCAGAAAGAGTAAACATAGGCAAAATTTCCTTTCGTAGAGACGAATTAAAGTTGGATGACCTGACCGGTTCGGATGGATTCGTTGCAGGCCAGCGTCTTGCAGGCATCGCGATAGGGGGAGCGGATGAGCGACTGGTCATGCGCCTTGATGGCGTCGATGACGGTGCGATCCTCGGTGATTCCCGCATCCTCCACGCGCAGATAATTCAGCGTGGCATTCTGCGTCTTGAAGGTGACGTTGTTGCGCAGCTGATAATCGACCTCGCCGTCCACGCAGTGAATGTGCAGGCCGTTGTGATAGCCCGGGTGGCCGTTTGTGTAGCAGCCGGTGAAGATGGACGCAAGGACACCGGATTCAAAGGTGATGGTGGCGATGGAGCAGTCGTGCAGGTCGTAGCCTTCGCGCTCCACCAGACCGCGCCGTGCCGTGCAGTAAACGGAGATCGGCTCGCCGAACAGGTTGCGCACCATGTCGAAATGGTGGATGTTCTGTTCGACAATCTGCCCGCCGGACGTTTCATACTTCGGCCACCAGTAAGCGCCCGGAATGCCACCGACCCATGCGCCGTCCACAAAGGCGACCTGGTGCTCGGTCAGGAATTCCTTCGTCCGGGCGATGATGTCGAGATAACGATCCTGGAAGCCGACAGCGGTGATAATTCCAGCCGCTTCGGCTGCATCGCGGATGGAATGCGCAAGGGTCATGTTCAACGCCATTGGTTTTTCAACCAGGAAGTTGATGCCGCGGCGAATGGCTTCAAATTCGATTTCGCCGTGCTGATCCGGGGGAACACAGATGTAGAGGATGTCCGGCTGTGCGCTGTCGAGCATTTCACAGAGACTGGAATAGACCGTCCCTGCGCCGGCCATCTGCCGTTTTTCTTCTGCGCGCTCCGGGTGGATGTCAAAAAAACCGACAAATTCGACGTCGTCAAAGAGAACGAGATGGCTCAAATGGAATTTGCAGATTCCTCCGCAGCCGCAGAAAGCAACCTTCACTTTGTTCATGGCAATTCATCCTTTCTGAATTCAGAATACAGATCGGGGACGCAGCCACCGGCTGTGCGCGGCGCTGCCGCATCACCCGTTACCATTATAACACAAAACAATACGCTTGACGACAGGTTTTTTCATCGAACGGAAAAAATATGCAGACGGACACCCGCCTCACAGAAAGCAGGCGACCGCACCGGATTCGGCCAGCCGCAGAAGACGAAACTGCATCGTCTCATCGGTATCAAACAGCAGAAACTGCGTCCCCTGATCGGACACCAGCGTGCAGTAATTGGCGGCCAGCTCCCGCGAAAAGGCGACCTGCGGCGCATAACGGCGCAGAAGCGCCTGCAGCTCCGGCGGCGAAAGCGTCTGCCGGACGGCGCTGCCGCTTCCGAGTGTGGTCAGCGTGGCGCGGCGGGTCAGGGCAACGGCGAACCGCCCGGCCGATTCCGGCCGCTCCGCATCCGGGTACGTCGGGATCATCCCGCCCGCCGCCGATTGCCCATAGACAGTGCAGCCGAGACGGACGAGCTGTGCAGCAGTATCGGCCAGCGCAGCTGCCTCCGGCGGGATGTCCAGAAAAACGCTGTCAGCACCCACCCGCCGACACTCTGCGCGGAGCAGCTGCACCAGCGCATCCGGAACCGGCGGCAGAACGCCGGACAGATGCAGCATCTGACAGGGAAGTGCTTTGCCCGGAATCAGCAGACCGTCCGGCGATGAGCGCCAGCCAAGCCGCATCTGCCGGTAGCGGCTGTCCAAACCACCTTCGGCAGCCCCCAACACCTGAAAAACGGGAATTTCTGACATGAAACATCCACCCTCTCTGCACAATCGGACGGTTTGGCCAAAGAATTTACGGTTCTGACACAATATCTGCTGGAATTTCGCCGCCATCAATGCTATAATATGCACAGAAACCGGCATCATGATGCGATACGCAGTGCTGCCGAAGGACAGACTGCATCGGAGGCTTCTATGACCCGCATATTTTACCCGGTGACGCAGATGAACAGCATCCGTGACCTGACCCCCGAATGGCTTCGGAGCCGCGGCGTCAAGGCCGTGATCTGCGATCTCGATGACACCCTCGCCCCCTATTATAAGACGGAACCCAGCGAACCCATTGCCCGGTGGATTCAACAGCTCCGGGAGAGCGGGCTGCAAATCTGCATCCTGACCAACGGCAAAACGCATCGGGTTTTGCCCTTCTGCCAGGCGCTGAACGTCGAATGCGTTTCCATGGCGATGAAGCCCCTGCCGTTCGGCTATCTGCGTGCGCTCCGGAAGCTGCGGATTCGCCGTCGGGAGGCCGTTGCCGTCGGCGACCAGATTTTTACGGACATTGTCGGCGGCAATCTCGCCGGGATCCATACCGTGCTGGTCGAGCCGCTTGCCTACAAAACGAGCCGCATGGAGCGGAAAAAGCGCGCCTGTGAAAAGCGCTTCCGCCGCGCCCGACCGCTGCGCTCGGAATAATCAGTCCAACCGCTAAAAGGAGCTGTCCCATATGGTCAAGCATATCGTTCTCTATACCCTCCGGGAAACCGCCGACAAGGCGGCGGCCGTGGCCACTGTCCGCGCCGCGCTGGAGCCTCTCGTGGGGCAGATTCCGGGTCTGCTGCACCTGGAAATCCGTCAGGCCTACCAGGGCGCGGATTATGCGCTGTATTCCGAATTCGAAAGCCGCGAAGCGCTGCAAAACTATACCGTTCACCCGCTGCATCTGGAAGCGAAGACACACTTTCACCACCTGATTGCCACGCGCCTTGCCGCTGACTGCGAATGCTGAACCGTTCACCCTCCACCTCATTGCCCAGGCTCCATCCGACCGCTGAGCAGTGAGGTGTTTTTTTGCGAAAAATGAGCCGAAACGAAAAAACAGGAGCGCAACCCATCGCACACACGGAGAAAGATACTTGCTTTTTTGCCGGGAGTGTTGTAGAATAAAGGGAGACAGGAGGGGACGCCTTTGACGGAAGCATACCATGCCGTTTCGGCCGATGCCGGAGAAACAGTGACCATCAGCGGGGACATTGTGTCCGTGGTCTATACAAATGAAGAAAACGGCTACTCGGTGATTGAGGTGGAGCTGGCCGAAGGCGGCGTTGTGACGGCCGTCGGCACCATTCCATACCCCGGAGAAGGCGAAAGCATTTATGCCGAGGGCGTCTATACGACTCATGCCATCTACGGCAGCCAGCTGAAATGCACGCACATTGACCGGATGCTCCCGGCGGAGACGGGCGCGATTCTGCGCTATCTGGCCTCCGGCGCGATCAAGGGCATCGGCCCGGTCACTGCCCGGAAAATCGTCTCCAAATTCGGCATCGAAACCTTTGAAATTCTCGAAAATCACCCCGAAGAGCTCCTCTCCATCCGAGGCATCACCCAGAGAATGGCCGAGGCGATTTCGGCCGAGCTGCGGACGAAGATTGCCGTCTGCGAACTGATGACATTTTTTGCCGAATACGGCATTGACCTCTCGGTGGCCATGGCCGTCTACAAGCGCTACGGCCATAAAAGCCGGGAATTCGTCACGGAAAACCCCTATCAGCTTGTGCTGAACCCGTACTGCGTTGACTTTCGACAGGTCGATCAGATGGCGCAGAGCTTCGGCTTTGGCCCGGAATCGCTCGAACGTATCCAGGCGGGGATTGCATTTGAGCTGTCCTATAACGAAAATGAAGGCCACGTCTGCCTGCCGCTCGACCGCCTGACGGATGTGACGGCGCAGTTTTTGTCGCTGGATCCGGAGCTTGTCTCCGAAGCCATGGAGCTGATGCGCGCCGCCGAAACCATCGTTCTCTGCCCGATCAACGGCGTGACGATGTGCTACCTCCGGGAAATGTACGAAGCGGAGGACGCCACGGCGCGCCGACTGGTCTTTTTAGCGTCGCGCCGCTATGAACCGCCGCGCGGCGTGGATAAGGCCATTACGGAGCTGGAGCAGAGCTTTGGCTTTGCTTTTTCTGCGAAACAGCGCGAAGCGGTGGCCGCATCGGTGGCCGAACCGGTCATGGTGCTGACCGGCGGGCCGGGCACCGGGAAAACGACTGCCGTGCGCGGAATGCTCGGCCTGCTCGACCGCATGAACGCCAAAACACTGCTGGCCGCACCGACCGGCCGCGCAGCCAAACGGCTCAGCGAGCTGTGCGGCCGCGAAGCGAAAACGATTCACCGACTGCTGGAGGTGACCTACGCGGACAACGGCCTGCGCTTTGCCCGCAACGAAAACAACCCGCTCGATGCGGATACTGTGATTCTGGACGAGGTCTCCATGGTCGATCTGCCACTGTTTGCATCGCTGCTCCGCGCCGTAAAAAACAGCTGCCGCCTGATTCTGGTCGGAGACCCGGATCAGCTGCCCTCTGTCGGCCCGGGCACCGTGCTGTCGGATGTCATCCGGAGCGGACTGGCGCGCTCGATTCACCTCGATGAGGTCTTTCGCCAGGCACAGGAAAGCGACATCGTGATGAATGCACACGCCGTCAATCGCGGCGAACAGCCGAAACTTTCCAACAATAAAAAAGATTTCTTTTTCCTGAACCGCCGGACGGGCGATGAGGTGGTTGCTACGGTTGCCGATCTCTGCACGCGCCGTCTGCCCAAAAACATGGGCATTCCGCCGGAGGACATCCAGGTGCTGTCGCCGTCCCGCCAATATGCGGAGGGCGTGATTCGCCTGAATGAGGTGCTGCGGGATCTGATCAACCCGGCTGCGGAGGGCAAGGCGGAGCGCGCCAACGGCCGGACGACGTTCCGCGTCGGCGATCGCGTCATGCAAATCCGAAACAACTACGATCTCGAATGGAAGCGCCAGCCGGGAATGCCCGCAACGGAAGAGGGGCGCGGCGTCTTCAACGGCGATATCGGCGTCATTCGCCAGATCAATCCGTCTGCACAGACGGTTACGGTCGAATTCGATGACAAATCCTGCGACTACGCGTTTGATATGCTCAACGATCTGGAACACGCCTATGCCATTACCGTCCACAAGGCGCAGGGCAGCGAATTCCGCGCCGTCATCTTTGTCGCGTCGCTCGTTCGCTCCCGACTGGTCAACCGCAACCTGTTTTATACGGCCATGACCCGCGCCAAGGAGCTGCTGATCATTGTCGGCAACCCGGAATCCGTGGCGGCCATGGTGGAAAACCGGCGGCGTCTGAAGCGCTACAGCGGATTTCTGGTGCGGCTGACGGCCTATCAGGCGGGCGAAGAGCCATGCTGAAGCAGCTGCGTCGAATCGGAAAGGGACTGGTGTCTGTCCTGTATCCCTCGCGCTGCCCGATCTGCCGCCGAATCGTGGACGGCGCGGAGAACGCGGTCTGTTCGGCCTGTGAGGATCAGTTGCCGAAAACGGCGGCAAGCGGCGCGGAATGCCAGACGGCGAAAACACGCCAGATTTCCTTCGCCTCGTTCATCGTGGCACCGTTTTACTATGAAGGCGCATTGCGCGATTCCGTGCTGCGATACAAATTCCAGGGTGTCCGCTCCTATGCACCGGTGTTTGCCGCCTACGCGGCGGAGGCTGTTCGCCGCGCCGTCTGTGACGGCAGTCTGGCCATGCCGGAGCTCGTCACCTATGTCCCTGTCTCAACGGCTCGACTGCGAGAGCGCGGCTATGATCAGGCGCGGCTGTTTGCGGAAGCGCTGGCCGAACGGCTGGAGCTGCCCCTTGCACGGCTGATCGAAAAGACGACTGATACCCCACCGCAGTCCGCATTGGACGAGAAGCAGCGCCGCGCAAACGTCATTGGCGTGTTCACCCCGGCTGCCAACAGCGCACCGCTGGCCATCGGCAAACGCATCCTGCTGGCAGACGACATTCTGACCACCGGCGCCACCCTCGCCGAGGCCGCTAAAACGGTATCCTACCTGCTGCCGGAGGAGGTTGTCTGCGTGACAATTGCCCGAACGAAGCAAAAAACAGAAAAGTAGTTGAAATGAACGCACGAATGTTATATAATATAGAATAGATTGATATCATCAGAAGAATCGTTCAGAAAGACTGTGATGACAGATATGTTTACAAGCGACATCGGGATCGATCTCGGGACCGCGACGATCCTTGTTTATGTCAAAGGAAAAGGGATTGTTCTGCGCGAACCGAGCGTGGTTGCGCTGAATAAGGAAACCGGCCGGATGCTGGCCATCGGCACGGAGGCTCAGCGGATGCTGGGTCGCACCCCCGGCAACATCGTTGCCATCCGTCCGCTGCGAGACGGCGTGATTTCGGATTATGAAATCACACAGCGCATGATTCGCGAATTTATCAAGAAGGTCTGCGGCTTTCGCCTGTTCAAACCGCGCATCGTGATCTGCGTGCCGAGCGGTATCACGGAGGTGGAGGAACGCGCCGTCTTTGACGCGGGTCTGCAGGCCGGCGGCCGACAGGTCAACCTGATTGAGGAGCCGGTCGCAGCAGCCATCGGCGCAGGCATCGACATCACCAAGCCCAACGGCAACATGGTCGTCGATATCGGCGGCGGCACAACGGATATCGCCGTCATGTCCCTGGGCGGCATTGTGGAATCCTGCTCGATCAAAATCGCAGGTGACAAGTTCGATGAAGCCATCATCAAATACATCAAGCGCAAACACAACGTCATGATCGGCGAACGCACAGCGGAGGAGCTGAAAATCAACATCGGCTGCGTCTATCCGCGCCCGGAGGATCTGACGATGGACGTCAAGGGGCGCTGCCTGATGTCCGGCCTGCCGAAGGTCTTCATGGTCAGCTCCTCGGAGATCATGGAAGCATTCGAAGAAGTCACCGTGAATATCATCGAGGCAGTACACTCCGTACTGGAACGGACACCACCGGAGCTGGTCTCCGACATCTCCACCAACGGCATCACCATGACCGGCGGCGGCAGCCTCGTCTACGGCTTTGACCGGCTGATTGCATCCCATACCGGGATTGAAACACACATTGCAGAGGACGCGGTGTCGTGCGTGGCCTACGGAACCGGCAAAGCGCTTGACAACCTGACCGCCATGCAGGACGGAACGCTGAACATCGCCCGCAAACGGCAGATTCAGCGGATGTAGTGCCAAATCGTGAAATCGGAGGCGATTGTTTCAGCATGAAACAGCTTGAACAGGCCGTTGCAAACCATGCACGGATTCACTTCATCGGAATCGGCGGCGTCATGATGTCCTCTCTTGCGCTGGAACTTGCCCGGCGCGGTGCCCACATCACCGGCAGTGACCGCGACGAATCCGAGAATACCGCCATGCTGCGCGAGCATGGCATCCCGGTCGCCATCGGACACCGGCCGGAATATGTCGCAGGCGCAGCAGTCATCGTCCGCAACGCCGCCATTGCCGACACCTCACCGGATATCGCCTATGCGCGGGCAGCCGGCATTCCCATCCTTGAGCGCCCGCAGGTGCTCGGACAGATCATGCGCGAATACCCGCATTCGATCGGCGTTTCGGGCACACATGGAAAATCGACGGTTTCCGGTATGCTGACCCATGTGCTGCTGCAGGATGACCAGTCGCCGACTGCGTTCCTCGGCGCACCGCTGCCGGAAATTCACGGCACCTATACACTGGGTCACAGCCCCTGGTTCGTTGCGGAGTCGTGCGAATACTGCCGCTCCTTCCACGAGCTGTATCCGGAAACGGCTGTGATTTTGAATGTTGAGCCCGATCATCTCGACTATTATTCCGGAATCGAGGAGATCATCGGCGCGTTTCGCGTGTTTGCTGAGCATACACCGGAGCACGGGCTGCTCGTTGTGAATGCGGCCAATGAAAACGCCATGCGCGCCGTTACCGGTCTGAATCGCCGCATCCTGACGTTTGGCGGCGACGGACAATACCGGGCGGAAGCTGTTCGGATGCAGCAGGGCTGCGCGGCCTATACCCTGACCGAAAACGGGACGCCGCTCTGCGAAATCGAGCTGGCCGTCCCCGGACAGCACAACCTGGACAATTCGTTGGCTGTCGCCGCCGTACTCCGCGGCTACGGCTTCGCCCCGGATGTCATTGCCCGCGGACTCCAGAGCTATACCGGCGTGCTGCGCCGCTTCCAGCGCATCGGCACCTGCAACGGCGCCGTCGTGGTGGATGACTACGCCCACCATCCGGACGAACTGGAAACCACGCTGAAAACCGCCAAAACGCTCGGCTTCCAACGGGTCATCTGCCTGTTCCAGCCGCATACGTATTCCAGAACCGTCGCACTGAAGGATCGCTTCTGCGAGGTGCTGCGGCTGGCCGATGTCGTTGTCTGTACGGATATTTATTCCGCACGCGAACAGAATACCTTCGGGATTTCCTCTGCCGACCTGACGGCGGAGATTCCCGGCGCACAATATATCCCCGCCCTGGACGATGCTGCGGTCTGCCTGGCCGCAATGGCACAGCCGGGCGACCTGATCCTGACCTGCGGTGCAGGCAACGTCAACCGCGTTGCGGCACAGCTGGCCGGTTCAACCACTATACAAGAGAAATGAGGTCATCCACATGAAATTCATGCATGAAAATTTCCTCCTGAAGGGAAAAACCGCACAGAACCTGTTTCATTCCGTTGCAGAATCCCTCCCGATCATCGACTATCACTGCCACCTCAGCCCGGCTGAAATTGCAGGCGACCGCCGCTATCAGACCATCACGGAGGCGTGGCTCGGCGGCGACCATTACAAATGGCGTCTGATGCGCCTGGCCGGTGTGGATGAAGCCTACATCACGGGCGATGCCGACGATTTCGACAAATTCCTGGCCTATGCCAAAACGCTGGAATGCGCCGTCGGCAACCCGCTCTACCACTGGACGCACCTGGAAATGCACCACTTCTTCGGGATTGACGAAGCACTGACCGCGGACAATGCGAGAGAGCTGTATGACCAGATGAACGCCGTGCTGGCCAGGCCGGAAACGTCTGCCCGCAGCTTCATCACCTCCTCCAACGTCGAGGTCATCTGCACAACGGACGACCCGATCGATTCGCTGGAATGGCATCAGTCCATTGCCAACAACCCGGTATCGGGCTGCTCAGTCCGCCCGACCTTCCGTCCGGATCGCGCTGTCCTGATCGAAAAGGACGATTTCGCCGACTATATCGCCAAGCTGGCCGATGTGTCCGGTGTCGCAATTCAGAATGCGGAGGACGTGCTGACGGCGCTGTATCGCCGCGTGGACTATTTTGCCGAACACGGCTGCCGCCTCTCCGACCATGACTTTGGCCGCCTCCCGGCGACACAGGCGGATGGCGCGGAAGCGCAGCGCGTGTTTGCCAAGAAAATGAACGGCGGCACCCTGACCACTGAGGAAGCGGACGGATACAAATCCTACATCCTCTTCTGCCTGGCTGGTTATTTTGCCAAAAAAGACTGGACGATGCAGCTGCACTGCGGCGCCATGCGGAACAACAGCACCAAAATGTTCAACCGCATCGGCAAGGATACCGGCTTCGACACCATGTCTGACTTTGAAGTCGCTTCCAGCCTGTCGCGTATGCTGGATCGGATTGACCGGGAATCCGAGCTGCCGCGCACCATTCTCTACACGCTGAACCCGAAGGATTTCTACGCCATGCTGGCTCTCTGCGGCTGCTTCACAGGGACAGGTGTCCGGGGCAAAACGCAGTTCGGCTCCGCCTGGTGGTTCATTGACCATAAGGACGGGATGGAAAAGCAGCTCCGCGAAACGGCCAGCCTGAACCTGCTGTCCACCTTTGTCGGTATGCTGACCGACTCCCGCAGCTTCCTGTCCTATCCGCGCCATGAATACTTCCGCCGCATCCTCTGCAACCTGATCGGCACATGGGTCGATGACGGGGAATTCCCGAACGACCCGGCACTGCTGAACCGGATTGTCGCAGGCATTTCACACGACAACGCCAAAGCCTATTTCGGCTTCTAATCGCCCATGGCGGTCGCGTTCGTATCCGAACCGTTCCCAAATCGTAACCGCACTGTTGTTGCCGCCTGTGTGTATTTTATGATATCATACACCATGGAATCGCGCAGCATCATGCGATCTTCCGAAAGGAGAGACGATTTTGAATAACTGGAAGAAAATTCTGGATCAGCTCCCGGATGACCCGGGGGATGAAAAACAGTTCCGCACAACGGAAATCAACCTGCAGGCCAAGAGCAGGAAAAAAATTCTGGGGCTCAGCCCGGCCTTTTTTGGGGTCTGCATCAGCGTCTTCTCGCTGCTGCTCCTGACGGGCATCGTCTGCCTCGTGCTGATGTGCAGCCGCGTGAACCGCTATGACCGGATTTATCCCGGCGTCACGGCGCTCGGCGTGCAGCTCGGCGGCATGACGGAGGATGAAGCCGTCAACGCCCTGAATGAGTACAGCGAAAACTATTTTTCCAGCCGCAGCCTGACGGTTCGCTGCCTGGATCAGAGCGTCACCATTCAGGCCCGCGACATCATGACCGGGATTGACGCACAGTCGATTGCCCATCAGGCGTATGCATACGGGCGGGAACGTTCGGTCTTCCGCCGCTATGCGCTGATCAAATCCGAAGCACAGCATAAGCTCTCCGTCTCCGGCCTGAACGGCTATGACCGGGACGCGGTCAATCAGGCGCTCGATTCGCTTGTGGCCTCCGTGGAGAAAACATACAGGGCGTACAGCTATCTGCTGGACAGCAACGGCCTGACGATCACCCGCGGCAATGACGGCGTCGAGATCAACCGTACCGCTCTGGGCGATACCGTGCATTCCATGCTGGAAACCGGATCGTATGGCGAGTATGTTGTCGAGCCGAAGGTCACAAAGGCGGAAATTCCGGACTGGAACATCCTCCGGGAAACCTTCTGTGTCGCGGCACAGGACGCCTATGTCGAAAAATCCGGTTCCCGCGGCTATCAGATTGTCGAGGAAGTCATCGGAAAAGACATTGATATCTATCAGCTCAATGAGGATATGCAGAGCGAAGAGGCGTGGACGGAGAAAACCTATCCCTTTATCTACACCACCCCGCAGATGACCAAGCAGATGCTCGGCGAGCTGCTCTTCCGCGATGTACTCGGACAGGCGGTCTCCCCGTATAACAGCGCCGAAGCCAACCGCACCACCAACCTGAAGCTGGCGACGGAAAAGGTCAATGAGATCATTCTGCTGCCGGGCGAGGAGTTCTCCTTCAACAGGATTGTCGGCGAACGCACGGAGGCGCGCGGCTTCAAACCGGCCATCGTTTTTGCCGGCGGCGAAATGGTGGACGGAACCGGCGGCGGCATCTGCCAGGTCTCCTCAACCATCTATCTGGCGACACTGCGCGCCGATCTGGAAGTGACCGAACGCGCCGTCCATGCATACACGGTGGACTATGTGCCGCTGGGTCAGGACGCCACGGTGCAGTGGGGCTATCTGGACTACCGGTTTGTCAACAATACCGCCTATCCTGTCCGCGTCAGCGCCGTGATGCAGGACGGCACCCTGACGGTCTGCCTGTACGGCACGAAAACGGATCCCAACCGCCACGTCGAGGTGGAAACCGTGACCACGCATACCTACCCGTATTCGACGGAATATGTTTACAATGAAACCCTGGCCTATGGAACGCAGCGGCAGACGCAGCGCGGAAAAGATGGGTATCAGTGCGAAACGTATCAGCTCATCTACAACGGCGACACGCTGCTGGAGCGCCGCCTGGCCAACAAGAGCTATTACAAGAGCCAGACCCAGATTGTCGAAGTGAACCCCGCCCCGTAGGACGGAAGCAACGGATACAGAAATACACAGAACGAAAGGACATCTTTATGTCACAGGAAAAAAAGATGGTGGAGCAGATCACGTCGATGGACGTTGATTTTGCGCAATGGTACACAGACGTCGTTAAAAAGGCCGAGCTGGCTGACTATTCGGGCGTCAAGGGCTGCATGGTCATTCGCCCGTATGGCTACGCAATCTGGGAGAATATGCAGCACGATCTCGACAGACGCTTCAAGGAACTGGGGCACGAGAATCTCTATATGCCGATGTTCATCCCGGAGAGCCTGCTGCAAAAGGAAAAGGACCATGTCGAGGGCTTTGCACCGGAGGTGGCCTGGGTCACGCACGGCGGCCAGCAGGAGCTGGCGGAACGCCTCTGCGTCCGTCCGACGTCAGAAACGCTGTTCTGCGAACACTATAAGAATATCATTCACTCCTACCGCGACCTGCCGAAGCTGTATAACCAGTGGTGCAGCGTTGTGCGCTGGGAAAAGACCACGCGCCCCTTCCTCCGCACCTCGGAATTTCTGTGGCAGGAAGGCCATACCATGCACGAAACCGAAGAAGAAGCCCGCGCAGAAACACTCCGGATGCTGAAGTGCTATGAGGATTTCTACCGCGAAACGCTGGCCATCCCGGCAATTACCGGCCGGAAAACCGATAAGGAAAAGTTTGCCGGTGCTGTCGAAACCTACACGATCGAGCCTATGATGCACAACGGCGTCGCACTGCAGGGTGGCACATCGCACTATTTCGGTGACGGCTTCGCCCGCGCCTTTGAGATCACCTACTCCGACCGGAATAACCAGCTGAAATATCCGCATCAGACGTCCTGGGGTGTCTCCACCCGGATGATCGGCGCCGTCATTATGACCCACGGCGACGACAGCGGACTGATTCTGCCGCCGGGCATCGCACCGATTCAGGTCATGATTCTGCCGATCGCCTCACATAAGCCGGGCGTTCTGGAAAAGGCGGAGGAGCTCCGCGCCCGCCTGAGCCGTTCGTTCCGCGTTTCCGTCGATGTCAGCGACAACTCCGCCGGCTGGAAGTTCAGCCAGTGCGAGATGAAGGGCATTCCGCTGCGCCTGGAAATCGGCCCGCGTGACATTGAAAACAACGCCTGCGTTCTGGTTCGCCGCGACAACCGCGAAAAAATCGCCGTATCGCTGGATCAGCTGGAGACAGCCGTGGCTGACGCGCTGCAGGCGGTGCATGACGGTCTGTACCAGCGCGCACTCGACAATCTGCATCAGAAAACGCACGATGCGCACAACCACGACGAATTCCTGGATCTTGCCAAAAACCATCCGGGCTTCATCCGCGGAATGTGGTGCGGCGACGAAGCCTGCGAAAACCAGCTGAAGGATGAAACCGGCGGTGTCAAGAGCCGCTGCATTCCGTTTGACGGCGAGCCCATCGGCGACGTCTGCGTCTGCTGCGGGAAACCGGCCAAGCATCTGGTGGTCTGGGGCAGACAGTATTAAATCAAAAATCAATTGATTCAAAGGAGATGGCTGTTTTATGAGCGAAACCTGGAAAATCGGAATCAATGCCGGTGCATACCGTGTCCAGACACCGGAAGAATCCATTGACGCGATTGCGCGGGCGGGCTTTGACGCCTGCTTCACCGGCTGGAATGAAACAACCGATGTCGCTGCACTGGCTGCGCGCATCCGCTCCCTCGGTCTGATCTATCAATCCATTCACGCGCCGTTCGGCCCGTGCAGCACTCTGTGGGATGAAGGGGACGCCGGCGATGAATTTGCCTCCGTCCTGATCCGCTGCATCCACGACTGCGCGGAGAACGATGTCCCGATCGCGGTCATGCACCCGATCATCGGCATGGATCGCAATACGCCGCCGTCCGCTCTGGGTCTGAAACGGTTTGAACGCATCATCAAAGCCGCGGAGGAGACACCGGTACGTCTGGCCTTTGAAAACGTCGAGCACATCAACTATCTGCAGGCGCTCATCGATGCCTTCGCCGATTCGCCCGCCGTTGGCTTCTGCTGGGATACCGGCCATGAGCTCTGCTACAACCATGCCGAGGACGTCCCGGCACGCTACGGCGACAAGCTCATCTGTACCCACCTGAATGACAACCTCGGCATGACGGATCCGTCCGTCCTGACGTTCCTGGACGATGCCCACCTGATGCCGTTCGACGGAACGGCGGACTGGGCCGGCATCTGCAAACGCCTGAAACGCGCCCACTATCAGGGCATCCTGATGATGGAGCTGTGCAGCCAGGCGAAGCCGGGTCGGAACACTCATGACCGGTATGCCGAACTCGATCAGGATGCCTATCTGCGTCAGGCGCTGGAAAGAGGCCGGAGAATCGCGGCCATGATGGACGAAACGCCGAACTGCTGAATCCTGCACTGCACGGCCGAACCGTCTCACCAACCGCACGTTGAGTGGACAGCCGTCAACATCAACCGGAAACAAAAAGCCGCCCGGACAGAAAATGTCCGGGCGGTTCTCCGTCCGGATGGAGAACCGCTGTGAAACGGATAGCTGTGCAGAAAATACAGCTGTTTCCAAAAATTATCCAGTTTGTAAGCGGACTGTCATTGATTTTCCGGCCGCAGACTGCTATAATAGAGAAGTATCATCCGAAAAGGGTTTTCCATGGCGCTGCGTCATTCGCCGCCCGGAAATATGGATGCCTGAGAACCCCATATCTGTAGACAGATGGAGAAAACATATGAGCAAAAAGAAAACGACAATGCCGAAAATTACGCTGATCGTTCTGCTGGCCATTTCCGCCGTCCTGCTGATTCTGCTGGGAATCTGGCTGGTCGGTGAGCTGAAGGATACGTTTCAGGATCCGCCCGACGTCACGGAGAATCCCTCCGCATCCTCCACGCCGGTTGCCAGCAGCGAGGTTGAAATGCTCGTCAAGGGCTATATCACGGATTCCCGAAAGGATCAGGCGCTGACGGTGAAGGCCGCCGGTGCATCCGTGAAAATCAGCCTCAACGAGGCAAATGCCCCGGTCGACTATGACGCACTGACCGCCTACATGAAAAGCAAGGGCTATGACCTGTCGCTGATTGCCCAGTATCAGTCCATTCAGGCGATCAAGGCTGATATCACCGGCGTTGACGAGGAATACATTATCAAACGGATAGACGAGCTGGTTGCCAGCATCGATACCGGCTCCGATACCGAGTATGAGCTGACGGAAAACGGCGTGACCTTCCGTCGCGGCACGGAGCACACCTCTGTCGATAAGGAAGAAGCCTTCCGTCAGGTCGTGAATGCGCTGGATGACCATCAGACCGGAGAGCTGGAGCTGAAGACGATCACAAAGGCGCCGGAAATGCCGAACCTCGATGAACTGTATACCATGATCTACTGCGCGCCCGCCGACGCCTATTACGATGTGGACGCCGACAACAATACCATCGTTGTCAGGGAAGTCATCGGCTACGACATCGACATCGACCAGATTCGTCAGGAGCTGAACAACGGCAACTGGACGGAAAAGACATTCCTCAAGCAGGAAATTCAACCGGCTGTCACGGCGGAAACGCTCCCGAACCAGTACTTCAAAGACCTGCTGGGACAGTGCATCACCTATTATAACCCCGCAGAGGCCAACCGCACGGTCAACGTCGGCCTGGCAACTGCTGCTATCCATGAATCTGTCGTTCTGCCGGGACAGACCTTCTCCTTCAACCGCGTTGTCGGTGAACGAACCAAGGAAAAGGGCTACAAACCGGCGACCGTCTTCCAAAACGGCGGAATGCAGGAGGGTCTCGGCGGCGGCATCTGCCAGGTGAGTTCGACGCTCTACGTCGCCTCGCTGTACGCCGAAATGGATCAGATTTCCCGCTATGTCCACGCCTACAAGGTTTCCTACGTTGATCTCGGCATGGATGCCACCCTCTATTATGGCTCTCTGGACTACGTTTTCCGCAACAACACGGATGAACCCATCCGGATTTCGGCCAAAGCCAGCAACGGCACACTGACCGTCTCCATCTATGGGAAAGAGTCGCGGGCTGCCAACCGGACGATCAAGTTCAAGTCCGTCGTTCTGGAAACCTACGAACAGACGATGAAATATGTCGAAGATTCGACCCTTGCACCGGGCACGGAGAGAAAAGTGCGGACCGGTATGCCGGGCTACAAGGTCGAACTGTATAAGCAGATCTACGTCGATGGCGTCCTCCAGCAGGAGGTCAAGGTCAACACCAGCAAATACAGCCCGTATAACGGCCTGACCTATGTCGGCCCGGCTGTCAGCGAAACGCAACCGCCTGTCACGGAACCGCCTGTCACGGAACCACCGGTGACCAATCCGCCGGAGACAACGACCGCGCCGCCGCAGCCGACAGAGCCGGTTGATACCGATGATCCCAACGCTCCGGGCATCTGATCCGGAACGATCCATCCACCCCGTCCGACGTGCGCACCATGTCGGGCGGGCGTGTTTGTTCACGGGCTCTGTCTGATGGCAGCGTGCAGCCCGCAAAGAAAGGATGAAATCAGTCGCCCTATGAAACTGCCACGCTCACAGGTCATTCGAACGGCAAAAGGCCTGGCCAAACCGGCCATGGCGCCGTATCTGTTCAAAATCGTTTTTCTCCTTGCCTTGGAAACGGTGACCGGTTTCGCACTTTCCACGGTAATTTCCGGCCTGACACAAAGATTTGGGCTGATCTGCATGGTTCAAATCTGGGTCTATCGCTTTGATCTTTCCTCCGCTCTGCTGACCGTCCTGACCGGCTTCCTGCTGGTACCGCTGACACTGGGTGTTGCCGAATTCCTGATGAAGGCGTTTCGCCGCCAGAAGCCGCGTGTGATGGATGTTTTTCTATGGTATTCCGATGGCGAACGGCTGAAGCGCGTGCTGGAATACTATGTTTACACCGTCGTGACCGGCCTGATCTCCCTTGCACTGTACAGCATCCCAGCCAGCTGGCTGCTCGATACGGCGGATGCTGTGCTGGCCGATCTGTCGGAGCAGCTGACCGCTCTGGCATCGCCGACGGTCAACTGGGCGCTCGTTGATGGCCGCGTCGTTGCCGTCTCACTGGGATGTATGCTGATCTACGCGCTGTTTGCAATCCGCCTGCTGCTGACGCCGTACTATTTCCTCGACCACCCGGAGGCCGGGCCGTTTGATGCCGCATTGCGCTCGTGGCGCGCCATGCGCGGCCATGTGTGGGAATGGGTACTCTGCATCGTCAGCTTCGCCGGATGGTATCTGATGTGCGCCCTGTTCATGTTTTTGCCGCTGCTCTATCTGATGCCGTATATGCGGATGACGCAGGTCGTCTATGCGGAATATGTCCGCTCGGCGGATGAGCGGAACCGGACGTCCCCGGAGGACACCCCGCCGGAAGCGCCGGAGGCCCCTGACTTATGATCTCTGTCACACTGATCTGCGTCGGTAAGCTGAAGGAAAAGCACTATCAGGCCGCCTGTGAGGAATACCTGAAGCGCCTGCGTCCCTTCGCATCCGTCACGGTGCTTGAGCTGCCGGAGCGCCCGGTGGACAACGATTCGGAAATCGCCCCCGCGCTGGAAGCGGAGTGCGATGCCATTGAGCGGGCAATTCCAAAGGGCGCATTCCTGATCGTCCTGACGCCGGAGGGCGCTCAGCTGGCGAGCGAAGCCTTCGCCGCCCGCATTGACACGCTGGCGAGCGGCGGCGACAGCCGCCTGTGCCTGGTCATTGGCGGCTCCAACGGCCTCAGCCCGCGCCTGAAGCAGCGCGCAGGCTGGCTGCTGTCCATGTCCAAAATGACGTTTCCGCACCACCTGGCGCGTGTTATGCTGCTGGAACAGCTCTATCGCGCCTTTGCAATTCTGAACCACCGCAAATATCATAAATAAACAGACGCAAAAAACGCCGCATTCGATCGAAGGGGATGGAATGCGGCGTTTTCAGGTGCTTTCAAATGATGGAACGTGTCGGATTTTCGAAAAAGAACCAACGGTGAAAAAAGAATCGGTCTGTCCAATGCGACAAAAAATACCACCGCCCGGACGGTATGATATACAGGCGGGCAATCGCCCGATACAAAAGCATTCTCAGGAAGGACAGACCACCCTATGAAACTCTTGGAATTTGACCCGAACACGACAGAAGTCCGCGAACAGCGAATACCCGAACAGCGGGAGGTGCTGGCGCTTTGCCTGGCTGCGGTCGGCGGCTTCCTGCTGGCACAGACGATCATCTATGGCAGCCGCGCACCGTTCGGCGTGTCATTTTTGCAGGCACAGCAGAAAAACAGACGGCTGCTGGCGACAGCGGCGGGTGTTCTGATCGGCACCTGTGCCGCGTGGAACCGCATTGACAGCATCCGCTACCTGGCAGCCGCGCTGATCGCCATGATGCTCAAACTGACGCTTCGACAGGTGTTCCGAACGCGCACACCGCTCTTTGCCATGCTCTCCACCGGTCTGGCAATTGGCCTGACGGGGCTGGTCTGGCACCTGACCTCGGGCGGCGGTGCGCTGGCCGTGCTGCTCGACCTCGCGGAGCTGATGCTCTCCATGGCCGCAGCAGCCGTGTTTTCGACAGCACTCCACGGCTCCAACCGCCGCGTGCCCAGTGCGCTCGATTCGGAAAAACAGTTCCTCGCGCAGCTCGTTCTGCTGGCACTCTGCGGCGCAGCGCTGCCGGGCTTTTCCATCGGCGGCCTGTCGATTCGAATCGGCTGCATGGCGGCCGTCACGCTGGTGCTTGCCGCTGCGTATGCAGCCGGAGCCTACGGCGGAACCGTTGCGGGACTGGCCATCGGCCTGACCATGGATCTGACCGGCTCCGGCGTTCCACTCTGCACGGCACTGTACGCGCTCGGCGGCCTGACTGCCGGATGGAGCATCCGCGGCGGCCGCGTGGCATCCGCGCTGACACTTGTCGCCGTCCACGCCGTGGCCATTCTGCTCCTCCCAACGGAGGCGCAGTCGTTCGGCGCTGTGATTGAGGCGGCCGTCGGCGCAGCCGCCTTCGCACTCCTGCCGGCTGCGTGGCTCCAAAGGCCGATCAGCAAAATGCAAACCGACCACAGCGGCGCGGATGCCCACATCCGCCGCCATATGCAGGCCAGGCTGCAAAGTCTGGCGGGTGCCTATGATGATCTGGCAAAGACCATGAAGCCCGACCAGACGCGCGAGAACGCGCAGGAGACGGATTGGCTGGCAGAAGGTCTGGAAGCCTCCTGCGGCCGATGCGAAAACCGGACGGGCTGCATCCGGGAAATGGCGTCGGAGCGAAATGGCTTTCGCGCCATGATGGGTCGCGGCCGTGCGGAGCCGGCAGATTTCTGTGAAAGCGTCCGCACGCGCTGCTCGCGTCTGGAGGATGTCTGTGCCTGCCTGACGCTCGCCATTCGCGCCGGACGGGAACGGCACATCCGAAAAGGGGAGTACCGCGACAACCGT
This sequence comes from uncultured Oscillospiraceae bacterium, assembly GCA_964515055.1. Classification (GTDB taxonomy): domain Bacteria; phylum Bacillota; class Clostridia; order Oscillospirales; family QAMX01; genus QAMX01. Next base: position 42,758 of record CAZEUG010000002.1, on the reverse strand, counting down.
GCGCTCCTCTCCCGGCAGTACGGCCAGCTGTCGGCGCTGCTGGATGCGGAGGCGGTGGAGCTGTCAAACGAACCGCAGTTCGAGGCGAAGCTGGAAGCGGAGCTGAAGCGCCTGACGGCAGAATACGGCGCAGAGGCCGAGGTGATCGCCTACCGGGACGGTGAGGATCGCCTGCACGTCGAGCTGTGCGGGACGAATTTGCGTGCGCTGAACGGCCGTGGCGAGGAGCTGGCGGAGGCCATCAGCCATATCAGCGGCGTGCGAATGGCGATGCCGGAGCAGCTGGAGGGGCGGCACCTCTCCTGCATGACCTTCTCCGAACGCCCGGAATGCTCCTGCCAGATTGGCGCAACCGCCGAGAAAAGGCGCGGAGAACGCATCAGCGGCGACTGCGGGACGTATTTCACCGGGAAGGACGGCAGTATGTACGTGGTGCTCTGCGACGGCATGGGCAGCGGGACGGAAGCGCGGGAGGAAGCCGTGCGAACGGTGAAGCTGCTGGAGAGCTTCCTCAGAGCGGGCATCGAACCGGGACAGGCCGTCGATATCATCCGCTCCTCCGTGCAGATTCGCTCAGACGGCGAAAATTTCGCAACGGTGGACATTGCCGTGGTGCATCCGAAAACCGGCGAGCTCCACACGATCAAATACCGCGCCGCGCCGACCTTCCTCCGCCGCAAATGCGGGAACGCCTATCACGTCCGCATTCTGGGCAGCAAGCCGTCGATGGAGGAAATCAGCGTGACGCGGACAGCACTCACGCCGGGCGACCTGATCGTCCTGACCAGCGATGGTGTCCTGGCGGGTCAGTCGCCGGAGGAATTTTGCAGCTGCCTGAAAAAGCTGCACTGCGACAATCCGCGGGAGCTGTCAGAGCTGCTGCTGCGGATGGCGAAAACGGACGACAACGGCGACGATCGCACCGTGATCGTGCTGCATTATACCGATCACGAGCTGCCAGTCACGTAAACCGCGGCAAACGCACGGAATCCCTTTTCAAAGGCGGCGAAATGTGGTATAATCAAGGGCAGATATCCGGAAAAACGGGAAGGAGCCATGACCCTTGACTGAGACTGAACAGCAGCAGGCGTTTGCAGAGGCCTGTCTCCGCGCCGCCGCCGCGCGCCGCGGCGAAAACGGGATTGGCTCTCTCGGCGAAAAAACGCTGCACCTCACGCTGAAATATTTCTATGAGCCGGACGAAACACGTCACGAACGCAAGCTGCAGGGCTATGTGACGGACGCCCTGGCAGAAACGTGCGCCGTGGAAATCCAGACGGCACAGCTGCACCGGCTGGCGCGAAAGCTGGACGCCTTTTTGCCGGTGACGGATGTGCGAATCGTCTGCCCGGTGGTGACCGATGCACGCATCCTCTGGCTGGAACCGGCGAGCGGGGAAGTGGTGGAAACGCGGCGCTCACGCGTCCACGGCAAACCGCTGGAGGCGTTGTCGGATCTCTGTGCGCTGAAATCCCGACTGCAAATGCCGGGGCTGACGGTCGATCTCGTCTGCCTGACGCTGGACGAATATCGATTGCTGGATGGAACCGGCGAAACACGTAAACGCCACGCAACGCGCTATGAAAAAATCCCGACCGCGCTGCGCTCCGTCATTGCCCTGCGCACACCCGCCGATTATGCAGCCCTGCTGCCGAAGGGGATGGAAGAACCGTTTACCAGCGCCATGCTGGCCGCTGCGGCGCATATCCGCCGACGCGATGCCCAGCAGGCGCTGAACCTGCTCGTTTCCATGCAGGCCGTTTTGTGCGTTGGCCGGAGCGGCCGGGAAAACCTGTACCGCTATGCCTGATACAGAAATGCCCGGAATTCCTCCACACGCCAACCGCGACTGCCTGAATGGACAATGAAACCGCCCTGAGCTGTGTCAAACAGCCCGGGGCGGTTTTGAATGGCTTTCAGCGTATTTCACGCAAGCGCATAACTATGCACGAGTCAGTGTGACCACGCCGTTGACCGGGACGTGATCAATCACCGGGAAGGCACCGTTGAGCGCGATGGTGCCGCTGCCGACCGGCTTACCGCAGCAATCCGTGATGCTGTAGCGATACGTTCCGGCACAGGGCGCATCCAGCAGAATCCGGCTGTCCGGCGAGGCGTTGACGAGAACGATCTCGTCGGTCACCTCCGGGAGATAGGCGATCATGCCGCCGTAGACGGCACCGACCTGCGTATTGCCCTTGCGGGAGGAGACATACGGGAAATCGCTGGCGTAGCCATGGTAGAACATCTCTCCGTCGAGCAGCACATCCCGATATTTCCGCCACAGCGCGAGATACGCGGCGACCATTTCCGTCTGCTCCGGCGAAAGCTGATCCTGCCGGACGGAAATCTGCGGCACGGCAAAGAGCACGCTGGTCAGCTGATAGGCCGCCTGCTCTGCACTGACCTCCGGATGCCACATGACCATATCGGAGTGAATGGCAGTGTTGCCGCAGAGCATCCGCAGCGCGATGGAAGAAACGCGGTTGGAATACGCGTCGCAGGGGCAATCGCCCACGCGGAACATATTGCCGAAGGTGCGCATCAGCGGGCCGATGTAGGATTGCCGGAACTCGATCAGAATGTCCGGCTTGATGGTACGCAGCTCGGCAATGACGTCCTTCATCAGACGATCCACCGCGTCGTAGACCGAGACATAGTCCATGCCCTCCGCCGTATCATCCGACTGGTAGAAGGCGTCCACAAAGTCAAACTTGAAGCCGTCCAGATCCCAATCCAGCACGGCCTTCCGGTACAGGTCAATCAGATAAGCGCGAACCTCCGGATAGCGCGGATCAAACACGTGCGTCTTGGATGCATTGTTGTGCCCGCGGGAGCCGAGCAGCTTGTCCTTGAACCGCTCATAGGCGGCGGTGTATTCACCAACGAACGGAACGGAATACCAGAGTACAAACTTCATGCCCTGTGCGTGAACCGCATCGACAAAGGCGCGCATATCGGGTACCTTGGAGGCGGCGGTCTGCCAGTCGCCGCAGTAGTCATAGCCGCGGCTCCCGTCATCCGTCTGCCAGCCGTCATCAACGATCAGCACGCGTGTTCCCAGCTTGGCGAAGTATGCACATTCTCGCACAATGGCTGGCACGTCGATGGCCTGATGGTAGCTGTACCAGGCGGAGTAGAGCGGCTCGCGCGCATCCGCCGGGACGGGAGCGGGCGTATAGCCGTCATAGGTCGTCCACCAGCGCTGGACATCCTGAATCGACTTGTAAAACGGCAGGTCGCGGCGATCCAGACGGATATCCGCTTCGTAGTGCGAAATGGCGCTGTCCACGTTGATGCGGACGCGGCAGTCCATGCAGCCGTTCTCCTCGATCACACCGGTGCGCATCCCGACACGGTTTTTGGCGTCCGAACAGGCGATGGTCAGGCAGTTCTGATCGTGGTCGCCGACGCTCACATAGATTGGCGCACCGGACATCCCGCACGAATCGTTCAGCTGCCGCCAGTTCGGCCCGACGATCTTATCCCGATAGTTGCTGGGCGTCCATGTCAGAGCAATGCCGGTGTTCGGCATCTCCCAGTGAACGGTCAGCTCCAGCTTGGCGGGCGACGCCACGGCATCCGCAGTCAGATGCAGCAAAACAATACCCGGTTCGGGGCAGAACTCGGAACAGGACGCACGAAACGTGTCCGAGCATTGCAGATGATACTCCATAATAAAACAATCCTTTCCATGATTTATGAGGCATCCCCCGGCGTCGAAAGATCTTCATCGGATGCACGGCGAATATTTTCCTGATGCTGGTCATAGGTCGAGGCAAAGTAATGCCAACCGTTTTTCCGTGCAACATAGTAATAGTAGTCCGTATCCTCCGGATACAGCACCGCACGGATGGTGGCCAGACCGGGGTTGCAGATCGGTCCGACCGGCAGCCCCTCGTAGAGATACGTGTTGTAGGGGCTGTCAATTTTGAGATCTTCCTCGGTCAGATACTCCTTCCATTCCGGCAGGGCATACTGCACCGTGGCGTCAATCTGCAGATAGGGGAACCGGCTGCTGCGCAGACGGTTGTGTATGACGGAGGCAATCACAGGCCGTTCCTCGTCATACTTGGCTTCACGCTCAATCATCGAAGCAATGATCGTGATATCGCGGATGCTCATGTTGATGTTTTCGGCGCGGGATTTCAGATCGACGTCCCATTTCCGGCTGAAGTTCGAGAGGAATTTTTTCAGCACGCGCACCGGCGAGTCGTCGATGTAGAAATCGTAGGTATCCGGGAACAGATACCCCTCCAGCCGCTTGTCGGAATAGGGAAGCTCCTTCAGAAAGCTGTAGGAAAAATCATAGTATTTGGCATAGGCGTGGAGCAGATACGCTTCACAGACGCCGTTTTCCTCCAGCAATTCGAAAATATCGTCCTGCGTCATGCCCTCCGGAACGGTCACGGTGACGACCTGCCGGGAGTTTGGCCGATAACGGATGGTGGACAGAATGGAACGGTAGTCCATGGATGGGCTGAGCGTGTAGGAGCCGGACTGAATCCGGTCATCCATATCGGTCATTTTGGCAAACGTCCAGAACAGGGAGGGATAGCGGATGATGCCGTTGTCGGAGAGTGTATCGGCAATGTCGCGGAGAGAATCATCGTCCGTGATAGCAATGGTGATTTCCTGATCGGACTTGACCAGCGCAAACATATCGTTGGCGGCCAGAATCAGCAGCGCCGTGAGCAGAATGGAGACGCCGAAAATCAGAATACAGTAGGTGAAGCTGGAGAGACAGCCGATGCCGCTGCGCGGTGCTTCCTCCGACCGGTCGTCCGGCTCCTCATCGATGGGCTCCGGCTCGGTCGACTGCTCTACGGGCGGTAGCTCTGCGGGCGGTAGCTCTACGGGCGGTAGCTCTTCGGGCGACTGAAGGGGCTGTTTCGATTCCGGAGCGGGTGATGAATCGTCCGACAGCAGGCGGTTCAGAAGCTCATTGCTGGAGACGGGCGGCGTGTATTCCTCACCACCCGGCAGATTGTCAAAATCGTAAGGTTGATTGTCCATCATGGCAAATGCCTTTCCGGCTCCTGACAGAGGGAGCCCTGGCCGAACCGCACGGAACACATTGCCGCACGGCAGCATAATATGATCTCGAAAGGGCAGCGATTGCCCCCAAAAACAGCTTTTCCATAGCTGATAGTTTCAGAAAGGTTGGTCAGAACTATGTGCTGCAACAATATCTTTGACGAGAACAGCTGCTGGTGGATCATTCTCATCATCGCAGTCATTCTGCTTCTGTTTTCTTCCTGCTGCAACGGCTGAACCTCGCCATCACTCATCGGAACGCCGCCCGCCCGGACTTCGTGCGGGCGGCTCCGCTTTAGTCGGCAAACTGCATGGAACGGCGGACAAACGCGGCAGTCACGGAATCCTTCAGCAGCGAACCGACTGCAAATGCAAAATCGGCCGCGACACCCGCACCGGCTGCGGTGACAATCCGACCGTCTGTCACAACGCGGTCGGCCTGCTTTTCAGCGCCGATGAGATGCTCCTCAAACCCCGGGAAGCAGGTGGCGCGCTTGCCCTGCAGGAGGCCAAGCCGCCCGATCACCATGGGTGCTGCGCAGATGGCACCGATCACGCCGCCCGCATCCGCCACGCGGCGAACCATTTCGCCGACCAGCCGGTTGCTGTCCAGATTGCGCGCACCGGGCATCCCGCCGGGGAGCAGAACGGCCGCCGGCGTCTGCGTGCGGAGTTGATTCAGCGTGCGATCCATGCTCAGCTCCATGCCGTGCGCTCCGCGCACCTGTTTCCCCGTCACGCCGACCAGCACAACGTCCAGCTCCATGCGGCGGAGAATGTCCGCCGGAGTGATGGCCTCGATTTCTTCAAAGCCGTCGGCAAATAAAATATAAACAGATGAATCCGTCATCATAGAATGTCCGCCTTTCAAAAAAATCAAACAGAAATACCGAAATCCCGCCCTCAGTCAAAGAGCAGGTTCAGTGACCCGGAAACGAAGGATGCCCCGCGGGCATAGACATAGGGAGTGCCATCGCAGGACGGCAAACGGCAGCGCACCTGCGCCAGCCCGAAATGGTTCGGTACCGCACGCAGCAAAGCAGCTACATTGCCGTCCAAAGCGACTGCTTCGCGAATGGTCAAAGGCCCCTCCGCATCGAGAAAGACATAGCCCCCACCGCAGAGATAGAAGCCGCCGCCCGACGCGCCGTACAGCCGATCCAGCGCGCGGTACAGGCTCATGGGGCGTGCCAGGCGCACCTGCGAGCCGGACATCCGCCACAGCCGGTCGATCTGCGGAACATCTGCTTCCCCGGCGCGGCGCAACGGCGGACAGACCGTCGAAATGGGCGGTGCCGACACGGTGCATTCCCGGAGGAAGCCGACCGGTGCGTATCCAAACCGTGCGTAGGTCTGTGCCAGAGAAGCTGTCGCCGGAATCAGCATCGTCCAGATGTCGCCCCGTTCCGCGCAGACGCGGTGTGCGGCGTGGAGCAGCGCAGTCATATGCCCCTGACCACGGCAGTCCGGCCGGGTGCAGAGCGCATACAGATATCCGACAGTTTGCCCGCTGCTGAGCGAAAACTGTGGCAGCAGCACCATGGCCGCGGGCTTGCCAGCTGCGTCCTCGCTGAGCAGCGCATCGCCGAGCGGCAGAACCTGCGTAAAAACGCCCGCACGAAACGCGGAGCTGTCGGAAAAGCACTGCGCGTACAGCGCCGTCATGGCCGCCACGTCGGAGGCTTCAGCACGGCGCACCGTCATGCGTTCAACCGTGCCTTCCAGATCATCAGCTGCATGGCCGGATGGTAGGACGCTTTTGCCTGACGGAGCCCGTCCAGACCGAGATCCTCTTCGCGGTTGATGAAGGAATACTGCTGCGCCTGCAGCTGCTGCGCGGTGCCCTGGTTGATGACGGCATAGGCGCCGATGAAATCGTCCAGCGCCTTTTCCGCGTGGACGTCCGCCGCCCGGCGCGAGATCGGAGAGGCCAGACTGTAGGCGACGATCGCGTTGTCCACGTAGAGCACCTGCCCGGACATCTCCAGCGCTTCAAAGTTGGCCAGTGCCCGGTGAATGGCGCAGGATTCGGATGCAACGGTGCCGTGCCCCGGCAGAACGCCTTCCTGTGTACACCATTTGCAGTTGAAGTCCCAGATCTCGTCCAGACAGTCGGACGTGATCGGGCAGAGCTGGAACCGCCCAGCGTATTCAGCGGAAAAACGGTTGACAAAATTGCGCTTGGCGTGGTATTTTTTGCCGCGCAGACTGGCCAGATCGTCGGTGTTGTACAGATAATCAGCCAGCTCCGGCTGCTCGGAAAAGGAATAGGGGAGATCGGAAAAAATCGAAGCGACCTGCTCGCGCTGTTCCGCCGTCAGCCAGTCGAATTCCGGCAGACCACCGGCCTCAGCCGCATCGACCCGGATGACCGCCAGCGCAGCGGAAGGGTCATCGGCACCGATGGGGAATGCATAGCGCAGGCGGCGCGTTCCCGTTCCGCGGCGGAAGAGAATCCCGTCACGGATGCAGAAAAGATCCTGGGTCATGTCCTGCCAGATGAACATGGTGGCAAACGAAGATTCGCTGGCCAGACAGCCCGCCTGATCAATCAGCGGCTGGACAATGGCACGATCCTGTAATTGAAGTGTTCGAAACTGCACAAAAAAACCTCACTGGCAGCAACCAAATCGGTTGCTATGAAAGTTCAAGAAGCTGAGAAAGAGTCTCGTGGATTTCGTCCACAGGGCGCATCTGCCCGCTTTCGGCGACTGGAATCCGCGTCCAGCCAAAGAAGGAGGCGGCAGCCTCAGCCGCCTCGGCACAGCGCAGCAGATAGGCTGCATCCTGCTCGTGAATGTCCCGCGCAACGCCAGTCGCTTCGGCACGTGCGGCGACCAGACGGAGCGAAAGCTCCACCGGAATCTCCAAAAAGAAGACGTCGTCCGGTCTGGGCAGCGCCAGATCGCCGAACTCATACTGCTCCAGCCAGCGAAAAAAGGCCGGCCATTCAGCGGCGGGCAGCTTGGACGCCTGGTGGATGGCGTTCGACGTGGTGTAGCGGGCGGACAGAACGGTGCCGCCGGAACGCCAGACCTCACCCCAACGATCCGTCTTGAAGGAGGCATAGCGATCCACCGCGAAGATGGATGCCGCCGCATAGGCGTTGACATCGTCCGGCCGTGTGCCGAACGCACCGCTCAGATATTGGGAAACGAGCTTCCCGGATGGGCTTTGATAATTCGGAAAGGTGGTGCCGGTCATCGGCTGACCGACGGCGGCTGCACGGGTCAGCAGCCGGTCATACTGGGTGGTTTTGCCGGAACCGTCAATTCCCTCTAAAACGAACAATTTGCCGTGTGAATGCATACAATCCCTGACTTCCAATCCATTTTTTAGGCGCGTTTCTGCTGATTCTCTGCCCGGCGCTGACGCCAGACCGCCAGCAGAAACGAGGGCAGACTCCGAGCCAGACGGCTGATGCGCTTCGGCTGGCAGATCAACCGGTAAAACCATTCGAGGTTCAGCCTGCGCCAGAACTTCGGCGCACGGTTCACCGTCCCGGCGTAGATGTCCACGGAGCCGCCGAGCCCGATCATCAGCCGCGCCTGCACGCGACCGGCGTGAGCGGCCATCCAGAGCTCCTGCCGCGGCGCACCCAGACAGACAAAGAGCAGATCCGGCGCAGCCGCCGAAATGCGGGCAGACACCTCGTCATCGTCCGAAAAATAGCCGTCTGCCGTGCCGCAGATCTGAAGCCCCGGATATTTTTCCGAAAGGCGTTCGGCGGCTTTCTCGGCAACGCCGGGCTTCCCGCCGAATATGAAAAGCCGATAGCCGCGCTCAATGGCGAGCGGCAGAATGTTTTCGCCGAGCTCCACTCCCGGCACACGGCCGCCGATGGGGCGGCGAAGTATTTTCAATGCGTAAATGACGCCGATACCGTCCGGAATCACGAGAGAAGCGCCGTTGACGGCTGCCATGATCTCCGGATCGCGTTGGCAAAAGCTGATGATCTCCGGATTCGGCGTGACAATATAGGCAGGCGAATCCTCTTCCACCAGAGCCTCCACCGCGTGAATGGCACCGTCCATGGTAATGTTATTCAGTCCGACGCCCAAAACGTCTACCCGTTGCTCAAAATCAGTCAAATCGGCGCCTCCTTTCAGCTGTCTATACCAACCTATTCTATATTTTACCGCGAAAATGTGAAATAGTCAACCGGCATCATAAAAAAAGCGGCCGCGCGTCACAACGTCAGCATCAGACGAACCGGCAAAACGGTTGCAGCGCCTTGCTCGGACAGCTTCCCAAAGCCTCCTGCGTACCCCATAGCAGAACGATTCGGCAACCGCAGAACACAAGGCTGTCTCCCGCCACGTTCTGCTCACGACGCACCGCGTCCGCAGGATGCGCATTCCTGCGCCCATCTCTTGCACAAACAGCCGCCCGGACAAAAAAGTCCGGGCGGCTGAGCCTGCCGTGTATTCCATTCAGGCTTCGCGCACGTGCCGGAGAAGGGCAGCACCTCCGCCCGACGCACACCTGCCCCATATCGCACAACGCGCTATTTTTTACACCCGCAGCCGCAGCTGTTGTCCGCGCCGTTGTCCGGCGGGAAAAACTCGCTGGTCGGGAAGCGGAACCGCGAAAACAGGTCGCAGGCGTCGTTCTCTGTCGCACTCGGACATTCTTTTTCCGGGATGCAGTAGTCCGTCCCCGGAACGAGCAGCTGTGTATCGCGTTCCAGCCGCATCATGGAAAACTGACCGAGCGAAACGTACAGGCGGCGCGCATCATCGCCGGGCACGAACGGGGAACGGAAGCAGGTGCAGATAGCATCCGGCACGTCCGCGCAGCTGCAGCAGCTCTCACAGCCGCAGAAATGGTCGCAGGGCTCCACGATGCGGCAGGAGAGTACAACGGGATCCACGGCCTCGATCGTGGCGATGGGCAGATTGGTTCGTGGCCGCAGCTGGATATCGTCACCCGTCGCCGCAACCATCTGCGAAGAGAACGTTTTGGCTTTTCCCTCACTACCATACAAAATGGCACGCTTGTCAAAGGTTGCAAGCCCCTCAATTTCAACCGGTCGGCCAATGCCGCAGAACACGTCAGCCGTGATGCGGTAAAAGAGCCTGGCATCGACGGTATAGAACCCGTCGTTAAAGGGTACCGGCTCGACGTCCACGTATGTCCACAGGATGGACGCCGACTTCGGTTTGACATTCATGGCGCGCTCAAGCAGCGCCTGACTTTCGTTGGTCAGCAGTACGCGGAGATCCTCCAGACAGTCCTGACTGCGACAGGCATCATAAACCTTTCGCGTCCGGATGCAGACGGAGTCCTTCCCGCAGCTGTTCGATACTCTGGGATCCGGCAAAATGATAACCTCCTTGCCACATATGACAGCGGACGCCGAACCGTTCGGACGTCAGCCTTCAGTTTCATAGTATGCAGGGAGGCCGCGTTGGTGATTCTCAGCCGCGCTCCACGCGAATTGCATCACGACCGCCGTCCGCCCCATAGAGGGAGATCGCCTTCAATGCCGGAAACTGCGCCCGCAGAGCGGCCAGATTGCTCCTATGCTGCCCGGCGGCAACGGACAGACGGGCGGGATGCACAAAGAAGACGAGCCGCTCCGTTGGCATCAGCGGCTCCGCCAGCGCACACATCCGCCTCCGATACCAACGCGCATAGCAGAGTTCGCCGAGTGCCGGGTGATAGGCACCGGCCAGCACGTCCGCATGAAGCGATTCGCTTGGATTCAGCCCAATCCGGATGATCGGGATTCCGGCCGCCGAAAAGAGCGCAATCAGCTCGGCACACTGCTCCACTGCATCGTCGAGCGCAAGCGGCTGATAGGCGCCGCTTTTTGCCAGCTCCGCCAGCGCCGTGCCTCGCAGGACAGCAACGGGATAGATCCGAACACCGTCCGGCCGCAATGCAGCAATGGCGCGCCCCGTGGCGAGGACGGAAGCGGGAGAATCGCCCGGCAGCCCGACCATCATCTGCAAAATCAGGGAAAACCCGGCCGCCTGAATCAGCTGAACGGCGCGAACGGTATCTCCGGCCGTATGCCCGCGCCGCGCCAAACGAAGCACCGAATCGTCCATGGACTGCGCACCGAGTTCAATGGTCTGCACGCCGAACGCAGACAGCCGTCGGAGCGTTTCAGAATCAATCGCGTCCGGCCGCGTCGATACGCGAACGGAGGAAAGGCGACCATCCGCCAGAAAGGGCTGCACCGCCTGCAGATAGCCGGTCTGCGCTTCGGGCGGAATGGCGGTGAAGCTGCCGCCGTAAAATGCAAGCTCCGGCGCAACGGAAGGATCCAGCCGCGCCAGCGCAGCGGTCACTTCGTCGGATACGTCCTGCGGCGTCGGCACCGACAGCTGACCGGAAATCGCACGCTGGTTGCAGAAAACGCAGTCGTTCGGACAGCCGGCGTGCGGAATAAAAATCGGAAGAATGGAATGTCCTGCCATGAAAAATGACCTCCGGGAGCAGAAATCTGCCGAAAGAACAAAAAGACGCGGCTCAATCGGCCGCGCCTTCCGTTTGCGTATGGCGAACAGGTCTGGCACCCATCAGCTCCAGCGCTGCAAAGGCGGCATTCTGTTCGGCTTCTTTTTTGCTGTGCCCCTGACCGGTGGCAATGGGGTTCGAGTTCAGATACAGAGTCACAGTAAAGTGTTTGGCGTGTGCCGGACCGGTTTCATCCGTCAGCACATAGCGCAGTGTTTCCTGCTTGTTTTTCTGAACAATTTCCTGCAGAGCAGTCTTGTAATCCTTGAAAAACAGCTCATTCATCACACAATGTACGCGCTTTTCAATATGGGGCAGCAGAAAACGGCGTGCCTCCTCCAGACCGGCGTCCAGATACAATGCGGCCACAACTGCTTCCAGCGCATCCGCCAACGTGGATGTCCGCTGACGGCCGCCGCTCTGCTCTTCGCCCCGGCCGAGATAGAGAAACTGCCCGAGAGAAATTTCCACGGCAATTTCATGGCAGGACGCCTCGCAGATGATCGAAGCGCGGGCTTTGGTCAATTCGCCTTCGGCCCGGTGTGAAAATTTGGTAAAAAGGTACTCCGCTGTAATCAGGTTCAAAACGGAGTCCCCGAGAAATTCCAGCCGCTCATTGCAGGGAATCTCTTTGGAACGGAGATCGTTCGCATAGGAGCTGTGTGTCAATGCGGTCGTCAGCAGAGACGGGTTCGAAAAATGATGTCCCAGAATCTGCTCAAGCTCTGCTTCCGGTGAACGGCTCATAGAACGGAAGAAATGAAATTGACCGCGTCGCCGACCATTTCAATCTCCATAACCGCGTTCTCGTCAATTTCGCCGATGTCGAATTCCTCTTCGAGGGCCATGATAATTTCAACCATATCAAGTGAATCTGCATTCAGATCGCCCTTGAAGGAGGTGTCCATTGTCACCTGATCCTCTTCAATCGCGAACTTGTCGCAGATAATCTCTCGAATTTTTTCAAACACCATGGAAAGAGCACTCCTTTAATATAAGTAATCATGTTCAATATGCAACGGCGCGTTTGTGCGCCGCAGACAATCCACCATAAGATAATAATAATTTTGGCTGTGTTTGTCAAGAGCCAAACGCCATTTTAGGCGGAATCCACAAAAAAATCAATTGCCCGACGAAGGCGCTTTCATGCAGTCGATGTTTTCCGAAATGTGGCGAATCATATCGCCCTCGACATACTGTATGGCCTGCCGCATCGCATTCTTCATCGTAAAGGCATCGGCAGAGCCGTGTGCCTTGATCACCGGTGCGGAAATGCCGACCAGAGGGGAACCACCGATTTCCTTGTAGTTCATGGTTTTCTTCAGCGATGCCAGACTGGGCTTCAGCAACAGCGCACCCAGCTTCGAACGGAAGGAGGAAAACATGGCTTTCTTCAGCTCACCGACAAAGAACAGACCGATTCCTTCCAGCGCCTTCAGACAGACGTTGCCGGAAAAGCCGTCCGCGACGACGACCTCCGCACGGCCGGAAGGCACATCGCGCCCCTCCACATTGCCGACAAAATTCAAAAGCCCTTCCTCACCGGCGTGTTTCAAAAGCGCATAGGCGTTCCGGTGCAGCTCGTCACCCTTGTGACTTTCCGCGCCGATGTTCAGAAGGCCGACCGTCGGCATATGATCGCTGCCGCGGTTCAGGACAAACCGCATATAGTAGGAGCCAAGATATGCAAACTGCAACAGATATTCCGGCGTACACTGCACAGTGGCACCGCTGTCAATCAGCAGGACGCCACCGTGGCCGACCGGAAGAATCGGAGCCAGCGCCGCACGGCGAATGCCGCGGATGCGGCCGACATACAGCGTCGAGGCCATGATGGCCGCACCGGTATTCCCGGCCGTGACCACCGCATCGCCTTCACCGGAGGAGAGCAGCTTCATGGCCGTGACCATGGATGACGCCGTTTTTTCGCCGCGCATGACCACGTTGGGCTCATCCTCCATGGTCACAGCGAGCGGCGCATGAACCGTCCGAATCCGATTGGTCAGCCCGGCCGCTTCCACCATCGGTTCGATCACAGCCTGATCTCCGACGGCAACCGCATCGATCTCCAGTTCCCGGACGGCATCGATGACGCCCTTTGTCAGTTCGGCGCAGCCGTTGTCGCTGCCCATGGTATCAACGATCAGTTTCATAAGCTCTTCCTTTCGTCTTCTATCATTCGATCACGCGGTTGGCGGCAAATGCACTGTCGGCAATCTGCTGCAATGCGCGGTCGGCAATAGCCTCCAGCCGTGCCTGCTTGCCCTTTGCGCGGACACCGCTGCCGTCGATGATGCCGAAGTTGACATTCATCGGCTGAAAATCCGTCACGGCGGGATTGCTCACATAGGCAGCCAGCGCACCGGTGGCGGTGGAGCGCGGCAGAGGCTCCGGCAGTTGGCCAGTCAGCAGCTCGATCGCAGCGGCAGCCCCGGCATACAGACCGGATGCGGCCGATTCGACATACCCTTCCACCCCGGTGAACTGCCCCGCAAAGGAAATGCGCGGCGCTTTCCGGGCGCGGTAAAAGCCGTCCAAAAGGCGCGGAGAATCCAGATAGGAATTCCGATGCATGACGCCATACCGCAGGAATTCCGCGTGCTCCAGGCCGGGAATCATGCAGAAGACACGCTTCTGCTCTCCAAACTTCAGATGCGTCTGGAAGCCGACCATGTTGTACACCGTCCCCGCGACGTTGTCCCGGCGAAGCTGCACCACCGCATACGGCAGGGTGCCCGTGTGCGGATTGATCAGGCCGACCGGCTTCAGTGGGCCGAAGCGCAGCGTGTCTTCGCCGCGCCGCGCCATCGTCTCGACCGGCATACAGCCTTCAAACACGCGGTGATCCTCAAAATCGTGAATCGGCGCACCCTCCGCCGTGCAAAGCGCGTGGAGGAATGCGAGATACTCCTCCCGCTCCATCGGACAGTTGATATAGTCTGCATCGCCCTTGTCATAGCGGGAAGCGAAATACGTCCGGGACAGGTCGATGGACTCCACATCGATGAGCGGGGCAGATGCATCAAAAAAGCTGAAATAGTTGCTGCCGCCGAAAAACTGACGGATGTTTTCCGACAACACGCCGTCCGTCAGCGGGCCGGTTGCAACAATGACCCGCCCCTCCACCGGAATTTCCGTGGCCTGCTCACAGCGCACCGTGATCAGCGGGTGCGAGCGGACGGCATTCGTGATGTAGTCGGAGAAGCGCTGCCGATCGACCGCAACCGCCCCACCGGCGGCGACTCTGGTCTGTTCGGCTGCTTCCATCACAATGCTGCCCATGGCGGTCAGCTCTTCCTTCAAAAGGCCGACGGCATTGGTGTGGGAGCCGCTGCGGAGGGAGTTGGAGCAGCAGAGCTCCGCAAAACCGTCTGAACGGTGCGCAGGCGTCCGCGCTGCGGGCTTCTGCTCAATCAGCGTGACCGGCACACCGCGCCGCGCACATTGGAGTGCCGCTTCACAGCCGGCCAGACCGGCACCGAGAATCGTGATTCCGTTCACTGATTCTCACCGTCCGGTGCGCCGCTTTCCGTCTGCCGGGCCTTTCCCCGCGGCTTGTACTCCCGTTCATAGCCGCAGCCGGACATGGGACAGTAGATTTTCTTTTCCTCCCGCGTATATCGGCGGAAAAGCGGCTTGCCGCACTGCGGGCAAAGCTCCGCCAGCGGTTTGTCCCAGGTCATAAAGGTACAGGTCGGGTTCTTTTCACAGGCATAGTACTTGTTGCCGTTTTTGGATTTCCGCTCCATCACCTTGCCGCCGCAGAGCGGGCAGATGCCGGGTGTCTCCTGCGCCAGCGGCTTGGTGAACTTGCAGTCCGGATATCCGGGGCAGGCGAGGAATTTTCCAAAGCGCCCGGATTTGATGACCATATTGCGCCCGCAGAGCTCACAGATCACATCCGTGACCGGGTCGGGAATCTTCATATCTACGCCTTCGAGATCCTTTTCGGCCTGCTCCAGCTCCCTGGAAAAGCCGGTATAGAAATCGCGGACAACGCCGCGCCAGGCCGTTTTCCCTTCGCCGACTTCATCCAGCTCTTCCTCCATGTGCGCGGTGAAGCCGACGTCCATGATATCGGCGAATTTGTCCACCATCAAGCCGGTGACGACCTCACCGAGCTGCGTCGGATACAGGGACTTGCCGTCCCGCGCCACGTATTCGCGGTCGGTAATGGTGGAAATGGTCGGGGAATAGGTGGATGGACGACCGATGTTCTTTTCTTCCATGGCGCGAATCAGCGAGGCTTCCGTATAGCGCGGAGGCGGCTGCGTGTATTTCTGGGACGGCGTGACGGATTTCCGGATCAGCTCTTCGCCGTCGGATAAAACAGGCAGAGCGCCGTCTGCCTCATCCGATGCGCTGTCGTTGCCGTGTGCTTCCTCTACGGTGTCCTCATACAGCGCGGTAAAACCGGCAAACTTCAACGTTTTGCCGTTGGCGCGGAACAGGGAATCGCGGACGCCGATGTCCAGCGCCACCGTGTCGTAGACGGCAGAGCTCATCTGACAGGCGATAAACCGCTCCCAGATCAGCTTGTAGAGCTTCCAGTGGTCGGCAGAGAGATCCTGACGAACCAGATCCGGCGTCAGCTCAACCTGAGTCGGACGGATGGCCTCGTGTGCATCCTGCGCATTTTTGTTGGTCTTGTAGACGCGCTTGGCGGAAGGCACGTATTCCGGCCCGAAGCGCTCCGCGATGTATTCGCGGGCGGTATCGGTGATTTCGTCCGACAGGCGGAGGGAGTCGGTACGCATATAGGTGATCAGACCGGTCAGACCGTGGCCGGTGATGTTCTGGCCTTCATAGAGATCCTGCGCGAGCTTCATGGTCTTGCGGGAGCCGAACGAGAACCGGCGGGAAGCCTCCTGCTGCAGCGTCGAGGTGATGAACGGCGGCGACGGATTCTTCAGCCGATCCTTCTTGCGCTGCGCAAGCAGCACAGGCGCGGCGGCCTCCGTATCGGCCAGGACGCGTTCAGCGTCTGCCTGAGAGTGCAGCTCTTCCTTGTGGCCGGTTGCGACCGAACCGAAATAATGCGCGGTAAAGGCGCGCTCCGGGTCGGCAGACGGCGCACAGGTCATGTCGATCGTCCAGTATTCCTCCGGCTGGAAGGAGCGGATTTCATTTTCGCGGTCGACGATCAGCTTGGTGACAACCGACTGCACACGCCCGGCGCTGAGCCCTTTTTTGACCTTTTTCCAGAGCAGGGGGCTGAGCTTATAGCCGACGATCCGATCCAGCACGCGCCGCGCCTGATAGGCGTCCACCAGGTTCAGATCGACCGTGCGCGTGTTCTTGATCCCTGCGGTGACGGCATTCTTTGTAATTTCGTGGAAGGTGACGCGGTTCTTTTCGTTCAAATCGAGCTTCAACAGGGCTGCCAGATGCCAGGAAATGGCCTCTCCCTCCCGATCCGGGTCGGTGGCGAGGTAGACGGCACTGGCCTTGGCAACCTTGGCGCGGATTTCCTTGATGGCTTTGTCTTTGCCGCGGATGGGAATATATCGCGGCTCAAAGTCGTTGTCAACATCAACGCCGAGCGTGCTCTTGGGCAGATCGCGCAGATGTCCCATGGACGCGACCACTTCGTAGCCGCGTCCGAGATATTTGCCGATGCTTTTGGCCTTGGCCGGTGATTCCACAATGACGAGTTTTGCCAACTTTGATCCAACTTTCTTGTTTGCAGATTATCTTGCTTTCATGGTAAAAAACCGAACCTGAAAGGCGCGGTTCAGGAACGTGCGAAAATTTTGCCGGGATGCTGAACGATTTGCCCCTCCAGCTCCAGCATGGTCAATGCCGCCGTGACGTCGGCGGCGGATTCCGGGACGGCCGCAATCAGCGTATCCGCGTGGAGCGCCCCACGGGACAGCAGGGAAATGAGCCGTTCGGCGAGCGGGCGGGCACCATCTGCGGCGGCCTGCAGCAGCTCCGATGTGGGCTCGGCGGGCTGAAGCGGCGGCGCCGTTACGCCGGTGGCGTAGGGATCGTCCGCTGCGGCGAGTGTTTCTGCCGGCTGTGCTTCCGCCTGCAGAAGCTCCGGATATCGCGGAGCCAGCTCCGATAAAATGTCATCGGCGCAGGTGACGAGTCGGGCGCCGTCCTGAATGAGCAGATTCGCGCCGACGGAGGAGGGAACGTCAATGTTGCCGGGGACGGCAAACACATCACGCCCCTGATCGAGCGCACAGGCGGCGGTGATCAGAGAACCGCTGCGCCTGGGCGCTTCCGGCAGAAGAACCGCGCAGCACAGCCCGCTGATGATGCGGTTTCTGGCGGGAAAATTGGCGGCAAGCGGCGGTGTTCCCGGCGGATATTCGCTGATCAACAGCCCGGTTTTCGGAATCTGGTTGAACAGCGCACCGTTTTCCGTGGGGTAGCAGACATCCAGACCGCAGCCCAGCACGGCGATGGTCGGCTTTCCGGCCTCCAGCGCCGCCGCGTGTGCGGCAGCATCGGTACCGGCGGCCATGCCGGAAACAATCGTTACACCGGCCTGTGCCAGCTGATACGAAAGCGATTTGGTGACGCGGTAGCCATAGGGCGAGACGCGTCGCGGCCCGACCACGGCGACGGCGGGGCGGAAGGAGAGCGACTGCAGCTTGCCGCGGCAGTAGAGGACGGTGGGCGGGTCATCAATGGCGCGCAGAAGCTCCGGATAGGCAGCGTCGTGGAGCGTCAGCAGCTGCTGGCCGAGCCGGGCGCTGTCGTCCAGAACCCTGGAGGCGCGCTTCAACGTTTTGTCCGATAGGGCAGCTATGTCGGCCGCAGTGATGCCGGAAACCTCCGACAGCTGCGCGGGAGACGCGTTGTAAATTTCGAGTGGCGCGCCGATTTCATCCAGCAGACGCGCCGCCTTTCGCGGAGACAGGCCGGGAAGCGTGGAAAGCCAGACCCAGTGCAGAAGCATTGCTTGTCGCTCCTTTCCAAAATCTCCATGCGCACCGCACCCCGAATGCTCAGCAGGGGGTACCGGCGGCTGCGTTTCGCGGCCGCGTGCTGTGACAGGCCAGAATCCCGGCCGCCACGGCCACATTCAGCGATTCCGCGGAACCGGTCATGGGAATATGAATGCGCAGGTCACATTGAGCGAGAAGCTCCGGCGAGACGCCGTTGGCTTCGTTGCCCAGAACGATGCACCCGCGGGATAAATCCTGCGCGTCAAACGGCGTGCTGTCCGGAGACAGCGTCGAACCGAACAGCGGCAGACCGAGTGCCCGGACGGCATCGACAGCATCCTGCCGGTTCGCAAAGGAAACGGTCGGCACGCGAAACCGCGCACCCATGGCCGAACGGACAACCTTGGGTGCATACAAATCCACGCAGGCACCGGTCAGCCAGATCGCATCAAAGGAGAAGGCGTCGGCAATTCGCAGGATGGTTCCCGCATTGCCGGGGTCAGCGACGCCGTCCAGCAGCATAAGGCGCGTTGCCGACTGCATGGTGGAATCGCCGCCGTCGGGCATTTGTACGGTAAAAACAAGCGACTGCGCGGAGACGACCGAAGCACAGTATGCGACGATCTCGTCTGCCGCGGCAAAGAGCTGAGCCCCCTGCGCGGCGGCCTCATCGAGCAGCGCGGCGGATGCATGACTGCCATACAGCACGTCGCGAACCGGTACGTGCGAAAGCAGCGCTTCATGCAGCATGACCTCGCCCTCACAGAGGTAGAGCCGCTCCGCTTCCCGCGTCCGGCGTTCCGCACCCAGCGCACGCAGACGCTTTACAAGCGGATTGGCGCGGGACGTAATCCGATCTCTGGTCATGGCTGAACCTCCTCAGAGCGGGTGGCCAGCAGGCCGGACAGGATGGTACGCGCAGTCCGATAGAAGTCTTCGTCCGATTGGGACGATACATACGGCTGCGTTTTCAAACAGGCATACAGCGTGTTCTCGCCGGTCAGACCAAGCTGCTGAAACAGCGGCAGCTCTGCCAGGGAAACAGCACCGCCGCTGCCGCCGAATTCCAGAGCCATCTCGGCGTTGAACAGCCCTTTTTCGGGCGTGTTGTACACTTCCAGATTTTGACGGTCCATCAGATACAGCACCATTTCGTCGTTCAGAAACGATGTGACCATGGCCGTGGCGTTGCTCTGCACCGTATCGTCATAGATGCCGTCCCGCGGGTTCAGCAGGTACTGCAACACGTTGATGATGATCTGCCCGTCGCCGTCCCGATCGCCGAGAACGCGCCCGATTTCCAGCTTGAGCTCGTTGATGACCTCGCCGTCCAGCGTCTGGGAAACAGCCACCACAACAACCGCGTCATTTTCCGGCACGGCGGCGTTGAGCGAAAACATGGCAACAACAACGACAATCAGCGCAATGGTGCCGATGATGTGCCATTTGTAGTGATAAAAGAGCACCTCCCGGCACCAGCGCCGGAATCCAAGCTCTCTGATGGTTCTGCGGTCTGAATCGCTGCGCATGGCGTTCAGTTCAGCGCAATGATCTTGCACTGGATCATGCCGTTCGGAGATTCATAGGAGATGACGTCCCCCAGATGGTGGCCGATCAGCGCGCGGCCGACAGGCGATTCATCGCTGATGAGCATATTCATCGGATCGGATTCCTGCGAGCCGACAATTTTCATTTCTTCGGGGCAGCCGTCACCGTAGTCGAGCGTGACGGTGGAACCGATGCCGACTTCATCTGCGGAGGTGTCCGCTTCGTTGACGATGACATAATTTTTCAGAATGGCCTCAACTTCGGCGATGCGGGCATAGAGACGCCCCTGATCGTTGCGGGCTTCATCGTATTCGCTGTTTTCGGAGAGGTCGCCGTAGCTGCGCGCTTCCTTGATGGCCTGCGCAACCTCGCGCTCACGGTCTCCACGGAGATAGGCGAGCTCTTCCTGAAGCTGATCATATTTTGCCTGGCTGAGTTTGAAAACCTTGGACATTTGTACACCTCAATCATTTGATTCAAATGAGAAATCAGATTCTGCGGCCTTTTGCATGGCCAAAAAGACACCCGCGAAACGGGTATCATTATGTATTATAATTCCAAGGTAGGAAACTGTCAAGCGCTTTTTTGAAAAATCAGAAGAAAAAATTTGCACGCGGCGGATAAAAGGGAAGACAACGGCGGCTGAAACCGATGGGAATCACCCGGAAAAAGCCGGTCACGGCCGGGCGCGTGGGGAAAATGCTGCCATTCCCTTCTGCACGGGAAATATCTTTCATAACGCTTGCATATTGCGTTTTGCGCGTAAAACGAGTATAATACATACAGAATTGAAAACGAAAGGAACTGCGCCCCCATTCCCGGCACAGCAAATCAGGTACTTATGGAACGTCCCCAAACCATCATCGATTTTCACGTCCACATTTTTCCGGAAAAGGTCGCGGCACGCGCCGTGGCAGCGACCGGCGGATACTACGGCATTCAAATGAGCCGCGCCGGAACCATCAGCGACCTGCTGGAGGATGGCGCCGCAATTCAATGCTCCCGTTATCTGGTGCATTCCACCGCGACACGCCCGGATCAGGTTCACTCCGTGAACGATTTTCTCTGCGCCTCCGCCGCCGCACATCCGGAGCTGATTCCGTTCGGTACGCTGCACCCGCACATGGAGGGTCTGGCGGAGGAGGTTGACCGCATGATTGCCAACGGCCTCTGCGGCGTCAAGCTCCATGCGGATTTTCAGGGCTTCCGCCTCGATGATGACGATGTCCTGTATATGTACGAAATTCTGGAAGGCCGCCTGCCGGTGCTCCTGCACATGGGCGACCTGAATACGGAAAATACCACGCCGGAACGACTGCTGAACGTGATTCGCCGTTTCCCGAAGCTCCAGGTCATCGGCGCACACTTCGGCGGATACTCGGTCTGGGATCGAGCAGAGCGCGTCCTGGCCGGGACGGGGGTCTATGTCGATACCTCGTCCTCCCTCCCGTTCCTGACGCCGGAACGCGCCGTCGAGCTGGTACACGCCTTCGGCGCCGATCACTGCCTCTTCGGAACCGACTATCCGATGTGGGATC
Source organism: uncultured Oscillospiraceae bacterium (assembly GCA_964515055.1). GTDB lineage: Bacteria > Bacillota > Clostridia > Oscillospirales > QAMX01 > QAMX01. Next base: position 21,265 of record CAZEUG010000002.1, on the reverse strand, counting down.
ATGCCGGAGAGTATGAACGGTTCCTGCGGCTGGAGTTGACTGACGACGAGCGGGAGCTGATTCTCCATCGAAACGCCGAAAAGCTGCTCCGTCTGGAATAACCTGTCATACAGTTGTGGAAATATCAATCAGGAGGATGTCTTATGTTCTGTCAAAACTGCGGCACCAGGCTCGCCGATGATGCGGCGTTCTGCGCCAACTGCGGTGCATCGACCGGCCGTCAGCAGCCCGCACAGCAGTATGCACCCCAGCAGTACGCCCAACCCGCGTATCAGCAGCCGACCTATGCGCAGCCTGTGTATCCGCAGCAGCCCGCAAAGCGCGGCCGTGGCAAGCTGATTGCTGCACTGGTTGGCGGTGGTGTCGTGGTGGCTGCTGTGGTTGTCGTCTGCATCCTGATTTTCGGCGGCGGCAGCGGCAACGGAGTGCTGGATGAAATGGTCTCCGCGCTGCAGAAAACGATTCAGTCGGAGTCGTTTGATTGCAGCCTCAGCACGGCGCAAACTAAGAGCTACGGCGGTAACACGCAGACACTGACAATGGATGCGAACGGATCGCTGGTGCTGAACCTGAGGAAAAAGACCATCTCCGGTGTGGTCGGTATCGATCAACGCATAGAGAACTCCAGGTATGGCACGCAAACCGACAGCATGACGGGGTATCTCTGGGAGAACAACACCTTTGAACAGATAAATAACAGGTGGTACGTCGAAGAAATGGACGATGACGTCGCCGATGTCCTGAATGAAATCGTCGCGATTGTGAAGAGCGACGAACCGGTGGAAGACCTGGTGGATTACATTGTCTCTTTCTCTGTTAAAAAATCGAACCAGGACGATGTCAGCGACTTCGTCCTGGAGCTCTATGACCGCATCAACAGCCAACGCTGGCTGCAGAAAAACTGCGAATTTGACTGCACAAAGGGCAAAAAGGGCACAACCTGGTCGATTGGACTCCATTCCATCGACAGCTTTGTGAATTGCATCGACAGCCTCTCCGACATTCTGGAGAAGGTCGGCATCACGGAAGACGAATGGGAAGAAATGAAGGACAGCGCATACGCCAAGGCTGGTGTACTGGATTTCAACCTCTCCTGGACGATTCGGGACGGCTATCTGACCGCGATCCGGTTCAACTTTGCAATGGAGAATCCGGAAGATATGGGCACGGACGGAACGGCCACGTCCGGTATGGTCTCCGACGCCGCATTCTCGATGTCCATTGAGTTTGATTCCATCGGAGACGCCTCCTGCGATCTGGATGAAATCGAAGCATACTATCAGCAGGCCATCAGCCGGTAAGCCGGCTCCCACCTGACCCAACGAAAACAGCCACTGCACAAAATATGTGCAGCGGCTGTTTATTTTGCAGGGGATTTGGACTACAGGCGCGGGAACGAACGCCATGCGGTCGACACAGACGAACCGTCCAGCGTCAGCACGGCATAGCCGGCCGGGCGCGCATCCGACGCAAATCGGCGTCTGGCACTGCCGGGGTTGATCAGCAGACGTCCATCGACCGTTTCCATGCGGGGAATGTGCGTATGGCCAAAGAGGACGATTCCGGCGTTCTGCCGGGCGGCTTCGGCCAGCAGGGATGCATCACTGTACTTGACGCCGCGTGTGTGCCCGTGCAGCATCCAGAGTGTATGCCCTTCCAGCGAAAGCGTCAGCTCCTCCGGCGCGGCGCCGGACGGGTCGCAATTGCCGCAGACGGCACGAAAGGGAAAGGCGGGCTTTTCGCGCAGCACGTCCCGCAGGACGAAAAACAGGTCGCCCGCACAGTCGCCCAGATGCAGAATCTGATCGGGCTGCTCCGCCGCCAGAGCCAGACGAATGGCTTCCAGGTCACCGTGTGTATCGGAAAGAACCAGAATCCGCATATCGGCTTATTCTCCGGGCAGCTTGTCAATGAAGAGCAGGCCGATCGTGTTGCGGCCGCAGTGGCTGGTGACAACGGAACCGGCATGGGACTGGATAATTTCATCGAAATAATGCGTATCCGCCGCCGTCTGGTAGACGGCTTCGACGATTTCCGGGTCGGTGTCCTCCGTATAGGTGACGAAGGCGCGGCGCTTGTCAATCGCCCCCAGATCAGCCAGCAGGGAGTTGACGTATTTGGCACCGCACGAGGTCATGGAGCCGCGGAACTTGGAGCGGTTGGACATCAGCCCGCCGCGCACGGCAATTTCCGGCTTGATGCTGAGCATCTGAGCGCCGACAGCCGTCAGCAGGGAACAGCGCCCACCGGCGCGCAGATAATCCAGCCGCTCAATGATAAAGCTGGCACGGACATAGTCGGTCAGTGTTTCAATGGCGGGGACGATCTCTTCGAACGTCGCACCGGCCTCTGCCATTTCTGCGGCGCGCAGAACGAGCAGACCAATCCCGGTCGAGAGGTTTTTGGAGTCAATGCAGGCGATTTTCGCATCCGGAAATTCGGCGGCAGCCAGCCGGGCGTTTGTGACGGTGCAGGAAAAGCCAAGTGAGATGCCGATGTAGATGATGGAATCCCCCGCCTCGACAAACGGCCGGAACAGATCCTGATAGTCCAGCGTGTTGGCGGCCGAGGTTTTTGGGGTGTTGCCGGTTTCCCGGAAATACTGGTAGATGGTCTGCGGCGTGATGTCCACGCCGTCACGATACACCGAATCGCCGAGCATGACATACAGCGGCAGGATGGTGATTCCGTGCTGCCGAATCTGTTCAGGCGTCAGGTCGCAGCAGGAATCGGTGAGAATTTTGACGGAACTCATAGGGAATCCTCCGATTCTGATGAAATCCCGATCCGAAGGATCGGATCAGCGGCCAAAGCGGGCAGCTTACTTGGTGCCGAAAATGCGGTCTCCCGCATCGCCGAGACCGGGGACGATGTAGCCGTGATCGTTCAGCCCCTGATCGAGCGCGGCGCAGTAAATATCGACATCCGGATGCTGCTCATGGACAGCGGCAATGCCCTCCGGAGCGGCAATGATGTTCATCAGCGTGATGCTGCGGGCGCCTTCTTCCTTGATGAAGGAGATGGCAGCGCTGGCCGAACCGCCGGTGGCAAGCATCGGGTCGAGCACGAAAACCTCACGGTCGCCGATATCGCTGGGGAGTTTGCAGTAATATTTGACCGGCTGCAGGGTTTCAGGGTCGCGGTACAGGCCAATGTGGCCGACCTTGGCGGCGGGAATCAGCGTCAGAACGCCGTCCACCATGCCCAGCCCGGCGCGCAGAATGGGGACGAGCGCCAGCTTCTTACCGGCCAGAACCTTCACGGTCGCCGGAGCAACCGGTGTCTCAATGACCTTTTCCTCCAGCGGCAGGTTTCTGGTGGCTTCATAGGCCATCAGCGTTGCAATTTCGCTGGCCAGCTCTCTGAATTCCTTCACGCCTGTGTGCTTGTTGCGGATTTTGGAAATTTTGTGCTGAATCAGCGGGTGATCCAGAATCATAACTTTCCCTGTCTTTTGCTCCGACATGGTTTAGCTCCCTTTCATTGACGGCGCAGTGCGCCGATTTTTTTCAAGTATTCAGGCACGCAGCCCGTTGAAATGTGCGGCGGCCTGTTCCGGTGAAGATGCGGTGATTTCGAGGGCGGCGTCTGCCGCACGGCGCACAGCCGTATCGATCAATGGCCGTTCCTCTGCGGAAAAGTGGCCGAGGACATAGTCGACAACGGCATATTCCGGAGACTGCGGGCGGCCAATCCCGATTTTGACACGCGGAAACGCGTCTGTTCCAAGCTGCGAAATGATGCTCTTCAGGCCGTTGTGCCCGCCGGCACTGCCCTTGGAACGAATGCGGATTTTGCCGCAGGGCAGCTCCAGATCATCGCAGACGACAATCAGACGCTCCGGCGGCAGATGAAACCAGGCCAGCGCCTCCCGCGCACTTTCACCGCTTGCGTTCATGAAGGTCTGCGGCTTGAGCAGCATGATTTTCTGACCGGCGTGTACCAGTTCACCGGAAACGCCTTTGAACTTCAGGCGGGTCAGGCGAATGCCCTTTTCGTCGGCGATGCGGTCTGCGGTCATAAATCCGGCGTTGTGACGGGTGCCGTCGTATTCGCGGCCGGGGTTGCCAAGACAGCAGATGCAGAATGCGGGCGCTCCGCCCGGAACAGCTGCCGTGCGCTGAGAAAGGATACTGTCCAAAATCGACATGGGTTTTCTACTCCGTAAGCTCTCTGAAAATCAAGGATTCTTCTGACTAAATAATATACCATAAAAACGGAAAAATGTCAAGGATAACAGACAGAGAACGACAGAAAACGACGCGGCGCTGCCGATTTTCGGGCAACACCGCGTCGTTTTTCCGCTAAACAAGAACCGAGATGATACTGTCCACCAGCTCACCGATGCTTCGTGCTGCCTTGTCAGCGCTCTTTCGCATATGCCGACACTGGTGACGCGGCTTCGGCATACAGATGACTCCGGCGATGGCACCGGTCAGAACGCCGACGGCCATTCCCTTGACAAATGACATACGTTTTTCCGTCTCCCTCTTTTTTCTCAAAGCCTGACGACTTCAATCACAGTATGGCCGGAATCGGACGCCTTCAAACTGGAAATCTTTGCCACTCGAATGCGTCAAAAGAGGAGCGCCACACCGTGAACGGCCGCACAGAGCAGCAGCCCAAAGAGACAGGGCAGCACCGCGGCCAGCAGCGTCCACCGGAGACTCCGCGTTTCGTGCGCAATCGTGAGGAGCGTCGTGCCACACGGAAAATGAAAGAGCGTCAAGAGCAGCACGCAGATCAGCGTCACAGCCGACCAGCCGTTTGCGGCAAACAGCGCGGCATAGGAGCCATAGGCCGTCAGGCTCGTTCCGGCGCGGTAGATCATGGCCAGAATCGGCAGGAACAGCTCGTTGGCGGGCAGGGCCAGCAGAAACGCCAACAGGATGGCACCGTCCAGGCCGAACACCGCGGCAAACGGCGTCAGCGCATCGGACAGCCGCGCCAGCAGGCTGATGCCGCCGGGCGCACAGTTGGCAAGCAGCCAGAGCAGCGCCCCGGCCGGTGCCGCCACGGAGACGGCGCGACCCAGCACAAAGAGCGTCCGGGAGCCGATGGAGCGGACGATGACGCGACCGATCTGCGGACGGCGATACGGCGGCAGCTCCAGCACAAAGTGCGAACGCTGCCCGCGGAGCAGCGTATGCGCCAGCAGTCGGGACGCCAGAAGCGTCATCGCCACCGAAAGGACAAACAGGGCGGTCAGAATCCCGGCGGAGCAGAGAGATTTTTGCCAGCCGACCACACCGGCCGTCAGCAGTGTGCCGAGCGCAATCAGCGTGGGAAAGCGACCGTTGCATGGCACAAATGCGTTGGTCAGGATGGCAATCAGCCGTTCCCGCGGCGAATCGATGATCCGACAGCCTGTAACGCCACACGCGTTGCAGCCAAGCCCCATACACATGGTCAGCGCCTGCTTGCCGTGCGCCCCGGCTCTGCAAAAGCAGTGATCGAGGTTCAGCGCAATCCGCGGCAGAATTCCACCGTCCTCCAGCAGCGTGAACAGCGGAAAAAAGATGGCCATCGGCGGCAGCATGACGGCAATCACCCAGGCCACCGTCCGATACAGCCCGTCAATCAGCAGGCCGGACAGAAACGCAGGCAGGTGTCCCGCAGCGGCTAATGCGTGCAGATGGCCTTCCAGCGCAAACAGCGCATCGGACAGCAGCGCGGACGGCGCATTCGCTCCGGCAATGGTCAGCCAGAGAATCGCGCCGAGCATCAGCAGCATCAGCGGAATGCCGGTTTTCCGGGCAGTCAGCCATCGATCGAGGCGACTGACGCGAACGCCGCGGCAATCAGGCGCAACCGAAACGGCAGTACGGCAGATGGCGGCGGAGGACGTAACGGTGGCGCGGATGGTGCGCGCCGTCAACTCGTCCCCGGAAATGTGGACGGCGGTCTGTGCCTCAGCGACAGCAGCCTTCAGCGCGGGCACATTGCCCACACGCTGATCAATGACACGCACGAGCGCCGGTTCCCCCTCTAAAAGCCGGAGTGCCACCCATTCAGGCGACAGTGGGTCAGAGGCCGGAAGCGCTTCGGCGACAGCAGCGGTCAATGGGTGCAGCACCTCGGACGGCACCGGCGAATCGCCCACCCGCCGACGCGGCGAAGAATGCGGCGCGGAGCAGAGCGCGTCCAGCGCTTCCACCAGCTCCGGGAGCCCCTGACCACTTCGCGCCGATGTGAGGACAACAGGAATCCCCAATGCCGCATGCAGCGCGTCACAGTTGATGCGAATGCCCTTTCTGGCGGCCTCATCGACCAGATTGATGCAGAGCAGCGCACGCCGTCCAGTTTCCAGCACCTGCAAACAGAAAATCAGACTGCGCTCCAGACAGGTGGCGTCTGCCACCATGAGTACGGCGTCCGCATCGCCGAAGCAGATGGCGTCCCGCGCCAGCTCCTCCTCCGCAGAGGACGGCAGCAGGGAATAGGTGCCGGGCAGGTCGGTGATCAGAAATGTATGCCCGCTCGCCGGGCAGGAAAACCGTCCGCAGGCGCACTCGACGGTTTTCCCCGGCCAGTTCCCGGTGTGCTGCCGCAGACCGGTCAGCGCGTTGAACACCGTACTCTTGCCGACGTTCGGCTGCCCGGCCAGACAAACGGTATACGCATCAGCAACTGATGCAGAAGGATGGATTTCCATGATTTTGGAACGGGGCTCCGAGAGGCCGAACACGGACAACGTGCGCATCCACATTGCGGAGCGCAATCACCGCGCCGCGAAAGCGATAGGCCCGCGGATTCCCGAATGGGCTGGACAGCACCGGTTCAATTTCCGTCCCGTCAATCAGGCCGAGATCCAGCAGCCGGCGCAGCTCATGCAGCGGCGCATCCACCGCACAGACGACGGCGCAGCATCCGAACGGAAGCCGATCCAATGTCGTTTCCCCCATCTTGATTCCCTCCATACGACAGATTAGAAGGCGCAGAGCCCTCCGATTCAGTCTATGAATCCAACGATGCATTTGACATTGCGGTCGGTTTTCGGTATACTTATAATCAGCAGACAACTGAATGGCGGAGGCCAACGGAAAGGCGGAAAAAACAGATGGCAAAACAGGTAAAAGTGGTGGTACCCGGCAGCTGCAATGTGGATTTGACGGTCTTCACCCCCTTGATTCCGCGTGGCGGCGAAACGGTGCTCGGAACGGAATTCCAGATGAGCATCGGCGGAAAAGGAACGAATCAAGCCACGGCGGCACGCCGCGCCGGGGCAGCCGTGACCATGATCACACGCATCGGCGATGACGCACTGGGCGCGTTTGCCGGGGCGCATTACCGGCAGGAAGGAATCGATCCGACCTTTGTCACGGTGACACCGCATACGGCAACCGGCACGGCGACCATTCTGGTCGATGAGACGAGCGGCCAGAACCGCATCATCGTGGCGTCGGGTGCCAATGCGTGCATCACGCCGGACGATGTGCTGGCTGCACAGGCCGAAATCGCCGGGGCGGATGCCGTCATTCTGCAAAACGAGGTGAACCCGCAGGTGTCGTTGGCAGCGGCTCGACTGGCCAAGCGCTGCGGCTGCCGGTGCATCCTGAATCCGGCACCGGCCGTCGAGCTCCCCGCAGAGCTGATCGCCTGCGCCGACTATATCACGCCCAACGAAACGGAAGCCGAATTTTATACGGGCATCGTCATCCAGACGCCTGACGATGCGATTCGAGCCGGTCGGGCACTGCTGAAGCTGGGTGCGGCCTGCGCCGTGCTGACGCTGGGCGACAAGGGTGCGGCCATTGTCCGTCCGGGACTGGAACGCCTGATTCCTGCGCCGCACGTTCGCCCGGTGGATACAACCGGAGCGGGTGACTGCTTCAACGGCGTGCTGGCGGTGGCGCTGTCGGAGGGCTTGGATGAAGTCCGGGCCGTCCACCGCGCCTGCATGGCGGCCTCCTTCGCGATTCAGCGGAAGGGTGCGGCTGTCTCCTGCCCGACCCGATCGGAAATTGACACCATGTGCGCTGCGCACCCACTCGATGCATAAGCGCGGCACCGATTCAACCGAAGAAAAAGAGGAGGAATCTCCCGTGGAAACACCATATGAAAAAGCGCGCCGCTGTGCGGCGGCGTTCCGACAGAAAACCGATTTTGTCCCGAAAGCTGCATTGATTCTGGGCTCCGGCCTTGGCCCCTTTGCGGATGCACTGCAGCCGTCCGCCGTGGTCGAATACAGCGAGCTGGAGGGCTTCCCGACCTCTACCGTCGAAGGACACAGAGGCCGGTTCCTCTGCGCCTGCATCGGCGACGTGCCGACGATCATCATGCAGGGGCGTGTCCACTACTATGAAGGCTACGCCATGCAGGACGTCGTGCTGCCGGTGCGCGTCATGCGCCTGCTGGGCGCGGAAAACCTGTTCCTGACGAATGCAGCAGGCGGCATCAACCCATCGTTCCGGGTGGGCGATTTTATGATGCTGACCGGCCAGATTTCGCTCTTTGTGCCGTCCCCGCTGATCGGCGCAAACGATGCTGCTGTCGGGCCGCGCTTTCCGGATATGAGCCATATTTACGAGCCTGAGCTGAATGAGCTGATCCGCAGCGCCGCCGCTGCGAACGGCATTCCCCTGAAGGAAGGTACCTATGTCCAGCTGACCGGTCCGCAATATGAATCGCCGGAGGAAATCCGGGCGCTGGGGCGCCTGGGCGCCGATGCCGTCGGCATGAGCACGGCCGTCGAGGCCATTGCCGCCCGGCACATGGAAATGCGTGTCTGCGGTGTCAGCTGCATCACGAATCAGGCAGCCGGTCTGTCCAAGCAGCCGCTCTCCCATCAGGAGGTCAAGGAAACGGCGGATCGCTGCGCCACCCAGTTTGCCGCACTCGTTCACGATACCATTGCGGCCATGGCATAAAGCCACCGAAACGGAAAAGAGAGAATTGCTATGAACCATCCAAACCATCAGACGATGCCCGGCGGCGTGGCGCTGGTCACGGGTTCCTCCCGCGGAATCGGCCGCGCCATCGCCACAGCACTGGCCAACGCGGGCTATGACATCTGCATCAACTACCATACCCGGCAGGATCTGGCCGAAGCGCTGGTCAAACAGCTGACGGAGCAGGGACACCGTGCCATTGCCGTTCAGGCCGACGTGGCCGACCGCGAAGCCGTTGAAGCGATGGTATCGACCTGTACGCGCACGCTGGGGCCGGTGAACCTGTTGGTCAACAACGCGGGCGTGGCCGGTCAGGCGCTGTTTCAGGACGTGACCGATGAGCTGTGGAACCGCTATTTCGCGGTCAACCTGAACGGTGCCCGCCACACGATTCAGGCCGTCCTGCCGCATATGCTGCACGTAAAATCCGGCTGCATCATCAACGTCTCGTCCATCTGGGGACAGCACGGCGCGTCCTGCGAAGTGACCTATTCCTGCACCAAGCACGCACTGATCGGCCTGACCCGTTCGCTGGCAATGGAGCTGGCACCCAGCGGGATTCGCGTCAACTGCGTCGCGCCCGGCGTCATTCAAACCGATATGGTTCAGGTGCTGGGTGAGGCAACGCTGCGCGACCTGGCTGAACAGACGGCGCTTGGCCGACTGGGCACACCGGAGGATATCGCAGGCGCGGTGCTTTATCTGGCATCGGATGCGGCCTCCTTTGTGACGGGACAGGTGCTGACAGTCGATGGGGGCTTCCTGCCGTGAGTATGGAGCGAATCGATAAGCTCATTGCCTCCATGGGTCAGTATTCCAGACGGGATGTCGCACGGCTGGTTCGCGCAGGTCGCATCACGGTCAACGGCATCGCGGCGCGGAGCCCCGATCTGAAATGCGACCCGCAGGCTGTGCAGATTGCCGTAGACGGCCAGCCACTGGCCTATACCCGCTATACCGATCTGATGATGCACAAGCCGGCGGGCGTTCTGTCCGCCACCGAGGACGGTCACAGCCGAACGGTACTCGATCTGCTCCCGCCGGAGCTGCAAAAGCGCGGCCTCTTCCCGGTGGGACGCCTCGATCGCGATACGGAGGGGCTGCTGCTGCTGAGCAATGACGGCCCGCTGGCACACGCCCTCCTCAGCCCGAAGCACCACGTCGATAAGGTCTATTACGCCCAGGTTGACGGAACACTCGATGAGACGGACGTCACTGCCTTTGCTGCGGGCATGACGCTGGGAGACGGCCTGGTCTGTATGCCCGCCGGACTGGAACCGCTGGAAGACGGCGCGTGCCTGGTGACACTGCATGAAGGAAAATTCCATCAGGTGAAGCGGATGCTGGCAGCACGCGGCGCACCGGTGCGCTATCTGAAACGCCTTCGTATGGGGCCACTCGTACTGGATGAAACACTCTTACCCGGGGAATATCGCCCGCTGACAGCGGAGGAATCCCGACAGCTCCGACAGGCCGTCAACATGACGGAAGCCGATTGAAAAAAATCACGAACCAAAGGAAAGCGCCCGCACAGTTGTGCGGGCGCTTTTTGTGGATGAGTGCAATCAGTAGTAATTTTCAATGGTTCCGCCGTTCAGAATCGTCTGAACGTTTTCGGAAATCCTGCGCAGATACGTGATATTCGCGCAGAAGTTGGACGCTTCCGGCATGGCCTCATCGCCCAGACAGACGATATACTGACGGCTGGTTGCCTTGTAGAAGCGGACAGATTCGGTGTAGCCGGAACGGTAGGTGATCCGGAACGAATAGGAGGGCGTTTCCTCAATTGCTTCATTGGCCATCAGATCGTCATACTGGATGGAAATGACGCTGGTGTACAGACGGCGGCCGTTGGACTCGGAGAGCGCCAGACCGTTCATTACGGCGACAAACGTGCCGGTACTTGTTTCGTCATCGATGGAATCATCGATCTCGATCGAATAGGAGCCGTCTGGCAGCTCCATTTCAAGCCGCGTGACATCCTTGATGTTGTGCAGCCAGACAAGATTGCTGCGCAAATCCATCGACGTCAGCTCGCCGAACGTGATTTCGCCGAAGCCCGCATAGACGCTGTCGATGCCGTCCACCATGATGTAGATCGTGGAGCCGACGACGCCGAAGTGCAGCGTGGTTTTCACGTCGTCCCGTGTCACAATATCCACTGTGACGACGTTTTCTTCATCCAGATGGTATACGGACAGGTCCTTCGGATGATTTTCCACCACCTGCAACACCACGAGGGATGACAGCTGATCCAGAAAGTCCTCGCTCACGACCGTATCGCTGACGTAGGCGTAGTATGGCTCGATCATCCGGAAGGTGGTGTAGATCAGCTCGCCCTCCACATCGGACTCGAACGTTTCGTGGCGTTCCATGACAATGACCTCACCGTTGGCCGCGTGCAGAGTCACGGACTTCAGATTGTCATAGTAGGTGCCGAAGGACGGCAGAATGTCCGTCGAACGGTAGCGATCCGGGCCGTTCAGAAAGACGCCGGCGCTCGATGCGGAGATCATATACACAGCAGACTGATCCGCCAGCTTGGCGTAATACGCGTCCGACAGGGAGTTGTATTCGCCGATCAGCAGGGTGATCGGCTGGATATTCGCATCCGCCTCCGACAGCGTGTCATACGGCGTCGCCGTCACACGGACGGCGTTTGCATCGTCCAGACCGTAGTCGGACAGATTGTCCACTTCTTCATACACCAGCTCAGTGGCCTCCAGAGACATCAGACGGGTAAACGCCTCTTCCAGCAGCGACTGGCTGTAGGAAAAGCCGTCGTAAATGCCGTTGTCCTGCAGGACATACAGAATTGTATCGTCCGGCTGGGGCACCTTGCCGATAATGTACTTGTAGCCGTCCTGCCGGGAGGCGGGGAATTCCACCTTGACAGCGAACATCGGGTCATCACTGCCGGAAATCAGCATCATCTTTTTGTTGTCCGATGTGTCCTCATCCGGGAGCAGCGAGGAAATGACCAGATACGCAGCTCCCAGCAGAACAACGACCAGGAAACAGAGAATCAGCGTTTTGAATTGTTTTTTCATCAGCGGTTCTTCCTCCTGTACCAGACAACAATCCCGAAAATGATAATGGCGGCCGGAATGACGCAGAGCAGCACCAGAACGACAGTCAGCTGGTTGCCGATGACTTCAAGCTCCGGATCCGTAAACCGCTTACTCTTGACGGAAACGGTCACGCCCGAATCGTTGAATTCGTCGAAAATGTTGGTCATGAAGCGCATATTGCCGAAGCTGTCACTGTTGACCAGTTCACCGGTGAACAGATAGGGGCTGGAGAGGAAGAGCAGATTGGTGGTTTTGGTCTGATTGTTGATGATCTGCGAACGCGAGACAAAGATGGCTGCGGAGAAGCTGCCACTCAGATCGCCGTCGGTGCGTTCATAGGATGTGATGGATTCAGAATCATTCTTCAGCTTGGCATAGGACTCCGGCGAGGTCTGCAAAACCTCAACAGACGAGATCAGACCGGATTCCGTCCAGAGCTGCTTCATGACCTTGGAGCGCGGTGCCACGACATACTTCGAGGAGGAGAAGCCCTCCGTGAAGGCGGCATCGGTGGAGGCAGCGAAGGTGTAGACGTTGGTGTAATCGCTGTAGCGGTAGCCCGCATCACAGACCAGCGCGTCCTCAAACGCAACACCCCATTCGTGGAAGAGCAGCTCCAGATTGGTCAGGGACGGTGCATCCGCGCCGGTGATGTAGACAAAATTGCGGTAGGTCGCCAGATACTTTTCCAGCTTCAGAATTTCTTCTTCCGTGTAATCCGTTGTCGGGCAGCAGAGCACAACGAGCGTGACATCGTCTGGAATGTCGTTGTCGCCCTCCAAAAGATTCAGAGTGGAAACGGTGTAGTTGGCCTCGTAGAGCTGTGAGGCAATGGTGGATGCACCGATTTCGCTGTGGCCGGTCAGAACGATGGCCTTCGGCGGATTCTCAATGTTCATGTAGGCGATGGCGGTGGTCAGCTTGCGCTCAATGGACAGGCCGACGACGGACGACTGGGTGGAATCGTACCAGTAATAGAGATCAGACAGCGAGAACGAACGGTGCCGTTCGCCCTTTTCAACCACGATGGAGCCGTTGCTGATTTCCACGATGTCCTCATATTTCTTGACGAAGCCCGGATTCCGAACCGGATCGACGAACTCAACCTCGACCATGCCGTCCGAGTAGACCTCGTAGCGGTAGAGAATTTCGGTCATTTCGTCGCCGTAGGTCTGGGCACGGAAATGATCCTCCGTCATGAAGACGTAGAAGGAAACCTTTTCGTCCAGATGTTCGAGCATATCGATGGTCTCGTCGCTCAGCTCGAAGCGACGGTCGCTCGTCATATCGAATTTCAGGCCGTATTTGTCGGTGCCGATGCCGACCAGGACGTTTGCGAGAATGATGGCAGCAATGATCAGCAGCGACATGACGGTGGCCATGGTGCCGTATTTCAGCCGCTGTTTCCGCAGCTGAAAGTTGAAATGGTGCAGCCTGGAGCGGAAAGACGATTCAGACGGCTTCTGAGTCTGTGCGGGGCGGCTGGCCGCATTCCTGGCAGCCGGCTGTTTTTTCTGAGGTGTCTTGTTCATACATCCATCCTCCTGTCATTAAGCGTAACGCTTTTTGTCGAGCATCCGAACCGTCAGGTAAACGAACACCGCGGAGATGCTGAGGTAGTAAACGATGTCGGAGAGATCGAACAAACCATAGGTAAAGCTCGTGTACCGGCTGAAGACGGACAGCCAGCTGACAATGGTTTTCACCAGCGTGATTTCAATGTTGGCAACGAGCATATCGATGAGCCACAGGCCGATCAGCACCGCCCAGGAGATGAGCGCGCTGACGAGCTGGTTCTCCGTCAGGGAGGAGATGAACAGACCGATGGCGATGAAGGCGCTGGCCGCAAAGAAGATCGCGACATAGTTGCCGAAAATCGACCAGGGCTCTGCAACGCTGTAGAACGAGAGAATGAGCGGAATCATGAATGTGCCGACCATGGAGAACACAAACACGCTGAGCGCGGCAAAATACTTGCCGAGGACGATATCCGTCATGCGAATCGGCGCGGTGAAGAGCAGCTGATCGGTTTTCAGCTTTTTCTCTTCGCTGAGCAGACGCATCGTCAGAATCGGTGCCAGAAAGGCCAGCGCAATCAGCAACATATAGAAGATCGGCTTGACGTTGGAGGAGCTGGTTTCAACATTGAGAAAATAGAAACAGAGGTTCATAATCAGAATCAGCACGCCGCTGAACACATAACCGATCGGTGTCGTGTAAAAGGCGCGGAGATCACGTTTGTATACTGCAAACATAGCAAATCCTTCCTTCTTTTCAGGCTTCCCCGACAACCTATCTGGTGGCGGGTGTCCCGTCGTTTTCGGCGGTCAGCTTGATGAAAATGTCCTCCAGCGAGGCGGAAACCGGGGCAAACATCAGAATCGGATATCCGGCCGAGGCCAGCGCATTGAAAACGAGCTTGCGGATATCGACCTGTGCCTGCGGCTCCAACAGGAAATCACAGGCGCCGCTCTCCGGCGAACCCTCATAGATCACGCGGTGCATTTCGGGAATCCGGGAGAGGATGGTCTGGAGCTTGTCCTGCGGACCGGCAGCGCGCAGCTGCATTTTGCGATCCACATCGACATAGAGGGAGAGATTGGCCGGTGTGTCGTTGGCGATGATGTGTCCGTGGTTGATCACCAGGACGCGTTCGCAGATGGCCTGAACCTCCGGAAGAATGTGGCTGGAAAGAATGACCGTCCGCTTTTTGCCGAGATCCTTGATCACGTTGCGGATTTCAATGATCTGAATCGGGTCGAGACCAACCGTCGGCTCGTCGAGAATCAGAACCTCCGGGTCACCGATCAGCGCCTGCGCAAGGCCGACGCGCTGCTTGTACCCCTTGGAGAGGTTGCGGATCATCCGCTTGTAGACGTTGGTCACCCCGACCAGCTCGCAGATGGCGGAGATGTGATCCTTCCGATGCTCCTTCACGCCCTTGAGATCACAGATGAAGTCGAGATATTCACAGACCGCCATGTCCATATAGAGTGGCGGCTGCTCCGGGAGATAGCCGATGTGCCGTTTGGCGGCGATGGGATTTTCCAGAATGTCGATGCCGTTGATTTTCGCGGAGCCGGACGTGGCGGAAAGATATCCCGTCAGAACGTTCATTGTGGTGGACTTTCCGGCGCCGTTTGGGCCAAGAAATCCGACGAGCTCCCCTTCGTTGATGGAAAAGGAGATGTCATCGACGGCTTTCTTGTCGCCGTAGTGCTTGACCAGATTGGTAACCTCGATCATAGAAGTCTGCTTCCTTCCTTATTATTGAGGATTTCATGGGTGATCGGATTCGAAAAAACCGGATATGAGCCAGTCAGAATGACCCCGGCAGAATCCGTTGAAGATACGATAAGTCCATTATATCACACAACGTGAAAAATATGTAGCGGTTTTGTAAATGAATGGGCGAAACAGCCGCGAAATCGGATTCATCGCGCAGCGAGCGATGCCAGAATGGCTTCTGCGGTGAGTGGGACGGGGACAGAGGTGCCGGTGGACATATCCTTCAGCATCCCGCTGCCGGATTCCAGCTCATTGCCGCCCAGAATGAGGAGTGTGCGCGTGTGCAGCTTGTCCGCATATTTGAGCTGTGCCTTCAGGGAACGGCCGGTGACGTCGTGCTCCACGGCGATGCCGAGACGGCGCAGCGCGAGAACAAGCTGTGCGGCCTTTTCCGCAGCCGAAGCGTCGGCCGAGGCGAGGAAGAGATCCGGACCGGGAGCCTCCGGCAGCTGGACACCGCTTTCCTGCAAGACGAGGAGCAGCCGCTCCAGACCGCAGCCAAAGCCGAGGCCGGGCAGCGACGGCCCGCCGAGCGATTCCACCAGCCGGTCATAGCGGCCGCCGCCGCAGACGGTGGACTGTGCGCCGATGTTCCCGGCAACGAACTCAAAGACGGTGCGGGTGTAATAGTCCAGCCCGCGGACGATGCGCGGGTCAACGCGATAGGGGATTCCGAGCAGCTCCAGCCGCTGCTTCAGCGTGTTGAAATGGTTGGCGCAGTCGGCGCAGAGATAGTCAATCGTGCGGGGCGCTCCGGCGGCCAGCTCATGGCAATGCGCTTCCTTGCAGTCCAGCAGTCGGAGCGGGTTCCGCTCCAGCCGATCCAGACAGAGTGGGCAGAGCTCCTCACGATAGGCACTGAAATAGGCCGTCAGCGCATCGTGATACGCCTTCCGGCAGACCGGACAACCAATGGAGTTGATGGAAACGGTCAGAGAATCGATGCCCAGGCGGCGCAGGAAGGTGTCGGCGAGCGCAATAACCTCTGCATCGGCGTCGGCACCGGGTGCGCCGAACATCTCGACACCAAATTGATGGTGCTCCCGCAGACGGCCGGCCTGCGGCTTTTCATAGCGGAAGTTCGGCGCGATGTAGAAGACCTTCAGCGGCAGCGTCCCGGCATACAGGCCGTTTTCGATCAGACTGCGAACGACCGATGCCGTTCCCTCCGGGCGAAGCGTGATGGAACGACCGCCCTTGTCTGTGAAGGTGTACATTTCTTTCTGTACGATATCCGTGGTATCGCCGACACCGCGCAGGAACAGCTCGGTGTGCTCAAAGGCCGGAAAACGGATTTCCGAAAAACCAAAATCTGCCGCACAGCGACGCAGAACCTGCTCGAGATACTGCCAGTCATGGGATGCGGACGGCAAAACGTCTTTGGTTCCTTTTGGAATGCTGATTTTGGGAGAAGGTGACATACGGTGAGGTCCTTTCTGGTGGAAGATTATGCTTGCAGCGACGCAAGGTGGAGCCGTGCGCGGTGCAGCTTGGAGTCGGAAACGGGGGAGAGCGCGTAGGATTCCGCAAGGGCGGCGCAGAGGGCGGACAGCGCATCCGCTGAGCCCTGCTTCAGCTCGGCCTCCAGCTCAAAGAATTCAGCGGAGGGACAGTGGTTGAAGCAGCCGTGATCGAGTGCAAATGCAATTTCCGCACCGGAAACGGCGGCGAGAAATTCACTGCGGCAAAAGCTCACCTCTGCAATCGGCTGCAAATGCACCGAAACATCGCTCAACAGTGATGCAAGCGGCGGTGGCAGCAGTGCAATCAGGCGGGGAAGCCCCTCGTCCAGCGATTGCGCAGGGCATTCGAACTCCCCGCGGACGTGCAGACCGGGGACGGCGGAATCGGCCGCACCGGTCTTCAGCGTGATGCAGCCGCTGTCGTTTTCGGCGCGGAAGCGGATGGCACAGCCGGCTGTATGCAGCCGCTCATCCGCCGTGTCAAAATAGACAGAATGCATCCGGATATCTTTTGCAGGGGCAAGCACAGGATAACGGGTACGAACATCGTTCCATACACCCTGTAAACGGGTCAGACTCTCACAGGAGAGCTTGATTTCAGTTTCAGTCAAGAGAAAAACCTCCCGAAGCGGCCTGTGTCGGATGCCTCAGCAGCCGGACGACGATCAGGCCAAGCTCATAAACAACCGCCGCCGCCAGCGCAGGCAAAACGGTCTGCGGCAGCACGCGCAGCGACAGGGATGAAAAACCGAACAGCGTGTTGAATGGCTCCCAGCGCGACAGCGCATACCCGGCCGCACAAACCAGAACGGCCAGACAGAAGATCGGCCGGTGGCGTCGTTCCCAGAGCGAAAACAGCGTGTTGCCCCAGTGATAGGCAATCATCAGAAGGACGACCGATGCGGTCAGAAGCGTCAGAAAAGCGGCGGAGGAGGCCGCCAGCGCCCCAATATTTGCGACCGGCGAAAGACGGGCATACAGCCTTGCTGCATACAGCGCGGTGCATCCGGATACCGTGAGGCAGAATCCGGGGAAAAAGCGCCCGGACAGCCTGCGCCCGGCCGATTCCAACGCCATGCGGTTCGGCGTGAGCGCGAGCGGTGAAGCAGGTGCCGCCAGCGGCGCACCGTACCGCGCCGTCAGAAAGCCAAGGGGCAGCGGCAGCAGGCAGGAAAGCAGAACGGCAGCCGGGACAGAAAACGGTGGGAGCGATGCGGAAAAGGAGGCCAGAAAGACAAAAATGGCAACGGCCAGCGGAGCCGCCAGCATCGCGTACATGGCGCGTGTCGCTGCATCACAGGCGGCGCGGCATACCCGACAGGTCTCCGCAATGTCCACAATTCGACAGCCGCGTGATGAGACGTCCGACGAGCCGGAATGGCCGGAGCCGGAGGAAAAGCGAATATCGGCTCCGTCAAAGAGCGGGTCATCCGGGTCATCCGATGCGGCGGCAATCACGCCGCCCTGATGGGTCAGCAGCGGGAAGAAGGCCTGACGGTGCGCATCGTCCATATCGGCGGCAACGCGGGCACGTCCGGCGACCCGTTCCAGATTTTCCGGGTGGAACCGATCCATCCGCGAACCGGTAATCACCCGGCTCATATCGTTCGTGATGCCAAGCTCCGAGGCACGGAAAAAGGCACACGTCTCTTCCTCCCGGCTGACGTAGACGACCTGAATGCCGCTCTGGCGCAGCGACCGGACGGCGGAAGCAGCTTCCGGATCCGGTGCAATGTGCAGAATCAGCAGCCCGACCATCGTCCAGACCAGGCCATCGGATGAGGAGGCCAGCGCGACGGCCTGCCGACCGAGCTCGTGCGCCCGATGCATCGCGGCGGCCATGCGGCTCCGGTCGGTGTCGTTGATCGGACGCGCCATCCCGTGATCCATGATCCGGGTCGCCTGGGGCAGAATTGCCTCCGGCTTTCCGGCGCGATAGGCGAGGGCGGAACCGTCCGGCAGGGTGAGCGATGCGGAAACCACACCGGTTTCGCGGTGCCAGGGGGTGAAAACTGTGGGCACCGGCGTCAGATACGACCGGTACTCCATCGGCGTTTTGCGCATGGCGTGGAGCAGCGCATCCGAAAAGCTCTGACGTAGCCCGCAGGCCGCAGCCAGAGAACCGTCATCACAGCGGCAAAAGCCGAGCACCAGCGGCAGATGTTCCTCAAAATCAAGCTCCGTGACCGGACGAAGCATCCCGTCCGCAAAGAAAGCGCGGAGCTCCGCACTTTTTGTACCGTAAAAAACAGTCTGATCGGCCAGCAATGTCCGAATGCGGGACAGCTGCGGCAGAGAGAGAAACTGCTCAATCGTGATATCGCGGCGGCGCAGTACTTCTGTCGCGTGTACCGCAGCGAGCGGCGCGGCAACGGAAACGCCGGAAACCAGCGATGCGCAGAGACAGGCGGCCAGCCCGTCCGTCTCCGTAAACAGTTGACCGACGCCGAACACAAGGAGCAGAATGGCCGCACCGATGCCAAACACCGCCGGAAGGATCCGGAGCAGCGGGGGGAGATGCAGACCGTTTGTCCGCCCGGAGCCGAAATATACGCGGAATTCCAGCGCCGCCAGCGTGCGGCGGTCGATCCCAAGATGCGCGGCGGCCGCGTGCTCCGTCCAGAAAACAGCGATGGTACCGAGCAGCGCAGCCGCAAGGCAGAAGACGGCCGTCGGAATGCTGCGCGATAAAAACTGCGTCAGTGCGACGGCAGTCCAGATCAACGGGGTAATCAGCCGCCCAATCCGCATGATCGGGACGGCGCGAGCCAGAAATAAGGCGTCAGCGGAGGTCTCCGGAGAGCCATCCGCAGGCGTGCAGCTGTTTTCCATCAAACGTGATCACCACCAGGTCAAAAAATACGGCTTCCTACAGCCCGGATACCGCGACGTTTTCCACGCCATTCTGCTGAAATTCAGCCATGTACGCGTCAATTTTCCGGGCGAGCAGATCGCTGTCTGTGCCGTCAACGTCGCGATCCTTCAAATCACGGCGCGCAAGCTCCTCCGCCAGAATGCCGTAAAAAACCATGTCCTCATAGTCTAAAATGGCCTCATGAATCCCGCCGTCCACATACTGGAGCGACGGGACAGACTCCGCACCGTCCACCAGGGCATCGAGCCCGCAGGTGCGGCAATTCGAGAAAACGGCGCTCTCCACCTCGTCATATTCGCTGATTCGGTCATCCCCGCGGATGGAATTGATGACCCAGTTGCCTGTGTAGACGAGGTCGAGCAGCAGGCGGAACTGTCTGTTTGTCAAATGAAGATTCATATCAAAAGCCTCACGATTTGCTTTCCGTGACGAATGTCCGGCAGTGCCGTCAATAGCTGCGGGACAGCGAACAGACGCGCCCCAAAATGGTGCAATCCGTTCCGTCAATCGGTTGATAGGCCGGGTTGGCCGGCATGAGCCAGATTTGTCGCCCATCCTGCTTCAAACGCTTCACGGTGGCTTCGCCGTTGATCATGGCAATGACGATTTCGCCGTTCTGCGCGGTGTTCTGACGGCGGACAATGACGATGTCGCCGTCCAGAATGCCTGCTTCGATCATGGAATCCCCCGTGACGTTCAGCGCAAAATAATCGCCCGGAGCATCCGTATTGTAGCAGAGATAACCGGTGACTTCCTCAAAGGCCAGAATCGGCTGTCCGGCAGTCACACGGCCGATGACCGGAACCCGCGTGATGCCCTTGTTGCACGTCAGCATCAGTGTGCGCATTTTCCCGGGATTTTTGCTGATATATCCAAGCTCCTGCAGCCGGTTCAGATAGCCGTGTACCGAAGAGGGGGATTGCAGATGTACACCCCTGCAGATTTCGCGGACAGACGGCGGAATCCCATCCCGGTTGATCGTCAACTCGATAAAATCGTAAACTTCTTTGATTTTCCCTTTCAGCGGCTGCATGATTTCACCTCAAATAGATCGTGAACCCCGGCCGGCTGATGCCGGGAACCGGTTCGACAAAGCTGTACATTCTGTTTCATTATACCACAAAGCGAGAATGGAAACAATGGTTCACACCTGAAAATCCCGGAAATCCAGCCGTTTTTTTTCGCTGTGGCGCATTCGGAGAAAACAGAGACAGGCAATCAGCGCGAAAACGCTGCCAATCCGCATGGAAATGCGAAAACCGGCGGTCGAGCTTCCAGCCATGCGGTCGGCGAGCATCCCGATCAGCCATGGGCCGACGGCGCCGCCGAAATCCCCGGCGCAGGACAGCAGCGCAAACAGCCGTGCGCCCGCCTCCGGAAAGCGGGCACCGGCCAGGACAAATGTGCCCGGCCAGATCAGACTCGTGGCCAGCCCCATCCAGCCACAGGCCATAGCTGCCGCCCAGGGCAGCGGACAGAGCGCCAGAGCCAGACAGCACCCCGCAGCCGTCAGACACGCAAACGGCAGAATCCGCTCCAGCCGGCACCGCGCACCGAACATCCCGTACAGCAGCCGCCCGGCGCCGAGCATCCCGGCAAAGCAGGCAGTGCCGAGCAGATCACTGCTCAGCTTGGACAGCCCGACACTCTGTTCCATAAAGACCGACGACCACTGCT
>CAZEUG010000001.1:14643-203734 GCA_964515055.1 uncultured Oscillospiraceae bacterium | reverse complement strand
CCTGAAATTTTTTCGATTTTTTTCTCGACCGTTTTTCAGGTGCCTTTTGAACCGCTTCGCGACCAACGTCTTTGCCGTCTCACGAGGTTCACTCGCGAGTGCCTGTATATGATACTACATTTCTCGCCTTTTGTCAACCCCCTTTTTCAAATTTTTCCTGTTTTTTTCTCTGCTCACTTTTTCCTGACTTTCTCCCTCTCCGAGCTGTCCATTGCATGTCAGGGTTGATATGCAGACAGGGTCCCTCCCCACAGCACTGGAGAGGAACCCTGTGAAGCGCAGAGAACGCTGTCAGATATTCCAATGATTCGCTTACGCTTGTCCGGAGATGGTCACGCCCGTCATCCGAACCCACGGAAGAATGCTGGCACCATCGGCAATCCGTTCTTTTGAGACTGCAACAACGTTTTTCAGCATTTCTGCGATGTTGCCGGTGATCATGGTTTCCGTGACCGCTCCGACGATTTTACCATTGCGAATGAGGAAGCTGTTTTTTGCAACGGAGGAGAAATCCCCATTGGATGCAGGCTGCCCGCCGGAGATCCGATTCAGGAGCAGACCGTTTTCGACTGAAGCAATCATCTGTTCCAGCGGCGTATCGCCGGAATCGACCACATAGTCATCCCCCGTATTCTGGCTGCGTTGCAAACCCGTTTTGGCTGCACCGTAGCGTGACAGGCAAAAATTCTGCAGAACACCTTTTTCAATGATGGTCATGTCTTTGGCGACGTATCCATCACCGGTCAGTCGGCTGGCAGCTGGAATCTCCGGGGACTCCGGAAGCGAGCGCCATGTCAGCAGATTGGAGGCGACCGGCTGATGCATCGAATCCTTCCAAAGGCTGGTTCCATCAATCAGGGAGCCATCCGAGAGGAAATTGTTCTGCGCGGTTCTCAGAAAATCACCCAGGCAGGCCGGCGTGACAATCAGATCGCCCACGAATTTTCCGTCCAGCGTCTGCGGGTGAATCTGTTCCTGTGCTTCGGCCAGCATCGTGCGGAGCATTCCACGTTCAATCAGAGGCGTTTTCAAATCAGTGAAATAGAAGCCGATATCCTGGAAAGAGGAGGTGAGGTCACCTTCCTTGGCCATGAACATGGCTGAAAAAGAGTAGTACCCATTGGTATCGCGCAGGCGCACACCATTCGTATTGCTGTAATGTAGATCAGAGCAGGCGTGTCCGACAGATACTGAGTCAAAGCTGATCTTCGGATATTCCGCCCGCACCGTTTCCAGGAAATCGCGCAGGAGGTTGTACAGCTGGTCGCGGTCCGCCGATGCAACTCCGCGGGAAAAGCTGGTGTTTTCCGTCCGTTCGGAAATACCCTCAGCGGGATCCTTGGGTGCATGCTGAGCTGATTCCAGAGCAGCAGCCGCAGCTTCCGCCGCGGTATCAGGTGTCAGTTCATTGGTGGAGTAGAGACCTTTTTTCTGTTCCTGAATGGCCTTTGCGACGACCATATGGTTCAGGACGCTGCGCACCATGCTGATTTTTCCGGATTCATAATAGATTTCCGTTGCGTTTCCTTCCGAAACAGAGCATTCGCCGAGGTCGGCGCCGCCGGTTGAGAGTGCTTGCAGAATCTCTTCCGAAGTTTTTGCACAGTCCATTATCTGTTTCCTTCCTTTCCCGGCTTATCGACCGCCGATATTCACCATTGCACGGATGGCCGGGCCGCCCGTCGCAACCGGAATCATCTGTTTTTTTCCGCACATCCCCATGCTCCAGGTCAGGTCATTGCTGACCATATCGACGGTGTGGAGCATATCGAAGGCCACGCCGGAAATCGTCGTATCGCGGAGTGCCCGTCCGAGCTTGCCATGACGGATTTCATACCCCATATTCACTCCGAACGTGAATTCGCCGGTGGCATCCGCCTGGCCATTGGACGTCCGGAGCAGGTAGTACCCGTCATCTACGGAGGCGATCAGATCCTCCAGCCGGTCTTTGCCGGGCAGGATGCAGGTATTGCGCATCCGGATCAGCGGCTCGTCAGAGAAGGAGAAGGCTCGGGCATTCCCCTGTGGCTTATGGCCGAAGTGGGCGGCAGATTCCCGATTGTGCATATAGCCGGTCAGAACGCCATTTTGAATCAGGACAGCATCCTCCGCCGGTGTTCCCTCATCGTCCACATAAACCGGGACGGGGCAGGTTTTGCCCAATGCGGTATGGGCAAAGTCCACCATGGTCACCAGTTCGCTGGCGACCTGTTTGCCGAAATAGGGGCCGCCGACCGAACCGGAGCGAACGAAGTCGGCTTCCACGGTATGTCCGACCGCTTCATGCGCCAGCATCCCGGCCAGATCAGGGTGCAGAATAACCTGACGACGTCCGGCATCGGCGTAAATGCCTTCCCGTTTCTGCATGAGCTGTGTGTACAGCGTGTCAATGTCTTCAGCCAGATCCATGGGCTGACGGAATTTCTCCCGGAAGGTGCCATAGACGCTGAACGGCTGGTACAGCTCGACCGGCGTTCCGTCACCGGCTTCCACCGTCAGCTGCAGACCGACCGAGCTGCGCGGGACGATCGAATGCGACCGCACGCCGTCGGTGGTGTAGAGCAGCTTTTCCATGCCCAGGCAGCTTGCTATCACATAGCGGCTGATCAGGTTGGGGTATTTTTCAGCAATCCATGCATCGAGTTCAGACAGATAGGCAATGATTTCCTTCTGTGACGTGCTATCTTCTGCATCCATTCCATCTTCCCGTTGGAACGGTGCAAACGGCATCCGTCTTGGCTGATTCAAATGCTCATGTGCATCGAGGAAGGTTGCATTTTCTTCCGCGGATGCAACGACCTCCGCAATAATTTCCGGTGTCCAGCCGGCAGAGGATGCAAACCCGTAGGCGCCGTTTTTGATGACACGGGCTGAAAATCCCTTGCGGGATGTCGCAACATTGGAAATCATCGTGCCGTTCAGAAATGCGACGCCGCGCTGCGTATTGCACTGGGCGCGAAGCTCCGCATCGGTTGAGAATCCATGGCATTTGAGAAATTCACCAGTAAAATCCTGTAAGATAAGTATTCACTCCAATCCATTTATTCTAATGGAAAGCAGAAACCTTTCCATTAAGAATAGTATACTCTGTTTGAAAAAGGAAATCAAGTCCTGCCTTGCGTTTTGGGGCAAAATCGGATATAATATGGAACAGGACGCAATGGATTCAATGAGAGGTTGGAAAACAGACCATGGAAAAAAGTGATTTGCTGATTCTCGGCGCCGGTGCTGCCGGGCTGTCTGCGGCATTGTATGCCGTTCGCGCCGGGCTATCCACGACGGTCGTCTGGCTGGATGGCGGTGCTCTCAGCCGTGCCGTGCGGATTGAGAATTATTTCGGTTTTTCCGAGCCGGTCAGCGGCGCATCGTTGCAGCTGGCAACACTGGACAATCTGCGGCGGCTGGGCTGCCGACTGGTTTCCGGCGAAGTCGTATCAATTGACTGGGCGGACGCGGGCTTTCTGTCGATTTTATCAGACGGTACAGAGGAATGGAGCCGTGCCGTCCTGCTGGCAACCGGAAAACCGGTTGCCCTGCCCAAAATCCCCGGCCTGGCTGCACTGGACGGTCACGGTGTTTCGCACTGCGCGGTCTGTGACGGATTCTTTTACCGCGGAAAGCGCACAGCGGTGCTTGGCAACGGCTCCTATGCGCTGTCGGAGGCCCAGGTACTGTTGCCGCTCGCTTCCTCCGTCACGTTGTTGACAAACGGTGCGCCACTCACGGATGTCTCGCAGACGCCCGGTCTGGAGATCATCACGCAGAAAATTCAGTCCGTTTCCGGAACCGATCGACTGACCGGAATCACGTTGGCAGACGGAACCGAGCTGATGATAGACGGTCTGTTTGTGGCCAACGGCACGGCGGGTGCGCTGGATTTTGCCGCCCACCTCGGCATCGTCCGTCAGAACGGTGCCGTCGCGGTAGACGCATCCGGCATGACCAGTATCCCCGGTATTTTCGCCGCCGGGGACTGTCTGGGTGCGCCGTTTCAGGTCTCCGTCTCGGTCGGCCGTGGCTGCGTTGCTGCATTGGGCGCAATCGAGTATCTGCGTCAGCATTCCTCCACCGGGAAATAATCACCATCAGCCGCCCTTCGGGGCGGCTTTCTGCTGTAGTTCAGACGAGCTGCAAACATTTTTGTTCACATTCACCAAGCAGAATTCCTCTCTCCTGCTTTTTTCATATGCACCTGTTTTTCATGTTAACATCCTGAATTCTTGACATCTTTTTCAAAGAATGGTATACTTGTACAGGAGCGGTCGATTCGCTTCGGCCGACTTCAAGCAACGAATGGAGGTATTGTCTATGAAACACAGCGCACGATTTTTATCCCTGCTGCTGGCTGTCCTGATGCTTGCGGTTTGCTTTACCGCCTGCAAAAGCGACGACCAGAACGACCCGAAAACCGACAACCAGAGTCCGGATCTTTCACAGACAGATTCCTGGACAGATGACCAATGGCTGGCCTATGAACAGTCGCTCGATTTTGGCGGAAGAACGTTCACGCTGACGGCCACCTACAAGCAGGTCACCTGTCGAAAACCGGACACAGAAAACCCGACCCTGATCGATACGGAAATGGATGAGCTGTTCCGTCAGCTGGAAAAAGATCTGAACATCGTCATCAACGTCACCGATACGGTCAGTGTTGACCCCGAGGATCTGGCTACCTATATCATGGGTGGCGACAGCCCGGCCGATATTTATGACCAGCGCCCGCAGAACTGGCTCTCCTATGCGGCGCAGGGTGCATTGTTTGACTGGGGCAGCGACGAAGCCAAGAGCTACGGCGTCAACGTCAACAACGAGAAGCTCTTCTGGCAGGACTGGACTCACGCATGGGACATCAAGGGTGCCACCTACGGCGTCCGTTATGCGTCAAAGTTCTATCCGCCGGAAGCCGGTTGGATTATGCTATATAATGAAGATTTGTTGGCAGCAAACGGCATTTCCAACCTGGAAGAAAAGGTTCGCAGCGGCGAATGGACGTGGGACTACTTCCTCGAATGTGCCAAGGCCTGTACGAAGGATGATGACGGTGACGGCGTCCCGGATACCTACGGGATCTCGACCGGCTACGCGGCCTACGGTGAAGAGGTCGTTGCTGGCGGTGCCATGATCACCAAGCTGCAGGACGGACGCTTTGTCTGCACGCTGAACACCCCGGAAGTCATCGAAGGGCTGAACTTCCTCGTGCAGCAGAAGCAGAGCGGTGCCATTATGCCGGGGGTCGGCTCGGACAAAGCCGCCGGTGTCGGATATGACGATGGGCATCTGGCCTTTACCGATGGGAAGGTTGCATTCCTGTACACCGAGCTCCGTATCATTGCGAAAAAAGCCTACAATGCGGATGCCTACGGAATGCGCCAGACAGAAGTCACCTGGGGCGTTTTGCCGATTCCGGTCAAGGCCGGCGAGCCCTATCGCAACATCATCGGCAACCACGACCTGGATATCATGCTGATGACGAACAAGCAGCGCGATTTCGCCGTCAAGGTCTATGCGGCATTTGCGCGCCGTCAGAACGACGTCAACTGGAAAGACTGCGTTGCAGAGTCCTATCTCCAGGATCCGAACGATGAAAACAAAGCGGACATCCTCGCCAACTACGTGATTCCGAACGTCACTGCCAACTGGCAGTGGGCCACCGGTGATGCCAACGGTCTCTACCGGAAAGAAGTGGTTTATCCGCTGTATGACGACAATGCATCCCCAGCCAATGTCGCGGAAAATGTCGCGCCGAAGATTCAGGCGCTTCTGGATGCTCTGCCGACCTTTGTCGAGTCAGATTATTAACACAGGATAAGATTTTGACATCATTCAACGCAACCAAAGGCCGCCCTTCGGGGCGGCCTTTGGCGTCAAGTCCGTCAAATTGTGAACGTGTTTGGCAATAGTGACCAAGTAGCCCAGCTTTCAAAATGACTTTCATATTCACTTGGATTCAAAGTTAATATCTCTAATTCTTGACACTTTTGACAGATAATGATATAATAGACATCGAGAGGTGCAGATGAATCCCTGGGCTGCATCGAAAAGAATTTGGAGGTATTGTCTATGAAGCGCAGCGCACGAATCCTATCCCTGCTGCTGGCTGTCCTGATGCTTGCGGTTTGCTTTGCCGCCTGCAAAAGCGACGACCAGAACGACCCGAAAACCAACGACCCGAAACTGGATCTCACACAGACCGATTCCTGGACGGATGACCAGTGGTTAGCCTATGAACAATCACTTGATTTTGGTGGTCAGACGTTTACGCTGATGTCCCATCAGGCATTCCGCCGTTCTCCGAGTCTGGAAGACCCGACCCTGATTGACACGGAAATGGATGAACTGTTCCGTCAGCTGGAGCAGGATCTGAATATTGTTATCAACGTGATTGATACCGCCTCCCCCACCGCCGAGAACATTGCTCTTTGGGTAACGGGTGGCGAGAACCCCGCCGATATCTACGAGCACCGCCCGGCGCACTGGCTGCAGTATGCCGCAAAAGGCGCCCTCTTTAACTGGGGCAGCGAAGAAGCCAAGAGCTATGGCGTCAACGTCAACAATGAAAAGCTGTTCTATCAGCCCTGGACCCACGCATGGGATGTCAAGGGTGCAACCTACGGCGTCCGCTACGCGTCCAAGTTCTATCCGCCGGAAGCTGGCTGGATTATGCTGTATAACGAAGACCTGCTGGCTGCCAACGGCATTACCGACCTGGAAGAAAAAGTCCGCAATAACGAATGGACATGGGATTACTTCCTCGAATGCGCCAAAGCCTGCACCAAGGATGTTGACGCAGACGGTATCCCGGATACATGGGGCATTGCCACGGGCTATGCAGGCTACGGTGAAGAAGTCGTCGCCGGCGGCGGCAACATCGTCACAATGACCGACGGCAAGCTGACCTGCACGCTGAACACCCCCGCCTCGCTGGAAGGTCTGACCTTCATGTCGCAGATGGCGAACAGCGGCTATGTCATGCAGAACGCAGACGACCAGAATATCGGCTACGGTGAAGGCCACGTCGGCTTCGCAGCCGGTGAAGTCGCATTCCTGTACACCGAGCTTCGTATTCTCGCCACAAAGGGCTATTCGGATGAATTCGGTATGCGCAAGACAGAAGTGACCTGGGGCATTATGCCGGTTCCGGTCAAGGCTGGTGAACCGTACCGCAACATCATCGGCAACCACGACTCCGACTTTATGCTGATGGTTAACCAGAACCGTGAATTCTCCGTCAAGGTGTATGCGGCATTTGCCCGTCGCCAGAACGACGTCAACTGGAAAGACTGCGTTGCCGATGCATACCTGCAGGATCCGAACGACGAAGACAAGGCAGATATCCTGATCAATTACGTTCTGCCGAACGTCACCGCGAACTATCAGTGGTGCGCCAACGAAGTGAACAACCTGTACCGGAAAGAACTCGTTTTCCCGCTCTTTGACGAAAACGGTTCCCCGACGGCACTGGCCGAAGCGGTTTCCGCAAAGATTCAGGCCGAACTCGACAGATACGACGATTTCCCCTCTGCGAACTAAACCGCACAGAGGCTGACGTCTGAGCCGGTTCAGCTGAAACAGAATATCAGGCCCCCGATCCTTGACTTTCTGTCAAGGATCGGGGGCTTTTTCTGAGGAATGGAGGTACAGTCGATTGGTGCCTGTTCTTTTTCTCTATTGAAAAAGGCGGGAAAGATGAGTATAATATATAGGTAGAAGCGAACGACACAGACAGACGAAGAAAGAGGCGATGACATGACACAGATTCAACATCCTGTGACTGCAATTCTCGCAGAACGTCAGAGCGGCCGACCGACCGGCGTCTATTCAGCCTGTACGGCCAACCGCCATGTTTTATTTGCCGTCTGCAAACGCGCAGCGGAGACAGGCAGTGTTGCACTGATCGAAGCGACGGCCAATCAGGTCAACCGTTACGGTGGATATACAGGGATGACCCCGGAGACCTATCGGGCGTTTGCGGAAGGCATTGCGCAGGAAGCCGGACTCAATTGGAAGCAGCTGGTTCTGGGCGGAGATCATCTGGGGCCGCTGACCTGGCAGTCCCTGGCTGAAGACGAAGCCATGGAGAAAGCAGAGGAGCTGGTGCGCGATTATGTGCGTGCCGGTTTTACCAAAATTCATATCGACACCTCCATGCGCGTTGCGACAGACAGTCGAACAGAGCCCCTGACGGATGAGACGGTGGCGCGTCGCGGTGCGAAGCTCATCCGTGCTGCAGAGGAAGAATATGCGGCATTGGCTGCCGCGCATCCGGAGGCGGTGCATCCGATCTACTGCATTGGCAGTGAGGTGCCGATTCCCGGCGGCGCACAGGAGGCGGAGGACGGTGTCTCCGTCACGAAGCCGGAGGCGTTTGTTCACACGGTCGAGGCGTTCCGTGATGCGTTCCGCGCAGTCGGTGCGGAAGGTGCCTGGCCGTATGTGACGGGCGTTGTCGTTCAGCCGGGTGTGGAATTCGGCGACGAGGACGTCATTGAATATCAGGCTGACAAGGCGGCTGAGCTGACCGCCGCATTGCACAAATACCCCGGACTGGTGTTTGAGGGGCATTCGACGGACTATCAGACGAAGTACAGTCTGCGCGATATGGTGCGCGACGGCATTGCGATTTTGAAAGTGGGACCGGCTCTGACGTTTGCGGCGCGTGAGGCACTCTTTGCGCTGAACCGCATGGAGGATGCGTTGCTGCCGCTGTATCCGGATTTGCAGCCGTCTCATTATATCGATACGTTGGAAGCCGTGATGATGGAAAACGATGCCAACTGGCGAAAGTATTACCACGGTACGCCGGAGCAGCAGACGTTGAAACGGAAATACAGCTATTCCGATCGCTGTCGGTACTACCTGCCGGATGCGCGTGTGCAGGAAGCGGAGAACCGCCTGCTGGCCAACCTGTCCGCCATGGAAATTCCGTTTTCGCTGCTCAGCCAGTTCATGCCGATTCAGTATACGCAGGTGCGCGAAGGCAAGCTGCCCTGCAACCCCCACGCGCTGTTGATCAGCCGCATTGAAAACTGCATTGACGAATACCTCTTTGCTGTCCAGCCGTGAATCAGGCGTCAAAAAAAGCAGAGACTCTTTTGAAAGAGCCTCTGCTTTTTTTATGATGGAGCAGGGCGCGCCGTTCATTTTGCCGCGCTGCACAGGACGGAAGCGCGGCGCTGCAGGTGTTCACGGCTGTGCGCTTGCTTCAAGTTCTCCTGATTCAATCCTTCAGAACCGCCGGAATTCTGTCAATCAGCAGCCAATAGCGCTTGGCGGTATCTGCGTTTTTGCCGCAACACTGTCGTGGGATTGCTTCAGATGCTTCCAGTTGGGGGATGGCCGTTTTTTCGCTTCAGGTCAGCATACGTCTCCCATAAAATTGTCGTCGCATCAAGATTCATCCCCTGCATTTTCATGGTGGTCCTTCCGCTTTATTTCCGGTACATTTCATCCAGTGTTTTCCCGTCTTTGTTTTTCCATTCAACCCATCCGTTGGTGCTTCCTCCAAGCACGAACATGGCTGCCGAGCTGGGAGAAGTAAATGGGACAGAAACATTTAATAAGTATTTGTCGCCGCTCCGTACGATGTTCCCGTTTTGAATTGCCGTTTGCCGTTGTTTCTCGATATTGTCCGAATAACACTTGCGACTCATGTCAATTTCAGATCCTTCAAGAACCTCAAATCTATCACCATCATAAACGCCAATTGCCTGAACACCGTTTCGCGTGGTGTGCAATGTGTTCGCTTCATCCAGAGATGTTTTGGAGTTTTCCATCTTATACCCCAGCGTTGCCATGATAAATTTGATTTCCTCGTATACCTCTTCGATCAGAGACAGGTCGTACTCATCGATCTCATATCGGGGATTGACGGTGTTCTCCACTCTGTAGCGTTTGGCTTCTGTTGCTTGTTTGATGGCATACGCCTCAAGGCCGCTGATCATATCCAGTGAAAATGTCTTGTTGTCTGCAAGGAACAGGATGGCCTTATTCCAAAAATCTTTCGAGCGATTGTGGTCATCCAGTCGACCAACGCCATTGCGAGTCTGACCGACATAGATCTGTGCGATTTGAGTGTCATCATTCTCGCTGACCAGGTAATAGATGCCGGGGCGGTCAATATTTGAGATCTTCTTCGCTTCAGACAGCAATGGTCTGGGGATTACATAGGTGGTCATGGTTGACAAATAGCGACGGATGGAGCGAATCCCGTCCGGTTGGCCGTTCTAGTAAATCATCTCGAGTTTTTTTCTGATTGCCATATTGCGCTCCTTTTCCTCTCGTTGGCGTGGTTGGATCGACTGTTTGATCATATTATAGTCGATTTCATGATTATTGTCAACAGTTTTATAGGTTTTTAGTAAGTTTTTATGTCAGGAATCTGCAGTTCGATCTCAGAGCGTTTTCGTACAGGCTGTGGCCGTCTATGAGGATGGCTGAACACATCACAGTGACCGCAATTTTTCGTTCAAACTCCATACAGACTTATTACTCCTCCCCAAACAATGCATCGATCAGCTCTCTTTTTTCCTGCTCGGTCATGGATGCAACCGGTGGCAAAAAATGCATCACATACAATTGAGCATTTGCGGAGATGATATCATTGCAGCCCGACAAGATATTTTTGATGCAGAATAAAAGGAGAAAAGGATATGTCCAGCAAGAGCAATCGTATTGTTGTTCCCGCGGCCAAGGATGCCATGGAGAAGTTTAAGATGGAAGCTGCCAACGAAGTCGGCGTCAATCTGAAGCAGGGGTATAACGGCGATCTGAGTTCCCGTCAGGCCGGTTCTGTCGGTGGCCAGATGGTCAAGAAGATGATCGAATCCTACGAAAACGGTCTGAAATAAGCGTCCGTTTTTATACAACAGGTGAACGGCATTTCTGTCGTTCACCTGTTGTACGTTCTACCTGTTTTTTTACGAAAGAGCCGCTTCAATTGCTTCGCGGACAGAGCGGACAGGGATGATTTCCATGCCGTCTACGGTTGGCATCGCACCCTCCGCAGCTTTTGGGCAGATGCAGCGTGTGATTTTCATGCGAGCTGCTTCCGCAAGCCGAAGATCCGGCATGGTGACACGCCGCAGTTCCCCGGCCAGGCCGACTTCGCCGAATGCAACAGTATTCGCCTGTACCGGTCGGTCGCGGAAGCTGGAGGCAAGTGCCAGGATGGTGGCCAGGTCGGCTGCCGGTTCATCGATGCGCAGTCCGCCAACCACATTGATGTAGGCGTCCTGATTGCTGATCATCAGACCTGCTCTTTTTTCGAGTACCGCCAGCAGCAGTGCGGCGCGGTTATAGTCAATTCCGGATGCCATGCGGCGCGGATTGCCAAATACGGAAGGCGAAACGAGCGCCTGAACCTCTGCCAGAATCGGCCGTGTCCCTTCCATGACCGCCGTAATGCAGCTGCCCGGAACCTGTGCCGGGCGACCGGAGAGGAGTGCAGCTGACGGATTCGCCACCTCTGCCAGCCCGTTCGAATTCATTTCAAACACGCCGATCTCATTGGTCGAGCCAAACCGGTTTTTGGCGGCGCGGAGAATCCGGTAGGCATTCTGCTGTTCACCTTCGAAGTACAGCACACAGTCAACCATATGTTCCAGAATTTTGGGGCCTGCGATTTCGCCATCCTTATTGACATGGCCGACAACAAACACGATGGTACCCGTATTCTTGGCCATTCGGAGCAATGCCATGGCGCATTCCTTGATTTGCGTGATGTTGCCCGGTGCCGCTGTCACGGTCGTTTTATAAATCGTCTGGATGGAATCCACCACGCAAACAGCCGGTTGAATCGTTTCACACGCGGACAGGACGGCTTCCAGCTTCGTTTCCGCCATCACCAGCACATTCGAATCCCGAACGCCGAGCCGTTCGGCGCGCAGCTTGATCTGACGTTTGGATTCCTCGCCGGAGGTGTACAGCACTTTTCCGGTTTGCGCCAGCGCCCGGCAGATTTGCAGCATCAGCGTGGATTTCCCGATGCCGGGTTCACCGCCGATTAAGACGAGCGAGCCCTTGACGGCGCCACCGCCCAGCACACGATCCAGCTCTGCAAACCCGGTTGGGAAGCGCAGCGCGTCCGCCGTCGTGAGGGCATCCAGCGGCTCCGGCGTATCAGACGGCAGCATTCGCCCGCCCGACGTGGCGAACGGCTGATTCGGTTCGACCTTGATTTCCTTCATCGTATCCCAGGAACCGCAGGACGGGCACTTCCCATACCATTTGGCGCTGTCGTAGCCGCATTGATCGCACACATATGCCGTTTTCATTCGTTGTTGTGCCATTCTGTTTGTCACCTTTCTTATGTTATGTCGTCCAGTCCCCCGTTGACCGCGCGGAGAGCGCTCACCGCAACGGAGCAGGCCAGTTTGCTCTGGTAAACCGGATTGCTCAGACGTTTTTCTTCGTCCGGATGCGACAGGAAGCCGCATTCGACAATCACAGCCGGGCATTGCAAATGCTCCAGCAGGTAATTCTGGTGCGGGTTTGGCGCTGCTTTCCGGCTGTTTTCCGCGCCCAGCGCCATTTTCAGGTCGGCCTGCAGCAGCTCAGCCAACAGCTGACCGTGCGGGTTTTGCGCGCCGTAAAACGTCTGCGCGCCATGTGTCACGGTATCTTCAAAATAATTCTGATGGATGGCCAGGTAAATTGGCATGGGCTGCGCACGGGTGAGATCGGCGCGGCGGCAGAGATCTTCCGCTTTCTGCTGCCGCAGAGTTTTTGCATCCGCAGAATGCAGTGAGCGGTCGTCCGTGCGCGTCAGGACGACCGGTACACCAAACAGTCGGAGGAAGCTCGCCGTTTTCAGCGCAATCTCCAGATTGACTGCTTTTTCCAGCGTGCCGGAACGGCCAACTGCGCCGCCGTCGGCCCCGCCATGTCCCGGATCCAGCACAACCGTCCGGTGCGGCAACGTGGCGGGGGCATCCGCTGTCCGGTTTTCTGGCAGACAAACTGTCAGCAAAGCGACCGCCGCAAGTACCGGCAGCAGCACCGCCGTGCAGCGTTGTATGCAGGTCATGGGCAACACCTCCACCGACCATCTTATGTGGCGTTCCGGTCAATATGCCCGTTTCGGTGCTTTCAGTATACCCTAAAACGCATGGACTTGTCAACCTTTTTTTCGACTTTTTTCTCCGGTTCTCTGTTCCATCCAATCCGTCCTGTTTTTTTCGACAAAAATCGCGCCAACATGGTTTTTTTCGATCAAAATGTGGTATACTAAATGAAGGTTGAAGGTTTCTGCACTATCATGAAAGGAGGGCTCGCCTTGATTCATCCCGACGACCCATTGCTGTCACAGCTTTTTGAAACGCTGCCCGATGGAATCATTTTATTTGACAACGGTATTGCCGTTTTGTCAAATGACGCTGCACGCCAGATTCTTCAAAAGGATCCCTGCGGCCTGACACTCATCCACCTTCTGTCCGGAGCCGATCTGGAATTGACGGAGCGCTCCAATGCTACACGGCGAACCTTTTCCCTTCTGATGAATGACCGCTGGTATTGTCTGGAGCTGAGCGAACTGCCCGAGGATCGGTCGCTTTTGCTGTTCCGTGAAGATGAAGATTCCGAGGACGACGATCTGCCGAAGGGCACCGATTCCACCGATTTAAGCTGGCTCCAGCTCATTGTATCTTCCATTTCTCTGCTGTCGGATCACTTTGAAGACGTTCTGCAGGATGGCACTGGCGGCAAAATGCAGAACTATGTGGCCATGCTTTATAAGCTGATCGGAAACCATTTAGGGCGCGCCATGCATCACCCGGATGACCACACGCCCGGTGATGCCGTTGTCTTCCCGTTACAGACACTGCTGTCTTTTGTCGCAGGTCAGCTCGGTGACACCTTGCAGAACGCCGGGCTGTCGCTTTCCTTCACGATCTCACCGGAGAATGAAGCCTCGCTTCTGTTTGGCCATCCGGATCATTTTCTCGCCATGGTCTACAACGTCCTCGACGCGCTGATCTATCACCACCGTGCCGCCCGCTCCGGTGACAGGCCGTCACCCATCGTCGTTTCCGATGGGATGTCGCAATCCCATCTCTACCTCCGTTTCGAAATGCCATCATCGTTCTGCACGTTCCCGACTGGTTTGGATGCATTGAGTACCCTCACGAAAACTCGTCTGGCGACCTTCCCGCCGGCCTACATTGCCAGCGTGAAGCTGGTCATTGCACTGGTTCGCGTGTATGGTGGAATGCTCATCTGTAACGAATCCGCCGAACATAAGGAGCTGTTGCTCTGTTTCCCGCGGACGGCGCTTCACCTGTCGTTCCCCGTGGATATGAAGGATTGCACCGTCACGCCCGCCGTTGAGTTTTCCGATACGTTGGGGCGTGCTTCGTTCCCGCATATCCCGTTGGAGCCGTTCCAGACCTGATGATTTGAATGGATGGAGGTACTCATGCGAAAACGAGTGATTTCTTTCGTTCTGGTTCTGTGTCTGCTGGCATCCTGTCTGCCAGCCATCTCTGCTGCGTCTACTGTTGGAATCACATTCTGCATCGATCCGGTCTGGGCCGATGCCGGTGATTTTCACGACGGGCTGGCGCGGGTGTTTGACGGCAAAAAGTGGGGCTATCTGAACGCGGACGGGCAGCTGGTCATTCCCTGTCAATGGGATCTCGCCATGGATTTCAGTGAGGGGTTGGCGGCTGTTGCAACTGTTGCTGCCGGTTCGAGCACACAGGAGCCGAACGTACAGACCT
This sequence comes from uncultured Oscillospiraceae bacterium, assembly GCA_964515055.1. GTDB lineage: Bacteria > Bacillota > Clostridia > Oscillospirales > QAMX01 > QAMX01. The sequence goes on along the minus strand of CAZEUG010000001.1, from coordinate 189,020 downwards.
GGCATTTGATTGATCGGCAGGGCACGGTTCTACATACCATCGGCACACACGACGCTTATACTTATGAGACGCGTTCCTATCTGTCCGGGCTTTCCGACGGGACATTTCTCGCCGTTTCCGGCAGTCGGCAGTCTGCGGTTTTGACCTCGCTTCGTTCAGGGGCACTTCGCACGGTTTGCACCACGCAGAGTGGCTCGCCGTTTCGCGGTGGCTATGCCATCGTTTCGGCGTCTGCCGACGGTTCGTTCGACCTGCCGGACGGTCTGGCCGCCCTTGCGGACGCTCTGGATCCGAATGCCATGCCCGATATGGTCATTGACAGCGACGGCAACGTGTTCTGGGACAGCGACTGGGGCATGATTCTCTCGGTGGAAAACGGTCTGGTCGTTTATCACTCCCGCTCCGCCGGGCTCTGGGGTATTGATCGCCTCGACGGTTCTCAGGTTGTCGCACCTGTGATTTCCGACCTCTGGTATCGCTATCGCAACGACGTGTTCACGGTCTTTTCCGGGCCGTATGCCACGCTGTCCATCGAAGGGCGCGAATATGCGTCCGATCAAAACGGCAAGCTGTACCGCTTCGACGTCGGCAGCATTGGCGTCTACGGCGAAGGGCTGTTCCCTTTCAACGATGGAACAGCATTTGGCTACTGTCTGCCGGACGGCACAGTGGCGATTCCGCCATCTTTCCGGAATGCGGAGCCGTTTTCCTGCGGAGTAGCGGTGGTATCCACGGCGGACGGCGTTCACTACATCGACAAGACCGGCTCAATTCTGAATCAGCAGCCATATCAGGCGGCCTATGCGTTTTCCGAAGAGCTTGGCCGCGTCCAGGTGAACGGCGTTTATGGCTATGTCTCTTTGTCCGGGCGTCCCGCCGATGCGGCCGGAGATGTGCCAGACAGCTGGGCTGCTGACGAAGTAGCTGCGGCCTATGATCACGGGCTCCTGCCGGACGCGTTCTGCTGCTCCTACCGTTCCAATGCCACGCGTTCAGAGCTGGCGCGTCTCTCTGTTACGCTGCTCACGCAGCTCAGGGGCTGTACGCTGGAAGAGCTGATCGCATCTGAAACGGGGCGTTCGCTCGACGATGTCCTTTTGGCGTATCCCTTCCCGGACACGTCTGACCGGTGTGTTCTGGCAGCCTACGCGCTGGGCATCATATCCGGCTATCCGGACGGCACATTCCGGCCGGACGGTGCTGTGACGCGGGTAGAAGCCGCCAAAATGCTGACTGTAACGGCAACGCTTGCCGGAATCAGCCGTTCCGGAGCGGACGTTGTGTTTGCTGATGACGCTTCGATTGCGAGCTGGGCAAAAACCTATGTTTCGTTTGTCGGCACTGTCGGCATCATGAACGGAACGGGCGGCAATCGTTTTGACCCGCTCGGCTCCTATACGCGTGAACAGGCCTATCTGACGATGGAACGCATTTACCGGATGGTCAAATAATTGCATAACCAAACAGAAACGCCATGAACCATCCCCATCAGGGGCGGTTCATGGCGTTTTTTGATGTATGGGTTACAGTGTAATCTTTTTCTCCGAGTTCGGCATATTCTTCCGGAAGTTCGGCATATCCATCACGCGACCGCGATTAACAACCGACAGCTCGCTCAGCAGGCCAACCGCCGTCCATTCGCAGGCGCGGTAGACGTTGACATCCGGTTCTTCGCCCGAAACGATGGCATCGACAAAGTCCTTGACGACATAGAAGTCGCCGCCGTGGTGTCTGGCGTTTTTGGCCGCTTCCGGTGGGTTGCGGTACCGTTCCGGCAGGTATTCATCGAAATCGTGCAGCGGACGCCATTTGCGCTCCTTGCCGTCGTCGATCGGGTCATCCTCCAGCCAGATCTTATGATCGTCGCCGAGGCCACGTGGCGATTCGTAGCAGCCCTTTGTCCCCTGAAGGAGCGTTGCGTGCATATTGTGCGGGCGCGGCGCTTTGCAGGCGACGGTAATCTTGGCGAGGGCACCGCTCTCCATGCGGCACATGGTGACGGTCAGTTCGTCCTGTTTCAGATCCGGGCGCCAGAATTCGCCGCCGGTGCCGAAGCAGGAAATCTCCTTTACGCGGTCACCGGAGAACCACTCCATCACCGGCCCCAGCGAGTGGGTCGGATAGAAGGCACCGCGTTTGCCCAGCTGCCAGTAGGTGCGCCAGGAGCGTTTGCCGTTGGAATACATGGTCAGGTCGGTGACATCATGCAGATATTCGCCTTCGGCATAGAACGGTGTGCCGAATTTACCGGCTTTGCGCAGATTTTTGACAAGCTGCACCTCCGGCGTGTAAATATAGTTCTCGGCCATCATGTAAATCTTGCCGTATTTTTCCTTGGTTTCAATCAGCCACCAGAGCTCATCCATGGTGACGCCGGCCGTCACCTCGCTCATAACGTGCTTTCCGGCTTCCATGGCTGCAACCGCCTGCGGCACATGGCACTGCATGGGCGAGGCCAGCACCACCGCGTCAATATCCGATTCCAGCATATCTTCGAACACGCGATAGCGATGCGGGATGTTGAATTCATCCGCGATCTGATTCATGCAGGTTTCGTTCAGGTCGCAAACTGCCGTGACTTCGACGTTATCCAGAGCGCGAAAGCCTGCCATGGTCGATTTGGCACGGCCGCCGACAATTCCTACTTTGATCATAATCTGATCTCCTTTTTCTATATGGTTCGGTTTTTCAACCGGTTTCGCTCACAGGGACATTGTCTCATATAGTATACCATATTTGCGCGGATATTGCAAGGGAATCCCGTTTTCCGTTATTTCAGAGCGATGCTGCCAATGCGGATTCCTGTTTTTTTCTCTTTCGCAGCAGAAAAACGGCTGTGGCCGCTCCAATCAGCACCACCAGTCCGACTGACAGGAGAATCCATCCGGTCGGGCTGTCACTGTCTGCATGGGTCGGAGCAGCGTCTGCGTGGGCGTTTTCAGCGGTGGAGATGTAGCTGTATTTGAATCGGCCGCCGGGTGCGGCATCGCCGGAAACGTAGAAGTCGAGGATATCGCCGGAGTAAACCGCATCATTTTCCACATCATGCACATGATCGGTCCAGGCGAAGTTGACGGTGTAGTCATCGCCCGTCAGCTGCACAGCCGACTTCGGAATCTTCACCGTCAGGTAACGGCCATCCTGTACATAATCGACTTCGGTCACCACCTCTGTCCGGCTGTAGTCGTTGTCTGCGGTGAACCGTTCCAGAACCATTGTCTCGGCAGAGGCCGGTGTTTTGTTCAGGACATACTCGAAGGTATTCCAGCCCTGATTGTCCGGGTCGGTATCGAGATACAGGTTCATCCAGAGCGGGTCGGTGTACGGCGTGATTTCCTCTGCACACTCGACAAGGAAGTACAGAAATTCCGCATCCCGTGCAACCTGTGCGCCGATGATATCGTTTCGGCCGGAGGTTTCCGTGTAATGGAGGTCGCCATAGCCGTCTGCATCGCGGTCATCGGTATTGCCGATGTATGCGCCGTAATAGGGTGCGACGGTCTTCCACTGCTCATACCCGCCGTTCAGATCAATCGTCTGGTTGGCGCTCGGCGTTGGAATGGCGCGAACACCCTTGTACTGCCTTGCAAAATTGACGAGCTGATAGTAGTAGTGATCCTGCAATGCGCCGCGTGTCGGCTCAATATCGCGTGAGAATTCATCATTGAACTGATCCGGAAAGGCGTTTTCGGTGCCGTCCGATTCGGACGGCCACAGCTCATAGCGGCCGACGCGGAACTCGTTCCAGCCGGTCACAAAGACGACACTCGGATCGACCTCCAGCGCATAGTTCCACTGTTCCGCGAAGTTGTAGCCCCATTTGCTCGCCTCGGCACCCTCTCGCTGATAGCGTTCCGGATCAGTGGAGGTGTAGGAGCGTCCGGCGATATGGTCGCCATTCATGCTGGCCAGCTTGTGGGTCACATAGTTGTGGTTCATAGCGATGCCGACGGTCATCTGTTCGACGCTGCCCGCTTTGCGCGCTGCGTTATTGCAATAGTAGAGCGCCTGTGGATACATGGACAGCCAGCCCCAGCTGGAAATCGCGGTGCGCGGTGTCACATAGCCGGGCTGCGGCGTGCGGAATGTGAAGAAATTGGTGATGCTGCTTTCGGTCTTAGACATCGGATTGCTGACTGCGCTTTTCATCGCCATCAGCATCGGTTTGCCGTCCCAGTAGAACCAGAGATTCTGATGTGTCCCGGTTCGGTAAACATCATTGAACAGCGATTGGAGCTGTTGATTCGTGTCATCCCCGTTGAAAAACGGCAGAATAAATGAAACCTTCGGCGTCTTCACGCCGTCATTCATCGCGTCCGTCCAGGTGTCCATCAGCGCCGTATAGGCCGTTCGCCAGGTCGTTGTCCCGTTGGTGTTGTCAGTGAAAATCACATCCACACCGGCATTGGTGAGGAGCTCTGCCTGCTTGCGAAGAACCCAGGCATCGTTTCCGAGATAATAGCCGTAGATCGGTTCGTTCCAGAAATAGGTATTGGTGAGATTTTGCCACAGCTCATTGTCCCAGTCCTGCATGGCTTCGGGGTTCGCCTCCGACAGCGCCTGCAGATTGTTGGGAATTTCGGCCGTCAGGTTGTCGATATGCCATGTCCAGTAAAACATGGCGAGTGTTTTGTCCGGTTTTGGGTCGCCCACTTCGGCGTTGGTCAGCGAGACGCGCCCCAGTCCATCGGTGAACACCCAGGTGTCCGGCATAACCGGATGGGTGTTGATCAGGCTGTCCTCCGGGATTTCATAGGGTGTTGTGGCCTCGACCGACTCTGTCAGCTCCCCAGGCACCTCGGTACACGGCAGGTAGTACGGCGTTTCCTCCCCATAGAATTCGAGCTCCATCAGCGGATACAGGACGTCGGAGTCGGACGGATAGCCGTTTTGGTAGATGACACCGTGACACTCGTCAACATCGTCATAGGCGTACATGGCCGGATCCTTCGAGAATTCATCGAGCAGGAACAGGTACTCTCCGGCGGGCAGCGGGTCAAAGTGGATGCCCTGCATGGCATTGTCCACGAGCAGGATGCGTTCACTGACCAACGGTTCACCCGCAACCGTTTCTGCATAGGTACCCGCCCAGCGGTAGACCGACAGGTTGACCTTCAAATCCGGGTGCGTGTAGGTGGCGAGCATGAAGCGGACGCCGGTGAAATCTATTGCCGGGTGCAGGCGCATCCCCAGAGGCGACTGGAGAGCCGATATCGTTCTGGCTTCCGCCACGCCGGTATAGGGGGAAAGTCGCTCATAGAACTTACCGGTGGGCTGGCAGACGCCGAACGGCTCCGATGCGGGCCGGGTCAGGCGGAGCCAGAGATCCGGTTCGCCGCGCTGCTCAACGCCGTTGACATACAGAAAGCCCTTGGATTGAACCGGCGACGAGTTCATCCAGACGCCGACGGTGGAGCGGACGTTCGAAATATGAAACAGGTACTCGCCCGCAGGCTGCTCCTCAAATTCAACGAGATTGCAGTTGCCGTCCTGTAAGGGGGAAAAGGACTGGCTGGCCAGCGGTGTCTGTGCCAGCGTTGCGTCATAGCTGCCCTGCCAGGCATACAGGGAGAGCGTTGCGCCGGAGTCGGTCTGCTCCCAGGTTGGCATATAGAAGGCAAACGCCGTGAACGATTCGTTCACGATGGCGCGATAGGAGCAGGTGTCCTCCACTCGAAACGCCTCCCGCGTGCCGGTTCCGCTCTGGACGGAAACCTCTGATACTGCGTAGACTGGCAGACTGCCAATCCAGGTTGGCAGCAGCAGGCATATGGTCAGGCACAGCATCCCGATTCGATATCCTGTTCGCTTCATGGTGATCATCCCTTCTGTTTTTTTGATGCAAAAAAACGACTTTCCCCGCCGTGCGCACCTGCGCACACAGACCGGGAAAGTCGTTTCCTTACCTGCCGGGTGTTCCCGGTTTCTTGCTGGGGACGTTTGATATTCAGATCAGCCGTCCGTTGCAGTGGTCAATTTCGTGTTGAATGATTTGAGATGTCCAGCCCTCATAGCGTTTTTCGCGGGTCTGCATGGTCAGCGTCTGGTATCGGACGCGAATCGCCCGGTAGCGCTTGCAGGGGCGCGGTCCGCCGAGCAGAGAGAGGCAGCTTTCTTCCGCGTCATATTCTCCGCTTTTCCAGACGATTTCCGGGTTCAGCATCACGGTTTCCGGCGCCAACGGTGTCGCTTCATCCACAAATGCAATGATGCGTTTGCGGCAGCCAATCATATTGGCCGCCATGCCGACGCACGTTGCCCGATGGGCACGGAGCGTATCCAGCAGATTCTGCGCATGGTGCAGGTCAGCCTTTTCAGCCCGTTCCGACGGTGCCGCCAGAAAAATCGGGTCGTGTACCAGTTCGCAGATCATAGCGGTTCACCGTCCCTGCGCAGCAGACAGACTGCGTGTGCGGAGATGCCCTCACCCCGCCCCGTAAAGCCGAGTTTTTCCTCCGTCGTCGCTTTGATGCTGACGCACTCCGCCGTTGTCCGCAGGATACGCGCCAGCGTTTCACGCATTTTCGGAATGGACGGCGCGAGCTTGGGGCGTTGACAGAGGATGGTGGCATCGAGGTTGTTCAGTTCATAGCCTGCGCGCTGCACCGCCGCATAAGCGGTTTCCAGCAGAATCAGGCTGGAGATCCCGCGATACTGCGGATCCGAATCCGGGAACATCTGCCCGATATCGCCCAGCGCCGCTGCGCCCAGCAGTGCATCAATTACGGCGTGGGTCAGAACGTCCGCATCGCTGTGGCCATCCAGGCCAAAGGGACAATCCAGCGTCACGCCGCCCAAAACGAGCGGTCTACCCATCTGGATTCTGTGAACATCGTATCCATGACCGATTTTCATCATCTTGGTTGAGTTCTCCGTTCTCTTCCGGCGCTCGGCCATATGCTGCGCCGTGTGCCAGTCTTCCGCCGTTGTAATCTTCAGGTTGTCGCGTTCACCGGGGACTGCGCGACAGGCAATCCCACAGGTGATGGCCGCGGAGCAGTCATCCGTGACCGGCTGACCGGATTGCAGATAGGCTCGTACCGCCGCAAACGCGGACGCGGAAAAAACCTGCGGCGTCTGCGCCGCACAGAGCGTGGCACGGTCGGGTGTTTGAACGGCCAGTCCTGCGTTGACGATGTGGATGGTATCCGTCACCGGTACAGACGGGAACGCCGCACCGGACTCCCGTGCCGCCTGGCAGACCGTATCGATGACGGTCTGGCTGACCAGTGGCCGCGCTCCGTCATGAACGGCGACCAGGTCGCACGCGGCAAGGCATTCTGCCGCACAAAGCACCGATTCCTGTCGGGAAGCACCGCCCGCGCAAAAGGCCACCCTCTGATCCGGATGCGCATAGTCGGCCACGCGCTCCGGCGGAACAGACACCACGACCTGCGTCGTCTGCGGGTATTGCAGGAATGCATCGACGGACCATTGCCAGACCGGTTTTCCGGCCAGGTTCAATGTGATTTTATCCGAGCCGTTCATGCGGGTGGAACGGCCGGAGGCGCAGACAATGACGCCGAGTGAAAAATTGTCCATTCCGCGCACCTATTTCTGCAAATCGGCCTTCATCTGTTCCACGGCTGCTGCGATCTGCGGGTCTTCCGCGGCGTCCAGTGTGCCGATTTTCGCCAGAAGGTCATCCGGCATCTTCACGGGCAGGTCGGGCTGAATGCCGCCCTGTTCGCCGATGCTGACGCCGTTGGGCGTGAAATATTTGATAACCGAGAACGTAATCGCAGAGCCGTCGCTCAAAACAAACGTCTGCTGGCCTTCGCCCTTGCCGGTTGTAGCCGTTCCGGCCACACTGGCACGACCCTGTTCCTGCATCACAGCTGCAAAATACTCCGCTGCGCTGTAGGAATACTCATTGACCAGTACGATCAGCGGCAAATCGCAGTATTTTCCGTCGACGCGGAGGCGGTTCTCATTGCCCGCCTTGTCGCGTTCGATAAAGACGTCGCCTTCCGGCATGAGGCAATCCAGCATGGAAATCAGTGTGGTCAGCTGTCCACCGGGATTGTTGCGCACGTCCATGATCAGACCCTTTGCGCCGCCATCGATCATTTCCTGAAGGCTGGCGCTGAACTGCTGGGCAGCAGCCGCCGTAAACTCCGAAATGCGCAGATAGGCAATCTCGTCATCCAGCATTTCAGCTGTCACGCTGACTTTTTCAACAGTACGCCGTTCGACAGAAACCTCCATCAGCTCGCCGTTGCGCAGGATGCCAAGGTTCACCCGGCTGCCCACTTCTCCGCGAACCTTTGCGACGGTGGCGTTCATTCCGATGGTGGCGACCTCCTCGCCCTCGACCGAATACAGCTGATCCAGGCATTGGATGCCCGCTTCTTCCGCCGGAGAGCCCGGATACACCTCGGTGATCGTCAGCAGGCCGGTCTCAGTGTTCTGTGTGACGGTCACGCCAATGCCCGCATAGGAGCCGGATTTGTCGGCATACAGGTCTTCCAAATCCTCGGCAGTGGTGTAATAGGCCCATTTGTCCTCGATCCCGCTCATATATCCGACGGCCAGCATATCCAGCAGGTCTTTGTCCTCGTATTGGCCGACATAGTACCGATCCAGCAGCGCCTGGATTTCATCCAGCTTCCGATCGCGTTTGTCTGTGGACAAGCCGTCCGCAGACGGTGCATCGGCTGCATAGCGCGACGAGACGAAATATCCGGTGAGCAGGACGGAAATCGTGGCGACGATCAGACAAAGCGCCAGCACCTGCATCCACGACGGACGTTTGACGGATGATTCTGAAGTATTCATGAATGGTCTCCCTGTTTCTTTTTTCGGTGGTTCAGCGCGGCTTGACATAATTCAGCGGATTCACCGCCACACCGTCTTTGAAAATGGTGAAGTGCAGATGATAGCCGGAGGACAGACCCGTTGTCCCGACATAGCCCAGAACGGTTCCCTGCTGCACGGTGGCACCGACTTTCAGTTTGGAACGCGCATTCATGTGCGCATACATGGAGACAATGCCGTTTCCATGATCCACTTTGATCATATTGCCGTATACGCTGTTGTATGTGTTGGTGATCACGGTTCCGGCGGCGGTGGAGCGGATTGGCGAACCGGCATATGCGCCGATGTCAACGCCGTCGTGATAGCTGTACTTTCCGGTGACCGGATGGGTACGCGGTCCGAACGGGCAGGTAATCCATGTATAGCCCGGCGTCGGCCAGTCAAAGGCAACGGAGGTCGACTGCTGCTGCTTCTTTTTTTCTTCCTCAGCCTTTTTCCTGGCCTCTTCTTCCGCCTTCTTTTTGGCTTCTGCCTCGGCTTTTTTCTTCGCCTCGGCTTCCTTGCGCTTCTGCTCCTCGTATTCCTTCGTCAGGCGTTCCTCTTCTTTTGCAGCCTTCTGCAAGAGCGCCTCATATTCCTCAATCAGGGAAAGATTCTGAACCGTCCCATCTTCAAAGCCAGCCAGCAGGACTTCGGCCTCGGCCTGTTCGGCCAGCAGCTCCTGCCGCGCCGTTTCCAGCTCGCCCTTCAAGGCCAGCGATTCGGCTCGGCTCTGCTCCAGTTCCGTCTGCTTCTGTTCCCTGACAGCAATCAGGTCGCTCATTTCCGTCATCAGCTTCTGGTCTCTATTGAAAATTGCCGAAACCAGCTCGGCGCGGTTCAGAAAATCCTCCATGCTGTCGGCGGAGAGCAGGACGCTCAAATAAGACGTGGTGCCGTCCTCGTACATGATGCGTACACGCTCTTTGAAGGTGTCGTATTTTTCATCGAGAGAGGTTTGCAGTTCGGCCAGCTCGGAGGCACACGCCTCCATTTCCGTGTCGAGGCCGGCCAGTGTTTCCTCCAGCAGGTCAATCTGTTCATTGTAGAGATTGATCTGATCATCGATCAGTTTTTTCTGAGCAATCAGGGAATTCTGATCCGATTGCATCGTCTTCAGCTCCGATTTAGCCGCTGCGATTTTCTGTTGCAGCGATTGCACCTGTTGTTTGGCGCGGTCGATGTCCGATTGGGAAACGGCGCGCATGGATACGGAAATCACAGTTGCAATCGTCGGCAGAATCATACCGGCGATCAGAATCCAGATTAAAATGCGGCGACGGCGCTCCCGTCGGTTCTGTTTACGTTCTGTCATAAGCGACTCCTGTCCATTGGGTTATGCATTCAGATATCTGCGAAGTGCCAGCACGCTTCCGCCGAAGCCCATGAGGATACCGGCCGCCGCATATGCCAGTGCGACCGGGACGGCGAACTGTGAAAAGGCGAGAGGGATGGCCGACAAAAAGCCGAGCGGCGCAAGCGCCGGAACAAACAGCTGCGAATAGGCCAGAAAGAGGATACCGTAGGAAACGGCGGCGCCGATCAGGCCGAGCAGGATTCCCTCCACAGCGAAGGATTTGCGGATGAAGCCATTGGTCGCGCCGACGGTTTTCATCACGCGGATTTCCGTCCGCCGCGTAAAGACGGAGAGGCGAACCGAGTTGGCAATGATGAACAGTGAGACCGCGCCGAGTACCACGACGAACGACAGGCCGACCATGGCGACAATGTTGCGGATTTGGAGGAAGCGCTGTGCGATGTCGCTGCGGTAATTGACTTTTGCAACACCCGGCAGCTGCTGCACCGCTTCGGCCGTTTCCGTAATCCGTTTTTGAGAGAGGACGGTCAGCTGGAACGTGTCGCGGATGGGGTTATCGTCTTCCAGGCCGTCCAGCAGTGTACCAAACGTGTCGCGCATGGATTCCAGCCCTTCTTCTTTCGAAATAAAGAGCCAGGATTCCACGTTTTCCAGCTGATTCAGCTGCTGTTCCACCGCCCAGCGGTCGTCCGGGTCGGAATTTTCGTCCATATAAATAGAAATTTTGTTGACGGCGCCGCTTTCGTCAATCACGGCATTGATGTTCAGGACAAGCAGAACGAATGCGCCCGTCACAACAAGGCAGGCAATCAGCATGCCAATGGCGGCGAGATTGACCAGTCGATTGCGGAAAAGCCCCTTGACGCCTTCTTTGAAGTGGTAGCCGATCATGTTTTACTCTTCTCTTTCCGTCGGATGCGGGCGGCTGATGGTGCCCGCCGTATCTCCGACAATTTGGCCGGCATCGAGAGAAACCACACGTTTGCCGAAGGAGTTGACCAGCTCCTGCTCATGTGTGATGACAATCACCGTTGTTCCCAGCTCGTTAATACGCGCCAAGAGACCCATCAGCTCTCTGGAGCGCTCAGGATCCAGATTGCCGGTGGGTTCATCAGCGATAATGATGTCGGGGTTATTGACAAGAGCGCGGGCAACGGCCACGCGCTGCTGTTCGCCGCCGGACAGTTCGTTGGGCATCCGCTCCGCCTTTTCGGCCAGGCCGACCAGACTCAGCACATAGAGCACGCGCTTCCGGATTTTACGCCGATCTCCGATGCCGATGACGCGCATGGCAAACGCAACATTGTCAAAGACATTCATGCGGTCAATCAGGCGGAAATCCTGATAGACGACGCCGAGTGTGCGGCGCAGCTTCGGCAGGCTGCGTTTTTTCAGGCGGCCGATGGAAAAGGAATTGACCATTGCGAGCCCGGCACTCGGGCGCAGCTCCCCGGTCAGGAGCTTCAGAAAGGTGGATTTTCCGGCACCGGACGGGCCGACCAGAAAAACGAATTCGCCCTCCGTCACATTCAGGCTCACACCGTTCAGCGCCTGCACACCGGACGGATAACGCACATACGTATCAGACAGTCGAATCAAATGCTCCGTTCCTCCCTTTCAAGCCCGCATGGGAATTGCGGTGTCCGCCGGTCAAATTTCGTCATTCTCACGCGATTCCAGATATTTTTTGACCATCAGTGCAACCTTAAAGATGATCGCATGGTCAAATTCACGGAGATCCAGCCCGGTAATTTTCTTGATTTTTTCCAGGCGGTAAACGAGTGTATTGCGGTGGACGAACAGCTTTCTGGATGTTTCAGAGACATTCAGGTTGTTTTCGAAGAATTTCTGGATGGTCATCATGGTTTCCTGACCCAGAGAATCCACGCTGCCCTTTTTGAAGACCTCGCTCAGGAACATCCGGCAAAGCGTTGTCGGCAGCTGGTAAATCAGGCGGCCAATGCCGAGATTTTCATAGTTGATAATGGTTTTCTCGGCTTCAAAAACATGACCCACTTCAATGGCCACCTGTGCTTCCTTCAGGGAGCGCGAGAGGTCTTTCAGCTGCGGAACCACGGTGCCGATACCGATCACGCATTTGACAAGGAGCTCCGCATTGATGGTGTCTTCAATGCCCTTGGCAATTTTGCGCAGCTCCTTCACGTCGCAGTTGACCTTGACTTCTTTGACGATGGCCACGTCGCTTTCGTTGATGGTGATGATAAAGTCCTTCTGGCGATCCGGGAACAGTCCGGCGATGACATCGTTGGTCGCGATATCCAGCTTGTCCATCATGCGGACAAGGAAAACGACTCGCGGCGTTTCTCCACCAAAGTGTAGCTCCTTGGATTTGATGTAGATATCACCCGGCAGAACGTTATCCAGCAAAATATTCTTGATAAAGGTCGCTTTATCGTATTTTTCGTCATAATATTGTTTGACGCCGTTCAGCGCGACAACGACCATGGAGCACATGGCCAGCGAGTCCGCATCTGTCCCATCGACAAACGCCGCATATTCCAGCCGGACGCCGCGCATGGCCAGCGATTTGAAAGTGAATGAACGATAAACCGTTGGCTCCGACGTATTATTCAGCTCGTCTACCGCCGTCTCGTACACTTCGCCAATCAGCCGCAGCTCGCTGCAGGCGATTACCGTTCCGTCTCCGTCAATGACGCCAACCGTCTTGCCGGTTGCTTCGTGCATCTGGAGCGCCATATTCTGAAACAATCTTCTTGACATGTATTGAACCCCCATCAAAAAATGCATGCTTCTGCTTGGTATGTCTCATCTGGTTATATCATACACTATTTTGCCCAAATTTACAAGTGCTTTTCCCGATTTTTTTCACGTCTGTCTGTAAATTTTCTCGAAACAGATCGTTTTTCGGGGTTTGCACGTTCAAAAAACGGTGGTCAGACGCGATCGTCCCCTGCACACAGCCCCGAAATTGCTGTCGTTTCGAGGTCTGGCACAGGGGACGATCGATGCTGACTGTTATTTTTTGGAGGATTCCGGCAAGTCCGTCACGGTCTGGGACGTCTGGCCGGTCACATCCGTTGCCGGCTTGGATTCCGTCTGCTTCAGCGGTTCCGATGTTGAGGTCACCCAGCCCGTTTTTTCGGTTCGGGCAGAGGTGCCGGTGCCCTTGTTGTTTTCGTCCCGGTCTTCACAGGCCGTCAGGACAGGTACCGCCAGACAAATGCACAGAATCAACGTCAGTATTTTTTTCATAGCCATGTCTCTCCTACTTTTGAATGTTGCTGCACACGGTTAGAATTCGATGTTCCATCCGTTTTTATGCCGGAAAAACATGGAAATTATTTTCAGGACAAATGCTTCACACTATTCCGCGTCTGCACAGGCGATGATGGCCACGCCGGTTCCCGCCGCATTTTCCAGGAGAATCTGTCCACGCCTGACCGGTGCGGTCACGCGCGCCGCACGGATTTCCGCCATCACGGACGGAATAGACGCTTTCGGAATCGGCTGTGCGGCGCGCACAGGCACCAACGGTTGTTTCCCGCCGGTCAGCAACACAGTCGAGGACAGCTGGCGGACAGGATGTACCGCCTCGCTCCGGACATACCGTTCACCACGTGGGCAGCGGTTGCCAGAGACTGCCGTCACGTTTCCGGTTGCATCCAGCTGGGCACGGATTTCGCAGCCCTCCGGACAAGTGATGCAGATCCAGACTTTTTCTGTCATGTCAATTGCCCTCCTGTTCGGTTTCCCGTTCAATGTCAACGCAGAGCTTTTCGCCGGGATGAATCTGATCGACCTGCAGCGTCACGTGCTGCATTTCGCCCGGGCGGATGACCGATTTCCGGACGCGTTTGACGACTGTCTCGCCGCTTCGAATCCGGATCCAGACGTTGCGCTCCACCGCACGCACCCGGAAGCTGAGTTCCGCAGCAGACGATTCGTGCAGTCGTTCCGGGACGACATGGGCAATCCCGCTCCCGGCGATCGTTTCGACGGAGCGGCGACTGGTCGGAGCAGACCCCTTCAGATATTCCGCTGCGCTTTTCCCGGCGATGGCGCCCTCTGCGGCCACGTCATCAGCCAGATCATGCACCTGCACCACGTTTCCACAGGCAAAAACGCCCTCTGCCCAGGTCTGTCGCCGTTCATCGACGGCAATACCGCCGTTCCTTCCGAGCGCAATTCCGGCCTCCTCGGCCAGACGCGCCTCAGGCAGCAGTCCGACAGACAGCAGCAGCGTATCACACGAAATCCGGCGTCGTTCGCTGAGTATCGGCTGGCGGTTTCCATCCACCGGCGCAACCCAGACCGCCGACAGTCTTCCGGTTCCCTCCACGCCGACCACCGTGGTCGAGCAGTGGAGCGGAATGTTGTAATCCTCCAGACACTGCACGATATTGCGCTGCAGGCCGTTTGACCACGGCATCAGCTCACAGACGCAGAGTACCCTGGCACCCTCCAGTGTCAGGCGTCTCGCCATGATCAGACCGATATCGCCGGAGCCCAGAATCACCACGCGGCGGCCGACCATGTAACCGTCGATATTGAGATAGCGTTGCGCGGTGCCGGCGGTCAGAATGCCGGCGACTCTCGGCCCTTCCAGCGTCAGCGCACCCGCCGGGCGTTCTCGGCACCCCGCCGCGACAATCACGGCATCCGCGTGAATATCGTAGGCGCCGTCCTGTGCCGACAGAACCGACAGTGTCCGGCCATTGCCGAGGGAGGTGACGTGTGCGCCCAGACGCACATCGATTCCACGCGCTGTCACTTCGTCCGCATAGCGCGTCGCGTATTCCGGGCCGGTCAGCTCCTCATCAAATGTCTTCAGACCGAACCCGGCATGGATGCACTGCGGCAGCACGCCGCCCAGGCGCTCATCGGTTTCCAGCAGGACGATATCCCGGCAGCCCCTGTCGTATGCGGCAATCGCCGCCGCCATTCCGCCGACGCCGCCGCCGACAATGGCCAGTGCATGATGTTCCGACCGTCTGGCCGTTTCCATATACTGTTGCATACTCGTTCACCCCCGCGTTTTTCCGATCAGGCACTCGGAGCCCGGTTCATCGTATCGGATGGTCTGTGGCTCTGCGTGCAGCTCTCTTGCCAGAATCCGGACAATTTTCGGTGTGCAGAAGCCACCCTGGCATTCGCCCAGCGTTGCGCCGGTGCGGAGCTTGACACCTTTGACGGTGCGGGCTCCGCAATTCCGGTGAATCGCATCGACAATCTGCGCTTCCGTCACCTTTTCACAGCGGCAGACGAGCGTGGTTTCGGCACCGCGGGACGCTTCATCAATGCGCAGGCGCGGCCGGCGCGGCGGGAGGAAGGTTTGTCTTCCCTGTTTGGGAAGCGACAGGTATTCCGCAATCTGCTCGGCCAGCCGCTGGGCGATGGCCGGTGCGGAGGCCAGCCCCGGTGATTCAATGCAGGCGGCCTCAAAGAAGCCGTGTAGACCCTCGGCCTCGCCGATCACGAAATCGCCCGTGTCTCCGGCAGGGCGAATCCCGGCAAACGTATGAATCTGCAGCTCCGTTGGCAGGTGAACCGACAGGTAGCGACTGGCCGTCTGCTTCACATAGGTCAATGCGTCCACCGTTGTGGCAATGTCCTCGCGGTCATCGCAGACCGTGCTGTCCGGGCCGATCATGACCCGGCCATGGATTTCCGGCGTGATCAGGACGCCCTTGCCCTTTTCCGTCGGGCAGGCAAACACCACGCTGCGCACCAGACCGCCTGCCCGCCGATCCAGCACGACGTACTGGCCGCGCTTGCCCGTGATGTGATAGGTTTTCGGCAGCAGCATTGCGTGAATTTCGTCGGCATGAACACCGGCGGCATTCACCACGGCAGATGCCCGGAAGGTCATGTCCCCCACCGGTGTGCGCGCCGTGACGCAGAAGCCGTCGCCTGTGGCCGTGATCGATGTGACGCGATGCTCTGTTGCCACGCCTGCGCCGTGGTCGCAGGCATTTTCCGCGGCGGCAATGGCGACCGTCCACGGTTCAATGATGGCAGATGCAGCGCGGAGTGCCCCGCACACGTCGCCGGAAAGGTTGGGTTCGCGTTCCAGCACTTCCTGACGGGTGAGCAGCTGCAAATCGCGAACACCGTTGGCCTGGCCTCGCGCCAGCAGCGTTTCCAGTACCGGGATTTCCTCCGGCGAATAGGCCACCACCAGCGAATCGGTCGGCCGGTATGGGATGTCCAGGGTACGCACCAGCTCCGGGTACAGTGCAGCGCCTCGGACGTTCATTTCCGCTTTTTTCGTGCCGGGTAGCGGGTCAAAACCGGCATGGATGATGGCGCTGTTGGCGCGTGTTGCACCGGATGCCAGGTCAGTCCCGGCTTCCAGCAGCAGCGCCGATGCGCCGGCTGCGGTCAGCGCACGCAGCGTCAGCGTACCGACCGCACCTCCGCCGATCACAATGCAGTCATACTGTGTTGGTTTCATCAAATGCCCCTCCAACGGCAGTTGCACAAAAAAAGAACGCCCAAAAGCCCATTCCACTCTGGAACCGGCCTTTGTGCGTTCTCAAAACTCTGCCGCAATTTATTTCGTTTGTCTTATTATATGCGTTTCCTTCGGTTTTGTCAAGAGGTTATGCGCCGAAATATTCGCGATACCGCCGGAGTACCTGTTCCGGCGTTGCAAAACCGGTCACGCCGATTTGCTGGATGGTGATGGAGGCGACGACATTGCCGAGAACGGCAGCGTCCTCCGGCGCTGCGCCGAGTGACAGCGCCAGCACGATGCCGGAGGCCGCAGAATCTCCGGCGCCGCAGATGTCGAACGGTCCCGGAACATTCAGCGCCGACGCCGAGTGGACGCCCTCCGCGTCAAAGACCATGATGCCGTCCTTGCCGCGGGTCACGAAGACCGGGCGGTCGTTCTTGGCGTACAGCTTCCGGCCGCAGTCAAACACCGTGTCTCCGTCCGGCTCGCCCTCATAGTTCGGGTCGATGGAGCGCACCACTTCAAAGTTGTTGCACTTGACGATGACGCCGGAGAAGAGGTGGATAAAGGCGCGGGAATCCGCGTAGATCACAAGCTCCGGGCGCTCCGCCGCCAGCTCAAAGACAGCCTGTCGGACGGCGGAATTGATGACGCCGCAATCGGGCTCAACGAACTGATCCAGCACCAGGAGTGCGTCCGAGGTGGCCGCACAGGCGCGCATATTGGCAATGACCTGTGCTTCGATGTCCTTGTCCATGGGTTTGAAATTTTTGAAATCGAGGCGGTTCAGCTCTTCATAGCTGCCCGGCTCGCCGTACATCGGTTTGGTGTAGGTCGAGGTGCAGCGGTTCGGGTCGCGAATCATGCCCGTGGTGTCCGCACCCATCCGGTTCAGGACGTTGAGCAGCTCATAGCCTTCGCCGTCATCGCCGACAATGCCGACGCACTGCACCTGTGCCGTGAGGCCGCGCAGATTGGAGGCAACGTTGCCCGCGCCGCCCGCGTAAATTCCCTTGCCGATGACCTGATAGGCGGTTTTTCCGGTTTCCAGGGACGGTTCATCCAGCTTCGGATCGATATACAGATATTTGTCCAGGCAGAAATCGCCGACAACTGTGATTTTCGCCTGACTGGCACGCGCCATCAGTTCTTCAAGACGCTGCAGATTCATATGGTTTCCTCCTGTTTGTGTGTCTGCCGACTGGTCTCTCAGCGGCCAAGAATAAAGTTCACCAGCCGTTCCGCACATTCAAAGTCCGGAATGACCGTACCGGCACCAGCCTTCACGAGGCGGTCGCGTTTCCACTGATCGATGCCCATTTTCCGGGATTCATCGGTAGCAACAGCAACCGGATAGCCGCCAAGGTTGGAGACGAGTTCAATTTCCACAAAGCCATCGCCGAAGCTGAGCAGCTCCGTCCCGTCGAGGTTGTTTTCTGCGAGCAGGCGTTTGATGACCAGCTCTTTGGTGCAGGAGGTGACATGTTCGTCCAATGCGCCGTAAATATTCCCGTCAAAATATTTGTCCAGTCCCAGCAGCGCCGCTTCCTCACGCACCTGCGGCTGATCGGTGCCGGAGGCCAGGTACAGCGTCACACCGGCGCGCTTCAGAGCTTCCAGCAGCGGAACCGTTCCGCGGACGAGCAGGGATTCCGGATCGATGCTGCCGTTGGCCAGGCCCTCCCGCCGATCCTTGATTTTCTCCATCAGGCGGCGCAGGTACTCCGTCTTATACGCCATCGGATCCTCCGGCGTACCGCCGCGTTTTTCCACTTCCTCCGCCAGACGGATGCATTGATATATGGTTTGTTTGCCGGTCAACAGGTCGACAAATTCCGTCACGCAAGCTTCCACCGCCTGCGGATCCTCGGTTTTGCCCACTGGCGTCTTGAAGATTTCTTCGCAGAAATAGGGAATCATGACCTTCTGCCAGCCCTCGCGAATCAGCGAAAGCGTTCCGTCAAAGTCGAACAGTGCAAACTGGAAGACACGGCCGGGAACCGGCGGGAAGATCACTTCCATGCCCCAGGCATCCTTCAGCTGTTCGGCCAGCGATGCTGTGACGGCGTGAATGCCAATCCGATGCAGGTCGCGAACGCTCTGCGCATTCGAAGCGGAGAAGCAGACGGCGCACTCGCAGAGCGGGAGCAGGCGGTCGCCGTCCCCACTGAGGAAGCCGATCACCTGCAGACCGTTGGCCTTTGCATATTCCGCCAGGCTGACAGCCGAATCACACGCGCCGTCTTCTGCGAAGATGCACAGGACGTCACCGCGGTGCGCCGCGGCCTTCAGCGTATTCATGCGCACATTCGGGCAGGCCGGCAGGCAAACCGACGCAACGCCCGCACGACCCAGTACGGCGCAGTGACGCAGCAGGCTCTCCGTCATGTCCGAAGCGGCGCTGCCGGCTGTCCATACCGTGGCACCGTGCTGATGTGCCGCCAGTAGAAGCTCCGCCATGTCGGCCAGCGCCTGTTCTGTCGATTCTGTCCATGTGGCCTGAAGGCCGAGCCAATAGTTTTTGATCTCGCCGGTTGCGGCGTTGGATATACTCATGTGTGAATGCAGTCTCCTTTGATTCCGGATTTTTCGGAGACTGTTTCATTCAGGAAATCAGGCTCCACAAAAAGGCGCAGTTTTTTTGCACCGAAAACATTATACCATACAGGGCGTGTTTTTTCCAGCCGAAACGAAAAATATTTTTCGGCGCATCTTGCTTTTCAGGGCGCAAACAGGTATAATCATATTGTATACAGATGTGAGCGATTCACGCTGTCACTCTTTACTGAATCTGGAGGATTCCCACTTATGGACAATCAGATGATTTACGGCATTCAGGATGCCCTGCGCAGCAAAATTCGCGTGGCATTCTGCCCGGCGACCAACCTGGTTTACGCCACCGCCAATCATACAGGCGAAGCCCAGTATGAGCTTACCAGCGACTGGCAGCCCGTTATGGAAGATACTGTTCTTTCGTCCGGCACCGTGTTTATCAAGGGCTCCGTTGCCATCCCCGAAAACCTGGCTGCAAACGAAGAGTATGAAGACTATCTCTGTGTTTCCATCCCCGAACGGGAAGGACAGGTCCTCATCAACGGTGAACATTATCAGGGACACGACCGGAACCGCACCCGCATTCCGCTGCGCGCTGAATGGGCCGGTCAGACGCTCTCGCTGGAAATTCTGAGCTTTGGCCACGATCGCGGCTTCATCAACGCCATCGGCGTTGAGCGGGTGGACAAGGTTGTTGAAAACTACTACTATTCCTACAAGATTGCCGTTGATTTCCACATGATGGAGGATCGCGACCGTCAGTTGGAAAACACGCACATCCGTGTGCGCGTGAATCAGGCGATCGAGGATTCCATCCGGGATCTGGATGTGGATGCCTCCGGCGAAGTGCTGCACGCGTCTGTTCGCAAGGCTGCTGACGTTCTGAGAACCGAGCTGGCCGCCATTGATGATGGCGACGTCCGCGGCTGGGTCAATTTCATCGGCCACACGCACATTGACGTTGCATGGCTCTGGCAGTTCAAGGATACCGTTCGCAAGTGCGGTCACACCTTCCCGAACGTCCTCCGTCTGATGGACGAATTTCCGGATTTCACGTTCTCCTGCAGCCAGCTGCAGCTGATGGACTACACCAAGAAGTATTATCCGGAGGTCTATGCGCAGATCAAGGAACGCGTCAAGGAAGGCCGTTGGGAGATCGTCGGCCCGATGTGGGTCGAATCCGACTGCAACGTCGTCAGCGGTGAATCGCTCGTCCGTCAGGTACTGTACGGCGTCCGCTTCTCGGAGGAGGAGTTTGGAACCCGCAGCCGTGTTGCATGGCTGCCGGACACCTTCGGCTTCCAGGCCAATATGCCGCAGATTCTGAAAAAGAGCGGCACCGACTATTTCTACACCTATAAGCTGCATTGGCAGCATCAGAACCGCTTCCCGTACGGTATGTGCCGCTGGCAGGGGCTGGACGGCAGCGAAGTGGTCGCTTCGATTGCCAACAACCCGGGCTGCTACAACGGCGATCCGACGCCTTCGGAGCTGCGCATTGCAAAAGACCGGAACCTGCAGAACGGCCAGTTCGACGATGTTATCTTCCCGTATGGCTTTGGGGATGGCGGCGGCGGCCCGACCCGCGAAATGATCGAATCCGCCCGGCGTCTGGCCGATTTCCCGGGTCTGCCGAGAACCCGGATGGAGCGCGCCGACAGCTATTTTGAACGTCTGAACGAAAGACGCGATGAGCTGCCGATCTGGTTCGGTGAGCTGTACATTGAAACACACCGCGGTACCATGACCTCCGAGGGCAAAAACAAGCGTGCCAACCGCATGGCGGAGATCATGTATCAGAATGCTGAAAAGCTCGGCGTGTATGCAGAGCTGCTCGGCTTGAAGCCCGACTGGTCGCTGCTGCATGAGGGCTGGAAGGAAATTCTGCTGCTCCAGTTCCACGATGTCCTGCCGGGCAGCTCGATTCATGCCGTCTATGCCGAGGACTGCGTTGAGGGCTATGCCAAGGTCTTTGACCTGCTGCACCGTTTCCACGAAGCGCTGACCGCGTCTGCCGGTCACGGTGCATATGCCGCCTGCAACTTCCTCTCCTGGACACGGGACGCCGTCTGCGAATTCACCTGCGCCGCCGATTCCATTCAGGATGGCGAAACGCTGCTGGACGACTGCGGTCAGGCCGTTCCCTGCGTGATCAGCGCGGCAGACAACAACCAGAAGCGCGTCGTGTTCGAAGCGAAGGCGCTTCCGCCGTTCGGCATGAAGCTTTTCACCTTTGGCAAGGCTGAACCGGCCAAGGGCTCCTGCGCCGTTGTCACAGAAGCGGACGGTGCCATCACGCTGGAAACCGCACAGAACATCGTCACCGTGACGCCGCTCGGCCTCGTTTCCCGTATTTTTGACAAGCAGGCCAACCGCGAAGCACTGCGCGCCCCGGCGAACGACATTCGCCTCTTCCGCGACGGCCCGCAGGGTGAGGATGCGTGGAACCTCTACGACATTTACAAGAACCGTCCGGTTGACTGTGACTGGAACGTCACTCTGAAGCTGACTGAAAACAGCCCGTTCCGCGCCGTCGTCCATGTGGAGAAGGCAATTGAAAACTGCTCGATTTCGCAGGACATCATCGTCTATGCAAGCTCCCCGGTCATCGACTTTAAGACAACGATCGACTGGAAAATCCGCCATACCATCATGCGCGTTTACTTCCCGACCAACGTCCGGAGCCAGTCGGTTGCCTGCGAAGTCGGCTTTGGTACCTTCATGCGGCCGACCATCGCCAACACGTCGTTTGACCATTCCCGCTTCGAGGTCTGCGCGCACAAGTTTGTCGATCTCTCCGAAGGCGATTACGGTGTATCTGTCCTGAATGACTGCAAATATGCACACGACTGCGTTGACAACACGATCGGAATTTCCCTGCTCCGCGGCACCACGCATCCGGATGAGCTGGCCGACTACGGCGTTCACGAGATCAATTACGCCATCTACCCGCACACCGGCGACTGGCGCACGGCGCATTCCGCCCGCAGAGGTCACGAATTCAACAACGCCGTGCAGGTGCTGCCGTTGAACGTGGATACGGCCAAAGCCCTGAACAATCAGGCGTTCCTCTCCGTCGACAACGACAACATCATTGTCGATACGGTGAAGCGTGCAGAGGATGGCTGTGGCGTGATTGTGCGTCTCTACGAATGCCACGGGAACCGCGGGAATGCCTCGCTGTCGTTCCTCCGCACCCTGCAATCTGCCTTTGAAGTAGATTTGGTGGAAGAGAATCCGGCTCCGGCCGATTTCGATGGTTCCACGCTCCGCTTCAGCTTCACGCCCTACGAAATCAAAACGTTCCGGATTTCCTTCTAACCTGCAACGTTCCCTTTCACGGCGGTACGGATCTCCACGGACGGTTGAGGCCCTCCGTGGGATCCGTGCCCCTGTATCATTTTTATTCTTTCAGGAGGTTTTTTCATGTCAGAAAAAATTAAAATCGGGATTCAAATGTATACGCTCCGCGAATTTGGCGACAAGGATCTGCCCGGCACGCTCGAAGGCGTCAAACGTCTCGGCTATGATGCAGTGGAATTCGCCGGCTACAACGGAATTGCGGCGGATGAGCTGAAGCGCATCTGTGCAGAGCTGGGGCTGGACATCATCTCCACCCACTATTCGCTGGACAACTTCGAAAACTCTGTGGAAGATGCTGTCGCGTATCACCAGGCGCTTGGTCTGCCGTTTGTCGCCATTCCCTGGATGGCAGCCGAACGCTGCCCGGGCGGTGAGCAGTACGAAGCAACACGGCAGCTGATTGAAAAATCCGCCGCCGCTCTGAAGGCCGTTGGCATTCAGATGCTGTACCACAACCATGATTTTGAATTCAACGCGCTGGAAGACGGCACGCTGGCCATCGACAAGCTGTATCAGGATATCCCCGATCTGATGCCGGAATTTGACACCTGCTGGGTCAAATATGCCGGATATGACCCGGTCAAGTACATCAACGCCTACAAAGGCCGGACGCCGGTGATTCACCTGAAGGACTTTGTCGGCCACAAGAACGAAAAGCCGGCCTATGCGCTGATCGACAAAGACGGCAAAGCCGTTGCAGCCGAGGAAGCCGAGGTCAAGACGTTTGCCTTCCGTCCGGTCGGCCAGGGCATTCAGGATATCCCCGCCATCATTCGTGCCGGTGTGGCCTCCGGCTGCGGCGCATTCATCGTTGAACAGGATGACTGCTATGGAGACGCATGGGGTGCAGCTGAGCAGAGCCTGCACTATCTGCGCAGCATTGGTCTGTAAGCACGGAGGGGTGGCTGTATGAAGCATTTCAACATCGGTATCATGTTGGAATCTCTGCGTCTGGACTTTGACCGGAGCCTGGATCAGGCCGTTGAAATCGGTGCAGACGGGTTTCAGATGTGGTTCTGCTCTCCCGACCCCATGCCTCGCGACGAGTTTCTTCACAAGCGCTCAGCCATTGAAGCGCACCACCTGACTGTTTCCGCTGTCTGCGGCGACATCGGTGCCTTTACGGATGCGGATGCCAACGTGCAGCGCATCCGCCAGATGGAGAATATCTTCAACTTCGCCTATGAAATCGGGACGCGTGTCGTCACCGGGCACATCGGCACAATTCCGGAGGACAAGGATGCGCCGGCCTATCGGGCGCTGTACCAGTCCATGCTGGTTCTCGGCAAGATGGCAAAGGAGCGGAATCTGACCTTCGCGACTGAGACCGGTCCGGAATCCACTGCGCTGATGCGTTCCTTCCTGGATGAGCTGGACGGCGGTATCGGTGTCAACTTCGACCCCGCCAATCTCGTGATGGGCGGCTTCTCGAAGAACGGCGCCGACAGTGTCGAGATCATTGCGCCGTATATTGCCCATACGCACGCCAAGGACGGCGTCCGTCTGACTGACGGTTCCTGTTCGGAGGTGGCACTTGGGCAGGGCGGCGTTGACTTCCCGCTCTGGATGAAAACGCTGTGGCGCTGCGGGTATCGCGGCTTTCTGACGATTGAACGCGAATGCGGCGATCGTCCGGTGGAGGACTGCACAGAGGCGCTCCGTTTCCTGCGCGAAACCGATCTGGCGCTTGACATCTGAACCCTATCATTTTGCTGAGACAGAGGTATTTATGAAAGAATACGTTTTACCGCGAGACTGGGAGAACCCGGAAAAGCTCTCCTTCAACCGCCTTCCTGCACGGGCGTATTATATTCCGTTTCACGACATTGCTTCTGCCAAATCCGGAGAGCGCGGCGCTTCGGACTACTACCGGAACCTCAACGGCCGTTGGGCGTTCCGCTGGTTCCGTCGTCCGGAACACGTGGATGCTTTCTATTTGGCAGAGGATTCTGATCTGAGCGGTTGGGATACACAGGATGTCCCCTCCTGCTGGCAGATGTCCGGGAAATACGATGTTCCGGTCTATACGAACGTCGATTACCCGATTCCCGTCGACATTCCCTTTGTTCCGAATGAAAACCCGACCGGTGTTTATGCGCGGGATTTCATCTTGCCGGAATCCTTTGCGTCCCGCCGGACGCACATCCGGTTTGAGGGCGTCGATTCGGTTTTCTACGTGTATGTCAACGGGCACAAAGCCGGGTATTCGCAGGGCGCACACCTGCCGAGCGAATTCGATATCACGGACTACCTGCACGCCGGGAAAAACCGACTGACCGTCATGGTCATCAAGTACAGCGACGGCACCTACCTGGAGGATCAGGATATGTGGCGTCTGTCCGGGCTCTGGCGAGACTGCTATCTGCTCTCCCGTGTGGAAAAATCACTCTGGGATGTGAAGATCACCGCAGATTATAACGCAGACGACGGCAGCGGCTTTTTGAAGGTGGAGCCCTCTTTCCTGCCCAATGTGGACGGCTCCGACTGCACCATGCTGATGACGCTGTACAGTCCCCGCGGCGAGGATATCACCTCGCAGGTTTCCAAGGGCACCGCTCCGATTGAATTTCATCTGGACAACGTCCTGTCCTGGAACAACGAGCAGCCGCGGCTGTATCAGCTGATCGTAGAGGTCAGCTGTCACGACATTGTGGATGAGGTGTTCTCGTTCCAGGTCGGCTTCCGCACCGTTCGCATTGAGAACGGAATTTTTACTGTGAACGGCGTTCCGGTGAAAATTCGCGGCGTCAACCGCCACGACACGAATCCAGACAGCGGGCACACCGTCAGTCTGGACGATATGTACCGCGATCTTCTGGAGATGCGCCGCCACAACATCACAGCGATTCGCACCTCCCACTACATCAACGATCCGCGGTTTTTGGATCTCTGCGATCGGCTCGGCTTTTTTGTCATCGACGAATGTGACATCGAGTCGCATGGCTGCTATGTGTACCGCGGCGAAAACGAGAAGCTGAACACATCCAGTCGGCCGGACTACAAGATGGCCTATCTGAACCGTTGCGCCAGAATGTATCACCGTGACAAGAACCATCCGTGTGTTGTTGTCTGGTCACTCGGCAATGAATCCCAGTTCGGCGAAAACCATGTCGCCATGGCCGACTATCTGCACGAAAACGACACGCGCCCGGTTCACTATGAAGGCGGATACGATGCGCTGTGTCTGGATATTGTCAGCCGGATGTACACCAGCTATGAGGAAATCGGCGAAATGTGTATGCGTCATTCCGGCCGTCCCTTCTTCCTCTGCGAATATTCGCACGCCATGGGCAACTCCAACGGCGATATCGAGGACTACGTCAACGCTTTCTATACGTATCCGGAATCCATGGGCGGCTGCATTTGGGAGTGGGCAGATCACGGCATTCGGCAGTACGATGAGAATGGCCGTCCGTACTTCGTCTACGGCGGAGATTTCGGCGATCAGCCGAACGACGGCAACTTCTGCGTTGACGGTCTGGTGACACCAGACCGCGAAGCCAAGAGCGGACTTTTGGAGGTCAAGAAGGCATATGAGCCGGTGAAGGCCATCGCCGTGCGTCTGAACAAAGGGCGCATTGCCATCAAGAACTACCGGTTTTTCAACACGCTGGACGATATCGACGCGTTCTGGCGCATCACCCGGAACGGCATTCTGGTGCAGCAGGGCGCATTTGGCACGCTGGCCAGCATTGGCCCGCAGCAGACCCGCTATTTTGACGTCTGTTACCAGATGCCCGCGGAGGACGACCCGGCGGAATACCATTTCACCGTCTCCTTCGTTCTGAACCGCGATACGTGGTTTGAGAAAAAGGGCTATGAAATTTCCTTCTCGCAGTTCCTGCTCTCGCCGCGTCACACCGCACCGGTGAGGAAGCCCCGTCTGCCGGATGCTCCGTTGACGCTGAACGATGAGGGTTCCGACATTGTCATCTCCGGCGCGGCCTTCTCCTATGCATTTTCCAAGGACAACGGTTTGCCGGTTTCCATTCAGTTCCACGGAACTGAGCTGCTCGCCGACGGCTTTGCGTTCCGGCTGAACCGTGCCTGGATTGACAATGACCGGCAGGACTACCAGAAATGGGAGCGCGAACGGTTCCCGGTGATTCAGTCGCGTCTGGCCAGTCTGGTTCTGGCGGATGCCAACGATCAGCAGGTGCGCCTGGAAGCCTCCTATGTGTTGGCCGGCTATTCGGTTTTACCGGTTTGCGCCGTGCAGGGCGTCTGGACGATCAACGCTGACGGCTTCCTCTCCTGCTCGCTGTCTGTCCGTCAGACACGCGACGAGGTCGTCAATCTGCCGCGCTTCGGTCTGGAGTGTATGCTGGCAGAGGGCATGGAGCAGGTGGAGTGGTTCGGCAGAGGGCCGAGCGAAAGCTACGTTGACAAGCGTTTGGCTGCCCGCTTCGGCCGGTATCACGCCCGTGTGACCGATCTGACCACGCATTACATTTTCCCGCAGGAAAACGGCAGCCACGTCGAAACGCGGTTTGCCGGACTGACAGACCGGCGCGGTCTGGGTCTGGCCATTCTCGGTGAGCCGGAGTTTTCCTTCTCCGCGCACCATTATTCCACGGCGGATTTCCACAACGCCAGACACGATCACGAGCTGGTCGCCCGCAAGGAAACGGTTCTGAATATCGATTACCGTCAGCACGGCATCGGTACGGCGTCCTGTGGCCCGTATGTCGCAGAAAAATACCGGTTCAACGAGCGCGAATTCCAGTTCGCATTCCGTCTGAAGCCGTATTTCCGCGAAGACACGTCTCTGGATACTCTCTATTGAGCATCGTGACATAAAAAAATGCCCCGGAATGACCTTGGTCATTCCGGGGCATTGCTTTGGTTGAGAGCTATGATCGTGACGGCCAGCTGTGGAGATCTTTGACGCACTCATAGAGTCGGACAAAGCTCTCATGGCGGGAGGCTGCGATTTTACCTTCCGCGACAGCCTGGCGAATCGCGCAACCGTCATCGCGGACGTGGGAGCAGTCGGAATACCGGCACTGACCCAGATAGTCGGCGAATTCGGGGAAGCAATACGGCAGGCGTGCCGCGTCGGTCATCTCCATCTCGACGGCGTCAAAGCTGGAGTAGCCGGGTGTATCCGCGAGGTAGCCGCCATCTTCCGTGGCAACCAGCTCCACATGGCGTGTCGTCTGTTTGCCTCGGCCAATCCGTTCGCTCAGGTCGCCGGTTCGCGCACCGAAATCAGGGTACAGGCGGTTTATGATGCTGGATTTTCCGACGCCGGAATTCCCCGTCAGGACGCAGAACGCGCCGCGAAGACAGTCACGAAGCGCTTCGAAGCCGGAGCCATCGGCCGCGCTCAGCGGGAGCACCCGATATCCGAGCGATGTGTACAGCTCAATCAGCGATTTGCCGTCAGACAGGTCGGTCTTATTTACGCAGATCAGCGCTTCCATCTGTTTGAAGGCAGCCAGCGCCGTCAGGGAGTCAATCATGAGCCGGCTGGTCACCGGCGGTGCCTCCGAGACAACCAGAATCAACCGGTCAACGTTGGCCACCGGCGGCCGCACCAAAGAATTGCGGCGCGGCAGAATGTCCGTCAGGACGCCGATGCCGTCTGCACGCGGTTCGAACAGGACTTCGTCACCGGCCAGCGGTACCATGCCCGTTTTTCGAAAGCGGCCACGCGGTCTGCACGGGCAATCCGGTGCGCCGTCGGAGGGACGAACGGTATACAAGGTGCTTGCAGTTTTGATGATTTTTCCCTGCGGCATGGCGCCCCGCCTTTCTGTGATTTATGAAATGGAGATGGTTTCCGATTTGTAGAGAGACGTATCGATATAGGCATCAACGCGAACCGTCCCGGTGCCATACAGGCGCAATGTGATCGAGCCTGTCGTTTTTTCAACGGTTTCGCTGTATTGAATGACGTTATCCACGTAGATTTCCAACAGGAACTGATCCGGATAGTCAACGCCCTGCGGCAGCAGCAGTGTCCAGTCTACAGAGCGTTCCACAGCCGGCGGCGTTGTCCCGGTAGAGGACGTATCCGGCGAGGAGTCGGTCGTAGTGGACGATTCCGGCGGGGTGGTCGGTTCATCGATTGCAGGCGGTGTCGTCTCCGGCGCACGGCTCAGCACGAGGTTGATGGTCATGCCACGCGGAACCGGGACATCCGGCTGCACGCTCTGGTCAATCACGCAGCCTGCGGGATAGTCTTCGCTGATGGAATATTCGACGGTTCCGACATTGAGTCCGACGCCCAGCAGCGTGCTGCGCGCCTGTTCCTCCGTCTGACCCAGCAGGTTCGGCATCGGAAGTGTATCCGACTCTGTTCCCTGGCTGATGACAAATCGGATGACCTGCCCTTCGGTGATCGTTTGACCGGCGATCGGGTCGGTGCGGATGATTTTGTTGGCCTGAACCGTGTCACTCGATTCAAAGTCATATACGACACTGACGGTTTTCTCCATCAGGGCGCGGAGATCGTTGTTGGCCTCGGTATAGCTCCAGTTGATATAATTCGGCATTTCTGCGCTTCGTTTTCCTTTGCTCAGCGTCAATTCAATGGTAGAGCCCTCCTTGACGATTTTGCCGACAGGCTGGTTCTGATCGATGATGACGCCTTCTTCATAGGTGGAGTCGTATTTTTCTTCTCTGACCACCAGTTCAAACAAAAGGGTCGAGTCGCCGGAGACGTCCAGATAGGTTCTCCCGATGAGCTTCGGAACCGGAACTTCACGGGAACCGGTTTCCGGGCTGAGGATATTGATCCAGATGGCGGCAACAACGGCCGCAACCACCAGTACGCTCAGGACGGCGGCGACAATCGGCATCAGATTGATGGGCTTGCGCTTTTCCGGTTCGGCTGTTGCGGGCGCAGTCCGGTTCGGCTGCGGCTTGACCGGCGGTTCCGTGGTCGGCTCCGACACCGGCGTGAAGCGTTTGGTATCACCGTCATCGTCATACACCTGTCTGGCGAAGGTGGGCATGAAATGCTCCGGATCCTGCCGATAGGCCTCCAGATCATCCATCATTTCGGAGGCTGTGGCGTACCGGGTATCCAGCGATGCAGACATGGCGTGGAGCGTAATCGCCTGGAGTGCTTCCGGGATGTCCGGATTGATCTCCCTGGGCGGGCGCGGTGCGGAACGGATGTGCTGCATGGCGACGACGACCGCCGTATCGCCCTGATAGGGCAGCTGCCCCGTCAGCATTTCGTAGAGCATGACGCCGACGGAATAGAGGTCGGCGCGGCCATCCGTCTCGCCGCATCGCGCCTGCTCCGGCGCAATGTAGTGAACCGAGCCGAATGCGTTGGCCTGATTGGTGGTCATGTCCTTGCTGTCGAAGATGCGGGCAATGCCAAAGTCGGTGACTTTCGCCGTTCCGTCGCGCAGAATCATGATATTCTGCGGCTTGATGTCGCGATGGACGATTTTTTTTGCATGGGCGTGTTCCAGACCCTTCAGAATCTGGAGTGTAAAATGCAGCGCTTCCTTTACAGACAGGACGCCGCGCTGTGTCATATACTGCTTCAGCGTGATGCCGTCGATCAGCTCCATGACAAAGTATTCCGCCGCATCACTGGCGGAAACGTCAAAGACGTTGATGATATTCGGGTGATTCAGCCGTGCGACCGCTTCGCTTTCCGCATGGAAGCGGCGGCGCAAATCCATATCGCCGCGCAGCTCCGGCTTCAGCAGTTTGACCGCGACCATTCGATTTAATTTCAGATCCTGCGCCTTATAGACGATGGCCATGCCACCCGTTCCGATCACTTCAATGATCTCATAGCGGCCATCCAGGACTTTTCCGATAATGCTATCCATATATGACGTATTCACACGCGGAGTGTCTGTTCCGGCGTATATCCTCTCTTTGCGTTTTCTTTGAGCAGGCTGTCTGCGCTCAGACGGCGAGCAATACCACGGTAATGTTATCCGGGCCGCCCCGTTCGTTTGCCAACTGAATCAGTCGGTTCGGGCAGTTCGCCATATCCGGGTTTGCATGGAGTTCAAACAGAATTTCCTCGTCCAGAACCATATTGGAGAGGCCGTCCGAGCAGAGCAGAATCATGTCCCCCGGTTCGACTCGTCGCGAAAAGAATTCCGGCTCCACCTCCGGTTCTGTCCCTACGGCGCGTGTGATGTAGTTTTTGGCAGGATGACTGCGCGCCTGTTCCGGCGTCAGCTCACCGCGGCGAATCATTTCCTGCGCGACGGAGTGGTCGCAGGTCACCTGAGTGATGCCGTTCTTTGTGATGTGGTAGGCACGGCTGTCACCAACGTTCAAAAAACAGGCGTCGGAGCCGTCGATCATAACGGCGACCATGGTGGAGCCCATCCCGGCGCAGTCAATATCTTCATTGGAGCGTTCAAAGGTCAGGCGGTTGGCCTCAACAAGGGCATCGCCCATGATGCCGCGCATATAGGGAACCGTCATGCCCGGCTTTTGCCGTTTTCGGACTTCTGCCGCAAACAGGTGAATGGACATATCGCTGGCAACATTGCCGGATTTTGCCCCACCCATGCCGTCGCACACCACCAGAAACGCCTGTCGGTCGTCATGGCGAACGTCCATGAAATAGTTGTCCTGATTATCCTTCCGGCGTCTGCCTTTGTCTGTTGCGCCGACTGCCATCATATGGTACCGCCCCCATCTAAGGTCTGCATTCGTTTTCGCTGGAATCTATTGTATCATCATTCTGTGAATTTTGCAACAACGGCATGGTCGAACGGCGCAATTGGCCACAGGCGCCGTCAATATCGGCGCCCAGTCTCCGCCGAACCGTCACATGAAGCCCCTTGGCTTCCAGGTCGGCCACGAATCGTTGCAGGCGCTGCTCCGCCGTCGCTTTGAACTTCGTTTCGCGGACTTCGTTCAGGCGAATCAGGTTCAGGTGCGCGCCGGTTCCGCGCAGCAGTGCGGCCAGCTCCCGCACTTCCCTGGCGGAGTCATTCACACCGGCCATGACGGCATATTCATAGGAGACGCGCCGTCCCGTCGTTTTCTGATAGGCTGTGGCGGCGTTGACCAGCTCTGCAATCGGATATCTTCGATTGACCGGCATCAGCTGATCCCTCGCTTCGTCACGCGTGGCGTGGAGGGAGACAGACAGCGTGATGGCAAGGTGTCGTTCCGCCAACTGTTCAATCTGCGGCACCAGGCCACTTGTGGACAGCGAAATATGACGCTGTCCGATGCAGAAGCCGTCCTTTTCGCCGACCAGCTCAATGAAATCGACAGATGCGTCAAAGTTGTCAAGCGGTTCGCCCGTCCCCATCATGACGATACCGTCCACACGCTCGCCGCTGTCCCGTGTGGCGGCGGCGACCTCCATCAGCATTTCACCGGCTGTCAGGCTGCGGACAAAACCATCCAGACCGGAGGCGCAGAACGCGCAGTGCATTTTGCAGCCGACCTGTGTGGAAATACAGAGTGTATTGCCGTGCTTATACTTCATCAGCACGCTTTCCACGCAGTTGCCGTCCGCCATGCGGAAGAGATATTTGATCGTCCCGTCCAGAGCCGATTGTTGTCGACGGACAATCTGAATCGTCGGCAGTGTGCAGCGTTCCGCCAAACGCTGTCGGTCTGCGCGGGAAAGCTCCGTAAAATCGTCCAGGCTTTCCCAGGTATGGCGGTGCAGGCGCAGAAAGACCTGCTTTGCACGGTAGGCGGCAAAGCCCATTTCCTTCAGCAGTTGTTCCAGTTCATCCAGCCGCATGGACAGCAGATCCAGCCGGTCGGTTGACGGCAGAGTTACCAGCATATCATTCCCCAGTTCCGCGCTTTACGCGCCAAAGCAGTCGCCCGGTTGAACGGCGCGGCCATTGATGAAATCAGCCGCAGACATGGCGCGTTTTCCTTCGGGCGCAAGCGTTTTCAGGGTCAACACGTGTCCGTCGCCGCATCGGACGTCAATTCCCTGTTTGCTGCAGGCGACAACTTCCCCGTTTTGTCCATCGCAATGCTGTGCGGGCGACAGGCACATTTCCGTCACCTTGACGAGCTTGCCGCGGAACATGGTGGTGACACTGAGTGCCGGTGTCAATGCGCGATAGATGCAGTAGAGCGATTCAGCCGACTGTGAAAAATCGAGCCGTCCCTCTGCCTTTTCGAGCATCTTTGCATAGGTCGCCTCCGCGTGATTCTGCGGCGTGCGCACGGCCGTTCCGTCAGCCAGACGTTCGATCGTTTCAGCCAGCAGCGGCGCGCCCAGCTGAGCCAGTCGTTCGGTCAGCTCCCCTGCGGTTTCATCCGCGCCGATTTCCGTCTCCGTTTTCAGGAGCATATCGCCTTCATCCATGCCCTGCGACAGGTACATGGTTGTCAGACCGGTTGTTTTCTCGCCGTCCATCACGGCGCGCTGAATGGGTGCGGCACCGCGATATTTCGGGAGCAGCGAACCGTGCAGGTTGATGCAACCGAGGCGCGGTGCGTTCACGACATCCGGGGGCAGGATTTTACCATAGGCGACCACGACAATGAGATCAGGCTTGGTCGCTTCCAGAACAGGTTGAAGTGCGCCGTCCTTCAGTGTTTCCGGCTGATAGACCGGCAAACCGGCAGCTTCTGCCGTCACCTTCACCGGTGGCGGAAGCACCTGCATTCCGCGCCCCTTCGGCTTGTCCGCACGGCAGACGACACCGGTGATGTGGTAGCCCTGATCGATCAGGTATTGCAGAGAAACCGCGGCAAAGGCCGGGGTTCCCATATATAAAAGATTCAGTCGTTTTCCGCTTGTCACAGGGCTCTCCCTTTCACGATTCTTCTTCCTCGACATCGACGTACTCGTAAATTTTTTCATCGAACAGGATGCCGTCCAGATGATCGGACTCATGTTCAAAGGCTTCCGCAATCAGCCCCTCCGCTTCTTCCTCAAACGGGCAGCCGTTTTCATCCTGTGCAGCGATGCGGACGTACATGGGGCGAACCACGCGCCCCCAGACGCCGGGCAGACTGAGGCAGCCCTCGACCGGGCGCTGTTCTCCGCGGCGTTCCAGAATTTTCGGGTTGATATAGGCCTTCAGCCGCTCGCCGTTGTCAATGATAAAAATACGGCGCAGAATGCCGATCTGCGGTGCGGCCAGGCCGACGCCGTGTGCCTCGACCAGTGTGTCCTTCATATCGCGAATCAGGAGCTTCAGCCGTCGGTCAAACACAGTGACCTCGTGGCACTTTTTTTGCAGGCATTCATCGCCTTTTTTGCAGATTTCCAAAATAGCCATGGTTTGGGTTCCTCCGTCCATCCAATCAATTGATTCCGACCGACTTTCCTGTTGGAAGGGGGCGGAATTGCAGGGTTGCCATCAATCCTGCGGGTTGAACTCCGCTGCCGCAGAAATCCCGGTAAATCGGCGATCTGACAGGAAACGGCGCAGGACGTCTGCAGCCGCCTCGCGGATTTTGCGTGTTTCAACTGTTTTTGCAACAATTTGATAGCGATATTTGTTATTCAGCTTGAAGACCGGTGACGGTGTCGGGTCATACA
Organism: uncultured Oscillospiraceae bacterium; assembly: GCA_964515055.1. Classification (GTDB taxonomy): domain Bacteria; phylum Bacillota; class Clostridia; order Oscillospirales; family QAMX01; genus QAMX01. Next base: position 155,084 of record CAZEUG010000001.1, on the reverse strand, counting down.
GCACATCGGTCGGCTGGACAATCGTCATCAGCATTTCTTTCAGAATCCGTGCCGCCGAAAAAACCCGACTGTTCTCAATGCCAGTCAGTGTAAAGCGCAGGAGGTCGCAGAACGGCGGATAGTGCATCGCCTGTCTGAACGCGATTTCCGATTCGTAGAACCGGTCATAGTCCTGTGCGGCGGCCAGTCGCAGGATGGCATGATCGGGCGAATAGGTCTGAATGATGGCGCGCCCCGGTTTTTCGCCGCGGCCGGATCGGCCAATTACCTGCGTCAGCTGGGAAAAGGCTCGTTCATTGGCGCGGAAATCCGGAACATTCAGCGCCTGATCCCCGTCCAGAATTCCAACCAGCGTCACGGAATCAAAATCGAGTCCCTTTGCAATCATCTGTGTGCCGAGAAGAATCGGCACTTTTTCCTCCTGAAAGCGGCGAAAGACAGCTTCATGCGTCTGTGTGCCGCCGATGGTATCCGCGTCCATCCGAATGATACCGACGCCCGGAAACATCGCCTGCAGCTCCTCGGCAATCCGCTGGGTGCCGATGCCCTCCCGGCTGATATAGGCGCTGCCACACTGCGGACAGTATTCGTACACCGGTATGGAGCGTGAGCAATAGTGACACATCAGGCGATGATTGGCGGAGTGATAGGTTAACGAGACGGAGCAGGCCTCGCAGTGCGGGACGTAGCCGCAGCTGCGACAGATCGTGTAGCGGTTGGAGCCGCGCCGATTCAGAAAGAGCATACACTGCTCCCCTGCGTCGACTGTTTCGCGAATGGCATCGATCAGATCCGTGCTGAGGTGTGTTTCATTGCCCTGCTTCAGTTCGGCCTTCATGTCGGCAAAGGAAACCGTCGGCAGCTGAATGCCGCCGTACCGTTTCTCCATCCGGTAGCAGGCGTATTTCCCGGTTTTGGCGGCATACATCGTTTCGACCGTCGGTGTGGCAGACGCCATCAACAGCAGGGCACCGTGCTGGACGGCGCGGAATTTTGAAACATCCCGTGCATGATAGCGCGGAGACTGCTCCGACCGGTAGGAGCTTTCCTGCTCCTCATCGATGACGATCAGGCCGATATCGGTCAGCGGTGCAAAGACGGCAGAGCGCGTTCCGACGACGACATCAGCGCGGCCGGATGCGATGCGCTTCCATTCGTCGTAGCGTTCACCGGTGCTCAGGCCGGAATGGAGCACGGCGACCCGGTTGCCAAAGTGTCCGTACAGGCGGTTGAGCAGCTGCGGTGTCAGGGCGATTTCCGGAACAAGCACCATCGCCTGGCGGTTCATGGACAGGCACTGACGAATCAGTCGGATATAGACCTGTGTTTTCCCGCTCCCGGTGACACCGTGCAGCAGCGCTGCCGACGGCGTCCGCTGCTCCATTTTTTCGCGCAGCGGTTCAAACGCGGCGGTCTGTTCTTCGTTCAGAACAGGATCCGGGAGCTGCTCGGTTGCCGATTTCGGCATCGTCAGGCGCAGCACCTCCCGGTCAAACAACTCCAGCATTCCGTTGCGCGCCATGGTTTTTACCGTGGCGGTGGAGGAACCGGAGTAATAGGTAATTTCTTTGAGAGAGGCTTCTCCAGCGCCCCGCAGAAAATCCATCACGGCGGTCTGCTGTCGTGTCAGGCGGCGTTTGGGCGCAAAGCTCTCGCTGAGGCGGGCGCAGGTAATCGTTTTGTCCTGTGTGTGCAGCAGAGCGTGTTGTTCACTGACCAGCAGCTTTTTCCGCATCAGCTCGTTCATTCGGTCATCCAGACCGGTTTCGCCGAACTCCCGCGTCAGTTCAGCCAGTGAAACCGGCTCGCCCCGCATATGGATATACAGGTACATCGGATATGCGGCACTTTTTTCCGTGATCGGTTTGCCGCTGTATGACGGATTCTCGGCATACCAGATCTCCTGCCGGATATCGCTTCCGGCGGGAATGCACAGGCGAAACGCGTCATAGCAGGTACAGAAATACTTCTCGCGCATCCAGAGAATCAGGCGGATTGCCCGTTCGGACACAATCGGCTTCTCATCCAGAAGCTGGCCGATGGCCTTTTTGCCTTCCGCGGTATCATTGTCTCGACAGCTCAGAATCAGCGCCTGTACCATCCGGTTGCCTCTGCCAAACGGAACCAGAACACGCATACCGGGCGCAACGGTCAGCTGTTCCGGCACCCAGTAGGAATACGGGCGGTCATACACATAGCTTTCTGCGCGAATCGCAACCAGAACCGTTTTCACCATGTTGTACCACCCCTCCCTCCTTCCCGGCCGGAAATTGATGCCTTATTCCTCTGTATTCGTGGCTTCGGTGGCCTGCTGTTTGAGCCCTTCCTCATAAATCTGTTCGACTGCCATGGTCACCGGTTTTTTCGACAGCTTCTGTCCGTTCTCCATGGCTTCTTCCGAGATTTCACGGGCTCTGTGTGCGGTGATGTTCACCAGCAGATAACGATTTCCAACCATTTTGACGAGAGATTCCATTGTTGGATACAGCATAAGTTCCTTGTTCTCCTTTTATGATTTCAGATTCAAATTGAATTTCGTGCTTCGGCGCGCAGGCGCTGTTCGATCAGCTCACAGATTTCCTGTGCGGTTTCCTGAACCGTCCGGTTGTAGACGGTGGCATCATATTCCGGAGCCAGGTCGCATTCCGTTTTGGCCAGCATCAGGCGGCGCTGAATGACGTCTTCAGGTTCCGTTCCGCGCCCTCTGAGGCGGTGCTCCAGCTCCTCCATGGAGGGCGGGAGCAGAAAGACCAGCAGTGCCTCCGGCATTTTCTGACGCACCTGAAAGGCGCCCTGTGTATCGATATCCAGCACCACGATCATGCCTTCCGCGGTTTTGCGTTCAATCATATCCCGCGGGGTTCCGTACAGGTTGCCGGCATATTCCGCATATTCCAGAAAGGCGTTCTGTTCGACGCCTTCAAGGAAATGGGGGCGATCGGTGAAATAATAGTGGACGCCCTCTTCCTCGCCCGGGCGGGGAGTCCGTGTTGTTTTGGAAACGGAAACGGCGATTTCCCGGCCGATTCGTTCCGGACAGAGCGCTTTCAGCGCTTCCAGGACGGTGCCTTTGCCGACGCCGGACGGGCCGGAAAGGACGAGCAGCAGGCCGCTGCCTGATGTTTCTGCGTTCATAAGAGCGTTCACGCTTCGCTTTCGAGCGTTTCCTCCTCTTCATCGTCTTCGTCATCTGTCTGGTCTTCGACGCGGTGTGCAATCGTCTCCGGTTGAATGGCGGACAGAATCACATGGTCACTGTCCGTCACGATGACAGCACGTGTGCGGCGGCCATAGGTCGCGTCAATCAGCATACTGCGATCTCTTGCTTCGAGGATAATGCGTTTGATCGGCGCAGATTCCGGGCTGACGATGGAGACAATCCGACCGGCCGACACCATATTTCCAAAACCGATATTGACAAGTTTCAAAACATTCATACTTGTAAACCCCTGTCCTTTCCGGTGTATTACTCGATATTCTGTATCTGTTCGCGAACTTTTTCCAGTTCGGATTTCATATCCAGGATCAACCTGGCCACATCCAGATCAGAGGCCTTGGAGCCGATCGTATTGATTTCACGATTGATTTCCTGTACCAGGAAATCCAGCTTGCGCCCGACCGGCTCTGTCGCTTCCAGCAGCGTTCGCAGCTGTGAAAAATGGCTGTCCAGTCGAACAGTTTCCTCATCCGTGGCGATACGATCGGCCACCAGCGCCGCTTCCGTCAGGATGCGGGACTCGTCGATTTTTGTGTCACCCAGCAGCTCCTGCATCCGCGCCAGCAGCTTTTCGCGGTATTCCCGAACAATCTCCGGCATCCGGGTGCGAACGGCTTCTGTCATCGTTTCCAGGTGCTCCGCCTTGGAGAGGACGTCCTGGCGAAGGGCGGCCCCTTCTGTCCGGCGCATCGTCATGAAGGCTTCCAGCGCCTGATCAAACACCGCGCAGACCTCCGCGGTCAGCTGGTCGCGGTCTTCCTCGACCTTTTGAACGGTGAAGACGTCCGGCAGCCTTGCGACGCCCATCGCCGTGACACCGTCCGGAATGTCATAGGTGGTCGACAGCTCCCGCAGTGCGCGGACATAGGCGTCTGCAGTCGAATGGTTGAGGGTCAGCTCACTGTCGCCCGCTGTGTATTCCAGGTTGATGAAAATATCCACTTTTCCTCGGGTGACGCCCGCTGCCTTCAGTCGTGCTTTCACCGGCTCTTCCAGAAATGCGTAGAGCCTCGGAGCGCGGACGGTGCAATCCAGATAGCGATTATTGACGGATCGCACTTCCGTTGTGATGGTTTTGTTTCCGAGCTGTTCCGATGCACGCCCATAGCCGGTCATGCTGTAAATCATAATCGCTCCATTTCTCCGCTGCATGGAATTGTTTCAGAGCTGCCGGCAGCGGACGGCAGCTCTGAAACAGGCAAATTACTTCGTAATGGTCACTTTGGAGAGGCCACGCGGATTATCCGGGTTCAGGCCGCGGAGCGTGGACAGTGCGCAGGCAAACATCTGCATGGCAACGCTCGCAGAGAACAGCGCGCAGATCTCGCCGCATTCCGGCAGGAGAATGCCGGAGTCCGCTTTGGCCAGAATGGCCGGGTTGGGCGTAAAGGCAAAGACATCCCCGCCCGCCTGCTGAATCCGGGCGATCATTTTTTCGGAGTCCTCCGTCAGGCGGTCACCCAGCGCAAACTGGAAGACCGGCGTCCCATCGTTGATCTGTGCGACAGGGCCGTGATAGAAATCGCTGGTCGCGTAGCCGCGGCTGCGAATGTAGCACGTTTCCTGTGTTTTCAATGCAAATTCCAGTGCAATGGGGTAGGCAAAGCCGCGCCCCAGCACAAAGCTATCCTGAATGAAGCGATACCGTCCGGCCGCCTGTTCGACGATTTCAGCCTGCTTATACGTTTTTTCCAGAATCTGCGGCACGCGTTTCAGCTCATCGCGCAGTGTGGCATCGCCCGACCATTTAGCGGCCAGAGCCAGCACCAGATAGAGCTCGCCGATGAAGGTTTTGGTCGCTGCGACCGATTTTTCCGGCCCCATGGAGCAATCCAGATGGTATTCCGCACAGCAGGCCATGGGCGATTCCGGTTCGTTGGTAATCGCGGCGGTCACTGCACCGCAAGCCTTCGCGCGGTTCATGACCTCCATGGCATCGGCAGCCCGACCGCTCTGCGACAGTCCAAGCACCAGCTGATTTTTGAGGCAGAGTGCACCGTCATACATCGTATAGACCGACGGTGCGGCCAGCGAAACCGGCACACCGCAGTATGTTTCAATCAGGTATTTGGCAAAGACACCGGCGTGATCGGATGTTCCGCGTGCCGCAATGACCACACCGGCCACCTTCTTTTTCCGGATGGTACGGACAAGCTCCGTCAGCACCTGCGCATTTTTCACCTTGGCCGCACGGCAGCCGGCCGCGGACTCATTGATTTCCTTCCACATCAGCGTTTCATTCATCATCATGGCAATTTCTCCTTTTTTGACACAGTTGACTGCTTTTTGTTATTCATCGCGGCCTTCGCGCCGATAGCGCATCTCCGCCCATTCCTCTTTGGAAATCAGAATCTGCCGCGGCTTTTGCCCTTCAAACGGGCCGATAATCCCGCAGCTTTCCATCTGTTCGACGATGCGGGCCGCACGGGCATAGCCGAGCTTCAGCCGGGTTTGCAGCATGGACGTAGAGACGCGGCCACTTTCCACGGCGATGCTCACCGCATCATTGAACAATTCGTCCACATCGTCTCCAGCGTTTTCCGCATGGGAGGCAGAGCGGCCTTTGCCCTTGCCGTTGCCGGTGCTCTGGGCGTTTTTATCGATCTGCGCCATGACCTCATCGGAATAGATGGCTGTGTTTTCATTTTTGACGTACTGCACCACCGCATCAATTTCCGGGCTGGTCACAAGGCAGCCCTGAATTCGTGTCGGCTTGTTGGCGCCGATCGGGGCAAACAGCATATCGCCGCGGCCAATCAATCGTTCTGCGCCGATCTGGTCGAGAATGATGCGCGATTCAATGCCGCTGGCGACGGAGAAGGCGATTCTGGACGGGATATTGGCCTTCATCAGACCCGTAACGACGTCGGCAGACGGGCGCTGCGTTGCAACAATCAGATGCATCCCCGCTGCACGCGCCATCTGGGCAATGCGGCAGATGGATTCCTCAACCTCGCCCGGCGAGACAATCATCAGATCGGCCAGCTCATCAATGACGATGACAATCCGCGCCATTCTTTCGAACCGCGGTGTTTCCGGGGCAGGCGCTTCGCCGTCTTCCTCTTCGTCACTCATGGCAAACGGCGGTGTTTCCTCGGCCATGGCCGCATTCAGGCGGTCACATTCTTCATTATATTCTGCAAAGTTGCGGACGCCCAGCTCATTGAACTGCTTATAGCGCTGCATCATTTCCATGACCGCCCATTGCAGAGCACCGGCGGCCTTTTTCGCATCCGTGACGACGGGGATGAGCAGGTGCGGAATCCCGTTGTAGGAGGCAAATTCGACCATTTTCGGGTCAATCAGAATCAAACGCAGCTCGTCCGGTGTCGATTTATAGATCAGGCTGATGAGCAGCGAGTTGATGCAGACGGATTTACCGGAGTTCGTCGTACCGCCGACCAGCATATGTGGCAGGCGGGCAATGTCCGAAACGATCGGATTGCCGGCAATGTCCTTGCCCAATGCAAATGTCACGCTGGAACGGCTCTCCTGAAACTCACGGGATTCCAGAACATCGCGCAGGTAAACGGTAGTGACGATTTTGTTCGGCACCTCGATCCCGATGGCGGATTTGTTCGGAATCGGAGCAATACGGATAGACTGTGCTGCCAGCGCCAGCGCAATATCATCGGCCAGTGCGGTCAGTCGGGAGGAGCGTGTCCCACTGGAGAGCTGCACCTCATACCGTGTGACCGTTGGGCCTCGCGTGACCGCCACGATTTTAGCATCGACATTGAAGCTCGACAGCGTATACAGCAGTTTGTCCGCGTTCTGGCGCATTTCCGCCTCCGCGCTTTCCTGATTGGTGGGCGGCTCGGATTTCAGCAGCTCGATGGGCGGGAGTGTGTATTCGTGTACCGTCGGGCTGGCCGCAGCATCTGCCACCTGTGCAATTTCGGCTTCCAGCTCGTCGGCTGTCATGGTGGTTTTCATGCGTTCTCTTGCGGAGGGCTGCGGATTTACCGGGGCGAATACAGTCGGATCAACTGTCGGCGGCGGTGCAACGCCGCGAATGATCGGGGTGGTCTGCTCTTCGCCGATCGGCTCGGACGGTTCCGGCTTCGGCTTCGGTTCCGGTTCGCGGACGGGAATCGGCTGAGCAACGGCTGCGGGAGGTTCCTCCGTTTGGATCGGGAGAGTTTCGGATTCCGTTTCCACTGAAGCGGACGGCCTTGCAAATGCACCGGAGGGCGTCGCCGGGTAATCATCCAGCGGGATATCAATCCGGCGCCTGGTGGTCAGCGGGATATCAATGGATGGGCGCGGCTGTGGCGCAGGTGCTTCCGCAGCTGCGGCCTGCCGTGCTGCCGATTCCGCGGCGCGCTGCCGTTTCCGTTCTGCACGGCGATAAGCGTGCTGCTCTGTCGTTTTATCCCTGGCCTGCTCCAGGCGCTCCCCCGCGATGGCTGCCAGCTGCGTCAGGCGCAGATTCAGCACATACAGGATGTCGAGCAAAAAGAGCAGAATCAGCACCAGCGCAGCGCCAACGCGGGACAAAGCGCGAATCAGCAGCGCCGCAACGCCGCCTGACAGCAGGCCGCCGCTCCGATAAGCGAGGCCGTCCTGCAGGAGGATGGCAACCGATTCATAGCGCGCCGGTGCAAGGAAGACGTGCAGCACTGCACCGACAAAAAACGGAACGAGGCAAATCGCCAGGCCGCGCAGGTAATTCTTGCGTTTTCGAAAATGAATCAGCATATCCAGTGCCAGAACGACCAGCACAAACGGGATGGTGAAGAAACCCGCGCCGAACAGATACTTGAAGCAGTCGCAGATCAGACCCAGCACGGCGGCGTCACTCGCAAAGAAGCCGATCAGCAGCAGCACGGACAAAGCCAGCAAAACGATAATGGTGACTGCCGTCCCGTTGCCGTCGGATTTGCGCGAAACCGGGGATGCTTTTTTGCTTCCTGTATTGGATTTCTTTTTCTGAGCTGCCACAGCCTGCTCCCACCTTTGTATGAGAAAATATGGAGAAAAAATCGAAAACGATCAAAAAAATGATCCGATGTATTCGGAAAGAAAGAGCCCCGCCGCCAATGCCGCGCAATACAGCGCAAAGAGCTTCAGTCGGCCAACCCGCACGGCCTTTTTCAGCAGCCGGATGGAGAGAAAGCCCGATACCGCCGCTGCTGCAAAGCCAACCATGCAGCCCGCGATGATGCCCGGTTCCGGCCCGGTATGCAGCAGGTCCCCGCCTTCGAGGACAGCCGCCGCCAGCACGGTCGGCAGGCTGAGCAGAAAGGAATAGCGGACGGCATCGTCCGTTCGGAGCCCGCAGAGCAGGGCGGCCGTCAGCGTGAGGCCGGAGCGCGACAGGCCGGGCACCACCGCCAGCAGCTGCGCCGCGCCGATCACCAGCGCATCGCGCACCGTCATCTCCGCGATGGTTTTGGTGCCATTTTGGCACCTGTCCGCCAGGCAGAGCAGCATCGCCGTTCCGCACAGAGCCAGTGCCAGCATCCACGGTTTTGATGCGGCCGCTTCGATTGCATCTCGAACAAGAACCGCCGGAAGCAGCGGGAGAAGCGACAGCAGCAATCGATTCAGCATTCGCCTGTCCGCCGCGTCCTGCGGGGTGCGACGGAACGGCAGACGCAGCCCGGCGCGCAGCAGGACGGCAACATCGCGGCGATACACGGTGCAGACGACGAGCAGTGTCGCCGTGTGCAGCAGGACGGAAAAAGCCAGCGACGTGTCGCCTTGTATCAGCAGTGCAACAACAGCAAGATGGGCGGAGCTGGATACCGGCAAAAACTCCGTCAACCCCTGAACGAGGCCAAAAAGCAGCGCATGAGACAGTGACATCAAATCCCTCCTGAAACGACATGAAAACTGTCGGGGACGGATGATTCCTGCATACCGCTGCCACACCTATTCTATTATATCATACTCCTGCCCGGATTTCAAATCCTTTTTGCCCTCAGACGTCATCACGTCGCCGGCGCAGCACCGTCCCGAGCCAATAGGTGTAATACTGCACCCCGGCGGTCAGAAAGGCCGTTGCCAGAAGCGAAAGCTGTGTAAAGCCCAGCCCCTCCGTCAGGCAGACATATGGCAGATAGAGAAACAGCAGTGTTTTGTTGTCGGTCGGATCCGTCAGATTCATCAGCAGCAGTGCCGGAAGAATCAGAATCGCCGTAGCGATGCAGACGCCGCGGAAGAACACCTCTTTGGAGGGTTTGACGCGTTTCGTCCGCCGTTTTCCCCGAAGAAACGCACAGACGGCCAGCGACACAAACAGCAGCAGGAAGCTGACACCCTCCAGAATCTGCTGCACCAGTGCTTTCCCGCCGCCCTGATGGGCAGCCTGATCGAGAGCATCCCCAAAAACGAGCGGCAGCAGCACACTTGTCAGAAAAACAGACACCAAAACGCACACAGCCGTCCAGATCAGCGTCACGACGGTGCTGAGCCAGAGCTGTATATCTTTGAAGTCTTCGCGAAGTTTCATTGCATTCCCTCCATTCAGATGCGTTTATTATACCGCATTTTCCAATAAAAGGAAAGAGGTCTGCAAAAAAAGCTGTTTTTTGGCTTGTGATATTTCTTTCGATATGGTATAATAGACAGTATGCAGCTGTCTTTCGATTGATGCAGCTGCCCGACCTGTACATATCAGATTGATCTTTTTTAAGGAGTGAACCAAAGTGGCCGGTGTTGCAATTATGGGTTATGGCGTCGTTGGCAGCGGCGTTGCAGATATTCTCGTTCAGCATCAGAAAATGATTTCGGCGCGTGCCGGACAGGATATTGTTCTGAAATACATTCTGGATGTCCGTGATTTTCCGGACAGTCCCTATCGTGATCGCATGATTCACGATTTTTCGGTCATTGAAAATGACCCCGAAGTGACAACCGTTGTCGAAACAATCGGCGGCTGCGGCGTTGCTTACGAATTCACGAAGCGTGCGCTGCTCGCCGGAAAAAACGTCGTCACCTCCAACAAGGAGCTGGTTGCGCGTCATGCGGTGGAGTTTTTCGCCATTGCCGCAGACAAAAATGTCAACTATCTCTTTGAGGCCTCTGTCGGCGGTGGAATTCCCGTCATCCGTCCGATCAACCAGTGTCTGGCGGCCAACGTCATCACGGAAATCTACGGCATTCTGAACGGCACCACCAACTACATTCTCACGCGCATGATCAAGGCAGGGCTTACCTTTGACGAAGCCCTGAAGGAGGCGCAGTCCCTCGGCTATGCGGAGGCCAATCCGACCGCCGACATTGAGGGGCATGATGCCTGCCGCAAGATCTGCATTCTGAGTGCGCTCGCATTCGGCTTCCACGTCTATCCGGAAATGGTTCGCGTGGAGGGCATTCAGCACATTGCGCCGGAGGACATTGCATTCGGCGATGCCATCGGTCGGAAAATCAAGCTGCTCGGCCGTGCCAAGCGGCTCGAAAACGATCAGATTTACCTGTCCGTTGCACCGTATATGATCCCGTCGGAGTGCCCGCTCTCCGCGATTGACGATGTATTCAACGGCATCATTGTCAAGGGTGACTCGGTGGACGAGGTCATGTTCTATGGCCGCGGCGCAGGCAAGCAGCCGACGGCCAGCGCCATTGTGGCCGATGTCATCGACGCAGCCAAGCACAGCCGCGCCCGCAAGTGGATGGACTGGACCGATGCGGAGCCGGAGCGGATCGCCAACTGCCGTCTGGTCGAGCATCAGTACTGCATCCGCTTCCATGCGGAGGATATCGAAGCGGTGCTCTCTGCGGCGCGTGAGCTGTTCGGTGAGATCACACCGGTGGAAAGCGCGAAGGTTGGCGCCGCCGACGGCGCACTGATCACGCCAATGATCGCGGAGGAATCGCTCCTGCAGAAGCTCACGCTACTCGATGAGCGCTGCGGCGAAGCCGTCGTCCGGAACAAGCTGATGCTTTTGTAATGAGTAAGATGATTCGAATTGCTGTCGCAGGTCTTGCGCATCCGCACGGCCTGTCTTTTCTGGAAAACGCGTGTCGAACCGGGCGCGTTGAGCCGGTTGGCTTCTTTGACGGTGAAGACCCCGCCCGTGCCGTGGCTGCGGCTGACCGGTTCGGTGCTCCCTGTCTGGATTCCTTCGATGCGCTCCTGCAGGCCGGTGCCGACGTGTTGCTGACTGCGGCGGTCAACAGCTGCAAAGCCGACTATATCGTGCGGGCGCTGTCCGCCGGTCTCGGCGTAATCACAGACAAGCCGATGGCCGTCTCTCTGGAGGAGCTTGCGCAGATTGAAGCGGCTGCCGCCGCAACCGGTGCGCCGCTCTTTCTCCTGCTCACGGAGCGTTACAGTCCGCCCATCTATACGGCGCGGCAGTGGATTGCCCGCGGTGCCATCGGTGAGGTGGTGCAGCAGCATCTTTGTCGGCCGCATCGCCTCCGTCCGGAGAATCGCCCGGACTGGATGTTTCACCGCGCGCAGTACGGCGGCATTCTGAACGATCTCGCCGTACACGACATCGATCTGGCCTGCTATTTCAGTGGTCGGGAGATGCGCCGTGTGCTGGCTGCGCACGTTTCCAACGCCCGCTTCCCGCAGCTGACCGATTTCTGTGACAACGGCATTGCGCTGTTTGAAATGAGTCACGGCGGAACAGCCTCCATCGAGGTCAACTGGCTGACGCCGGATGCGTATCGCGCACACGGGGATGTTCAGTTTTTCCTCACCGGGACGCGTGGCTTTCTGGCCATCTCCACGGTTGATGCATCGGTTCGGATTTGTACAGATACCGAGCCGGAGCGTCTGCTGGAGCTGATCGAACCGCCCTGTACCTGTGAAGAGGATGCACTTGCCAAAATGGCCGACTGGTCGTATTCCTCGCTGATTTCCACCGCGGACAGCATTGCCGCCACCCGTTTTGCGCTGCTGGCGCAACAGGCGGCTGAAGCCTTCTGAAACGTTCGGGCAGTCTGCATTTTCTTTCAAATCGAAACTTTTGAGCAAAAAACAACCGCCGATGTGCATGGAATCCATGTGCATCGGCGGTTTTCATGTTGTTTGGTCGGTTCAGCGATCGAGAAAAATCGGGTTCGTCCAGGCGCAGCGCCCCTGATCATCATAGACCTCTGCGCGGATATAGCGAATCGATTCCGGCAGCCGCACAGACGCCTCCGTCAGGCGGGTTCCCATGCAGACATGGGCAGGCCAGCGGAAATGCCGGAAGCGAATGCAGACGGCCTCGGAGCAGCGAATGTGCGCTTCCCCGTCTTCCACATAGAAATCCTCGATTTTCGGGCCGCACGATGCGTAGAATGCGCCGTTTTTCAGCGCTTCCACGATCGATTCGGTCGTTCTTTCGGCGCGCACATACACAGCACCGACGCCCATATGCGAAACCGCGTGGCAGTCATCTGTTGCGACGCCGTAGACGATGCGGCCATCGTTCAGCAGTTCATCCCAGTAGGCAGCGTTGCGGTCGAGCATACAGTCGAGCGCGCACCCGGAATTCCAGATTTCCATGAGGCTAAACCGCTGCAGCGCGGAGACCTCCGAATACCCCATCCCGCTCCATTCCGGATGGCACACGATCGGCAGATTGTTGGCGGCCAGGATTTCATCGATCCAATGCTGTGCATCGCTGAGTTGTGTGACCCGTTCTGAGCGGAAGGTCTGATCCTGTTGAAATGCATTCTGTGTATCGGAGCCGATCGAAACAAGATGGAGGCAGTGAACCGGAGTATCCGGGACGGTGGCGTCCAGCTCCATACCGGGCAGGAGCAGCAGACGACTCCCCTGCGGTGCAGGCTGGCGGTTGTACAGTCGATGATCGGTCAGCGCAAGAAAATCAAAGCCCTTGTCTTCATAAATTTGAATCGTCTCCTCCGGGGACAGTGCGCCGTCCGAGCGCGTGGTATGCGTATGCAGATTGCCTTTCAGCAGTGTTCCAGCCTGAGAAAACGCCAATTGTTGCAGTTTCATGGTTGAAAGTCTCCTTTTTCGACAAGTTTCGTCTTGTTTCCTTAGAAATCGGACTCCTGAGCTTTCTGCTGCCGTTTCTTTTCGCGCAGTGCTGCCCGATACGCCTCATTTCTCGAAATACCGGCGCGCTTCGCTTCAGACACAATCGTCTGGACATCCTGCGTCAAATCCAGCGTTTCCACGCCCGGCGCAGCCAGCTGCTCCGCATCGAGCCCTTCGACGATCAGGACAAATTCGCCCTTCGCCTTGCAGCTGCCGTCCTCCGCATAGCGTTCTGCCGCTTCCGGCAGTGTGGTGCGGATCAGTTCCTCATAGATCTTGGTCAGCTCCCGGCACAGTGTGACGCGCCGATTGCCGAAGGCCTCGGCCAGATCACGGAGCGTATAGGGGAGCTTATGCGGTGCTTCATAGAAAATCATCGTCCGTGTTTCCGTTTTCAGCGCATTCAGGCGCTCCCGTCGGCTCTTTTTATTGACCGCCAGAAACCCTTCAAAGCAAAAGCGGCCGGTGGGCAGGCCGCAGGCCGACAGCGCCGTCACAGCGGCACAGGGACCGGGCAGCGGAATGACGCGAATACCGGCCTGATAGCAGGCCGCAACGAGCAGTTCACCCGGATCACTGACGGCCGGAGTTCCGGCATCGGTCACCAGTGCGCAGGTTTCTCCGCCGGCAATCCGTGCGACGATTTCCGTGCTGCGCATCCGCTCATTGTGTTCAAAGCAGCTCAGAAGCGGCTTTGAAATGTCAAAATGTGTGAGCAGCTTCTGCGTCACACGGGTATCCTCAGCCGCGATAAAATCGACGGCTTTGAGGGTATTCAGCGCTCGAAGTGTGATATCTTCCAGGTTGCCGATCGGCGTCGGCACAAGATATAAACAGGACATCTTGCTGCAAGCTCCTTTTATGTTTCATGGCCGGTTTGTCCATAGGCTGCGGCACAGGCCGGCGTCATCTGCCCCTGCCGGTCATACAATATCAGCAGCGGTTCGCAGCGCAGACCGGCAGCGGCACCGGGGGTCCCGCTGACCAGTGCAACAGACGGCGCGGCTTCCGCCGTATGCGCGACAAGACGCAACCGTTTCGGTTCGATTCCGGCAGCTGACATGGTACAGAACAGCTCGGCCAGGCGGGAAACCGGGAAGCTCAGAAAGAGCGTTCCGCGGCCGTTGAGCAGGTAGGCGGACGAAGCCAGCACCGTTTTCAGCGAGCAGCCCTGCCGCGCCAGCTGTCTGGCCGGGTTCGGAGAGGCGGCACCGCGAGTCGGTTCAAAATACGGCGGGTTGGTCACAACGGCCTGAAAGCTGCCTGGCTGCAGTCGATTGCGCACATCGGACAGGTTGGTGCAGATTGTCTCCATGCGATGGGTCAGGCCGTTGTCGGCGGCGTTCTGTTGATAGTCCGCGCAGGCCTGTGGATCGACATCCAGCCCGCAAAACGACACTCGCGGACATCGGGCGGCCATCAGCAATGTGATCAGCCCGCTGCCACAGCAGAGATCGCAGGCACGGATGCGCTTTTCATCAAGCGATTCTGCGGCAAAGTCCGCCAGCAGGACGCTGTCCGTTGTGATGCTCTGACAGGCGGCCGGGCTGCGAAAGGTCAGGCCATTCCATAACGTTTCCAAAAAGAATCCCTCCAGGGGACAAAAAAATCCGGCTGAATACGGAGACGGGGCAGGCGGCATTGGCCGCACTGCCCCTGTAAACCCCGCAAGTCGCGCTGATTACTGCTGCTTCGGTGCATCAACCGGGCAGACACCGGCGCATGCGCCGCATTCGACGCAGACCTCCGGATCGATGACATATCTGTCTTCGCCCTGCGAAATCGCAGAGACCGGGCATTCTGCTTCGCAAGCGCCGCAGGAAATGCAGTCTTCACCGATAACGTAAGCCATGGATAAAAGCCCCCTATCTCAGAGTGATACCTATATTTTACCATGAATCTCTAAAAAATCAACCCCCTCTGCCATGATAATTCGGAACTTTTTGAAAATCATTTTGTATACTTCCTCTCCGAGCTGTGCAAAATAAGCATACCACCCGCTGAAACCTGCGCCGGATGCACACTTTGTCGAAAGGAATATTCATGAAAACTGCGAATGATTTTTCCGCCGGTCATCACACACCGTTGCTGCAAATGTCCCGGCCGCTCTGTTTGGAACCATTGTCCCCGGACGGTTCCCTGTTCCCCGCTTCTGTGCGCCATCGGAACCGTTTTCGCCGTCCGCACGCAGCATCAGAGCAAAGGTCAGATTTTGATCAAATCGCGAAATTCGAAGTAAGTCAGCGAATTTCATTGAAATCATGAGAATTCGTCCGATATTTTTGTACTGTCATGATTTTTGTGATTTTGCCCTTTGGATTCCGCCGATTTTCCACTTGCTTCCCTGTTTTGGGCGGTGTATAATATAGTCAAGGTCAAAGAAAGTCAAAGTCAAATTGGTGGTGTTTACGTGCGAATCAGTGACCTCATTGCTCATTATATCGAGCAGGAGCTGGAGCGGCAGGACGGTTCAGTGCAGCTCTCCCGTGGGGAGCTTGCTGAACATTTCAACTGCGTCCCCAGCCAGATCAATTATGTCCTGACCACGCGCTTCACGCCGGAGCACGGCTATACCGTGGACAGTCGGCGCGGCGGCGGTGGTTACATCCGGATTACCCGCGTCCACATGGATCGGACACTGTTGATGATGCACGTCATCAACGCGATCGGCCCTGTGATTGACGCACAGTCGGCCACTGCTTTTCTGCAAAATCTGCTGGCCGACGGTGTACTCGACCTTCAAACAGCTTCCGTCATTCATGCGGCTTTTTCGGATGCCGTGCTGCGCGACCTGCCGCGTGAATCACGTGACGCCGTCCGCGCTTCCATTATGAAACAGTGTCTGCTCGCTTGTGCGCAGCATTCAGAAAGGTGAGATGAACTATGCTTTGCGATCGTTGCAAAAAGAATACAGCCACATATCATTATAAACAGAACCTGAACGGCCAGTTGACGGAGATGCACCTCTGTCCGGTCTGTGCCTCCGAATCGGCACACGGCGTTTTCAACGGGCTGGAGTCCCTCAGCAGCATCGGTTCGCTGCTGACCAGTGCGCTGCGCAGTGCCATTGCACCGGTGCGGCGTGTCTGTCCGCTCTGCGGTGCGACCTCCGCAGACATTGCCAAGACCGGGTATGCCGGTTGTCCGGCCTGTTACCAAACATTTGACGCCATGCTCGCGCCCTATATCGCCAAGCTGCACGGCCATGTGACGCACCGCGGGCGGATTCCGCTGTCGGCGCAGAAGGTGACCGACCCGGCGGAAGAGGCGCGCCGTCAGATGGAGCAGCTGAAGAAGGAGCTGCAGGAAGCCATCCAGACCGAAAATTTCGAACAGGCTGCCGTGCTGCGCGACCGGATCAATGCACTGAAGCAGTCCGAGGCATCCAACGGGGATGCACCACAGACGCAGGCTGAATGAGCCATGCGCATTGTCAGAACACGAAGGGAATGAAGACTGTTTATGGAAAATAACAATCAACTGAATCAATGGCTCAACCGTTCCGGTTCGGACGGTGATATTGTTGTCAGCACACGCATCCGTCTGGCTCGCAACTTAGACGGCATTCCGTTTCCCGCCCGGCAGAATCCGGAGGACGCCGAAAAGGTCGTCTCCGCATTCAATCGCCAGCTGATGGAAAATCCGGTGTTTTCCGGGCTCTTTGCCTTCCGGAAGTCGGCATCACTTTCCGATGCGGAGCGGGTCAGTCTGGTCGAACGTCATCTGATCTCGCCGGAATTTGCCAAGAGCACCTTGCCCCGTGCGCTCTGTCTGTCGGCCGACGAGGGCATTTCCGTCATGATCAACGAAGAGGATCACCTCCGCCTGCAGGTCATGGGCTCCGGCTTCTGCATCAACGAATGTCTCGCCTGTGCCGTGGCGCTGGATCAGGTGCTGGATGAGGGGCTGAATCGCGAAGACCTGCACTATGCGTTCGATGAAAAGCTCGGATATCTGACGCACTGCCCGACCAATCTCGGCTGCGGGATGCGTGTATCGGTCATGCTGCATCTGCCGCTCCTGGCCGCCAACGGCCGTCTGAAGGCGTTGATGAACGAGGCCGGCAATCTGGGACTGGTCATTCGCGGGTATTACGGCGAGGGCAGCCGCGAATCCGGCCATCTGTATCAGATTTCCAACCGGATGTCGCTTGGGTCTACCGAACAGGAGCTCTGCGACAATCTGCGGGAGATTGTCGCGCAGATCATTCAGGAGGAACGGGCGGCGCGTCAGACGCTTCTGGAAAGCAGCCGTTTGCAGCTGGAGGACCGCGTCTGCCGTTCCCACGCCATTCTGAAGGCGGCGCGACTGATTTCCGCCGACGACGCCATGACGCTGCTCAGCGATGAACGGTTTGGCATTTCGCTCGGCCTGATTCCCGGCGATATTCAGACGGTGAACGCGCTGCTCTTTGATATTCAGCCCGCCACGCTCTGTCTGAATGCCATGCTGCCCGCCAATGCAGAGCAGCGCGATGAAGCCCGTGCCACGCTGCTGCGTGAGCGTCTGGCGTAACCCCTGCATTTCGAGGCGTCCGTCCGCCGCCGGGCGCTCCGTTCGGTTCAGAATGCGTGCGGAGAAAAGAGGTCTCACATGACAGACAAACGTTTTACGCAGCGCGCCAACCGTGCCATCAGTCTGGCTTACGCCGCTGCGGTTGAAATGGGACACAGCTATATCGGGAGTGAGCATCTCCTGCTCGGCCTGCTACAGGAGCAGGAGGGCGTCGCTGCGCGGGTGCTGACCGGTCTTGGCGTCACGGCCAACGACGTTGCGGAGCGCATCCGCGAGGATATCGGGTTCGGAACCGCCGGAGACAAGCCGCAGGATTTGACGCCGCGTTCGAAGCTGATTCTGAACTACGCCTCGGACGAGGCGGTGCGGCTGCGCCACAACTACATCGGAACCGAGCACATTCTGCTCGGCATCCTCCGCGAACGGGAAAATCTCGGTGCGCGCATTCTCTATGAGCTGTGCGGCGACCTGCGCAAAATCGCCGAATGCGTGCTGAAGGCTGTCGGCGGTGGTGAGCACGACAGTACACCGGAGGCCGCCCCCGCGCAGGGCGGAGCCGTTTCCGGAAACGGTCGGCCATCGTCCGGCGGTGAGCCGAAGCTGCTGCATGAGTACGCCCGCAATCTGAACGCCATGGCCGCTGATTCCAGTCTGGATCCGGTCATCGGCCGGACAGAGGAAATCAACCGTGTGATTCAGATTCTTTCCCGTCGAACCAAGAACAACCCCGTGCTCATCGGTGAGCCCGGCGTCGGCAAAACAGCCGTTGTGGAAGGGCTGGCACAGAAAATCGTTTTGGGCGACATTCCGGAAAATCTGAAGGATCGGCAGATTTTCACACTCGATCTCGCCGGAACCATCGCAGGAACGAAATACCGCGGAGAATTCGAGGAGCGCATCCGCGCCATTCTCGATGAAGTCAAAAAGGCCGGGAACATTATTCTGTTCATCGACGAAATCCACACGCTGATCGGTGCGGGCGGCGCAGAGGGCGCAATTGATGCGGCCAACATTCTGAAGCCTGCTCTGGCACGCGGCGAAATTCAGGTGATCGGTGCAACGACATTCGATGAATACAAGAAGCACATTGAAAAGGATGCGGCGCTGGAACGCCGTTTCCAGCCGGTGCAGATCGGTGAGCCATCGGAGGCCGACAGTATCCTGATTTTGAAGGGGCTGCGTGACCGCTACGAGGCGCATCACAAGATCAAGATTCCGGATGAGGCGATTGAGGCCGCCGTCCGCCTGTCGGCGCGGTATCTGAACGACCGGTTTTTGCCGGACAAGGCCATTGATCTGATCGATGAGGCCGCCGCAAAAGCGCGGCTGTCCACCCTGACGCCGCCGTCCGATCTGAAGGGGCTGGCCGATGAAATTGCACAGCTGTCAGTCGAGAAGGAGGAAGCTGTCCGCGCCCAGGATTTTGAAAAGGCCGCTGCGCTGCGCGATGAAGAATCGCGTAAAAAAGAGCTTCTTGAGGCGCGCCGTTCGACCTGGCAGAGTGCATCGACAAAGCACGCCGATTCCATCGGTGCGGACGACATCGCCGGGATCATTGCCGCCTGGACCGGAATTCCAATTCGTCGGCTGACGGAGACGGAGGGTGAACGCCTGCTGCATATGGAATCCACGCTGCACGCCCGTGTGATCGGGCAGGATGAAGCCGTCACCGCAGTCGCCCGGGCCATTCGCCGTGGCCGTGCCGGGCTCAAGGATCCAAAGCGTCCGCTCGGCTCCTTCCTCTTTCTGGGGCCGACCGGCGTCGGCAAAACGGAGCTGTGCAAGGCGCTGGCGGAAAGTCTGTTCGGCGATGAATCGGCCATGATCCGCTTTGATATGTCCGAATATATGGAAAAGCACACCGTCAGCCGGATGGTCGGTTCGCCACCGGGGTATGTCGGCTTTGAAGAGGGCGGGCAGCTCACGGAGCGTGTCCGTCGGAAGCCCTACAGCGTGATTCTGTTTGACGAGATTGAGAAGGCGCATCCGGATGTGTTCAACATCCTCCTGCAAATCATGGAAGACGGCGTTCTGACGGATGGTCAGGGGCGTCATGTCAGCTTCCGCAATGCGATCATTGTAATGACTTCCAACGTCGGCGCGGGCAGTATTGTCCGTCAGAATCACCCGCTCGGCTTTGCGCCGGTTTCCGATGAGAACCGGAACGTGCGCGACATTGTCATGGAGGAGCTGAAGCACACCTTCCGCCCCGAATTTCTGAACCGCATCGATGACATCATTGTCTTCGCCAAGCTGACCGAAACAGATATCCGGCAAATCGCCGTCCATATGCTGGCCGGGCTGGCCGGACGTTTGGAGGAGCTGCAGGTCAGTTTGCAGTGGGACGATGCAGCCGTTGCGCTGCTGGCCACCGCCGGGTACGACCCCGTGTACGGGGCGCGTCCGCTGCGGAGAACCATCCGTTCGCTGGTGGAGGATCCGCTCTCCGAGCAGCTGCTCGACCGAACCATTTCACCCGGTGATACCGTGGTGCTGTCCGCCGAGGACGGCCGCATAACCATCACTGCGCAAACCGTCTCCAACGGAACAGCTGAAGCCTGAACTCTTCGCCTGCCGCTTTCCCCAGGTCAGCGGCAGGCGTTTTGTCACCTTTTGTCGGTTTGTTCTTGCTTTTCCGGTGCATTGATGATATAATTATTTTCAGGGCAGCAAACATTCTGGAGGGAGGTACACGGCCATGAAACGATGCCGCAAATCGTCGCGCGCTCATATGCTGTGGGATCAGCAGCAGGATCGTTCCATCGTCCGGAGCATCCTGTCAGCCATTGTTGTCGTCATCATTTTCCGTCAGCTGTGGCTCGGCAACTACGAAAACGTATTCATCGGGTTGCTGACGCTGGTGTTGTTTGCTGTTCCGGGCTTTCTTGGAAATCGCCTCGGGCTGGATCTGCCGCCGCTTCTCCGGAATATCGTCTTCTGCTTTATCTTCGCAGCAGAAATTCTCGGAGAAATTTCCTCATTTTTCACAAAGGTTCCCTTCTGGGATGCCATGCTGCACACCACCACCGGGTTTCTCATGGCTGCGGTCGGTTTCTCTCTGGTCGATCTTCTGAACCGCGATGAACAGATTTCCTTTCATTTGTCGCCGTTCTTCCTGGCCGTTGTCGCCTTCTGCTTTTCCATGACGATTGGTGTGCTCTGGGAATTTTTTGAATTCTCTGCCGATCAGCTTCTGCATATCGATATGCAGAAGGATACTGTGATTCACACCATCAACAGTGTCAGTCTCGACCCGGACGGGCTGAACGTCGTCCACCATGTCCAGGCGGACAGCGTCATCATCAATGGTGAGGACTGGACAGAGACGCTCGGCGGCTATCTCGACATCGGTCTGATTGACACCATGAAGGATTTGTTCGTCAACTTCATCGGCGCCGTCGTGTTTTCCGTTATCGGGTATTTCTACGTCAAAACACGCGGCAAGGGCAAAATTGCCCGAAATCTGATTCCAAAGGTCCGGCGCCATGCTGCTGCGCCGGTTGCATCTGAAACCACCACAAACGACAGAAAGGATTGTTCACCCAATGAAAATGAGACCACCTGCCACCCCGCTGATCACGATTGATCCCTATTTTTCCGTCTGGTGTACCGCGGATACACTGGTCGATCATGACACCTGCCACTGGACGGGAAAACCAAACCGTCTGGTCGGTGAAGCCGTCATTGATGGCAAGAGTTACCATTTCATGGGCTGCGGCTCCGGCGAAGCCATGACGCAGGCGAATTTTGAAATGGACTATCTTTCCACATTCTACACCTACTGTGCAGCCGGTGTGGCACTGACGCTGCGCTTCACCTCACCGCTGCTTCTGACTGATCTGGCGCTCTGCTCCCGCCCGGTTTCCTATCTCTCCGTGACGGCCTCGACGACAGACGGCAAGCCGCACACGGTATCGCTCCGCATTTTTGCCGACCATGAGCTCTGCCTCGATCACAAGGGTCAGCATGAGACGGCCGCAGAGGTTCGGAATCTGGATTCCGTCTGCGCCGTTCGTGTCGGCAACACGGAGCAGCATCCGTTGAACCGTTCTGGCGATGATGTCCGGATTGACTGGGGCTACTTCTGGCTGGCCACCGATGCCGCCGGTGCTTCCGCCTCCTGCGAAGCCGAAGGTATTGCCGTTTCTGCGCCTGTCGCCTGCGGCTCCTCCGTGCTGTTTGCGTTCGCTTATGACGATATCCACTCCCTCGAATATTTCGGTGAACCGGTGGATGCCTACTGGCATTCCTGCGGTGAATCGTTTGAAGAGATGCTGGTTGGCGCCTTCCGCGATTGCCATGCCATTCTGCACCGCTGCGATGCCTTCTCGCACACACTGGCAGAGCGCTGCCTGTCTGCGGGCGGTGAACAGTATCTGGAGCTGACGGTGCTTGCCTATCGTCAGGCCATTGCCGCGCACAAGCTCTGTCTGGATGCGGACGGCGCACCGATTTTTGTCTCCAAGGAATGCTTCTCGAACGGCTGCGCGGCGACAGTGGACGTCACCTATCCGTCCATCCCGCTCTTCCTGCTGTTCCAGCCGGAGCTGGTCAACGCGATGCTGCGGCCGATTTTCCGGTATGCCGCTTCCGATGCATGGCCGTTTGACTTTGCACCGCACGATGCCGGCTGCTATCCGCTGCTCAACGGTCAGGTCTACAGCGACGGCGTGAACCCGGAGAATCAGATGCCCGTTGAGGAATGCGGCAATATGCTGATCTGTGCGTATGCCGCCGCCTACTATTCGGGCGATGCATCCTTCGCGATTTCGCACCTCGACCTGCTGACGCGCTGGGCAGACTATCTGGTTCAGGTCGGCGTCAACCCGGACAACCAGCTCTGCACCGACGACTTCGCCGGACATCTGGCGCACAACTGCAACCTGTCGCTGAAATCCATCTGCGCACTCGCCTGCTTCGCCCGTCTGCTCGCCATGGCCGACCGCGACGGCAGCACGTATGAGAGCGCCGCTCACCGCATGGCTGACGAATGGGTCACGCTGGCTGCCAACGGCGACGGTTCCTACCGTCTGGCGTTTGATCAGCCCGGTACCTTCAGCATGAAATATAACATGATCTGGGATCCGATTTTCGGCCTGAACCTGTTCGACCCGTCCGTTGCCGAGACAGAGGTCGCCTCCTATGTGGAGAGACAGAACCGCTTCGGTCTGCCGCTGGACAACCGCGCTGACTACACGAAGTCAGACTGGCTCGTCTGGTCAGCTTCCCTCTGCACGACGGCAGCTGCATTCCAGGCGTTGATTGCTCCGCTGTGGTCGGCCTATGATAAAACGCCGGATCGTGTCCCGATGACGGACTGGTTTTTCACCTCCACCGCCAAGCAGCGCAGCTTCCAGAATCGGACGGTTCAGGGTGGTATTTTCATCCGGCTTCTGATGCCGAAGGCGTAACGGTACCCGGTTGTTGCAGGGGTTCGCAAATTTTTTGCAGTTTTCTGCAAAGAACCCCTTGCAATTCCATGGAAAACATGGTAATATTATAGCAGATAAATGAATGGGCATATTGTTGTGTTCCTTTATGCGCACACAGGTCTTTTTCTAAAGCTGTTTTCCGCCGAAAACAGCTTTATCTGCTTTTCATTTTCGTGCTTTATTTTTGATTCGGCGGAGAAACGGAGAAACTATGAGTAAAAAGTTTGTCTACATGTTCTGTGAGGGTTCCGGCGATATGCGGGAGCTTCTCGGCGGCAAGGGTGCAAACCTTGCGGAGATGATGAATCTCGGAATGCCTGTTCCAAACGGTTTTACAATTACCACGGAAGCCTGCACCGACTACTACGCGAACAACGAATCCATCAGCGATGAAATTCAGGCGCAGATTTACGAATATCTGGAGCGGATGGAAAACGAATGCGGAAAGAAATTCGGTGATCCTGAAAACCCGCTGCTGGTCAGCGTGCGCAGTGGTGCGCGTGCCTCCATGCCGGGCATGATGGATACTATTCTGAACCTCGGCCTGAACGATGTCGTTGTTGAAGGACTGGCCAAGCTGACCGGGAATCCGCGTTTTGCATATGACTCCTACCGCCGCTTTATTCAGATGTTCTCCGACGTTGTCATGGAGCTTCCGAAATCCACATTCGAGAAGATCATTGACCAGGTCAAGGCCGAAAAAGGCGTTTCCTATGACAATGAGCTGGATGCAGATGATATGAAAAAGCTGGTGGTTCTCTTCAAGAACCACTACATCGCCGAAAAAGGTGTTCTGTTCCCGGAGGATCCGCGGGTTCAGCTGATGGAGGCGGTCAAGGCCGTTTTCCGTTCCTGGAACAACGAACGCGCCATCTACTATCGCCGCATGAACGACATCCCGTCCTCCTGGGGTACGGCTGTCAACGTCCAGTCCATGGTTTTCGGCAACATGGGCGATGACAGCGGCACGGGTGTTGCCTTCACGCGCAACCCGGCCACCGGTGAAAAGAAGCTGTTCGGCGAATTCCTGATGAACGCGCAGGGCGAGGACGTTGTCGCAGGTGTCCGCACGCCGCAGACCATCGATCAGCTCTCCGTTGTCATGCCGGACATCTACCGTCAGTTCACGGAGATCTGTGCCCGTCTGGAAGAGCACTACCGCGATATGCAGGACATGGAGTTTACCATTGAAAAAGGCAAGCTCTATATGCTTCAGACCCGCAGCGGCAAGCGCACTGCGGCTGCCGCGCTGAAAATCGCCGTCAGCCTGGTTGCGGAAGGAATGCTCACGAAAGAAGAAGCCATTCTCAAGGTCGAGCCGAAGCAGCTGGATACCCTGCTGCATCCGCAGTTTGACCCGATCGCACTGAAAGAAGATGCTCCGGTTGCATCCGGTCTGCCGGCCTCGCCGGGCGCCGCCTGCGGTACCGTCGTTTTCACCGCCAAGGACGCCGTGGAAGCCGCCAAGGAAGGCCGCAAGGTCGTTCTGGTTCGCCACGAAACCTCTCCGGAAGACATTGAAGGCATGGCCGCCGCTCAGGGCATCCTGACAGCACGCGGTGGTATGACCTCGCACGCAGCCGTTGTCGCTCGTGGTATGGGGCGCTGCTGCGTCGCCGGTTGCGGTGATGTTCACATCAATGAGGATGAGAAGTATTTTGTCGTCAAGGGTATGCGCATCAACGAGGGAGACGGCATCTCCATCGACGGCTCCACTGGTAAGGTCTATCTCAGCATCCTGCCGACCGTTGAAACAGCGATGAGCGGTGACTTCGCCACCTTCATGGGCTGGGCCGATGAAATCCGGACGCTGAAAATCCGCACCAACGCCGATACGCCGCGTGATGCCGCTGCCGCCCGGAAATACGGCGCAGAGGGCATCGGTCTCTGCCGGACGGAGCATATGTTCTTTGATGCTGACCGGATTCCGGCCATTCGTGAAATGATCGTTGCCAAAACGCTGGAGCAGCGGAAAAAGGCGCTGGATAAGCTGCTGCCCATGCAGCGTGGCGACTTCGAAGCGCTCTTCCGCACGATGAAGGGTCTGCCGGTCACCATTCGTCTTCTGGATCCGCCGCTGCACGAGTTCCTCCCCCAGTCTGACGAAGACATCCTGGCTCTGGCGCAGGAAATGCGTCTCACCTTCTCTGAACTGAAGGCCACCATTGATTCGCTCCACGAAGCCAACCCGATGTTTGGTCACCGCGGCTGCCGTCTGGCCGTCTCCTTCCCGGAGATCGCAGAAATGCAGACCCGTGCCATCATCGAAGCCGCCATCAACGTTTCCAAGGAAGGTCTGCACGTCGTTCCGGAAATCATGATTCCGCTGGTCGGCGATGTCAGCGAATTGAAATACGTCAAGAAGACTGTCAGCCAGGTTGCGGATTCCATCATTGCCGCCTCCGGCCTGCAGCTCACCTATCGCGTCGGTACGATGATCGAAGTGCCGCGCGCCGCACTGACTGCGGATCAGATTGCCACCGAAGCTGAATTCTTCTCCTTCGGCACCAATGACCTGACGCAGATGACCTACGGTTTCTCCCGCGATGACGCCGGTAAGTTCCTCAACGACTACTATGAAAAGAAGGTCTTTGAGTCCGACCCGTTTGCCCGTCTGGACACCATTGGTGTTGGCAAGCTGATCGATATGGCGGCAACGCTCGGCCGTTCCGTCCGCAGCGATATCAAGCTCGGTATCTGCGGCGAACACGGCGGTGACCCGTCCTCGATCGAATTCTGCCACAAAATCGGTCTGAACTATGTTTCCTGCTCGCCGTACCGTGTGCCGATCGCACGGCTCGCCGCTGCACAGGCCGCCGTCAAATTCAAGGCATAACCTGTCCCCTTGCAGACCTCAAAGCCTTCGGGCCTTGAGGTCTGCTTTTGTTTGTGTGGGTTTGCAGGCGGTTGGCAAACGATGGTGCTGTCGTCTGTGCGCTGCACATCTGATGCGGTTTTGCAAGCGCAGATGGCAATATATTTTTCAGAAGCAGTGAGGCCAGTCCGGAAAATGCCTGCATTTTTTTTCGCAAATCGCTTGACGTGTCCGTTTGTTTACGATATAATAAAGAAAATTGGATAGGTGCTTCGTACACGGTGCGATTGCACCACGGGGAGTGTATGCAGAATGCGTGTTCTTCACAGGTTCAAGTGGGTAATCCTTTTCATCCTCGTCCTTCTGGCGGCGTTGGTCGGGGTGTTCCTTTTGCGGACGCCGAAGCCCGTCTGGAGCATTGCTGAGACCGATTGGAACGCTTCCACCGGGGATACCTTCCGGATTCCCGCAGCCAGTGTCCAGGCCGGTCGAAAAACGGCGGCCGCAGTCGGTGTGCTCACCGCACCGGACGGCACGGTTCTGTCCGATCAGACGGTTCTGCTCCGGTCGTTCGGCTCATACACCGTGACGTATACGGCGACAGTTGGCCGCCATGTCTACACGGAAAGCCGCACGTTGACTGTTCGAGGCAAGACGGCCTTCGTCTCCTCCGAGCTGAGCAGCGTGACCTACGGCACGTATGACGGCGCGCAGACGCCCGGCCTTCTCGTGCATTTGGCGGAGGGAGACACGCTGTATTTTTCGCAGGCGCTGGAGCTTGCCGATGTTGATTCGTCCGAATCGATTTTGGAGTGCTTTGCCACACCGATGCAGAAAGGCGTCCTCGATTTTCGGAAATTGATTTTTACCTTCACTGACACGGAAAATTCGGAGATTTTCTTCCGGGTTTCCGCCATGCAGTCATCGGACGGTGACCAGTATCCATCCACCTACTGTCTGGCCGGAGCCAACGGTCAGCCCATGGAGGGTTGGGAGGAATCACACCAGAAGCTGCACATCAATAACGTGTGGGGTACGCCCGGCCAGCACTCCTTTTCCCTGCTCTTTGCGCCCGGCATCGAGGAAAAACCGGCAGATGCCATGCCCATTCGAATTGGCTATGACCCCGCCACCCGGCGCGTTTACAGCAGTGGGCAGCTGGTCGTGGATTTCGATGACCCGTCCTTTTTCTATCAGCTCTGGGATGGTTTGCCCAGCGGGAAGGCCTTTCTGTCCGTTTCTGCCGACCTGTATGTCTCCAAAACGGCGAATTTCTGCATTTCAAAGGTGCGCGGGCTCGATCTAACCGCGGAGGAATACGCGGATACAGACGGCCCGGACATTGCGCTGGATGCAGCGTTTGACGAGATGCCGCGTGCCGAGGTGGGGCGCATCTATCCGATTCCGGTCGCTTCTGCCCGCGACACCTATACCGGTTCGGCCGATGTCGCTCTCACCGTCCAACAGACAGACGGAACGGCGGCCGGTCGGACGCTTACCATCACGGATGGTGCCTTCACGCCGGATGCAGCCGGGACGTATTGCATCACATATACCGCAGCTGACGCAGTCGGCAATGTCAGCCAGCTGACCCGAACGGTGGTGGCCGTTTCCGAGCTGCCGCTGCCGGAGATCACCTTTGCAGAGATGCCGCCGTCTTCTGTCATGGTTGGGACGGTGCTGTCCCCCGCCATGTATCAGGCAGACGCCCGCGACAGCTTCACCACTGTAACTGTTTCAGCCAGTCTGAACGGCAAGCCGTGTGAATTCGGAGACGGTCTGCGTCTGACAGAGACCGGTCTTTTCGAACTCACCTACACCGCCACCGATTACATCGGGCTGCAAAGCGTGACGCGTTTTGCGTTGGATGTCCTTGTCAACGACGCGCCGTTCTTCCCGAATGAGCCATCGCTCCCGCTCTTTCTGCTCAGCGGCTGTTCCTACGAGCTGCCCGAATGCACGGCCTATGATTACCGGAGCGGTTCTGAGGAGCGCAAGCCCGCATCACTTACAGTGACGCTGAACGGGGAAACCACCACCTTATCGGCCGGTGCGTCGTGGACGCCGACGGTCGATCAGGACGGGCTGTTGGCGACCTTCTGTTACTCGTGTGAGGGCGTCTCTCTGACCCGCGAGGTGCCGGTCGTCCTCGGCGCGTATCAGAATGAAGGACGGGATCGTTTGCAGTTGAAGAACTATATCCGCGGAACGAACCTGACGGTCACAGCCAGCGCCTCCTATCTGACACTGACGGCAGATGCTCCGGACAGCAATTGGGTATTTGCCAACCATCTTCTGTCTGAAGGAACCGGACTGACATTTTCGATTGCGCCTGAAACGGCCGATTTTGAATCGCTTTCCGTCCTGCTGATCAGCGGTGACAACACCGCCCATCCTGTGGCTGCGACCTTCCGCCGAAGCAATGGGCAGCTGCTTCTCAGCTGTAGCGGGGAAACGGTTGTCGTCTCGGAATCGTTTGACGAGGAGACGACGTTCACTCTGATCTGCGAGGGTGACCGGACGCTGCTGGTCAACGGGCGCCGTTTTGAGCTGACGACCTGTGCAGACGGCACACCGTTTGACGGCTTTGGCGAGTGGCTGTATCTGTCGATGGTTTGGGAGCAGGCCGCCCCCGGCAGCCAGATTCGGCTTGACTCGGTGGACAACCAGCCCATGGGCAATCTGGCTTTTGACCGGATTCCACCGCGTGTGGTGCTGCCCGGCGGTGTCATCGGTCTGGTGGCGCTGGGCGATACCGTCACGCTGCCCGCCGCGCTGGTCGGCGATGCGCTGGACGCCAACGTTGTGTGTACGATGAGTGTCTGCGACCGAAACGGTGACTTTGTCACAGCCGCAGACGGCACGCTTTTGAAGGATGCAGACCCCACCCGCAGCTATGAGCTGGTTTTGTCTCTCCCGGGAGCGTATCAGATTACCTACAAATCGACGGAAGCGAATCGCTGTTCCCCCAACTTCGGCGTGGAGACGCGGATTTTGCAGGTGGAGGATTTGTCTGCGCCCGTGATCACGCTGCACCACAGCTTCCCCACATCCGTTCCGGTCGGTTCGTGCATCATTCTGCCGGACGTGACCGTGTCGGACAATCAGACGGCAGCGGAGGACATTCGACTGTTCCGCTATGTCGTCACGCCGGACGGACAGCTGGTCGAGCTGCCTTCAGACAGCAACGCCGTTGTGGCCGAGCTGCCGGGCGTTTACGAAATCCGTCTGGTCGCCTATGATGCATTTGGAAATATCAATCTGATGCGCCACCCTGTCACGGTGGAACCATAAGGAGGTTTTTATATGAATTGGAAACGTCTGTCCTGTCTGCTGGTATCGCTGAGTATGATGCTCTGCGGGTGCAGCCCTGCCGCACCCGCCGCCGACCCGCTCCCGGAAAACAGGGATGCGCACCATCCGTTGTCGCCGACTGCCCCGCACCCGGTAGACAACGTGCTGCATCAGGTATCCGTCACACCCACAGACCGTCCATTTGTCACGGACGGTTCCTCCGAATACAGCATTGTCGTCGGCTCCGGCTCTGAAAATGCGAAGGCCGCTGCGCTGATTCAGCAGCACATTTTTCAGGTTTCCGGTGTTTCGCTGCCGGTGATTTCCGACAGCAGCGCCGTCACATACACCGCCGACAGCCGGTTCATCGTCCTGAACGGCCCGGAGGTCTTCCGTCAGGCCGGGTTCACCATGCCGGAGGTCGATCTCGGGCTGACCGGCTACGTTATCCGCTCCGTTGGCAACAGCGTGCTGATTGCCACCGCATCCGATGCCGGTGCGCAGAAGGGTGCCATAGCGTTTTTACATCACGCCATCGGCTATGAAATGTATGCAGAGGATACCGTAGCCTACAGCAATCATGCAGAAACGCTGCCGGATTTTGAGATTGCGGAGCGGCCGGACTTTGAATACTTTTATCAGAGCAACTACGTCAGCTGGGAAGCGGCCTACGGTATGAATTTCTCCACCAGTCTGTTCATTCCGATTGCCGGTGCATGCTGGCACAACAGCCTGGATTGTCTGCCAATGGAGCAGTATGCGGAAGCGCATCCGGCCTGGTATTCGACGGAGGGCAACGAGCTCTGCTACACGGCGCACGGTGATGCCGCGGAGTGGGAGCTTATGGTGCAACAGGCGGCGGAGCGCGTGCTGGAAGCGGCCAACGCCTTTCCGAATCTCCCGTTTCTCGCGCTGACCATTGAAGACCACGATACGATCTGCGGCTGTGCGGCCTGCGAACAGGTTCGCGCCGATTATCACGGTGCCAATTCCGCCGCCTGCATCCGGTTTATGAACGCCGTCAACCGTCTGGTACAGGATGCGCTGGCAGAGCAGGCCAAAGCCCGCGGCACGGAGAAACGTGCGCTTCGGCTGTTGTTCTTTGCATACCGTCAGATGGAGCAGCCGCCGGTGGAATGGGTCGAGGATCATTGGGAGCCGATTGACGAGTCCGTTGTTTGTGACGAAAATGTCGGCGTGTACCTTGCGCCGATCACCGCCTGCTACAGTCATTCCTTCTACGATGAGGTCAATGCACCAACCCGCGATGTTCTGGAGGGCTGGAGCGTTCTGACTGACAATATGTGTCTCTGGTTATACGAAACCAACTACACGAACTACCTGTTCCCGCTGAACTCCTACGACACAATGCTGGAAACCTACCGGTTCTCCAAGCAGAATCACGCCGTTTTCCTCTATCCGGAAGGCCAATACAATCAGGGGAATGTCACCTGCTTTGGCAAGCTCAAGGAATACTTCAATTCGCGGGCGCTGTTTTCGGTAAACGACAGCTTTGCATCCATCGCGGACGATTTCTTTGCCCATTATTTTCAGGATGCGGCAGCGCCGATGCGCCGGTATTTTGACGAGCTGCAGATTCACCTGCGCGATCTGGAAAGCACATGGCCTGAAATCGACGGAACAATTTACAACTGGCTGTGCGATACCAAATACTGGCCGATTGGCACACTGCTCCACTGGATGGATTTGCTGAATGAGGCCTATGCCGCCATTGAGCCGCTTGCGGCTGAGAATCCGGAGCGGTATCAGACACTCAAAAAGCACATCGATCTGGAGAGCATCTTCCCGCGCTTTGCCATCTGCCAGCTGTACGGTGATTGCTACTCAAGCGAGGAGCTTTGCACCATGCGCGAAGCGTTCCAGAAGGACTGCGAGACACTTTCCGTGACGATGTTCAATGAGGGGCGACCGCTGAACGAGATCTTTGTCGAATGGGGGCTGGCCGGAAAAGGGCTGATCTGATCACAGACCGGCGCTTCTGTGGCCGCAGCTTGAAGGGACTGGTTGACATTTACCTGTCCGGCGAGTATAATAGGCGTAACGTTTCTACCAACGGCATTTGCCGTCAATATGGAGGTTCCTCTTGAAAATTGTCATCATTGGCGATGGGAAGGTTGGGTTTGCTCTGGCTGATCAGCTTTCCCGTGAGAAACATGATATTACCGTGATAGATTCCAATCTCGATAACCTGAAAAACCTGATGGACGTGCTGGATGTTCTTGTGATTCACGGGAACGGTGCCAGTCTGTCCGTGCAGAAGGAGGCCGGGGTAGATCGGGCTGATCTGCTGATTGCCGCCACCTCCGGGGATGAGCTGAACATCCTGGCCTGTCTCGTTGGCAGAAAGCTCGGTGCCGGGAAGACCATTGCGCGGATTCGGAATCCGGAATACGCTGATCAGCTGATTGAGATGAAGGAAGAGCTTGGCCTCTCCATGACCGTCAATCCGGAGCTGGCCGCAGCGACGGAAATGTCGCGCCGTCTCCGTTTCCCCAACGCATTGAATATCGACTTTTTTGCAAAGGGACGGATTGAGCTGATCGAATTCCGCATTCCGGACGGCAGTGAGCTGGACGGTATGGCACTGATGTCGATTTATGAGAAGTTCAAGGTTCGGGTGCTGATTTGTGCCGTTCAGCGCGGCGAGGAAATTTTTATTCCGGACGGCTCCTTCCAGCTGCAGATTGGAGATCACGTCACGATCACCTCTTCTCCGCTGGAAATCAGCCTGTTCCTCAAGGCCATCGGCATCGTCCAGCAGAAGGTTCGCTCGGTCTTTATCATCGGTGGCGGACGTACCAGCTACTACCTGGCTCGGCAGCTCTGCGAAATGGGCATGGAAGTCAAGATTTTAGAGGCAGATGCCGCTCGCTGCCGTGAATTGTCGGATATGCTACCGCAGGCCATCATTCTGAATGGCCGCGCTAACGATCAGGAGTTGCTGCAATCTGAAGACATTGACGACACGGATGTTCTGGTCTCAGCATCGGACTCGGACGAAATGAATCTGCTGATTTCTCTCTTTGGCCAGACGCGTAACATCCCCAAAATTTTCACAAAAGTCGAACGAACGGACATTCTGGATATGTACGGCAACATCTGTGCCGGAACCATCGTTTCGCCCCGTCAGCTGATTGCAAACGACATTATCCGCTTCGTCCGGGCACTGTCCAATTCCACTGGCAGCAGTGTGGAAACGCTGCACCGCATTGTGAATGGCCGCGTCGAGGCGCTTGAATTCCGCGTGCGCGCCAAGGCCGGTCTGACCGGGATTCCGCTGCGCGATCTGCCCATTCGCCGTGGCATCCTGCTGGCGGTCATTCATCGCGGCGGGCGTGTCATCATCCCCGGCGGGAACGATATGCTCTGCGAGGGGGACAGCGTCGTTCTCATCACCATGGAGCAGAATCTGACAGACCTGTCGGATATTTTGAGGTGAGAGCGCATGAATTACCGACAAGTCGGCAGAACGCTCTGCCTGATTCTGCGCTGCATCGCACTGTTGATGCTGCTGCCCGTTTTTGTTGGGCTTTTGAATCGTGAACAGGAAACGCTGGCCTTTCTCGTAACCATCGCCGTTCTGTTGCTTTTCAGCTGCGCTTCCTTCTTCCTGAAAACAGACAACCATTCCATTTATGCGCGGGAAGGCTTCGCGATTGTCTCGCTTTCCTGGATTCTGCTGGGGATTTTCGGTGCCATGCCGTTCGTCATCAGCCGTGCCATTCCGAACGTGTTTGACGCGTTTTTTGAGATTGTCTCCGGCTTTACAACGACCGGTGCTACTGTACTGGCCGATGTGGAATCCCTGCCGCGCTGCATTTCCTTCTGGCGCTGCTTTTCCATCTGGATTGGCGGGATGGGCGTACTCGTCTTCGTGCTGGCGATTGTCCCGCTCTCCAGCGGGCGGGATATGCACATTCTGCGCGCTGAATCGCCTGGCCCGTCTGTCGGGAAGCTGGTGCCCAAAATGCGACATTCCGCATTGATTCTGTACAGCATCTATTTTGCCCTGACGGTGGTTGAGATGCTGCTGTTTCTGGCGGGCGGAATGTCCTTCTTTGATGCGGTGACACACGCGTTCTCCAACGCGGGAACCGGCGGTTTTTCCACGCGCAACGCCGGCATTTCGGCGTTCGACAGCGTGTACATCGACGTCGTGGTGACGGTTTTCATGTTTCTGTTTTCCATCAACTTCAACCTGTTCTATCTGATTTTGATGAAAAAGGCATCGGAGGCGTTCCGGGATGAAGAATTCCGTGTATATCTGCTGATTCTCGCCGTTTCGCTGGCCACCATGACCATCAACACGCTGTCGGTCTACGGCACCTTCTCGACCGCGCTCCGCTACTCCTCCTTCCAGCTGGCCTCCATCGTTTCGACGACCGGTTTCGCCACCGCCGACTATTCGCAGTGGCCGATGCTGTCGCAGATGGTGCTCTGGTTTGTCATGTTCCTCGGCGGATGTGCCGGTTCGACTGCCGGTGGTCTGAAGTGCTCCCGATTCCTGATTCTCGTCAAATCCGTTCGCCGTGAGCTGCGCCGCCTCTCGCATCCGCATTCCTCCGATGTGATTCG
This sequence comes from uncultured Oscillospiraceae bacterium, assembly GCA_964515055.1. GTDB lineage: Bacteria > Bacillota > Clostridia > Oscillospirales > QAMX01 > QAMX01. The sequence goes on along the minus strand of CAZEUG010000001.1, from coordinate 121,263 downwards.
GCTCAGTGGTGAAACACTGGATGAGGAAACCGTGTCCGGCGCCAACCTCTACTTCCTGACGTATACCGGCATTTTCCTCTGCGGTCTGCTCTGCATTTCTCTGAACGGGTTGGATTTTGAAACGACCTTTTCATCCGTTCTGACGTGCATCAGCAACGTTGGCCCCGGCTTTGGCTCCATTGTCGGGCCAGTCGGCAATTTTTCCTCGCTGACGTGGTTTTCCAAGTTTGTGCTGAGCATCCTCATGCTGATCGGACGGCTCGAAATCTTCCCGATGCTGATGCTGTTTTCTCCGGCGCTGTGGCATCGGCACCGTTCAACATCCCGTCCCGATAAAAAACGTCGTCACATTTCCGCTTCCCAGCGCATATCATAAAATCAGGCGCCCGGTCCAGTGGCCGGGCGCCTGATCTTTTTTTGGATGGATGAGGGATTTTTTTATGTCTGAGGGATTTGCCAACAAGCACATCGTCTTCCGGTCGCCCGGTGTCTGTGCTGTAGAGACCTGCGACAGGCCGATACCCGGTGCGAACGAAATTCAGATTCAGACCGAATATTCGCTGATCAGCACGGGGACGGAATTGACGCAGCTGTATGCGGAGGCCGATGCGGACTCGAGCTGGCAGCCGCTCTTTACGTATCCTCTGCTGCCGGGCTATTCCAACGTGGGGCGCGTCAGCGCAGTCGGTGCCGGTGTCGATTCTTCCATGATCGGGCAGCGGGTGGTATCCCCCGGCCGACACGCTCAGACGGTCTGTCGTTCGGTTTTTGAAGTGGTTTCCGTCCCGGAATCGGTGTCTGCGGAGGATGCCGTTTTCGGCGTGATCGCACAGATTGCGATGGGCGGTGTCCGCTTTGCGCACATCCGACTCGGCGAAACCGTTGCCGTTTTTGGTGCAGGGTTGATTGGTCAATTCGCCGCACGCCTGGCGCGGCTGAGCGGTGCCGGTTCCGTATTCGTATGGGATCGTTCGCCCCTGCGGCTGCGGCTTTTGCCCGATGACTGTGGCGTATATCCCACGACGGAAGATCCGGCAGCGGCCGGTGCGCTCATTCGGCGCATGAACCGCGGCCGTGCGGCCGATCTGGCATTCGATGCGACAGGCGACCCGGCGCGCATTGCGGCGGAGGTGGATGCATTGGAAGCGCACGGGCGGCTGGTGATTCTGAGCAGCCCTCGCGGGCGTTCCACGCTCGATCTGAACACAGTCAATCTGCGTGGGCTTTCCATCATCGGCGCGCACAACGCCACCGTTCATATGCCACCGGACGTTCCCGGTGAACCGTTCACGCTGCGCAGGGATTTGCAGGATTATCTGGAGCGGTTAGCCGACCACACGATGTCCGTTTCATCACTGATCACGCATCGGTTCCCGGCCGACCGTGCGCCGGAGGCGTACCGCCTGTTGGCGGAGAATCGGCGTGAAGCGCTCGGCGTCCTGCTGGATTGGCGATAGAAAGTGCTGTTTGTTCAGCGAACCGGTTTTTCCTTTAGCAGGTGCATTTTTTTGAGCAGACGCGCAATCCACGCGCCTTTCGGCAGCATTTGAATGTCGTTTTCGTTGATTCCGCCGATCAGGAGCATCACGATGCCGTACACTGCGACGGCCAGGCAAATGGCCAGCAGCGTCGCCTTCGCATCGCCGATCACGCCGGCGCATACCTTCTGGACGCCGTATGCACAGGCACCCATGGCCGCAGACGCCAGCAGAGGCTTGAGTACCACCCGCGAAACCGGAATGCGGTACCGGACTTCCCGCAGGAAGCAGCTGTAGTTGATGGCGAAAATGGTCAGGTAGCAGAGCAGCGTTCCGATCGGTGCGCCGGTCATGCCGATGCTCGGAATGCCGATCAGGATGTAGTTCACCGTCAGCTTGACGATGCCGCCCGCGATGAGCGAATAGACCGGCACACGCATTTTGCCGATGGATTGGAGCATGGCCGTTGACAGGGTGGAAAGGCACGTCCAGAAGGACGCGATGCCCAGAATTTGCAGCAGCGGCGTCACCGCTTCGATCTCATCCAGACGAGCCGGGAACAGCATCCGCTGAATGGGGCCAGCCAGCACGAGCAGACCCACCGCGCACGGCATGGCGAGAGCGATCACGAGCTTGATGGCGCGGCGGAGCAGATACCGAATGCGCTTGCTGTTTTTGGCGACATACGCCGCGGAAAGTGCCGGAACGATGCTGACGTTCAGGGAGGAGATGATGGAGGGCGGCAGATTGAACAGCGTCTGCGCGTAGCCCTTATAGCCGCCGTATGCGGCGTTTGCCATGGTCTGATCGAGGCCGGAATCCTGAAGCCGTTTATAGATCAGGAACAGGTCAAGCACTCCCGTCAGATTGACGACCATGGAGCTCATGGTGAGCGGAATGGCCAGGTGAATAAACTGCCGGAGGATGGCGCGATTAGAGCGCACCTTCCCGCCACGCGCCGACAATTCCCGGAGCTGTCTCCGGTTGGCGGGTGAGCAGAACATAAACAGCAGAATCGCCGCACCGATCATGGTGCTGATGGAGGTGCCGGAAATGGCACCCGCCGCAACATATTCCTCCGAATATGCCATTTCCTTCAGCAGCAGCGCAAAGCCGATGCCGATCAGCAGTTTGAAGAATGCCTCAATGATCTGGGACAGACCCGTTGGCTTCATGTTCTGGATGCCCTGATAATATCCGCGGAAGACGCAGGACATGGACAGGAAGAAAATGGCCGGGGAAAGCACCATGATGCAGTATTTGGCCTGTTCCGTACTGACGGAGCGTGCGAAGATGCCGCTCCCGAACAGCATGATGGCCGTTCCGGTTCCACCGACCACGAAAAAGACGGTGGCCATCAACCGGACTTCCTTCCGAACCTCTGAATAACGCGCCAGCGCAATGCTCTCCGCCACCATTTTGGAGACGGCCATGGCACCGCCGGACGCGAAGATGGTCAGCAGCAGCTGATAAATTTCGTAGGCTGAGCTCAAATATCCCATTCCATCCTGGCCGAGGATGTTGGCCAGCGGAATTTTATAGACCACGCCGATGATTTTGACAATAAAGTTCGCGGCTATCAAGACAGTCGCGCCGGCGGCAATGCTGTTTTTTCGTTGATTTTCCAACCGTCGCACCGTTCCTTTCTCTGCAAGTCATATGGGATATATTATATCATATCCGGTTGGGCGTTTCAATTGATATTTATGAACAAACGTCCGGATTCAGCGGACAGCCCCCGCTCTCTGCGTGCATTTTCGCAGGCGGGGTGTGTTTTTGAAGGAATGCCGCGACCCGACGGTTGAAATCGCCCGGGCGGCGACTGGCGAGAAAATGATTGCCCGGCAGAATGGCCAGTTCCGCATTGGGAAGCAGTCGGGCGATCTGCTCGGTATGGCGGCGCAGAATCATATCGTGCGTACCTGCAATGACCAGTGTCGGGATGTGCAGGGCTGTCAGCGCTTCGGGCGGAATCATGGGATCGTTGACCATGAGGCCGAGCAGCTCCGCGTGGCGTGCGGCCGCTGCGCTTTTTCGGGCGAAGCAGCTCGCCACGCGGTATCCCCATTCGATCGGCCACTGCGTTCTCCGGCGAACGCCGGACGGATGCAGATTGGCGCCGTTTAAGACGAGCGACCGGACACGTTCCGGATGGGTCAGGGCGAAGCAGAGTGCCGTGTTGCCACCATCCGAAAAGCCGAGCAGGTGAACCTGTTCCAGCTGATGCGCCGACAGAAACTCCAGCAGATCATCTGCGAACTGGCGAATGGTCATCGGCGCCGTCCCTCTTGGCGTTGCGCCGTGTCCACGTGTGTCGGGCGCGAACACATGATACGTTCCGGCAAACGCGTCCAGCTGATGGGCGAAGTAGGAGTGGTTCTCCCCGTTGCCGTGCAGCAGAATCAGTGGGAAGCCGGTTCCCCGTTCCTCGTACCGTAGTGAAATATCCATACAAAGCCTACAAACCCTTTCCGCACACGTTCAATGCCGTACACGGCGCCGCCTCAGTCGGCATACAGCGCCGTAGACAGATAGCGTTCTCCCGTATCCGGCAGCAGCACGACGATCGTTTTGCCCTTCAGCTCCGGCCGTCTGGCCAGCCCCATGGCTGCAAATGCAGCTGCGCCGGAGGAAATTCCAACCAGGATGCCCTCTTTCTGTCCGATTTCCCGCGCCGTTCGCATGGCGTCCTCATCAGTGACAGTGATGACCTCATCGTAGACCGACTGATCCAGCACCTCCGGGATGAACCCGGCGCCAATCCCCTGCAGTCCGTGTGCGCCTGCCGTTCCACCGGAGAGCACGGCGGAGGTTGCCGGTTCCACGGCGACGATCTGAATCGTGGAGCGCTGCTCCTTCAGGTACCGGCCGACGCCGGTGATGGTGCCACCGGTGCCAACGCCGGCCACGAACGCATCGACGCAGCCGTCGGTATCCGCAAAAATTTCCGGGCCGGTTGTCCGGTAGTGCGCATCCGGGTTCGCCGGATTGACAAACTGACCGGCGATCAGGCTATTCGGGATGGTGCGCGCCAGCTCCTCGGCCTTATCAATCGCGCCCTGCATTCCCTTTTTTCCGTCCGACAGGACAAGCTCTGCGCCATAGGCACGCATCAGCTTGCATCGCTCCACCGACATCGTATCCGGCATGACAATGATGAGCCGATAGCCGCGTGCAGCTGCGACCGCTGCCAGGCCGATACCGGTATTGCCGGAGGTGGGTTCGATCAGTGTGGAATCCTTTGTGAGGATGCCACGAGCTTCCGCATCCTCAATCATGGCTTTTGCGACGCGATCCTTGGCCGAGCCGGCGGGGTTCATGCCTTCCAGCTTGGCCAGGAGCCGCGCCTGCAGGCCGTATTGGCGTTCGAGATGCGTGAGCTCCAGCAGCGGTGTTTTGCCGATCAGCTGGTCAGCCGATTGATAAATGTGTGACATGGGGATGCACTTCCTTTTTTTCTGTCTGTTTTCCGGGATTCAGTCTTCTTCTGTCAGTTCGTTTAGGATAGCCTCGGCGTGCTCCGCGACAAACTGCATACATCCGTCTTCGAACGGCGAGCGCAGTCCGGCCTCTGCCAGCAGCTCTGTCAGGCGGACAGAGCCGGACTTTTTGGCCAGTGCGCAATAGCTGTCCCACGCGGCGCGGAAATCCGTCTGCATCCAGATGCGATATTGTAGCGCACAGGTTTGCGCCACGCAGTAATCGATGTAATAAAAGGGGCGCTCATAAATATGGGTCTGGCGCTGCCAGAGGCCACCCGCGCCAAAGAACGGATCTCCGTCATAGTCCAGATGCGGCTGATACACCTGCTCCAGGCGGCGCCAGGTCGCCTTCCGCTCAGCCGGGGTCATCTCCGGGTGGTCATAGACTTCGTGCTGAAATTCATCGACCAGGCAGCCATACGGCAAAAAGATCAGTGCCGCCGCCAGATGCATGGCACAGTAGCGCCGTGCATCCTTGCCAAAAAAGAGAGGCATCCAGTTTTCCGTGAAGAATTCCATCGACATAGAGTGAATTTCTGCGACATCCAGCGTCGATTCCCGGTATTCCAGCACCTGCATATCGCGTGCCAGATAGAAGTTGAAGGCATGGCCGCATTCATGTGTCAACGTATCGACGTCCTCGCTGGTTCCGTTGAAGTTGGAAAAAACGAACGGTGCTCTGTACATTGGCAGCGTGGTGCAGTATCCGCCGCCGGATTTGCCTTCCTTGGCCTGTGCGTCAAAGAGCTCGTGCTCGATCATGTATTCGAAAAAAACGTGTGTCTCCTCAGACAGCTCACCATACATCCTGCGACCGGCCTCGAACATTTCTTCCGGCGTTCCGTCCGGTTCCGGGTTGCCGTCTGGTTCGAAGACATCCTCATCATAGAATTTGAGGGCGTCCAGCTTCAGCTTTTTCCGCCGCGCTTCGTGCAGCTTTTCCGCCAACGGAACAATGACCTGTTTGACCTGTGTGCGGAAGCGTTCGACATCGTCCCGGTTGTAGCTGTTTCGCATCATGCGGACATAGCCCAGATCGGTGAACGATGCATAGCCGAGCTTGTTCGCCTCGGCGGTACGGAGCTTCACCAGCCGGTCAAAGATTTCGTCCAGCCGGTCGGCGTGTTCCTGAAAGAATGCCGTCCGCGCCGCATAAGCGCGTTTGCGGACGTTGCGGTCGGGCGACAGCTGGTAGGCGCGCAGCTGCGCAAGGTTCACCGTTTCGCCGTCCCACGGAATCCGGGCAGAGGCCAGCAGTTTTTTATATTCGCTGCAGATGGCGTTGTCCTCCTGCATTTCCGGAATGACACGTTCGTCCATCCCCTTCAGCTGCAGCGCTGCATTCCGGAACCACAGGCTGCCGAGCGTCTGTTCCAGCTCCGTGTGGAACGGCGATTCCAGCATGGCTCGATAAAAATCCAGCACAGCGGCCTCAAATTTCGGCATACATTCATCGTAATATGCATTTTCCGCATCATAGAACACATCACGCGTATCCACGGTGTGTCGGATATAGCTGAGCGACTGCATGGTATAGACTCGCTCCGCTTCACGTTTGAAGCAGTCGTACTGCGTCAACACGTCTGCTGCCGAGCCGGATGTCCGGACGGCCTGTGCAGCGGCGCGAATCACGTCGCAGGTCGTTCGAATACCCTCCCGTTCATAAGGCATTTCTGAGAATTTCACAATGGTTCCCCCGTTCTTTTCGGTGAAAGCAGAGCGACACCGGATCCTGTTCCGGACGGTTTCCCCCGGAAACTGATTTTCTTCATTATACCTTTTTCCCATCGGAATGTCAACCGCGTCCGGGCTTGTCAAGTCGGTGGTTTTGTGATATAATGTAACTTTGAAGAATCTGCAATTTTCTGATTGTCTGTCAGGAGGAAACTATGCCAATTACCGTACCGGCGACCTTGCCCGCCCGTGCCGTGCTGGAGCATGAAAACATCTTCGTCATGGAAGAGCATCGTGCGATTCATCAGGATATCCGGCCTCTGAAAATTCTCATTTTGAACCTGATGCCCACCAAGCAGGTCACGGAAACGCAGCTGCTCCGCTGCCTGTCCAACACGCCGCTTCAAATCGAGCCGGAGCTTCTCCAGACATCTTCCTATATCCCGAAAAACACCTCGCAGGAGCATCTGCTCTCCTTTTACAAAACGTTCCGCGACGTTTCATCCAGCCGATATGACGGGCTGATCATCACCGGTGCTCCGGTGGAGCAGCTCGCCTATGAGGACGTCGAATACTGGGCGGAGCTCTGCGACATTATGGAGTGGAGCAAGACCAACGTGCATTCCGTGCTGCACATCTGCTGGGGTGCGCAGGCCGGTCTGTATTATCATTACGGGCTGCAGAAGCGTCCGCTGGAATCCAAGGTTTCCGGTATTTTTCACCATTCGCTTCAGCGGCCAAAGCTGCCGCTTGTCCGCGGCTTTGACGATCGCTTCTGTGCGCCGCATTCGCGCCATACGGAGGTGGCCGTTTCCGATATTCTCGGCTGCGATGCGTTGGAGCTGATTGCGCTGTCTGATCTGGCCGGTGCCTATCTCGTTTCCGCGCAGGGCGGTCGTCAGATTTTCGTCATGGGACATCCGGAATACGATGCGGAAACCATTGCGCTGGAATACCGTCGCGATCTCGGCAAGGGGCTGAATCCGCAGATTCCCTACAATTATTTCCCCGGAAACGACCCGGCGCAGATTCCGCTCAACCTCTGGCGTTCGCACGCCAACCTGCTCTTCTCCAACTGGCTGAACTACTACGTCTATCAGTCCACACCCTATGACCTGCAGCAGCTGGTTCAGCCCGGCCGAAAGTAGACCGTCAAACCGCCGGAAGCTGAAAACCCGCCGAATTCGCCAGACGCGAAATGACAGGACGCATGAGCCCGCAACCGACGGTGGTGTGCCGAAGAAACCAAAAACAATCCCCGATTCGAACAGTCAGCTGTTTGAATCGGGGATTTGTTTGTTGTAGGAGCGATATTTGCGGCTTCGTCTTCCGACATTTACGCTTTTGCTTTCGTTTTTGGGGTTGTTGCAGGCGGGAGGGGTTGGGTTTCCTCCGATGGTTCGATGCATTTTGATGTGACGGCATAGAGGCGTGTCAGCACGATGGCTTCATACAGGCTGACTGCCGGTGCAACGAGCGTATGACCGGCCAGGAAGCCAACGGCAAAGCCGATCATCGTCTGATAAAGCGTCGTACACCACAGCAGAGAGGCCATGCAGGCTTTCAGGTTACGGAGCGCCATGCGAATCGCCGCAAAGAGGATGGCCACGAACGGTGCCGTAAAGAGAAGCAGGCCGACCACGCCATGTCGGTAAAAGACTGAGACGAAGTCCATCTCGACGGCGACCTCCACATGATACCGGTAGGTCGGGAGGTCGGCATAGCCGATGCCCAGTGCCCAGAAGGCCGGGCCGCTCTCGCCGAACTGGGCATTCGTCGAGCGGAGGTTATTCAGGCGGCTGCTCAGCAGCCAGTTCAGAACGCGGTACGTCCTGGTGTCGTCCACCGGTTCAGGAATCAGGGCGGTGGTTTCCTCCGGCTTTGGCGTTGTCACCGCCGTCGTATTTTCCACCTGAATATAGTGGAACCATTTCATGCGGTCGGTGATATTCATGCGAACCGGGGATGCAGCAAAATAGAGCACGGCCAGTGCTGCGATCATCAGTCCGGCGGCCAGCATCCGGAAGCACGCCAGTCGGCTGCGCGTGATCTCCAGCCGGAAGACGCTCCAGACAAAGAAGCAGATCAGATACACAGCAACGCCGATCAGAGCCGCTTTGGTGGCCAGATAGACGCTGGCAAACAGCATGAGCAGCACAGACAGGACGCCCACGCCAGCGCACAGCAGCCGTTTCCCGGTTCTGGACGAGCGCAGCGTATCCAGCGCCGTTTCGGTCGTATAATGGTAGAACACCAACGGGGACAAAATGATGATCAGTGCGGAAATCTCGTTGGCCGCATAAAACCAGCCGCAATAGCCGTTATCCTTATAGGACTGGAACGAGGTGCCCGTAACATAGGAGATAAAAATCGTCAGTGCGTAGAAGGTGGCAATCCATGCAATCGGTTTTTCCGGCAGAAGATAGCCGAATTGGCGGTACAGCGCCCAAAACGCGATCAGAACGCATGGAAAATAGAAGACCTTGATGGTTTCCTTGAGATTGGTGAACAGCACATGAGCGCCGCCGTTTGCCAGCAGCAGGAGGTTTTGCAGCAGCACATAGGCGCACAGGGCGATCAGGTAGGCGCAGATGAGCTTCCTGCGGGGGCCACGATCAAAGAAGAGCAGGTACAGACCCATGAACAGCAGAAAAATCGCCCGCAGCACGACGCCGATCGTAACATCATATCCCGCGTGCTTCAGCAGGGATGTCCCGATATCAATAACCGGCTGGCAGAACAGATAGATCAGCAGCAGCTTTTGCAGAAACGCCTGGGAAAACAGTTGTTTGATTTTTGTCATTTGGATTTGCCTTTCTCGTCTTCTTCGTATTGAAAGAGGTGCCGGATGCGTTCCAGCGACCGTTCATTGCACATAGGCGCACATGGCGATCAGGTAGGCGCAGATGAGCTTCCTGCGGGGGCCACGATCAAAGAAGAGCAGGTACAGACCCATGAACAGCAGAAAAATCGCCCGCAGCACGACGCCGATCGTAACATCATATCCCGCGTGCTTCAGCAGGGATGTCCCGATATCAATAACCGGCTGGCAGAACAGATAGATCAGCAGCAGCTTTTGCAGAAACGCCTGGGAAAACAGTTGTTTGATTTTTGTCATTTGGATTTGCCTTTCTCGTCTTCTTCGTATTGAAAGAGGTGCCGGATGCGTTCCAGCGACCGTTCATTGTACCATTGCAGCGCATCGGGCTGTTTCTGTGTTTTTTCCGCACGAAGGAAGGCCTCCGCCAGATCATCCTCGCCGGTCAGGCCGTCGTTGTACGGTTCGAGCCGTTTGGGCATCAGAACCGGAAGCCCCAGCGCTTTGGCCTCCCATAGCACCATTCCCTGCCCCTCATAGCGCGAATTCAGCACCATCGCATCCATTTTTTTCAGATACGGGAAGGGGTTCGGCTGGTAGCCGAGAATCTGCACCCGCTCCTCCAGGTGGCAGCGGGTAATGATGGATTCGAGTTTTGAGCGCTCCTCCCCGTCCCCGATCAGATAAAGGCGCAAATCCGGCCGTTTTGCTGCCGCATCTGCGAAAATCGGCAGCAGCAGATCGAGTCCCTTCGCGTAGCACAGCCGTCCGACCGTGCAGAGATTCAGGCAGGACGGATCCGGCGCAAATTCGATCGGTTCGGCCGCCTTTCGAAAAATCTCTTCTGTATCGATCAGGTTGGGAATCACGGTGATCGGTTTGGTTTGCAGCCCGGACAGGCGCCGGAAAGCATCTGCACTTCCCTGCGAGACGGCTGCAAATTCGTCAAAATATTTCAGTTTGCTGCGAAAACAGCGCCAGAGCAGCCGATACTTCGGTTCGTTTCGGCAGGTCAACTCCGGGTCATTGTGAATCCACATGACGCGCTTTGCGGCGCGGACGGACAGCGCACCGACGGCGCATTCATGCTGAAAGCCGTTAAAATCGACGGCGACATCGTAGAAGGTTTCCCGGTCGAGCGCCATCCGGCGGGTCAGCCTGCGGACGACGGAGAAATCGAGCAGCCGGTATCCATACGGGAACGGCTTCAGGAAATGGACGGTGACATTGTCCGGGAAGGATGTCTCATAAAAAATCTGCGTATCGAACAGGAAGAGATCAATGAGAACGGGCGCATCGGCCAGGCTGGTCAGGAGATTCAGAAGGGATTTCTGAATCCCGCCGACCCACAGTTCTTTCTGGAAAATCGCAATCCGCTTCGGCTGAATCGTTGCGTTCAAGGAGCAGTCACCGCCAGTTTTTCAGGAATTCTGTCAAAGACAGACAGATATTTTTATTATATCAGATTCTTCGGCACCTGTCAACGGATTGGATTCGCAAAAGAGTGTGTTTCGCCCGGAAAACGTGTCGCGTTTTCGGAAAAAATATGATATAATAGAATGGGATTTTTGAATCGGATTTTCCGACAGATTGCAATGAGGTGGTTCCATGCGCAAAATCCGGATTTTTGACACAACGCTGCGCGACGGTGAGCAGTCACCGGGCTGCAGCATGGACTTATATGAGAAGCTCGAGGTGGCCCGCGCACTGGAAGCACTGGGCGTGGACGTCATCGAGGCCGGCTTCCCTGTGGCCTCTGCCGGTGATGCCGCTGCGGTGGCCAAAATCGCCACGGAAATTCGCGGCACGGCGGTAGCGGGTCTGGCACGTGCCGTGACGGCTGACATCGACGCCGTCTGGGAGGCCGTTCGCCACAGCGCCGCGCCGGTCATTCATGTGTTTCTGGCAACCAGTCCGATTCATATGCAGTACAAGCTGCGGATGGAGCCGGATGCGGTGGTGCAGCTGGCCGGAGAAGCCGTGGCCTATGCGGCGCGACTCTGTCCGGTTGTCGAGTTTTCTGCGGAGGATGCTACGCGCAGCGACCCGGACTTTCTGGCGCGTGTGTTTTCCGCCGCCGTTCGCAGCGGTGCCACCGTGCTGAACATTCCGGATACCGTCGGATATGCCGTTCCGTCCGAAATGGATCGGCTCGTCCGCCATGTCGCCGCGCACACAGACGGCATCGAAAAGGCCATTCTTTCCGTCCACTGTCACGATGATCTGGGGCTGGCCACCGCCAACACGCTGGCGGCCGTTGCGGCGGGCGTTTCACAGGTGGAATGCACGCTGAACGGCATCGGTGAGCGGGCGGGCAATGCTGCGCTGGAGGAGCTGGTCATTGCGTTGCAGACGCGCCGGAGCGTTTTTGATGCGGAAACCGGCATTCACACCCGCCACATCTATCATGCGAGCCGCGTGCTGGAGTCGATCATTCACACCCCAATTGCGCCGAACAAATCGGTCATCGGCGACAACGTCTTCTCCCATGAATCCGGTGTCCATCAGCATGGCGTGATGGCCGCCCGTGAAACCTACGAAATCTTCACTCCGGAGAGCATCGGCGTCCCACAGAATCAGATCATCCTTGGAAAGCATTCCGGCCGTCATGCATTTGAGGAACGGCTGCTTTCCCTCGGCTATACTGCGCTGTCGCCGGAACGGATTGACGAGCTTTTTGAGCAGTTCAAGCGTCTCTGCGACAAAAAGAAGACCATCACCGATCGCGACATCGTTTCTCTGGCCGGGCGTCGCATTGATACGGTGCCCGCCCGGTACAAGCTGTCCAGCTTCGTCATCAACAGCGGCAACACCATTCCAGCAACGGCTCGCATCACGCTGGATACGGTGGATGGGCCGGTGGACTGCGTTGCAGTCGGCGATGGGCCGGTGGACGCCTGCTTCCGCGCCATCAACACGCTGGTCGGCAGCGATTTTGTCCTCTCGGACTACACCATCCGCGCCGTCACGGAGGGCGGAGATGCTCTGGGTGAGGCGGTGATTCGTCTGTCCCGTGGCGACCGGAAGATCACCACGCGCGGCGTCTCCACAGATATCATTGAGGCCAGCCTCAAGGCCTATATCAACGCGGTCAACCGTCTGATTGCACCGTAAAATTCACGCACTTTGAAACACCGTCAGACAAGGAAGTTGGATACATTTGAACTGTTTTTCTCCCGATCTTGAAATTTTGGATACCACGCTGCGCGATGGCGCACAGAGCGACGGCATCTCGTTTTCCGTCAAGGATAAGCTCGACATCATTCATGCACTCGACCATGCGGGCATTGCCGTAATTGAAGCCGGGAATCCCGGCGCAGTCCCAAAGGACATGGAGGTTTTCCGGGCCATGGCCGGAAAGCAGCTGAAGCAGGCAAGGCTCGCCGCTTTCTCCGCGACGCGCCGCCGCGATATCGCCGCGGAGGAGGATCCGATGCTGGCTGCGCTGGCCGTCTGCGGTGCGCCGATTGCCGTGATTTTTGGGAAGTCCTCCCGCGCACACGCGGAAAACGTCTTAGGCGTTTCGCTGCGTGAGAATCTGGCAATGATTGAGGATTCCATCCGGTTTCTCCGTTCCCGCGGGCTGACGGTTGATTACGATGCGGAGCATTATTTTGACGCCTTTGCCGAAGACCGCGACTACGCGCTGGAAACGGTTCGCACTGCGTTGCGCGCCGGGGCCAACCGCATCATTCTCTGTGATTCGCGGGGCGGCTCGCTGCCCGCGCAGATTGCGGATGTCACGACTGAGACCATTCGGGCAGTCGGCAGTTCGTCGGTCGGCATCCACTGCCACAACGATATGGGGCTGGCCGTTGCGTGCAGCATGAGTGCGGTTGAGGCCGGTGCCTGTCAGGTGCAGGGCACATTTCTGGGATTTGGAGAGCGTTGCGGCAACACGAACCTCTCCACCCTGATTCCCAATTTGCAGCTCAAGCTCGGTCGGAAGATTGTGCCGCCGGAATGTTTGCAGCGCTTCACGCGTGTTGCGACGTTGATTGCAGACGTATCCAACAAGCATCTGCACCGTGATCTGCCGTATGTCGGGCGCTGTGCCTTCACGCACAAGGCGGGGATGCACGTGGACGCCATGCAGAAATACGCCGGAGCCTATGAACACATCGACCCTTCGCGTGTCGGCAACACCCGGCAGCTGCCTGTCAGCGAGTTTGCCGGGCGGCAAACGCTGGTTGCCAAATTTCCGCAGTTTTTCCCGGAGCATGACAAGGAGTCGCCTGCGCTGCTCACCATTTTGAACACGTTGAAGGCCAGGGAGGCTGCCGGGTATCAATACGAGGCCGCAGAAGGCAGCCTGGAGCTGCTCATTCGGCGGCAGCTGGGGCTGATGCGCGACTTTTTCGAGTTGATCGACTGCAAGCTGATTGATCAGCAGCCCGTTCGCACCGGAGCCAATTCCTCCGCGCTGGTCAAGATTCGCGTCAACGACCGGGAGGAGCTGGCCGCCGCCGAGGGAGATGGCCCGGTTCACGCCATTGACAGTGCGCTGCGTGCCGCGCTCAACTGCTTTTATCCGACGCTCGGCCGCACCCATCTGATTGACTACAAGGTTCGCGTTTTGACCCCGGAAAATGCAACGGCCGCCAAGGTTCGCGTCTTGATCATCTCAACGGACGGCGAGAATGAATGGTCCACCATCGGCGTTTCTGCCGATATTATTGAAGCAAGCTATATCGCATTGCGTGATTCCATCGAATTGAAGCTCATTCGCGATGCGGAAAGCGGAAATCTTGGCGATTGTCTGTCGCCCGAACACTGACAACAGGAGGAAACCCATATGCAATATCGCTCGTTTGGAAAAATCGGTTCGGTCTCTGCGCTCGGTTTTGGCTGTATGCGTCTGCCGACCGATGAAGAAGGCCATGTCGATCGTTCACTGGCCATCCCCCTACTCCGCCGTGGCTATGAGCTCGGTATCAACTATTTCGACACCGCCTACTACTACTGTAACGAGGAATCGCAGTATGTTGTCGGCGAGGCTGTCAAGCCCTTCCGGGAGCAGATTCTGCTGTCCACCAAGCTGCCGCTCGGCGATGAGGCCGACCCGCTCTTTTTCCGTCAAACGCTGGAGGAGCAGCTGCGCCGTCTGGACACCTCTTACATCGATGTCTACCATTTTCACGCGCTGAACCGGAAGAAATTTGAGGAGCTCGTGCTGCCCAACGGAATGCTGGACGATGCACGCCGCGCCATCGACGAGGGGCTGATTCGCCACATCTCCTTTTCGTTCCACGACAAGCCGGAGGTCATGTCGGAGATCATCACACGCGGTGAAATGTTCTCGTCCGTGCTCTGTCAGTACAATCTGCTCGACCGCGCCAACGAGGAGGAAATCGCCAAGGCACACGAAAAAGGGCTCGGCGTTGTCATTATGGGACCTGTTGGCGGTGGCCGTCTGGGCGGTGCCTCCATCCTGTCGCAGAAGGTCGATCAGACCTTTTCCGCGACGCCGGAGCTGGCGCTGCGGTTCGTGCTCGGCAATCCCAACGTCTCCTGCGCGCTGTCCGGGATGCAGACTCTGGAGCAGCTGGAACAGAATGCTGCAACCGCTTCGGACGATACGCCGATGACGCCGGAGGCATTCCGGCACGTCAACGCGGCTTTGCAGGAAATTGAGCGCTTCAACGACCTCTACTGCACCGGCTGCGCCTACTGTCAGCCCTGTCCGTGCGGTGTCGATATCCCCGGTATTTTCAAGGCCTACAACATGGAGAACGTATACGGCCTGACGACCTACGCCAGAGAGAGCTATCGGAAGCTCTCGGAAAAAGCCGGTCTGGCCTCCGCTGCTTCCGCCTGTGTGCAGTGCGGCAGCTGCATTGAAAAGTGTCCGCAGAATCTGGCCATTCCGGAGCGTTTGCAGGAAATTGCCCGTTGGTTTGACGCAGATTCTGCAAAATAGTTCGAAACTCTCTTCCGTCCGTCTATTAAAAAACAGCCGCCCGCAAAGCTTTTTTCAGGCGGTGCAGGCAACAAAAAGCCCTGTCCGTTTGCACGCGATTCCGTGCAGACGAGCAGGGCTTTTGAGCATCCGTCAGTTTTCAGTGGGCTGGGCGACCGACGGCGGTGTCCCGCCGGGTTCCTGTCCCGGTTGCAGCGCAAGGAGCTCCTCCTCAATGCTGCGGAGGTCTTCAAACGTGTCCGGCAGGCGGCGCGGATCCCTGAGCAGAGCGGCCGGGTGGAAAATCGCCGTGATTTTGATGCCGTGGTATTCGAACCAGAGGCCGTGTTCCTTGGTGATCTTGAAGTTTTCGTGAATCATACGGCCTGCGGCGATGCGACCCAGGCAGACGATGATATCCGGGGAAATCAGGCGAATCTGGTTTTCCAGGTAGCCCATGCAGGCGGCCTGTTCGTCCGGCTGCGGATCGCGGTTGTTGGGCGGGCGACATTTGACGATGTTGGCAATGTAGATTTCCGTGCGGTCGAGGCCGATGGAGGCGAGCATGGAGTCGAGCAGCTTGCCCGCGCGGCCGACAAACGGCTCGCCGAGTGCATCCTCCCGTTCGCCGGGGCCTTCCCCGATCAGCATCAGGCGGGCGTTCCGATTACCAACGCCAAAGACCGGGTGGGTTCGATTTTCGCAAAGGCGGCATTTTTGGCAGGCCGCACAGGTTTCTTCCAGTTCTTTCCAGTTCAACACGAGTTGTTTTCACGTCCCTGCGGTTTCATTCTTTGCATATTATAGCAAAAAGCAGGGACATCCGCAAGGGCTCAGCGCCAGAAAACCGTTTCTCTGGCGGAAATATTTTCCGGGCAATTTCCGTAGCTCCAGTGTTTTATGCGGCCGTTTGTGATATAATAAGTAAAATTCGACGGGGTTTCGCTCGGTGCATCGTCCACAAACGATGCGGAAAGTGTGCATTTCAGGCGATCAATCCGCGTGATGCGGACTCGCGCTGCGCCACCGGTTTGTCCTGACCCGCCCCGGACGGAGGCCAGCAGATTCGGCGCCAGCTCCACGCATCCTGCCCGGCACCAGATGCCCCGGCAGATTAGTCCGGGTTCCAGCCGACTGGTCAGTTCGTCAAATGTACCGAGCAGCTCCCGATGCGTCAGCTGAATCCGTTTCTGTACCCGGTCAATCCGTTGAACGGCGCCATGAATCGTCATGCCGGGGTGGAAGCGCTCGGTTCCGCAGATGGGCGACAGTGCTATGCGTTTGCGCGGCAGTTCAGCCACGGTGCCGTCCAGATCAACCCAGACGGACTCCGGATCCGTTTTCAGCACGGTACCCGTCAGAATATCGCCCGGTATGCAATAGGACAGCAATCGATGGGATATCGTCATATGCATCTCTTTTCTCCGCCGTCATGTCTTGAAAAGCAGCGTACCACACGGCGGAGCGGTACGCTGTTTTTGCCATCCCTGCCATCTTATGCGCGTTTTCCGTGTTTATGCCGGAAAATGCGTTTCAGGATGGGTGTGTCATATTCAGGCCTCGCCGGCTGCGCAGAATCCGTTCGGCTTTTGTCTGCTGCGATTCGTCTACCTCAACGGTCAGCGTGACGCTGCCGCCGATGTCCGGTCGAGCTGCGTGCAGCTGTTCCCCGGCAAAGAGCGTCCGATAGCTGCCGAGTGTCGGCGGCGGAGCGCTCTGAAGCGACAGCGATTTTTGCCCTTCGTTGGCGATCACTACCGGCTGCACACTGCGGGACAGCAGCCGAATTCCGGCGCTTCGGAGCTGCCAGGCCGCCAGCTCTGCTTCATCCGTCCCGATGAATTCCATTTGAATCCGTTTTCCCATCCGTATTCCCTCCTCTGCACCGGTATTATGAGCTGACTTCAGCGGTTCCATGCGTGCAGCGGAGCGTCATTTTATCCCGGTATCTGCCGACAGGAGGATTGAAACCATGAATATTGCCGTCAACGATCGGATTGAAACAAAAAAGCCGCATCCGTGCGGCGGAAAGACCTGGCTCGTGCTGCGCGTTGGAATGGATTTTCGTCTGCGCTGCACGACCTGCGGGCATGAGCTGATGATTCCGCGCGCCAAAATTGAGAAAAATATCCGCAAAGTTCTCCCGCACGCGGAGTAATCGAACCATCCGGTTTCGATTTTACATTGTATTCACCCAAGTTTTTTTTCATGGAGTATAATAGGAACAGAAACGGCTGGTTTTGGACACGCCAGCTATGGAAAGGAGCGCTTTTTTGAACATGAATACCGTTCATACAGACGGAAAGGACAGCGCCGTTGAACAGCCCGGCGCCGAAAAACGTAAAATTCTGATTGCAGAAGACGATCCGAACATTTTGGAATTGCTCAAGCTGTATATGTGCCGGGATGGCTTCGAAGTGGATACCGCCGTCAACGGCGGCGAAGCGCTCGCCCGCTTCCGCATTTTTCACCCGGATCTGATTCTGCTGGATGTCATGATGCCGGTCGTGGACGGCTGGGAGGTCTGTCACACCATCCGCCAGGAATCCAATGTGCCGATCATCATGCTGACCGCCCGCGGCGAAACCGTAGATAAAATCACGGGGCTGGAGCTGGGTGCAGACGACTATATCACGAAGCCGTTCGATATGCGCGAGGTGATTGCCCGCGTGCATACTGTACTGCGCCGCTATCTGCCCGCCGAGAGCCGCCAGAACGACAAGCGTCTGCACTTCGACAACCTCATCATCGATATGGAATCCTATCAGCTGACCGTGAACGGCAAGGCGATGGATATTCCGCCCAAGGAAATCGAGCTGCTGTTTTTCCTCGCCAAAAACGCCAACAAGGTTTTCACGCGAGATCAGCTTTTGGATCAGGTCTGGGGCTTTGAATATTTTGGAGATACCCGAACCGTTGACGTCCACATCAAGCGTCTGCGCGAAAAGCTGGAGGGCGTTTCCGACAAATGGACGTTGAAAACCGTCTGGGGTGTCGGATATAAATTTGAACTTTTGAAATAGGGCAGGCATCGTTTATGCGGAAAATTGCGACGCGAAACTTCCTGGTGACGGCCATGACGCTGCTGATCTGCATCGTCATTTTCTGTTCTCTGCTTCTGGCACAGCTGTATCAGTATTCTGTCAGCGAGAAATTTCAAAGTCTGGAATCTGACGGCTACAGTCTGACCGGTCTGGCCTATACCTGGAAAACTGCCTCCTATCGCATGGACACCACTGTTTTGCAGAATGCGCTTTCCGCGCAGGCCACGCTCAACAACACCCGGATTATGATCGCCAATTTCAACGGGAAGATCGAGATGTACGCCGACCCCTATGAAAACGGCCTGGACGGTGGCAGTCTGGCTTCCTCGCTGATGTCCGCCATTCGCGAACAGCGCGTGTACAAGGAAATCGGCACGTTATCCGGGTATTATCAGCATTCGCTGCTGTCCGTGGCGCTGCCGATCACGGATTCTGCGGGGAATTTTCGCGGTGCCATTCTGGTTTCCGCGCCGACCAGCTCCATCATTTCGCTGTTCCGCGGGTTTATGCGCAGCATTCTGCTGATTACCGTGTTTGTCCTTCTGATCGCTGCGGCGCTGATTTTTTTCATCTCCCAGCGCACCACGCGCCCGCTCAAGGAAATGGCCGTTGCCGCCCGGCACTTTGCAATGGGCGATTTTTCGTCACGTGTTCACGTCGTTGGAAACGATGAAATTGCCAATTTAGCGCAATCGTTTAACTACATGGCCGAATCGATGGAACAGTTGGAAAAGCTGCGCTCGGAGTTCATCGCGAACGTTTCACACGAGCTGAAAACGCCAATGACCACCATTGGCGGGTTTGTGGACGGCATCACGGACGGAACGATTCCGCCGGAGCGCGCTCCGCACTATCTGGAAATCGTCAGCTCCGAGATTCACAGGCTTTCCCGTCTGGTCTCCAAGCTCCTGCTGGCGACACGTTTGCAGGCGGGTATTCAGGATTTGAACATCACGAATGTGGATCTTTCCTCTCTGGTGAGCTCCGCCGTCATCAACAGCGAGCAGGCGATTGAGGCCAGGCATCTGAATGTGGAGATCAATTTGCCGGAAAGCCGCTGCTTTGTGCGCGGAGATGAGGATGCGCTGACGCAGGTGGTTTCCAATCTGATCGACAACGCCGTCAAGTACAGCAACGAGGGCGGCGATTTATCCGTCCAGATTGAGGAACGCAGCGACAGGGTCTACGTTTCTGTATACAATACCGGTCGTGGGATTTCAAAAGAGCAGCTGCCCTTTATTTTTGACCGGTTCTATAAAGCGGATCGTTCCCGCGGGATGGACAAATCCTCCACCGGGCTGGGGCTTTATATCGTCAAGTCGATTTTGAAAAACCTGCATCAGGAAATCACGGCCGAGAGCGAATACGGGCATTGGGCACGTTTCACCTTCACGTTGGAGCCTGTCAAGCGCAGACCGCGGCCTTTGCCGCCCAAAGCGTCGCAATAAATTTACACTTGCATCATCAAGTATCGCATCCGCTGTATGATAATAGAGGGTGGATACAGGGAAACAGGTGATCTTCTATGAATTCAACAGATTCTCACGGCGCGAACGGAGCGTCCTCCGGCAACGCCGAAATCAAATTTCATTATTCCGGCAAACGTCAGTACAGCGTGGTCATCCTCTGTGCAGTTGCCTTATTGTTGCTGATTACCGTGACGGTCATTTTCGCCGTCATTCTGGGACGCTCTGCGATTGTGACCAGCAGCTCCGGCCGTCTATCTCTGGTCATTGGGAATCGGAAGGGCGACAATCCCTTTTCTCCGGCCGTCTCCTCCGCCACGACGTCTTCCGTCGGGCTGAACATCAGCGATCCGCCGGAGGTACTCAGCACGTCGGCTGTCGCCAACGACGGCGTCCTCTCCACGCGTGAAATCGCCAAGCGGGTTCGCCCCAGCGTTGTCAGCATTCTGGTCAGCAGCGCATGGCAGTCCGGGCTGGCTTCCGGAATCATCATGACGGAGGACGGTCTGATCATCACGAATCACCATGTGGTGGACGGCATGACCTCGATCACGGTCGTTTTGCACACCGGTGAACAGTATGATGCCAGTCTGATTGGCGTGGACGAATCGTCCGATCTGGCCGTCATTCGAATCGATGCGGACGGCTTGCAGCCGGCGACCTTCGGCAATTCGGATGCCGTGGAGGTCGGAGATCTGGCGGTTGTCGTTGGAACGCCTTACAGCCTCAGCCTGAGTGGAACCACCACGCAGGGCATCATCTCGGCGATTAACCGCGATCTGGTCATTGACAACCGAGCCATCACGCTCATTCAAACCGATGCGTCGATCAACCTCGGTAATTCCGGTGGGCCGTTGATCAACCAGTATGGTCAGGTGATCGGGATTACCTCTCTGAAAATCGGGGAAGAATTTGAAGGGCTCGGCTTTGCCATCCCCATGAATTCCGCCAAATCCATCCTGGAGGAGCTGATTCTCTATGGTCACGTCCGCGGAAAGCCGGCACTCGGCATCAGCGGTCGATTTCTGACCGGACTGGAGGCGATGGCCAATGGGCTGCCGACCGGACTGTATGTCACCGATGTGTATGAGGCCGGGAGCGGCACTTCGTCCGAGCTGGCTATTGGGGACGTAATCACCAAGATCGACGGCATCGCCATTACCGATCTGGACGCCTACAACACCGTGAAGAATGCGCATCAGGTGGGCGATATTCTGACGCTGCTGGTATACCGGGACACCAATCTGTATGACCGGAAGCCCGGCGTCTATCTGGAAGTGCAGGTCACAGTCATTGATGAATCATTGCTGACGCATTCCTCGTAGCCGTTCAAGAAAAAAAAATAACAGGGCATTGTGCTGGACACGATGCCCTGTTTTCGTTTTACGGGAAAGGCGCGGCAGGTGAAAGGATACGGTGGTGAGTGGGGCTTGTTCGGTCGGATGGCGGGCAGGGCGATTGGCGGGTAGCGGGTTCGTCGGCTGGGATGATGGTTGGCGGAAGCCGTTTTTGTTCGGATGGGATGGTAGGTCCTGCAGCTTGCGTGTGGGGTTTTTGTCATCAATTGCGCGCCTGTGCTTCAAAGGCGCGGCGCAGCGATTGAATGGCGGCCTTTTCGATGCGGGAAACATAAGAGCGGGATATGCCCAGGCGCTCCGCGGTTTCGCGTTGGGTCAGCGGCGGCTGATCATTCAGTCCGTACCGAAGAATCATGATTTCACGCTCCCGCTCATCCAATTCCGTTTGCAGATAGGCCTGCAGCATGGCTATCTGATCGCTTTTCAGCAGGTTTTCGAACATATCCTCTTCCCCGCTGAGGATCTCCATGAGCTCCATGGTATTGCCTTCGCTGTCCGTATCGATCGGGTCGGACAGCGACACCTCGCAGCTGATGCGTCTGAGCGTCCGGAAGTGCATAAAGATCTCATTCTCCACACATCGGGCAGCGTAGGTCGCCAGTCTGGTATTCTTGCTGATATCGAAGGTGCGAATCGCCTTGATGAGGCCAATCACGCCAATGGAAATCAGGTCATCCTGATCGCCTGCCGCCGCGTAGTATTTTTTGATGATGTGTGCGACGAGGCGCAGGTTGTGTTCAATCAACCGATTGCGCGCTGCCAGATCGCCCGCTGCGGCCTGTTCCAGACAGGCTCGTTCTTCTGCGGCGCTCAGCGGTTTGGGAAATGAGCTGCTGCTGTCCAGCCGCAAAGACAGAAACAGGAACCTCGAAAGTGTCGTCACCAGGAATAGAAGCATGGACTGTCTGCGCTCGATTTCGTTCAAGCGCTCCTCCTTTCTTCACTGAGGTGCGTCGCTGCACACGATCTATTTTATGCGAAAAAGATTCGATTTTGCCTGTCCGTTCATCCAAATTCCAGAAATTGCGGCGTTTTGGACTTCATTCTGCATGGTTTGGTCTGCGAACGGAGATACTATGACAGAGGTGACCGATATGGAGGAAGAAATTCGTTTGCTGAACGATATTTGTAAAAACACGGAAATGGGAATTGACGGGATACAAATGGTGCAGAAGCGCTGCAAAAATCGCGCCTTGCATCAGGCACTTCAGCGTCAGCTGGAGGAGTATCAGACCATTTTCAGTGAGGCCGATCAGCTGCTCGGCCGGTTTGGAGAAACGCCGCATCAGATCCCAGCAGCAGCCAAAATTGCATCGCATCTGACCATGACCAGGCTGCGGGATTCGTCCGCGTCCGGGATTGCCGGGATGATGATTCAGGGCAACACGATGGGCATGATTCAGATGACGCGGCAGCTGCGGCAGCGCAGAGGGAGCGGCGCGGAAGCTCGTCGACTGGCCAGTCGGCTCATTGCAACTGAGGAAGCCAACATCGAGCAGATGCGCCCGTTTCTTTGAGCGGTTCATTCAAACAGCGCACAAAAAAAAGCCGACGAATTCGTCGGCTTTTTTTCTGTTCATCAACCCGGCAGAAGCGTATGCTCCGCTGAGGAGAAAACTCGCTCCGCCTTAGACAGCACGTGTCACTTTGTTGGAACGGAGGCACCTTGTGCAAACATAGATATGACAGGGCGATCCGTTGACAACGGCCTTAACCCTTTTCACATTGGGCTTCCAAGCCCTGTTTGAACGCCGGTGCGAGTGCGAGAGCTTGATACCAAACGTAACGCCCTTCCCGCAGATATCACATTTTGCCATTTGTAGCACACCTCCCTCAGGATTCGTTATCGGGACACGGCAGAGAAACCACCGTGAAGCTTTTTGAT
Organism: uncultured Oscillospiraceae bacterium; assembly: GCA_964515055.1. Classification (GTDB taxonomy): domain Bacteria; phylum Bacillota; class Clostridia; order Oscillospirales; family QAMX01; genus QAMX01. The sequence continues at coordinate 98,159 of CAZEUG010000001.1, read as the reverse complement.
TCTCGGCTCATCGAAAAATAGATCGAAGCACAAGACTTATATATGATATCATATTTTTGCTGAAATTGCAAGTGTTTGCCCCAGATTTTTTCGAAAAAACTTTCGTTGCAGTTGGCGATCAAAATTCAGCGGCCGTTTGAACCAGATAGGTCTGCGGCCAATGCGCCTTCAGGCGGCGTACTGCGGCCAGTGCAGCTGTTTTCTGGTCGAACAGTGCGAAGACCGCCGTTCCAGTTCCGGTCATGGCGGCACCCATCGCGCCCGCTTCCAGCAGGCTGTTCCGGATTTTGCCGACGACCGGATGCATGGCCGTAGTCACCGGTTCCAGAACATTGTGCAGCTGTCCGGCCAGCTGCTCCGGCTGATTGGCGCGGATGGCTTCAATCGCCCGCTCCGTGTCCGGATGGGCATCGACGCCGACTGCATCGAGCGTTTCAAAAATGTGCCGCGTGGATGCGGAGGGGCGCGGCTTGCAGATGACCATGGGCAGTGCGTGCAGAACCGGCAGTCGCGTCAGGCGTTCCCCAATGCCTTCGGCCAGTGCGCAGCCGCCGTGCAGCAGAAACGGGACATCCGCACCAACCGTCATGGCCAGCTGCTCCAGCTCCGATGGCGTCATTCGAACGCTCAGGCTGCTGTTCAGCGCCCGGAGGACGGCTGCCGCATCGGCGCTGCCGCCGCCGAGCCCGGCACCGACCGGGATTCGCTTTTGAATCCGGACGGACACCGACGCACAAATTCCTGCGGCCTGCAGGAACCGTGCAGCGGCCTGATAAGCCGTATTGCGTTCATCCGCCGGAAGATAGGTGCGGTTGGTTTTGACTTGAATCGTCGTTTCGTCCGCTCGCGTCGCCTCGACCTGTACTGAATCGCACAGTGTAATCGTCTGCATAATGGAGCGCAGTTCATGGTATCCGTCTGCCCGTCGATTCAGCACATCCAGCGTGAGATTCACTTTTGCATAGGCAGGCAGCTGCATACTATCCCCTCTTTTCGGTGCCGTCCTTTGGTTTCCGGAGACATTTTTTCAGCCGGATGGCCTTCAGGCGGCACATTTCATGACAGCAATAGCATTTGATGCACGGTGTATGATCAATGACTGCGTGTCCGTTGGCAATCCGGATGGTGTGCTTGGGACAGGCGCGGGCGCATTCGCCGCAGCCGATGCATCTGTCCGGATCGACAAAGGGATACGGCTCTAACAGGCGTGTCACCGGGTTGCGCAGACGGCCGGGCAGCAGCGAGAGCAGACCGGCGCTGCCCATATAGGGCGGCGGCAAAAAGCGAACCGCCGCCTGTTGCAGCGGCAGGCCAATGATCGTCAGCTGATCGGGTTGCTCCGGTGCATAGCCGCGCCGGATGGATTCCTGAAGAATCGGGATGCGCGCCGGGGTCATTCCAATCAATTTGGCCGCTGCCAGGTCGGCGCAGTGCGGATTCTGCGCGGCGATCAGCAGACCAGCCGGCTTGGGATCCCCGGTTCCGGGGCCTTTGCCCTCCATGCCGACGACACCGTCAATCAGTGAAAAGTCCGGTGCGACAATGTCGCAGATATCGCAGATCAGCTTCGCAAATTCCGTCCGTTCCGGCAGCTTGGCGTGATATTTTGCTTTTTCCAGACCGGCAACGGCACCATACAGGTTTTTCACGGCACCTGTCATGCGGGCATAGGTGTGTGTTTTCAGCTTGGCAAACGAGATGATCACATCGGCCGAGCGCACATAGGAGGCGAGCCGCATGGTCTTCGCGCCATCGGGCGAAACGATTTCCGTCTCCGAAAAATCGTCATTCAGGCGGGCGCCGCTCTCTTCCGCCGCCTGCTTCATGCCGGTGATGCGGTAGATGGTGTCCACTGCACCATGGGTAAAAATGCCGCCCGGACTGTCACCAATCGTGACGGAGACGGCTCCGCAGGCATACAGTCGTTTTGCCAGCGCCGACACCAGCGCCGGATGTGTGGTTGCGGCCTTTTCCGGTTGATGTGCCGCCAGTAGATTGGCCTTGATCAGAACGGTTTTACCGGATACCGTCTGTGCAATCGGGAACGCCGCAAAGACTTCATCAAACGCCGCGTCAATCTGCGCCGGTTCATACGCTTTGCAGCGGATAACCGCAACGCGACGATCTTTTGTATCGTACATATCGGTCTGCTCCTTTCAGCTCTGCTTCGCAAGCAAGCGGCAGAGGTCAGAGAGATTTCTTCAGGAACGCTTCAATCCGCTCGAGTGCAGCGGCGATTTTCTGGACAGAGTAGGCATAGGAGCAGCGGACAAAGCCCTCACCGGCTGCGCCGAATGCATTGCCCGGAATGACGGCAACGTGCTGCTCGACCAGCAGCCTCCGGCAGAATTCATCGCTCGACAGCCCGGTGGAGCGGATATCGGGAAAGACGTAAAAGGCGCCGCAGGGTTCAAAGCACGGCAGACCCATCCGGTTCAGCCCGTCACAGATGAAGCGGCGGCGCTGGTCGTATTCTTCCTTCATTTCCTGAATATCTTCGTCGCCGTTTTCGATGGCTTCCAGTGCGGCATACTGACTGACCGTCGGTGCGCACATGAGGGCGAACTGATGGATTTTCGTCATCAGCTTGACCGCCTCGACCGGTGCCGCGGCATAGCCGATGCGCCAGCCGGTCATGGCATGGCTCTTGGCGAGGCCGGAAACGACAATCGTCCGCTCATGCATCCCCGGCAGCGTTGCAATGGAAACGTGGCGTTCGCCGCCGTATGTCAGTTCACCGTAGATTTCGTCGCTGACCACCACGAGATCGTGCCGGATGCAGACCTCCGCAATGGGTTCCAGATGTTCACGGCGCATGACCGCGCCGGTCGGGTTGTTCGGAAACGGCAGAATCAGCACCTTGGTACGCGGTGTAATCGCCGCTTCGAGCCGATCTGCCGTCAGACGGAAAGCATCCTCGGCCAGCGTCGGAAGCGGGACGGAAACGCCGCCGCAGAGCTGCGTGATCGGGTCATAGCAGACGAAGCTCGGCTCCGGAATGATGACCTCATCGCCCGGCTCCAGAATGGCGCGCAGAGACAGATCAATCGCCTCGCTGCCGCCCACCGTCACCAGGATTTCCTCCGGCTGATAGTCCATATCGAACCGGCGGCGCAGATACGCAGACAGTGCCGTCCGCAGCTGCGGCAGGCCGCCGTTCGGCGTGTACATGGTGTTGCCCTTTTCCAGCGAATAAATCCCGGCGTCGCGGATGTGCCAGGGGGTGACAAAGTCCGGCTCACCGATGCCGAGTGAAACGACGTCCTCCATCGTATAGGCCAGATCAAAAAACTTGCGGATTCCGCTTGGCTTCAGCGCTACCGCTTTTTGATTGAATTTTTCTGAAATTGGCATAGGTATCTCCCTATCAGACCAACATGGTGCGCTTATCTTCGCCCGGTTCATCGTTGAAGATGACGCCCTTGTCTTTGTATTTTTTCAGCACGAAATGCGTTGCCGTTGCGCTGACAGACTCCATAATTGCCAGCTTTTGTGCAACAAACAGCGCGACTTCCTTCAGCGTTTTTCCTTCAATCAGCACCATCAGGTCAAAGCCGCCGCTCATCAGATAGACACTGTCGACCTCCTTGTACTGATAGATGCGCGATGCGACGCGGTCAAAGCCTTCGCCGCGCTGCGGAACGACCTTGACCTCGATCAGAGCGGAGACGACCTCGCGATCGGTCTTATCCCAGTCCACAATCGTGGTGTAGCCGATGATGGTTTTGTTTTTTTCAAGTGTGCCGACTGCATCCGCCACTTCCGCTTCGCTGCATCCGAGCATGGATGCCAGCTGTGCGCAGGTGATGCGGCCATTGGTTTCCATCAGTTTCAGCATTTGATTCAGATCCGGCATTTTGAAAACCTCCCGTCAATGGAATGCCCCAAAGGGAGCATCTGTTTTTGAAAATAAAAAAATCCCAAGCCGAATCAATTCAGCTTAGGACGAACTGGAACAGCCCGCGTTACCACCTAAATTCAGGGGGAATGCCCCTGCACTCTGCCGACAGCTGCCTGTCGCACTCCGTTCACGGTGGAGGAACCGGTGAAGCCTACTCGAAAAGCCTTTCGGTTCACAGCTCAGGGACCGCTTCCAGTACCGCTGCACAAAGGCTTTCACCAGCCGCCTTCTCTCTGCGCTGCAGAATGGCACCGTACTCTTTCCCGTCTACGCTTTTGCTTATTATACCATGCTTTTTTCGCCGCGTCAAGTCCGACTGTAAAAAAACCGGGGCACATCCGTCTCAATCGGAAGGAATGCCCCGGTTTTGTGCCCTTGTCAGATCATTTTTTTGAGGTATTGGTTGATGCCCGGCAGCAGCACCGATGCATTGATGCAGACGATATCGGTTGCGCCGTGTTCCCTGGCAAAATCGATCAGGTTCAGGGAGGGTTTGCCGCTTGTATTGAACTGGCGCGGGTCAATGACGTAGATTTCCTCGAAGTGGTCGGTAAGGAATGGGACGAGCGCGTTGCCGTAGGACTCTTTGGTCACGATGCAGACGCGACCATTGCGAATCGTATCGCTGACGATGTGGGTAATCGGGTTGTCACCGGCGAGGAACATACTGTATTTGCTGCCGCGTGCCATTTTGTCGGCGGATTCCTGGCTGGCCACCACCGAACGGGCGCTCCCGTTGGTCAGATTGGCCGAGGCGTACACGGTCATGGTGGAGGAATGAATCGGGCGGAAATACTCGACAGTGTCCGGATTCTGATAGAATCGTTCTGCATAATCCTTGGCATAGATGCTCATGGTGCCGACAAAGTTTTCCACCAGCCCCGTCTCGTATTCGGAGAGGTCATGCGGTTCGATTCCGGCAGTTTTGCAGAACGCGACATAGGCGTAATACGCGCCGCGCTGTGTCCAGTGATGGTCTGTTCGGAAATAGAGGTATTCCGTTGCGTGCTGGTTCAGCTCCGACCAGGTATCCACGCCGAGTGCGCCGTTTTGCAGCGCATCATAGATCACGTTCATGGCGCGCTGCTGGGAGCGGGTGCCTGCCTGATATTTGGCGGGTGCGCAGAATTCGACGGCGCTGGGACAGAACATCGCATACACATTGACGTCCGGCAGCTGCGCCTTGATGGATGAAACCGTCCCGGCGTAGGATTCGAGCACGCTGTCAACGCCATAATAGTGTTCCATGGCAGAATTGCCGATGACAAGGACGTTGCCGAGATCGATCGGGGTGGTACTGGCGGTTTTGCCGTCCTTGCCGGACGTCTGTACGCCGGTCGTTGTACTCATGACAGGCGGCGTTGTGGCCGATGTGCTGGTGGACGAGGCCGACGATTCGGGCGGCGTTGTCTGCAGGGCGACAGGTGGCAGCGTGCCGATGGTGGACGTTGAAGTGGCCGGAACCGGCGTGGTCTGCGTCGGTTCTGTTGTGCCGGCTGGTGTCGGTGTACCGGCGGAACAGGCGGTCAGCTGTGCCGTTGCGCAAAGGGCGGCCAGCAGAGACGCCAGGCGTTTGGTGTGTGTATCTTTCATTCAGACGAATCCTCTCTTGTTTCAAAAATCCATGCGCATCGTCCCTGTTTGGCGGGCAGCTGTGCAGTTCTCTATTATAGTCTATAGTTGTAAAGTTTCCATGTCCGCCCCATGATTTTTTGGGCTGCGCCATTTCTTTTTTTCAGAGTCGATGATTTCGTTTGACAAGTGGCCGGGTTTTGTGTTATACTTATTATAGAACTTTTGTTTGGATGCTGCCCGCCTGGTTCGGGCAGTTGGAGGAAGCATGATCGTCCCTGCCGCAGACATTCAGAAAACCGCCATGTTTACCGGGCACCGGCTCATTTCTACCGTTGAATGCAACCGGCTGCGTTTGGAGCTTCCGGCGCTTGTGACCGACCTGTACGCCGAGGGCATCACCCGCTTTATCAGCGGTGCCGCGCTTGGCTTTGATACGTTGGCCGCGCAGGCTGTTCTTTCAGTGCGGGACAGCGGCCTGCCGGTTGTGCTTTGGCTGGCCGTTCCCTGTCTGGAACAGGATGCCCGCTGGCGTCCTGCCGATCAGGAGGTCTATTCCAGCCTGACCAGACGCGCCAACCACCTCCTTTACACGTCGCTCACACCCTACTACAATGGCTGTATGCAGGTTCGTAACCGCAGCATGGTCGAAAGCGCCTCGGTCTGTATCGCCTATTTTGACGGCGAACGCCGCGGCGGAACCGCCTCCACCTACCGGCTGGCGCAATCCTTCGGGCGGCGTTTGATCAACCTCTGTCCCCCGGCACACAATGCTTCACAGCTTCGTCTTTCTGAAACAGATGGCGCGGACTGATCTGTCCGCGCCATCTTGTTGTTTGTTCGATATCAGCGTTCATCGTGTGCCCTGTCCTGCGGGCGGTTCCGAAAAGATCGGCTCTACGAGCGCCTCAATCCGTTCCGTATCGCCGCAGAGGTACAGATAGCCCAGGAGCGACTCGAGTGCCGTTGCCAGTGCATATTCGGCTGGTGAGCTGCCCTTTGGAATGCGGGCATGGCGGTGATTCCGCCCGCGCAGGAAAACAGCACGTTCCTCCTCTGTCAGCTGTTCGGACAGGCGCTGAGCCAGTGCCGCCTGTCCCGCTGCGCGCACATACGTCACCACGGCGCCGTGCAGCTCCTTGACCTTTTTCCCGGTCGTTTGCAGCAGCCGTGTGCGCACCAGCAATTCAAAGACGCAGTCCCCGATATAGGCCAGCTCCAGTGCGCCGAGCTGCGCCGCCGCATGGCGATCCATCGGCAGCTTTTCCATCTGTTGTTCGTTCATTCTGCTCCTCCTCTGCCGGTTTCCTGCTTCTTCCGGTACAATGCAAACAGCGGAGACGGTTTTCGCACGGAAATCACCGTCAGCTCATGCATGGCTCTGGTCAGCGCAACATACAGCAGCTTTCTTTCCCCTTCGCCGTATTGCGCGCTGTTGGCCAGAATCACGCGGTCAAACTCCATGCCCTTGGCCAGTGCCAGTGGGATGATACAGCGTCCCCGCTCATAGGCCATGCGGTTGTGATCAGCCAGAATCAGGTTGCGGACACGCTTGCTGCATTTGGCGTACAGCCGCCGCGCCTCCGCGTTCGTTTTGGTGATGACGGCAGTCGCCGTGTTGGGTGCGCCGGGTGCTTCCAGGAGGTCGCAGATGGCGTCCACCGCTTCGCGCTCGTTTGCCGCCGTGACCCAGTTCACGGGCTGACCGTGGCGTTCAAACCAGGCCGACGTGTCATGCTGTTCGACGACCGAACCCGCCAGCTCCATGATTTCCGCCGTTGATCGATAGCTCTTGGTCAGGCGGCGAATGGCGCTCGATTTCCGTTGATAGATGGAGAGAATGGCCGCTCCATCGTCCATACCCATCCCGGTATTGACCAGCTGGTTGGTGTCGCCGAGCAGCGTCAGACTGCAATTGGCAAAAATGGCGGCAAAGATTTCATGCTGTGCGGGGCTGTAGTCCTGCACTTCATCAATCACGACCTGCTTGATCGTTTTGTCCGGTGGAATGGCACCAAAGAGTGTCATCACCAGCAGGACGCCAACGCCGTCTTCGAATTTCAGCTTGTCCCGGAGCGACATTTCGCGCACGGTTTCCGTCAGCTGCGTTTTTTCGTCCTCGCTCAGCAGATTCGACACCCGAATGGCGTACAGCAGCGCTTTGCGGTACAGCTCGCGGAAGTCGATTTCCGTGAATTGTCGGATGCGTTTCAGCGCCAGACCGGCGGCATCGTGAAATGCGTGCTGCACCTGCTGGTCGATGTGCGTCTCGCCCTCGGACGGGTTGGCGCGGAGAAGCTCTTCTTTTTTTGCTACGCAGTATCGGCGGCGGAGCGGCTTCATGCGCCGGGCAACTTCGTCATAAATCGCCTGTAGGCGATCCATGCGGTTCATGTGGGCATAGCGGACGGCATACAGGGCAGCCAGCTGTCCGGCAGACAGAATCCGTTCGCCCTGAAACGTCAGGTCGCGGAAGGGCGGGAGGTAATTTTCCAGGAAGCTGCGGACGCTTTTTGGAAATTCCGGGCTGCCCTTCAGTCGAATGCCAAGGTGGCGGATGCGATTGGCGGGCGTGTCGGCGGCTGTGGCCAGGAATTCCACCTGTTCGTACATTTCCAGCACCGAGACACCGCAGTATTTTCGGATCATATCGGCAAACGTCGTCGTCTGCGCTTCATCCTCGCCCAGCTCCGGCAGGACGCCGGCAATATAGTTGGAAAAGAGGTCATTGGGCGAAAAGATCAGGACGTTTTTCGATTTCAGCTTTTTGCGGTCGCGGTACAGCAGATACGCCACGCGGTGCAGTGCAATGCTGGTTTTGCCGCTTCCGGCCGGCCCCAGTACGAGGAGCAGTTCATGGTCGCTGTCGCGGATGACCTGATTCTGTTCGCGTTGGATGGTGGAGACAATGGTTTTCATCTGGTCGCTGGAGTCGCCGCCCAGCACGTTCAGCAGGATGCTGTCATCGATGCGGACGTCCGAATCAATCGCCAACTTCAGCTCGCCCTGTTCAATTTCATATTGTCGGAGGCGCAGCACTTCGCAGGAAACGGAACCGTCCGGCCCTTCATAGCTGGTCATTCCGACGCCGTTTTCATAGAACAGACCGGCCACCGGCGTTCGCCAGTCGCAGACGGCCGATGTATAATCAGCGCGCATCAGGTTGGCCAGTCCGATATACACCGTTTCCTCCGTGCCGGACGGCTCCCGGAAATCCACGCGGCCAAAATACGGTTTTTCCTTCATTTTTTCCAGCACAGTGCGGCGGTGTGCTGCATCATTGAGCTGCATTTCGCTGTGTGCCACTTCGCTCAGCTGTGCGGAGAGCTCCACGACATCGTCGAAGGTGCGAACCTGCTGCGGCAGCTCCTGCCACATATATTTGGCACGATCATGCAGTTCGGAATGCAGGCTGGACTGATCCTGACCCAGCTTGCGGAGCTCCTCCTGAATCAATGCAAGCGTATCTGCCAGCTTGTTCTGTTCTTCCTGTTCCGGTGATCTCATTCATTCCTCGCCTCCTCTGTCTGTGTGATCGTCTGATGCTGTTTTTCCAACGGCAGTGAAGGATATTATAACATATTGCGCCGGAAACGTCAATCCTTGTGATGATTCGTCAGATATGGTATAATAAATACAGGGAACGTCCGGACTGCGCGGCGTTTTTCGCGTATCGGGGCGTCTGCAAAAGCGCTCCGGCTTTTGCAAAAAGGGAGGTATCGGCTTTTATGACAAATCACGCATTCTGGTTACAGACGCCGCCGTCCGAATGGAAGGAAGGGCTTTTGCTCGGAAACGGTCGGTTGGGCGTCAATTTATGCGGTCAGCCGCTGTCGGAGCGGCTGGCTTTGAATCACGAGTGGCTGTACACCGGGCAATACCGCGACCGCTCGATTCTCCCGCCGCCGGAGGACGCGTTGGCGACCATTCGTGCAGAGCTGGCTGCTGGTCATTTTGTTGAGGCCACACGGCTGGCCAACGACAGCTTTTCGCCAACCGGCGGGCGTTCGCCGGTTGGTTTGCCCGCCCGCATTGACCCTTATCAGCCGGCAGGCGATCTTCTGCTGTTTGACCATGCGGGCAGTGCCGTTCAGAATTACCGGCGTTCGCTCTCCTTTTCGGATGCGTGTGCGACGGTCGCGTATCACAACGGCTGCGGCATGGTTCGGAAGCGCGTCTTCTGTCAATACCCGGCCGGGGCGGTGTATACCGAGCTGACATCGTCCGGCGGGGCACTCGATTTTGCAATCGCCCTGACCCGGACGGCGGATCCGCATTGTGCTGTGGAGCGCAGCGCCTCCGTCCTGGGCGGTGTGGGGTACCTGACATTGTCCGGACAGTTTGATGGTGGAATTCGCTTTGCCATCCGCGCTCACGTCTTCACGGACGGTATTCTGGAGGTGCAGGGCGACGCTCTTCATCTGTTCCATGCAGAGCGGGCGGTGATCGTTTTGAACATTGGCACATCCTCCACCGGGCTGGTTCCGGAACAGGAAGCCGATCTGCCGGTGGAGTGTCCGGACGTCGAAGCGATCTTTGCACGCCATCGCGCTGCGTTTTCGGAGCGATACGATCGCGCTTCCATTGCCATCGGTTCGGAGGAGCTGCCCGACGCCGATCTGGCCGAGCGGTTATCCGCCTACCGCGCCGGGCGGGATGTGACGCTGCCGGTGCTCTATTTCCACTTTGGCCGTTACCTTCTGCTGTCCTCAGCGGGAACGCTCCCGCCCAATTTGCAGGGCATCTGGAACGAATCGCTGACCCCGCCCTGGGACGCCGATTTTCATCTGGATATCAATTTGCAGATGAACTACTGGATTTCGCAGGTTGCAGCGCTATCGGAAACGGATGAAGCGCTGTTTGCCTGGGTGGAGCGGCTGCTGCCCTCTGCACGGGAAGCTGCTCGTCTGCTGTATGGCTGCCGTGGGATTGTCTTCCCGCTCCAGACGGATGCATGGAGCCGCGCCACGCCGGAAGCATACGGTTGGGCGGTCACGACCTGCTGTGCCCCCTGGCTGGCGCTGCACTACTGGGAGCACTATGCTTTCTCAATGGATCTCGATTTCCTGCGCACACGCGCCTATCCGTTTTTCAAAGAATGTGCCGCTTTTTATGAGGACTATCTCTGTTCGGAACCGGACGGTTCCCTGTCCCTTGCGCCGAGCCAGTCCCCTGAGAATTTCCTGAAGGGCTGTGAGGCGTTCCCGGTCACGATTGTCCGTAACGCAACTGTCGATCTGGAATTCTGCACGATCATTTTGTCGCTCTGCATCCGCTCGTCCGAGCTTTTGCAGACGGACGATGCACAGCGCGCCGTCTGGCAGGCCATGCTGACGAGGCTGCCGCCGTTTCAGATCGGTTCCGCCGGTCAGCTGCTGGAATACGACCGGGAATACGAGGAGGGCGAGCCCGGCCACCGCCACGTCTCTCATCTGATCGGCGTCTACCCCGCCGCGCTCTTTACCCGTGAAACTGCACCGGAGCTGTTGGCCGCGGCCAGAACATCCCTGATTCGCCGGTTATCCTGCGGCGGCGGGCACACCGGCTGGAGCCGCGCCTGGACGGCGTGTCTGTTTGCGCGATTTGGTGACGCTTCGGAAGCCTACCGCCATTTGCAGGCGTTGATCTGCGACTTTGCCACGGATTCTCTGCTGGATCTTCATCCGCCGCGCATTTTCCAGATTGACGGCAATTTTGGCGGCGCTGCGGCGGTCTGTGAAATGCTGGTGCAGAGCCACGGTTCCGCCGTGCAGCTGTTGCCGGCCTGTCCGGCTGAATGGCGGGACGGCCGCGTTTCCGGGCTTCGGGTGCGGGGCGGCTTTTCCCTCGATTTTTCCTGGAAGGACGGGTGTATCACAGCGCTCACGGTTCACGGCTCGGGTACCTGCCGCATCTCGGCGGACACGCCGCTTTCGCCTTCGCTCGCGGCTCTGCGCTGCGAGGACGGGCTGCTTTTGCTGGACGGCGATCAGACAAACGTCTGACCGCTGCACGGCGTCGGCGCACAGTTTCGTGCAGGTTGCCACTGCCCAGCCCGACTACGCGCTTCGTTTTTCCTGCCAATCCGGCAGTTTTCAATCGCCGGATTGGCATTTTTTTGTTGTCGGCAGAATCAACAACTGCGTAAGTTAGTGTGCGCTAACGCATTGTTCATGATGCCAAAGATGCAGAAGCTCCTCGCTTTTCCACCATTTTCCGCTTGACAAACCGTTCGAAGTGGTGTATGATAATGTCCGGTTAGCCAAGGCTAATCCTTATTTTATGTATTCGGTTAGTTGTGACTAATGTCAATCGTATACGCTTTGGAGCACAGCAGGAAGGAGCGTGGTGTTGCATGATGCCTCTGGTGCTTGCAGACGCCGGTGAAGAGAATATCATTCAAAAGGTCGGGGGAAATCCCGAGGTGAAGAAGCACCTGGAGAATCTCGGATTTGTCGTCGGGGGCAGCGTGACCATTGTCAACGCGCTGGGCGGCAACGTGATTGTCAAGGTCAAGGAGTCACGGGTCGCCATCAGTGAAGAAATGGCTCGAAAGATTATGGTTTAGAAATCCACGGAGAAAAATACCGATTCAAAGGAGGATACTGATATGAAAACGCTCAGAAATGCCAGGATTGGCGATGCGGTCAAAGTGGTTCGCCTGCATGGTGAAGGTGCCGTCAAGCGCCGCATCATGGATATGGGAATCACACGGGGGGTGACCCTGTCCGTTCGGAAGGTGGCCCCGCTCGGTGACCCCATTGAAATCACAGTTCGCGGCTATGAGCTGTCGCTCAGAAAAGCGGATGCCGAAATGATCGAGATTGAATGATGTACGGATGCCGTACCTGACAGAAAGAGAGGATTTCAGAGATGGATTTACGAATTGCTCTTGCCGGGAACCCAAACTCCGGTAAGACGACCCTGTTCAACGCGTTGACCGGTTCCAACCAGTTTGTTGGGAACTGGCCGGGCGTTACCGTTGAGAAAAAAGAAGGCAGGCTCAAAAAACACGAGGGCGTCATCATCACCGACCTGCCGGGGATTTATTCCCTCTCCCCCTACACGCTGGAGGAGGTTGTCGCACGAAACTATCTGATCGACGAGCGTCCCAACGCCATTTTGAACATCATTGACGGTACCAACCTGGAGCGCAACCTGTACCTGACTACGCAGCTGACGGAGCTTGGCATTCCGGTGGTTGTCGCGATCAACATGATGGATGTTGTCCGGAAGAACGGCGACCGCATCAATACGGCGGAGCTGTCCCGGCAGCTGGGCTGTCCGGTTGTTGAGATTTCCGCATTGAAGGGCAACGGCGTCATGGAAGCGGCCACAGCGGCCATTCAGGCGGCCAGGGGCGGGAAAACCGTTCCGATGCACACCTTCTCCGGTTCCGTTGAGCACGCGATTGCGCATATTGAAGAAGCGGCTGTCCACGGTCTCCCGGAGGAGCAGCAGAGATGGTACGCCATCAAGATTTTTGAGCGCGACAGTCAGGTGCTGTCGGCGCGCTCCATCGATCCGGCGGTGCTGTCGCACATTGAAAGCGACATTCGTGCGGTAGAAGCGGAGCTGGATGACGATGCGGAATCGATCATTACCAACGAGCGCTATCTGTACATTGCCACGGTGATCAAGGCGTGCTACCAGAAAAAGAATCACAACAAGCTCTCCACCTCCGACCGCATCGACAAAGTCGTCACAAACCGCTGGCTGGGACTTCCGATTTTCGCCATTGTAATGTTCCTTGTATATTACCTCTCCATGGTCACCGTCGGCAGCATGGCGACCGACTGGGTGAATGACGGCGTGTTCGGCGATGGCTGGCATCTGTTTGGCATCGGTTCGGCCGCAGCGGAAGAAGCCTCCGGCGCATACGAAGACGCATTGAACGCCATCAACGGTTTTGTCGAAGTGGATCCGGAAGGCGAGGATTTTGACGCAGACGCCGTTCTGTCAGAAATCAAGTCCTTCCGGACAGAAGACGCTTTCTCCAGCATCACGCTGGAAGATGAAGAAACGTTGGCGGAGTCTGAATGGTTCGTTTACTACGACACCATTCCGGCCGATGCCGACGGAGAATTCACAATCGGTGTTTCCTATCTGGAAGCCGTTGAATACTTCGAGGTCAACGGCTTTGAAGCACCGGATCCGGCCGACTCTGGCGTCTGGGTGCCCGGCATCCCCGTGCTGGTGGGCGACCTGCTGGACAGCGCCAACGCTCCGGACTGGCTCGCCGGTCTGATCAATGACGGGATTGTCGCCGGTGTCGGCGCTGTTCTCGGCTTTGTCCCACAGATGCTCGTGCTCTTCCTCCTGCTCGCATTTCTGGAAGCCTGCGGCTATATGGCGCGTATCGCGTTTGTCCTCGACCGCATTTTCCGCAAATTCGGTCTGTCCGGCAAGTCCTTCATCCCGATGCTGATCGGCACCGGCTGCGGTATCCCGGGTATCATGGCCTCACGTACCATCGAAAACGAGCGCGACCGCCGTATGACAATCATGACCACCACGTTCATCCCCTGCGGCGCAAAGGTGCCCTTCATCGCCATGATTGCCGGTGCGCTCTTCGGCAACTCAGCCTGGGTTTCCACCTCCGCCTACTTCATCGGTATGCTCGCCATCATCATTTCCGGTATCATCCTGAAGAAAACGCGAATGTTCGCCGGGGATCCGGCTCCGTTTGTCATGGAGCTTCCGGCTTACCACTGGCCGACGCTCGGCAACGTTCTCCGTTCCATGTGGGAGCGCGGCTGGTCATTCATCAAGAAAGCCGGGACGATCATCCTCCTGTCCACGATTTTTGTCTGGTTCGCCACCTACTTCGGCTGGGCCGAAGACGGATTCCGGATGCTGTCGGAGGACGAAATTGACTGCTCCATCCTCGCAAAGATCGGCGGCGCGATTGCCTGGATTTTTGCACCGCTCGGCTGGGGCAACTGGCAGGCCGCTGTCGCATCGATCACCGGTCTGGTCGCCAAGGAAAATATCGTCGGCACGCTCGGCATTCTCTACGGCGGCGGAGACGGTTCCGTCTATCAGGCGCTGGCCGCTGCATTCACCGGTCTGACCGCCTATTCCTTCCTCATCTTCAACCTGCTGTGCGCCCCGTGCTTTGCAGCCATCGGCGCCATCCGTCGCGAAATGAACAACGCCAAATGGACATGGTTCGCCATTGGTTATCAGTGCGGCTTCGCCTATGTGATCTCGCTGATGGTCAATCAGTTCGGCGGCATCTTCACAGGGAACGTCTCCGTGATCGGTCTGATCGTCGCCTTTGCCCTGCTGGCCGGTATGATCTATCTGCTCTTCCGTCCGTATCACGAAGCCACCACGTTGAAGAAAAACGTCAGAGTGTAATTCCATTTTGAAAAGGAGTCCCGCTTATGTTCTCATGGATTGCTGCAAACATCGGAACCATTCTCATCTGTCTGGTTCTTCTGTTGGTTGTTGCCGCCATCGTCTTCGTTCTCGTCCGTGACCGTAAAAAAGGGAAATCTCCCTGTGGCGGCAATTGTGCGCATTGTGCAATGTCCGGCTCCTGTCACAAAACCTGACACAGCAGAGGCGCATCCGTTCCGGGTGCGCCTCTGTTTTTACCCGCAATCGAATCAGGCAGCAGAAAGTGAGGTGGAATTCATGCTGAAAATCACGTTGAAAATTGATGGAATGATGTGCGGAATGTGCGAAGCGCACGTCAATGATGCCATTCGCAGCCATTTCCCTGTGAAAAAGGTTTCGTCTTCCCGTAGAAAAGGTGAAACGGTCTTTTATATGGCAGAAGCGCCGGACATGGTGCGGCTGCAGGCCGTTCTACGCGAGACCGGCTACGAGCTGAAGGGTGTGACGGTTTCATAGAAGCTCTTGCACAAACGTGCAAAACATGGTATAATGTTCGTATATGGAATCGAATTGAGAAAGAAGGATGCACGGCATGGAGCGTTCTGAGCAGAAAAAGGTCTTTTTCCGCAAGAATCTGATTGGTGGATTTAACAAATCGGACGTTGTCGCCTATATCGCCCGGCAAAATCAGGATCAGATTTCGGAATTGGACGATTTGCGCGCCGACCTCTCCGCCTCTGAGCAGGCTCATCGGCGAACGAAAGAGCAGATCATCTCATTATCCACGGCATTGACGCACGCCAATCAGGAGCTGGCACAGGTGCGTTCTGAAGCAGAAGCTCTGCGGGAAGCGCTGGAGCAGGCCAATGCGCGGATTGCTGCGCTGGACGCCGCCAAAGCCGACATGGATGCACGGTTTCAGACCATTTTTTCCGGTCTGCGCAGCGCGGCCGACGATCTCTGCGCCGTTCCCGTGCCCACGGCTGACGATGCACAAATCAACGCGCTCAACAGCCAGATCGACGCCTTGACCGCAGAAAACCGGGAGCTGCACGCATCGCTCGAAAAGCTCTCCGGCTTCCAGACCGCCGTGCGCTCGCTGCTCGGCAATTTATCCGCCGCCGCGCAGTCGGACGCCACGTCCGAGCAGGATGCCTGACACGTTTCATACATCAAAAAACGACACCGCTCGATTGGTCAAATCGGGCGGTGTCGATTGTTTTCAGGGGGGCGGCTACTCCGCGAGGATGGTTTGCAGGTGTTCCCAGGTATCCGGCTGCACGCGGTATCCGCCCCAGACATACGAAATCTTGGGGTAGAAAATGAGGTTCAGTCTTCCGGTCGCGGTTTGCAGGGTCATCGTCCAGCGAAAGGTGCTGGCGCGCTTTGCGGCGCTGTTCATTTTTGCAGACATTCCGCGTGGTTCGAATCAGCCATGCTTTTTCATGTTCCTCC
Organism: uncultured Oscillospiraceae bacterium; assembly: GCA_964515055.1. Lineage (GTDB taxonomy): Bacteria > Bacillota > Clostridia > Oscillospirales > QAMX01 > QAMX01. The sequence continues at coordinate 81,907 of CAZEUG010000001.1, read as the reverse complement.
GATGCAAACTGCACCGCCGATTCCAGAACGCGCAGAAATACGACGGATGTCGCGTCCTCCGCATCGCTCGGATTTTTGAGAAACAGAAAACAAATCCGATCAACGAGGTCGAACCGGCGCGCATACAGCGCTTCCAATCCGGTCTGTTCTGCCATGTCCGGCACCTCCTCTCCGTTTGTTTTGGCTCATAGAATATACACCTGAACCGTTGATTTTGTTGCACATAAAACGGTTCAGGTGTCATTTTTTTCGCGTAGCAGCGCCTGCATATCGTCCGGCAGCGGCGCCTTCACCGTCGTCTTTTTGCCGGTGATGATATTTTCGAAGGTCAGGTAGGCCGCATGGAGTGCCTGTCGCCCGATCTGCTCCATAGAGCCGCCATACAGCGCATCGCCACAGAGCGGGAAGCCCATCGCGGCACAATGGACGCGGATCTGATGCGTTCGACCCGTTTCCAGTCGAAACCGCAGGACGGTCAGCCCATGCAGCCGTCCCACGGTGCGCCAGTGTGTGACGGCAGGTTTGCCGTCCAGGCGAACGGCACGTCGGCAGCTGCCCTCCGTCTCGCGTTCGATCGGCAGGTCACAGATGCCGCCTGCGGATGCGACGTGGCGGTCCGTGATGCCATAGTAAATCCGCGTCAGGCGGCTGCGGTCAACCTCTGCCGCCAATTGATTTTTAGCAACCAGGACGAGGCCGGAGGTATCATAATCGAGCCGGGTCAGTGGGCGAAAGACGACGGATGGATGGTGAAACAGAAAATCATTGGCCAGGGTGTCATAGACATGGGCGCGGGACGGGTGAACCGGCATACCGGCCGGTTTGATCAGCACGGCATAGTCCGCGTCCTCATAGGCCATGCCGATACCGAGGTCGACCGGCGCAACCGTCGGTTCCCTGCCGCATTCTTCGAAGGTTTCCGGCAGTTGAAGCTGGATAACATCATCCTTCTGGACAAATACAGTCAAAAAGGACGGAATGCCGTTGCGCAGCACGGCATTTTCGTCCTTTTTCAGAGTCTGGCACAGTGCCGTTCCTGCGCCGAGTGTTCGGCGCAGGAACGTGCTGAGTCTGCATCCATGGTATGCTTCCGGCACCGTCAACCGGACTGTGCGCGCCATCAGCAGTCAGAACCGGCGTCTGTCGGCTGTTCCCCATCCGGCTGCGCATTCACCAGTTGATCCATTGCGGCCACAGCCGCCGTGCCTTCGCCCGCTGCAAACAGTGCATTGAAGGCGTCGGCTTCCATTTTATCATGTGCCAGCAGGTATTCGGCCACCTGGCGGACTTTATCTTCCTTTTCCGTCAGGATGTCGCTGGCTTTTTGGAAGGCGTTCTCGACGATGGAATGAATTTCCCGGTCGATTTTGGCGGCGACTTCTTCCGAATAATTCCGCATTGTTCCAAAGTCGCGGCCAATAAAGACCTCGTCATGGTCCGAGCCAAAGGCGATTGGGCCGAGTTCATCGCTCATGCCGTATTTCATCACCATTTTTCTGGCCGTTTCCGTGGCGCGGCTGATATCGTTGGAGGCGCCGGTAGAGATGTCGTCTAAGAAGAGCTTTTCCGAAACGCGGCCACCGAGCAGAGAGACGATATCTTCGAGCATCTCGCTCTTGGAGGCGAAGGATTTGTCCTCATACGGGAGCGACATGGTATAGCCACCTGCGGTGCCACGCGGAATGATCGAAATCTGGTGGACTGGAGACTGGGTCGGCAGGAACCGGGTCACAACGGCGTGACCGGCTTCGTGGAAGGCCGTCAGGCGGCGTTCCTTTTCGGAGATGACGCGGCTCTTTTTCTCCGGTCCGGCAATGACCTTGATGATGGCTTCCGACAGGTTGGTCATGGAAATCTGGCGCTGTTTGGCGCGGGCGGACAGGAGTGCCGCTTCATTGAGCAGGTTTTCCAGATCGGCCGGGCTGAAGCCGGCGGTGGAGCGAGCCACCACGCTGAAATCAACATCTGAGCCGATCTGCTTGCCGCGGGCGTGAATTTTCAGGATTTCCTCACGCGCCTTCTGATCGGGCAGGCCAATGTAAATCTGGCGGTCAAAGCGCCCCGGGCGCAGCAGCGCCGTATCCAGGATGTCCGGGCGGTTGGTTGCCGCAATGACAATGACGCCTTCGTTGGACGCGAAGCCGTCCATCTCGACCAGGAGCTGGTTCAGCGTCTGTTCGCGTTCATCGTGTCCGCCGCCAAGACCGGCACCTCTCTGACGGCCGACGGCATCGATTTCGTCGATGAAGATGATGGCGGGCTGGTTTTTCTTCGCCTGATCAAACAGGTCGCGCACGCGGGAGGCACCGACACCAACATACATTTCCACGAAATCCGAGCCGGAAATGGAGAGGAAGGGCACACCGGCCTCACCGGCTACGGCCTTGGCCAGGTACGTTTTCCCGGTTCCCGGAGGGCCGACCATCAGGACGCCCTTCGGCACACGGGCACCGATCTCCGTATATTTATGGGGATCCTTGAGGAAATCGACAATTTCAGAGAGCTCCTCTTTTTCCTCGTCGGCACCGGCCACATCGGCGAAGGTAATCCGTTTTTTGGAGTCGGTCTGAACACGGGTGCGGGCTTTTCCGAAGGACATGGCCTTCCCGCCGCCGCCCGCCTGACGCATCATGAAATACCAGAGGACAATCACAATGCCGAACAGCACGAGATACGGCACAAAGCTCACCCACCACGGCGTCTCCTGCGGGGCATGGATGTCGTATTCGGAAACAGTCGGCAAGCCGTTTGCTTCTCTGGCGGTCTCAATGTCCTTGACATCGTCGATGAACATGGAGAGATACGGAATCTCGTACTGAATCACCGTTCCGTCGTTCAGCTGCAACCGCAGGTCGTTTCCGTCAATATCGTAGGCTTTGACCCGTCCGTCACGGTAATAATCCAGGACGTCTGAATAGGTCAGAATTTCCGTCTGATTGGGGGAGTCAAACAGATAGGTCAACGCAAGAATCAGCAGAGCCAGCATTGCGGCGTACAGCAGGACGCCGCGCATATTTTTTTTCAAGGGATTCACGCCTTTCTGCATTCGCAAGGCTGCAAATGCGGGAAATGATTATGCCTGTGTATAGACTTCAGGTTTCAGGACACCGATATACGGGAGATTACGGTACAAATCCGCATAGTCCAGACCGAATCCGACGACGAATTCGTCCGGGATGGTGAAGCCGGAATAATCCACCTTGACCTCGACCTTGCGGCGTTCCGGCTTATCCAGCAGCGTACAAAGTGCAATGGAGGCCGCGCCGCGGGTGCGGAGCAGCTCCAGAATATAGGAAAGCGTCAGTCCGCTGTCCAGGATGTCCTCGACGACGATGATGTGGCGGTTGGTGATATCACTGTCCAAATCCTTCAGAATCCGGACAACGCCGTTGCTCGTCTTCCCTTTTCCATAGGAGGAGCAGCTCATAAAGTCGATATCGCATTCGATCGTAATGGCGCGCATGAGGTCGGCCATGAAAACGATGGAGCCCTTCAGCACGCTCACCAGCAGTGGGCGCTTGCCCGCGTAGTCCGCGCTGATTTTTGCACCGATTTCCTGCACCTTTGCAGCCAGATCCTCTTCAGAAATCAGAACGTGTTCAATTTTGTCTTCCATTTGATTCAGTTTGTTTGTCATATGCCTGACGCTTCCTTCCCAAGTTCGTTTGTTGGCCTACCGGAACAGTCGGTATGGTAGTTAGATTTCCCGAAAACAGATTTCGTATCCGTCCGTTTCCGGGCGGTAAAGAGGGCGCAGATGGTTGGGGCCGATGCCGTAGACCCACAAAACACCTGCTTCATCCGCAACGACCGGCAACTCCCTTCGGGTGTCGGCGGGGATTTTCAGGTCGGTGAAGACCTGCTTCAGCGATTTGGAGCCGGAGGACGCATTCCTTGCGAAACGATCTCCCGGACGGCGATTTCGGATGCAAACCATTCCTTTTATTGTATCACAGTTGAGATAGCAGTGGTTGAATAGTTTATAAACTTGCTGTGTTTTTACGAGTGAACCCGCCAGAAAACGGCCTTCAGCGGTATATTTTCGGCCGACCGGTTCCGTTTTTCCAAGCGGCAGGGGGACGAAGAAGTCTGCGGGCGGTTCGGACACCGTTTCGATGGCCAATTCCCCATAAATCCGGCGGCAGATTTTCCCATCGGAGAGTTCACAGAACGATGAAGGGCACCGCGATGTGAGGAGTGCCAGGATGGCGGCGGTTTTCCGGCGATCCAGCCGGATGCCGGATTCCCCGCCCCAGAGGCGCACCACGCGGCTGCGCATCGCTTCCGGCAGCGTCTGAACGGCGGAGACAGACAGCCGTTCACCGTTGCGAACGGAGGAAAGTGCATCCGCCGCCAGTTCGGCAAGGTACTGATCCTCTTCGCGCAGGATGATGCCGTTTTCCAGTGCAAGGTTTGCCACGTTTCCGTTCAGGCTGCGCAGAACGGGGATCACCTGATTGCGCAGGCGGTTTCGGGCATACGCATCGGACTCATTTGTCGAATCGGTCACATAGCCGGTTCCGGCCAGTCGGACAATCGTTTCGGTATCAGCGCGTTCCAGTGGAAGAATCGGGCGAAGAATCCGACCGTTGACCGGTGGAATCCCGCTCAGCCCCCGCGCCGCACTGCCGCGCATCAGGTTGAGCAAAACGGTTTCCAGCTGATCATCCGCCGTATGCGCCGTTGCAATCCAGTCGGCCTGCAACGCATTGGCTGCACTTTGCAGCAGCTCATAGCGCATCGTCCTGGCGGCCTCCTCCAGCCCCTGTCTGCGGTTGGCTGCCACCTGTCGGGCATCACCGACCAGTAGGCGAAACGGAATCCCACGCGCTTCGCAGAAGGCGCGGCAGAACGTGGCGTCCCGCTCGGCCTCCTCGCCGCGAATCTGATGATTGACGTGTGCCGCGCAGAGCGTAAAGCCGTTCTGCCCGGCCAGGTTTTGCAGCAGAAGGGTCATTGCGACCGAATCCGCGCCGCCGGACAGAGCCGCCAGAACCCGGCAGCCGGACAGTGAAACGCGGTTCTCGCGCAGCCAGCGCAGCACCCTCTGCTCATACGGGTGCAGGCAATCAGGCTTCTGCATGGTGATTGTCCTGTGTGACGAATCGGGTGAACTGACCCAGCCAACGGAATTTCACGGTATTGGTCTGGCCGTTTCTGTTTTTCGCAATGATACATTCGCAGACGTTTTTATCCGCGGTATCCGGGTTATAATCCTCATCCTTATACAAAAACAGAACAATATCGGCGTCTTGCTCAATGGCACCGGAGTCGCGCAGATCGGACAGGCGCGGCCGCTCCTTGCGCTGATCGGATGCGCGGGAGAGCTGGGACAGGCAAAGCACTGGAATATTCAGTTCCTTCGCCATAATTTTCAGGGCGCGTGAGATTTCCGAAACCTCCAGAACGCGGTTGCCGTCCTTGCGGGTGCCGCTGATCAGCTGGAGATAGTCGATAATCACCAGACCCAGATTGGGCAGGCGGCGGCAGCGCGCTTTGATTTCCGCGACTGTGATGTTGGCGGTATCGTCGATATAGATCGGTGCAGCCGACAGCTCCTTGGAGGCGCTGGCCAGACGGTCCCATTCGTCATCGGTCAAATCCGCCGTCTTGATTTTTTTCAGGTCGATCATGCCTTCGCTGGACAGCATTCTCTGTACCAGCTGCGTTCGGCTCATTTCCAGGTTGAAGACCGCGACATTTTTTCCGGATTTCGATGCATTCCGGGCGATATTCAATGCAACGGAGGTTTTGCCGATACCGGGGCGGGCGGCCAGCAGAATCAGGTCTGACTGGTTCAGGCCGGTGATGTAGTAGTCCAGATCGGAAAAGCCGGTCGGAATGCCCGGCATGGTACCCTTGTGCTTGGAGAGTTCGTTGAGGATTTCAATCGAATCCATGATGGCGGCGCGGATGTGAACCAGACCCTGCCCCTGCTTTTCGCCGCGCATTTCAAAGAGCTGCTGCTCCAGCGTTTCGATCAGTTCGTTGACCTCACCGGCCTCCGACAGCGCCCGCTCATTCGTCTCCCCGGTGATTTTGGCCAGCTTGCGCAGCTTCGCCTTGGCGCGGACAATCTGGGCATAGGCCTTCACGTTGGCGGCGGTCGGCGTAATCTCAATCAGCTTATAGAGGTAGGCTCGGCCGCCGGCTTCATCGTAGATCTCGCGGTTTTTCAGTTCATCCAGCAGAATAACCGGGTCCATTTTCTGACCCAGCGTGTACATGGATGTGATGGTTTCAAAAATTTTCTTATTTTCCGGCAGATAGAAATCATCTGCTGCGACAATTTCAATCGCCTCGGCAATGCATGCCGGATCAATCAGCAGACTGCCCAGCACGGCCTGTTCTGCTTCTGCACTGTATGGCTGACGTCGCAGAACGAGCTCTTCCATGATGCAGCCTCCTTTCCTGTCCGGTGGTTCCCGGTTCAACACATCGATTGATTTTATCTATTATACCGAATTTGCGTGCAAATTTCAATCCTGTTTTTCACAAAATCTGTGTCTTTTTCCTGTGTCCGTTACTTCAGCTTGACGTTTTCCTCGCCCAGCAGGCGGTACAGCTCCCGATACAGGCGCATATCATCGCTCACGCGCAGGGATGCATCCGTTGCCAGGCGGCGCTGCGACACCGGATAGTAGAGGATGGCCTGTCGCGTTCCGGGGAACATGGTGAACAGCCCCTTCAGCCGTTCAAAGAAGCGCTGTTCCTCGTTATAGACACGGAGGTAGAGCTTCTGCTCCGGTGCAAACTGCAGGCGCGGCTCCTGCGGTTCCCCGGCTGTCGGCAACGGTTCCCGCGGTTCCATCATGGGCGGCGCAGGTGTTTCCTGTCCGTTGCTCGTCGCCAGCCGGATGCGTTCGCAGATCAGCTTCGGCTCCTCATTTTCCCGCAGGCTGACCCTTCCGCGCAGAATAACGGCGTTCTCCTGTTTCAGGAACAGACCGTATTCCGTCAGAATCTTCGGAAAGACGAGAATTTCCATCGCGCCGGTCAGGTCTTCGACCGTTGCAAACGCCATGGTTTGCCCGCTCTTTGTGACCTTCTGCTTCAGCGCCGTCACGACGCCGCCAATGGTCACCTCGCGGTTGTCATATTCCGTGTTGCCGGACAGCAGCGTGGACTCTGAATCGTCCGGTTCCTCGCGTTCCTCTTCATCGCCGAGCAGCTCACGGATGGCAATGCAGCCCGCCTGACGGAAGGATGCCTGATATTCATCTGCCGGATGGCCGGAGAGATAAATCCCCATGGCTTCCTTTTCCATGGCAAACCGCTCCCGGCGGGTGAAATCCTTCATGTCCGGAATGACCGGTTCGTTGATGCTCTGATCCTCTTCTTCTCCGAACAGGGACAGCTGCCCCTCGATCTTGCTTTTTCGCTCCAGAATGGCCGATGCAATCAGGTTGTCATACGCGTTGAGCATCTGCATCCGGTTCAGGCCAAAACAGTCGCACGCCCCGGCCTTGATCAGCCATTCCACGGTTTTACTGTTCAGTTCATGGCAGGACATTCGGCTGCAGAAATCAGCAAAGCCCATGAACGGGCCGTTTTCCCGGCGTTCGCCCACGAGATCGGCGATCAGCTTTTCGCTGACGTTTTTGATCGCGCACATTCCGAAGCGGATATCCTTGCCGTCAACTGCAAAATGCATTTCCGAGCGGTTGACGTCCGGCGGCAGAATGGCAATGCCCATGGTTTTGCATTCGCCGATGTATTCTGCCACCTTGGCCGGGTTGCCCAGCACGCTGGACAGCAGCGCGCCCATGTATTCCTGCGGGTAGCGGCATTTCAGGTACGCCGTCTGATAGGACACCATGGCATAGGCCGCGGAGTGCGCTTTATTGAAGGCATAGCCGCCGAAGTCGAGCACGGCCTCAAAAATCTCCGTGGCCGTTTTTTCATCGACGCCGTTGGCGATGCAGCCCGGAATGCCCTCTTTTTCATTGCCGTAGAGAAAATTCTCGCGCTCCTGTCGCAGGGCTTCCGTCTTTTTCTTGCTGATGGCGCGGCGCACAATATCGGCGCGACCCATGGAGTAGCCGGCCAGCTTGCGGAATATCATCATCACCTGCTCCTGATAGAGCGGACAGCCGTAGGTGACGTCCAGAATATCCTTCAGCATCGGGTGGGCGTAGGAGACGCGCTCCGGGTGCTTCTTGCCATCGATGAACCTGGGAATCGACTCCATGGGGCCCGGACGATACAGCGCGATCACGGCGCAGATTTCTTCAATCGACTGTGCCTGCATACCGACGGCTACGGAGGTCATGCCCGCCGATTCGAGCTGAAACACGCCGCACGTTTTCCCCTCTGCCAGCATCTGGAACGTCTGGGGGTCATCGTCCGGAATCTGTTCAATCCGGAAATCCGGCTGCGTTTCGCGGATCATGCGTTCCGCGTCGGCAATGATGGTCAGATTGCGCAGGCCGAGAAAGTCCATTTTGACCAGTCCCAGGTCGCCGATGGACGTCATAGGGAACTGTGTCACGACGACATTTTCATTGACCGCCAGCGGCACATATTCACTGGTGGCCTTTGGCGTCAGCACAACGCCCGCCGCGTGGGTCGACGTATTTTTCGGCATTCCCTCGAGCCACATGGCCGTATCGATCAGGCGGTGTGTCGTTTCGTCCTGCTCATACTGCGCTTTCAGGTCTGCGGATTTTTGCAGTGCCTTTTCAATGGTCATGTGCAGCTCATTCGGTACGAGCTTGGCCAATGCGTCCACCTGTGTCAGCGGTACGCCAAATGCGCGGCCGACATCGCGGATGACGCTCCGTGCGGCCATGGTGCCAAACGTCACGATTTGCGCCACGTGCTCAGCACCATAGCGCTCCGACATATACTGAATGACCTCGCCGCGGCGCTTCGGGCAGAAATCCACATCAAAGTCCGGCATGGAAACGCGTTCCGGATTCAGGAAGCGCTCGAAATAGAGCGCGTATTTCATGGGGCAGATGTTGGTGATGCCCATGCAGTAGGCCACCAGACTGCCTGCACCGGAGCCGCGTCCCGGGCCGACCGGAATTTCACGGCTTCTGGCATACTGAACGTAATCCCAGACGATCAGGTAGTAGTCAGCGAAGCCCATCTGAATGATGACATCCAGCTCATAGTTCAAACGATCGCGATAGGCCTGCGGCGCGTTTTCGCCGTATCGGCGTAAAAAACCCTCTTCACTTTTCCGGCGGAGGTAGGTCTTGCTGTCCTCGCCGGTTTCCGCCTGATACTGCGGGAGGATATACCCGGTGAAATCAAAAAAGTCGGATTGGCATCTTTCCGCGATTTTCACCGTATTTTCGAAGGCGGCCTCATCGTCCGGGAACAGCTCACCGAGTTCATCCGCCGATTTGATATAGAATTCCTGTGTGGAAAAGCGGAGGCGATCCGGTGTGTCAACGGTTTTGCCGGTCTGGATGCACATCAGAACGTCCTGCAGCTCTGCTTCCTCCCTGCGAATGTAATGCGCGTCATTGGTGATGACCATCGGGATGCCGGTTTCTGAATGCAGTCTGCGGATGCCGCGATTGACGAGCTTCTGCTCCGGAATCTGATGATCCTGCAGCTCCAGGAAGAAATTGCCGTGGCCAAAAATCCGATCGTATCGCCTGGCGCAGCTCAGAGCGCCGTCATAATCCTCGGCGGACAGGTGTCTGGCCACGTCACCGGCCAGGCAGGCGGAGAGGCCGATCAGGCCTTCGGCGTGCTGTTCCAGCAGCTCCAGATCAATGCGCGGCTTCTTATAGAAGCCCTCTGTATAGGCACAACTAACCAGCCTGCACAGATTCCGGTACCCTTCCCGTGTTTCGCAGAGCAGCACCAGGTGGGATGCATGGGCATCCTCGCTCTGGCGGTCAAAGCGACTGCGCGGTGCCACATACACCTCGCAGCCGATGATCGGTTTGACACCGGCAGCTTTTGCGGCGCGATAGAAATCGTACACGCCGAACATTGCGCCGTGATCGGTGATCGCAATGGCCGACTGCCCGATGGATTTGACATAATCCATCAACCGGCTGATGCGGCAGGCGCCGTCCAGCAGACTGTATTCCGTGTGAACGTGCAAATGGACAAAATCAGTCATTCAGGCATCCCCTTTCGCGCTATGCTTCCGGAACCTCCGGAAGGGTCTCTGCTATGGCCATCAGTTTTTTCAGACGATGGTTCAGGCCGGATTTCGAAACGGGCGGATTGGCGCGGGCAGCCAGCTCGGCCAGCGTTTCATCGGGGTATTGCATTCGAAGCTGCATGGCCTCCCGCAGCTTATCGTCGAGCTGCTCCGTCTGTCCGGCCTGCTCGATGCGTTGGAGGAGCTTCAGTTGATTCGTCCCGTTTTCGGCCGCCTTGATGATATTGGATGCTTCGCAGTTGACACGGCGATTGATGGTGTTTCGGACATCCTTGATCACGCGTGTCTCCATAAAATTGATGACGGAACGGTGGGCGCCAATCACCGTCAGATACGTTTCGATGGTTTCGCTGTCCTTGCAGTACAGGAGTGCATTGTCCTTCCGGCGTCCGGCTTTCAGGTGCAGCTCCATATCCGCAAACAGGATGCCCAGCTCCCGCATCATCAGTGCGTGCGGGCTGGACAGCTCCAGGTAGTACATTTTTTCCGGTTCGGCCAGATAGCCGCCCGTCAGAAATGCACCGCGCAAAAACGCCGCACGGCAGCAGTCCGACTCGACCATCCAGCCGTGAAAATGCAGCGTCAGGAAGCCGGTTTCATCGTAGCCAAAGAGGTGGAGCAGCGGTGCAATCCGTTCCGAGTCCGCAAGCGTCAGAATCGTCCGTCCGCCGGAAACCGTTGTCGTTTCGAACGGGAGCTCAATCGACGGTTGCTGTGCGGCACAGAGCTGAGCGATGCGGCGCGCCAGCTTTTCGTTGCCGGTGATGATTCGGATTTCCTGTGGCGAAAAGGTACTCGCAAAGAGCAGAATGCCATACAGCTCCGCCAGGGCGCAGCACGGCTTTTGCACCGGAATTCTACAGACTTCCGTTTTGGCACTGCCGGAAAAGGACATGGCTGCTTCTCCTTTCTGTCGGTTGTTCAGAACCCCAGCGTTCGGATTTCGCATTCCAGCCGCACGCCGAACCGGTTCTGAATGTGGGTTTGGATGATTTCAATCAGTTGCAGCACATCTGCACACGTTGCGCCGCCGTTGTTCACGATAAAGCCTGCGTGTTTGGGTGAAACACAGGCACCGCCGACCGTCAGCCCCTTCAGACCGCATTCATCGATCATGGCAGAGGCATAGCCATTGGGCGGACGTTTGAAAACACTCCCCGCGCTCGGCAGTTCGAGTGGCTGCTTTGCGCGGCGGCGCTCCGCCAGCTCGTTCATCGTTGCACGTATGGCATCCGGCTCGCCCGGCTGCAGGGCAAACCGAACCGATGTAACGGTCAGCGGTTCCTCCTGGAAGCGGCTGTGGCGATAGGAAAACGCCGATTCAATGTTGGAAAAGCGCCGGCGGTTGCCATCGTCATCCAGGCAGGTCACGTCGAGAATCACGTCCTGCAGAGCGCCGCCATATGCGCCGGCGTTCATGACCGCGCCGCCGCCAACGCTGCCCGGAATGCCGTGTGCAAATTCCAGCCCGGTCAGCCCCGCGTTCATGGCCGCATAGGCCGTCCTGGTCAGGGAGCTCCCCGCTCCTGCTGTGACCACATGGTCTTCAACGGACACCCGGCAAAGGCGGCCGGTCTGGATGACTACGCCGTCAAAGCCCGCATCTGCGCACAGCAGGTTGGTGCCGCTGCCCATCAGGAAGCGCGGCAGCGCCTTTTCCGCGGTATATTGAAGCAGAGCGGCCAGCTCCTCTTCGGAGCCGGGCACTGCAAAGACGGCGCATGGGCCGCCGATTTGAAACGAGGTATGCGCTGCCAGCGGTTCATTTTGGAGAACCAGACCGCCCGGCAGCAGCCGCGTCAGGTCTTTCGCGGTAAGGTTTGCAGAATTGGACACAGTGAACCTCCCTGTCCGTCAAGTTTCTGTTCAGTCGTCCGGGGTGATATCCGGCTCCGGCGGCTCAATCGGTTGGAAATCCGTCCCGCCGGTTTCATCGGTCACATCCGGGTCGGTCGGCTGCGGTGCGGTGACATGAATCGTGCACTGTCCTTCCAGCGCGTAGCCGTCAGAGCAGGTTGCCGGGTAATAATACGAAAGGATGCGTTCGGAGAGGATGCCTTCAAAGTGGACGGTATATTTCTCGTCGGCCACCGAGACATTCGGCACCGCAAAATAGCGGTAGAGATTCAGGCGCGAAACGGTTGTCAGCGATTCCTCCGGGCAGTGTGCGCGGGCGAGCTTGCCTGATTCGCTGCAGACCTGAACCGTTGTATGCATGGAGCAGAGCGACTTTGGCGCATCCTCCGGCTGGAATTTCCCGTAGGCGACGCGGCTGCCGCGGGGGTCAGCCTTGCAGGCCGCCGTTGGGATGCCGCCGCTGTCGAGGCAGTAGGAATACGTTTGCAGGTTGGGTAGTGTTTCAAAGGTTGCAGCCGGCTGATCTTCATGCAGAATTTCCATGACCTGTTTCCAGGTGGAAACGGCCGGGTTGGCCGACAGGCCGGTGATTTCCTTCTGCAGATCGAAGCCGAACCAGACGCCGCCGACGTAATACGGCGTGAAGCCGATGAACCACCGATCATAGTCGTTGGAGGTCGTACCGGTTTTCCCGGCCACGGAAATTCCGTTGAGTGATGCAGCGGAACCGGTACCGTTTTTCACCACGTTTTCCAGCATGGCGCGCATATAATACGCCGTATCGGCGGAAATTGCGACATTTTCCCGGGCGGTATGATCAATCAGGACGTTTCCGTCCGAGTCGAGCACACGCAGGTAGGTGGTCGGCTCCACATAAATCCCGTCGTTCAGAAATGGGACATAGGCCGCCGTCATTTCCAGCAGCGAAACGCCGCGGCTGACGCCGCCGAGTGCCAGAGCCGAGTAGGTCATATCGTCATAATAGACCCCGTTGACGGTTTGCTGGTGCAACAGGCTCAGCCCGAAGTTTTCCGTCGCGAACTGGAAGGCAGTTTCCAGCGACATCAGATCGAGCACGCGAACCGGAATGGTATTCAGCGATTTGGCCACAGCTGTCGTTATGGTGGTTCGGCCGGAATACGTGCGGTTCTGGTTGGCCGGCCATGCAGAGAGCTCGTTCCCGCCGATCAGAATGGCAGATTCCGGTTCAACCAGTGCGCCGGAGCTGTTGATGATTTTGGAGGGCGAGTCATCCAGCACGCTGTATGGCGTGATCAGGCCATATTCGATGGCCGGAGCGTAGACGCTGATCGGTTTGATGGAGGAACCCGGTGAGCGTCTGGCAACGGCGCGGTTGAGGACGAGATTCCCGTATTTGGTGCCGATTCCGCCGACGACGCCGAGCAGGCGGCCGTCCGGGGAGAAAATCGTCATAGCAGATTCAAGCTGTGTCGTCCCTCTGACGGTCGGGAAATTGTCCCGATCGGCATAGACCTGTTCAATCGCCGCCTGCACCCGGGGGTCGATGGTCGCCTCGATGGTCAGGCCGCCCGCATACAGCATTTTGTAGGCGATGGTGTTCGAATAACCGTAGGTTTCCTTCAGCTCCGTGATGAGTTCGTTGATCAGCAGATCGACAAAATACGACTGCACGTTGGTGGTGCTGTTGTCCTCATCGTCATATTTCCGAAAGGCCAGCGTCTCGCCGATGGCCCGTTCATATTCATTCTGTGAAATTTTGCCCAGCTCGAGCATTTTGCCCAGAATCAGCTCCTGACGGCGCTTGTTGTTGTCCGGGTTCTGGAAGGGGTCGTAGTAGGTAGGGCTGTTGGTAATCCCGGCGATGCAGGCGCATTCGGCCAGGTTCAGGTCGCTGACCTCCTTGCCGAAGTAGACATACGCCGCCGAACTGACGCCGTAGCAGCCCTGACTCAGGTTGATGGTATTCAGGTAGATCTCCATAATCTGGTCTTTTGAGAGCTGGCGTTCAAGATTCAGCGCACGGAGGATTTCCAGAACCTTGCGCTGAATCGTCGGCTCGCTGTCGCCGGTGATGTTTTTGATCACCTGCTGCGTGATTGTGGAACCGCCGAAGTTGGAGGAAAACGGCATGATCAGGTTGATGGTTGCGCCGATGGTTCGCTTCCAGTCCACGCCCTTGTGGCTTTCAAAGCGTTCATCCTCGATGGCGATAAAGGCGTCCACCAGATTTTTCGGGATTTGATCGTAGTTCGCCCACACGCGGTTTTCCGTCCCGTACAGGCGTGTCAGCTCCGTCTTCTCGCCGGTGGTCGAATTGGTCGCGTAGATGACGGAGGAGTAATTCATGCGGATATTGCCAATGTCGATGTCGACATCCGGCTGCAGGTATTTTCGAACATACAGGCCAAACGCACCGGCGCAAAGCACCCCCGTAAACAGGAGAATGAGCAGAATGGTCACCAGAACTTTACCGATGACTCTCAGAATTTTTTCAAGGATTCCAATGCGTTTTTTTGCCGTTTCTGACAGTTTTGGAAACGGTTTGGTTGTTTGTGCATTCATGGTGTAGCCGTACCTTTCTGAAGGGTTCGTTATGCTCTGGCGGTTCGCTGCATGAGTGCGCGGATCTGCGCCTGGTCGTCTTCCTGGATGGTCGCTTCCGCGATTCGGTTTTTGGAGCGCGTACCGCACGTGCGGCATTGATGAATCAGCTGCCAGCCCTTGGCCGGATTGTAAAGGATGCCGACCGGATCCATAATTCCGCCGCAGGTGCTTGCGCGATCGCCGGGCAGGCAGTCTACGTGTTTGGAGCAGAGGCAATAGGGGCAGTGATTCCGATAGCTGCCGTTTGTCACCGGCTGCACTTCTTTTCCACAGTTTTCGCAGACAAAGGCGACATTTTCTGATTTATGGCTCATGCCTGTTCCTCCGCTTTCCGAACCGGATTGGCCGGGCGGGCGCCGAAAATCGCGCTGCCCACGCGGACAATGGTTGCACCTTCTTCAATGGCCGTTTCGAAATCACGGCTCATGCCCATAGACAGTGTATCAAATGAAGCCGGCAGATTTTGACGCATCTGCTCAAACTGCGTGCGCATGGTCGCAAAATAGCGGCGCGGCTCTTCTCCGACCGGTGGAATGGTCATCAGTCCGCGCAGGCGAACTGCGGACAGCGTCAGGAGATGCTCTGCCAACCGCTGTGCGTCTGTCGGGGTGACACCGGATTTACTGGCCTCTCCGCCGATGTTGACCTCGATCAGGACGTCCGTCTGCACATTAGCACGTGCTGACAGCTGCTGGATGCAATCGGCCAGATGGGTTGAATCAACCGAGTGAATCATGGCGACATGGCCGATCAGGTATTTCACCTTGTTGGTTTGCAGTGGGCCGATCAGGTGCAGCGGGCAGCCGTCGTATGCGTGCAGCGCGAGCTTATCGCGTAGCTCCTGCACGCGGTTTTCGCCGACGGCGTCAATTCCGGCATCAATGGCTGCGCGCACCTCGTCGCAGGTTCGCGTTTTTGTCGCCGCCAGCAGGGTGACAGAGGCGGGCGTCCGCCCGGCGTGTGCTGCACTTTCGGCGACGCGCAGCTGGATGGCTTTGATTTTCTGTTGGATATCCTGAATCCGGTTGGTTTCCGGCTCTGTCATGCAATTCATCTTCCATTCGCTTGGTTTGGGCGGTTCGGGTACTGTCCGTTGCAGGTTCCGATCGTCTTTTTTATTATACGCTTTAAATGTAAAAATTGCAAGAACCTCTTCTTTTTCCGCACCAAAACCGGGGCTGAATCCGGATGGAATCAGTCCCGGCCTTGATCTGCCTGACCACTCGTTGCACACGGGGCGGTGCGGCCGTTTGCGTCCCTGGCGGTTAGCAGTCCGGGGCAATCGACAGAAAAACCGCCTCTCCGGGCGATTGGAGCGCATCGGAGAGGCGGTTTGAAAGGTCAGTGAATATATTCCGGGGTGCCGTGGATCGCCGGCAGCGGATGCGGACGGGTCATCAGTCCGCGCAGGCGAACTGCGGACAGCGTCAGGAGATGCTCTGCCAACCGCTGTGCGTCTGTCGGGGTGACACCGGATTTACTGGCCTCTCCGCCGATGTTGACCTCGATCAGGACGTCCGTCTGCACATTAGCACGTGCTGACAGCTGCTGGATGCAATCGGCCAGATGGGTTGAATCAACCGAGTGAATCATGGCGACATGGCCGATCAGGTATTTCACCTTGTTGGTTTGCAGTGGGCCGATCAGGTGCAGCGGGCAGCCGTCGTATGCGTGCAGCGCGAGCTTATCGCGTAGCTCCTGCACGCGGTTTTCGCCGACGGCGTCAATTCCGGCATCAATGGCTGCGCGCACCTCGTCGCAGGTTCGCGTTTTTGTCGCCGCCAGCAGGGTGACAGAGGCGGGCGTCCGCCCGGCGTGTGCTGCACTTTCGGCGACGCGCAGCTGGATGGCTTTGATTTTCTGTTGGATATCCTGAATCCGGTTGGTTTCCGGCTCTGTCATGCAATTCATCTTCCATTCGCTTGGTTTGGGCGGTTCGGGTACTGTCCGTTGCAGGTTCCGATCGTCTTTTTTATTATACGCTTTAAATGTAAAAATTGCAAGAACCTCTTCTTTTTCCGCACCAAAACCGGGGCTGAATCCGGATGGAATCAGTCCCGGCCTTGATCTGCCTGACCACTCGTTGCACACGGGGCGGTGCGGCCGTTTGCGTCCCTGGCGGTTAGCAGTCCGGGGCAATCGACAGAAAAACCGCCTCTCCGGGCGATTGGAGCGCATCGGAGAGGCGGTTTGAAAGGTCAGTGAATATATTCCGGGGTGCCGTGGATCGCCGGCAGCGGATGCGGACGAACCATCTCGCCGCCTGCTTCGTAGGACTGGATGACCGCTTCGATGTATTCGAGGGTGGCCAGTGCATCGCGGCCGGAGGCGCGGATGAATTCGTAGTGAACCTTGTTGGTCAGATCCTCCAGCCAGGCGTGAATCCGCTTCGGGAAGGTCGCATCAAAGTTCTTGATGCCAGTATTGGTGACTTCCGGTTCAGGCATTTCGAGTTTGCCCTCTTCGTTTTTGCGCTGACCCGGCCAATACGTCAGCTTTTCGACGCAGTTTTCGATGCAGAACGTGCCGCGTGTACCGGCATGCTCATAGCTCCACCAGCCGCCGAGACCAAACCGCGCATCGCCGCGCTGGCTGAGCAGGACGCCGACGCCGCCTTTTTCAAACTTGCAGTTGACGCTGTTGATGGAGAGCATCGGATCTCCCGCCGTCTTGCGGACGCCCGGACGATCCAGGAAGGCCTGGACGTGGGTGATATCGCCGCAGAAGTAGCGCATGACGGAGAACGGATGCGTCAGGAAGGCCTTGCAGTGGGAATACGGCTTGAGCCAACGGGATTTCGGGTCATTGACGCCGCCGTAGCCGATTTCGCTGCCGTCAAAGCCGACCTTATGGAGGCAGTAGGCCAGCTCGCCGATGTTGCCTTCCTCCTGCAGCTTTTTGGCCTGCAGGGCAAGGTCTGTGAAATAGTGGTTCAGGTCGCAGCCCAGATAGAGCTTGTTGTCCAGAGCGTATTTGACCAGCTCACGCGCATCGCGGATGTCCGCGCAGAGCGGCTTCTCGCAGAGCACCTTTTTCCCGTAGGACAGGGCTTCCATGGCCGGTTCAAAGTGGAAGGAAGCGTTTTCGTAGCCGCTGGTGCAGATCGAGACGGCTTCCAGATCGGGCTCCGATTCGATCATTTCCTTGAGCGAATAATACGCTTTGACGTGGAATTCTTCCGCGGCCTTGTCGGCCACTTCGCGGTTGATATCGCAGACAGCAATCAGCTCTGCCAGCGGGTCCGCCGCATATGCGCGTGCATGGGTATAACCGATGCCGCCCATACCAACGACGCCTGTTTTAATCGCCATAAGTATGTCAACTCCTGTTTTTTATGGTTTTCCCGGCACACGCCGGCCGGGGTTTGGGGACAAATTCATGCAGGGATGGGTCAAATTTCGGCAACCTCGACGATCCGTCCTTCATCCAGACTTCTGATCGCCGCATGGATGACGCGCTGCGCCTCCAGGCCGTCCCGGCCGCTGCCGTTGATCTCCTCCGGTGCTGCACCACCGTCCACCTGTCGGACGAACGTCTCAATACGGCAGCGGAACGTATCGTCAAAGTTGGAATAACCGCCGAAGACCGGATTCGTATAGCAGAGCTTGGTCATATCGTCAGCCGGGTACAGTGTCGCTTCGCGCCACATATCCTCGATGACCATTCTCCCCCTGGTTCCAGCAACCTCGCAGCGTTCCATCGGATGACCGCGAGCCAGGTCATAGCTGGAGGTCAGGTGGCCGATGGTTCCATTTTTGAAATACATATTGATGGATGCGCTCGACCAGATATCGCGCCCCGGTGCTTTCATCGCGAAGCACTGCACCTTTTCGACATCGCCCATGAAGTGGCGCATCATGTCCACGCTATGCGGGTTCAGCGCCTTGAGGTGGTAATACGGCGATTCAAAGGAGCCGGGCTTGCCAATCCAGAGCGCCATATTGCAGAACAGCAGGTCACCCAGGCGGCCTTCCTTCTGCCAGCGTTCCGCGGCAAAGGAAGCCGGGGTGAAGCGGTGGTTGAAGTCGATGCCAAAGCAGCGATGGTTCTTTTCTGCCAGCTCCACCATTTCCCGCGCATGGCCGATGTCATTGGAAATTGGCTTCTCGCACAGCAGATGTGCGCCGGAGGCCAGCACCTGCATGGACGGCTTGTAATGGTCTGAGCTGTATTCATAGCCGCCTGTCGCAACGCTGCACAGATCGGGCTTCAGCTCGTCCAGCATTTGCTGTGCGTCCAGGTAGTACGGAACGCCATAGACCTTTCCGGCGGCCGCTGCACGCTCCTCAATCAGGTCGCACACGCCGACCAGCTCTGCCTCCTGGCACCCCTGATAAATCCGCGAATGCAGATTTCCGATATGGCCAAGGCCAATCACACAAACTCTTTGCATATCCTTCTCCGGTTCTGCTTATTTCTTTTCGTGCGACTGGAGCTTCTGTGCCGCGCTGGCGTCGCCGATGTGCAGGGTGTTGTACGCTTCCTCGCAGGATTCGAACGGACGGCCCAGCGGGTTCCATTTCGTTCCGGCCAGGTCGATCGGGTTTTCCGTCTGGTAGGCCGCTTTGCGCTTTGCGATGTGGTCTTCCATGCGCTTGGTGAGCATTTTCACGACTTCCGGTTCCTCGTCTGCGACGTTATGCAGCTCGTCCGGATCCTTGATCAGGTTGTAGAGCTCCACCTGTGGCTTGAAGTGGAAGTCCGGCTCCAGTGCGACGATCAGCTTCCATTCCGGTGTCCGCCAGCCGTGCTTCCGCATCCAGGTGGACTCGGTCAGGTACATTTCCGGTTCGGCAGCGCGTTCTTCGCCCGTCCAGAACGGGACAAGGCTGCGGCCGTCGAATTTCAGGTCAGTCTCGATGCCAAGCAGCTCCAGGATCGTCGGCATGACGTCCTTCTGCTGGACATAATCGTCAAACACATAGCCTTCCGGCACAATGCCCGGGAATTTGAAGACCAGCGGGACGTGCAGCGTGCATTCATACAGGCCGTGGTGGTCATAGTAGCATTCATGCTCGTCCAGCGTTTCGCCGTGGTCACTCGTCAGAACAATCAGCGTTTCGTCCTCGATGCCGAGTTCCTTCACAGTGGTGAAGATGCGCTGAATGCAGCTGTCCATGTAGGCGATGGCGCCGTCGTACTGGGCGTTGACATATTCCTTGTCGGTGCATCCGGCCGGGAACCATTCACAGAAATAGTCGCGGAACGGTTTGAAGTTGTAGAGATCGTCCAGGGAGTGGTTGTTCGGGTCGCATTCGTCACCGGAGTGGAACATCCGGTCGAACGGTGCCGGCGGGAGGTACGGGGAATGCGGATCCATGTGGCGCAGGAAGAGGAAGAACGGCTGATCCTCCGCGGCCAGGCGTTTCAGCTCGGGGATGGCGACGTCGTTCATGTTTTCCGCTTTGTGCGATTTGCCGTCCGGGCGGTCTGCGCCCCAGCCGGAGTAGTTGATGTATTTATGGAAGCCATGGGTATACGGTTCCTCACCGAAGCCGATGCAGGTGCAGTTGTAGCCGTTTTTGGCCAGTTCTTCCTGCAGCGTGATGCCCTTTTCGAGTTCCGGCACATTGCGCAGCGTCACGACGCCGGTGCCGAAGCAGTCCCGACCGGTCAGCAGTGCGGAATAGCCCGGAGGGGTCGGAATGCTCGGAGAGAAGCAGTTGACGAAATTGACGCCGTCCTCCGCCATGCGGTCGATATGCGGCGTGGTCTGGCGGTGATACCCGCAGAGGCTCAGATTGAGGGCTCGGCAGGAATCAATGCCAAGGAACAGAATATTCGGCTTTTTTTTCATTAGAAAGTCCTCCTTTTCAGCGGGCGCCCAGCTCTTTCAGGCAGGCATTCAGATAACCGTAGCTCTCGGCGGCGACGATGTTGGCATCCGCCAGCGACAGTTCCGGTCCGATCACTTCGAGATCGACCGGGCCCTGATAGCCCTGCTTGACCATTTCGGCCAGATAGCCGCGCAAATTGATATCACCTGTGCCGCAGGTCTGCTGAAGCGGCAGGCCGGGCGATTGCTGTCTTCCGTGGCAGTCACGGATATGGATATGACGCATGGCCGGGAGAACGGCGGACAGTGCGTTCTCCGGTTCCTCTCCGCAGCGGAAAATATGGCTGGGGTCCATATCGATTCCGAAGTACGGATTCTTGACGCCTTCGATCATGCGAAGTGTAGTCGGTGTGCTGTAGACGCTGGAGCCGACGTGTGCCTTCATGCACAGCGTCACTTCATAGCTTTCGGC
Organism: uncultured Oscillospiraceae bacterium; assembly: GCA_964515055.1. Classification (GTDB taxonomy): domain Bacteria; phylum Bacillota; class Clostridia; order Oscillospirales; family QAMX01; genus QAMX01. The sequence continues at coordinate 61,084 of CAZEUG010000001.1, read as the reverse complement.
GAGCTTTGCCAGCGTGTTCATGTGGGCGATGCAGTCGACCAGATCGGCTTCATCATCGGATTTGCCCCGCGGGCCGATGTTGACAACAGGGATGCCCAGTTCTCTGGCCGCTTCAAATGCAAGCGTCAGGCGGGCAGGATCCGTGCTGGCCACCTCTGTCGCAAGAATTTTCATATCAAATTCTTCGCAGAGCTCCGAAATCTCATTTTTCTGACTGCGCCAGTCATTGAGGTTCAGGTGTTCGCACATTCCTTCAATGGCTGAAATTTCAAATCCGTCATAGCCGATTTTTTTCAGATTTTCCACGGCTTCCCGCAGAGAAAATGCCTTATACAAAACGGTATTGACGCCAAGCTGAATCATAAAGATCTCCTCCGATCAAAGCATGGGGCTTTTGACCCCTTGATGCCGGCAGAATCCGGTACCTTCATTATACAGGATTTGTGCATTGATTTCAACAGCGTTCCACTTTTTTTTCAAAAACTTTTTCCCATATCCTGCAAACAACCACGCTTCAGGATAAATGAATCCGTCCGTTTTTCATCGGAAGCAGGATTGCATTTGACGGTCGATTGTGTTATACTGATTCTGTCAGAAATCGAATGAGCACGGCTGTGCTCAGATACAGTGGAGGATTTGATATGAGACCTGTAAAAGTCGGCATCATCGGATGCGGCGGAATTGCAAACGGCAAGCATCTTCCCGGATTGAAAAGCGTTGAAAACATTCAGATTGTCGCATTCTGTGACATCATTCGGGAGCGCGCCGAAAAGGCTGCCCGGGAATACGGGGTAGAAGGCGCCCGCGTCTTTGAGGATTATCATGAGCTGCTCGCGATGGACGAAATCGAAGCCGTCCACGTCTGCACGCCAAACTCCAGCCATGCGCCCATCACGATTGACGCATTCAAGGCCGGAAAGCACGTCTACAGCGAAAAGCCAATGGCCAAGACCTATGCGGATGCGCTCGCCATGTGTGAGGCGGCTGAAAAAGCCGGGAAGCTCCTGTCTGTCGGCTATCAGACGCGCAGCACCGCCATGTTCCAGCTCGCCCGCAACGTCGTCCGCGACGGAATGCTGGGCAACGTCTACTACGTCAAGGCGCGCAATCTGCGCCGCCGCGGCATTCCGACCTGGGGCGTTTTCCTTGATTATGAAAAGCAGGGCGGCGGCCCCATGATCGACATCGGCACGCACTCCATCGACTCCGCCATGTTTATCATCGACAACTACGACGTCGCCAGTGTCACCGGCGTTTCCTACCGGAAGCTGGGTGCCAAATGCGCCGAAACGAACAACGGTCGTCTGTTTACAGAGGAGGAGTACCAGGTGGAGGACTCCGCCATGGGCTTTATCCGCTTCCGGAACGGCTGTGCCATGCACATTGAGGCCTCCTGGGCGATCAACATGGAATCCGATCAGTGTGGCTACACACCGATCATCGTTGGCGACCGCGCCGGGCTCTCCATGAAGAACGGCCACGTCCGGATCAACGGCGAAGTCAACGGTTCGCTGTTTACTCAGGAGCTGGAACCGAACCGCTACACCCGTGACCTCTTCAAGGGGCGTGAGCTGGATGAATGCCAGTACGACATGAACCAGTGGATCAGCGCCATCACGGAGGGGACGCCCCTGCTGGCTCCCGGCCGGAAGGCAGCTGTCGTTTCGCAGATCATCGAAGCCATCTACACATCGGCCGAAACCGGAAAAACCATCTATTTTGACTGACGGCACTGCACGCAGTCTGCAAAAAAAGTCAACCACCCGCTGTCGGGTCGTTGACTTTTTTTGCGCTTTGATCGACCGTTCTCTTTACAAAATCACGTGCTTGTATTATAATAGAATTGGGGTACCGGAATGGTTCTCCATTTCCGTTCCACGAATCATCAGAGGCTTCTGAGGGTTTTCACCGCAGTTCCGGTCTGGCCGGGCTGCCATTCTATCTGCATGGAGGGACTCCACCATGAAAAAAGGAAAAAAGATCACAATTCTCGGCGCGGGCAATGTGGGCGCCTCCATTGCCTACACCCTGACGATTGCCGGGATGGTCTCCGAGATTGTCCTCGTCGATGTCAACGAGCGGAAGGCGCTCGGTGAAGCGATGGATATCATTCAGGGAACACCGTTCAGCTCCCCGGTAAACATCTACGCCGGAACCTATGAGGACGCTGTAGACAGCGACATCGTCATCGTCACGGTTGGCATGGCGCGGAAGGCCGGCCAGACGCGCATCGATCTGGCGCAGGCCAACATCGATATCGTCAAATCCGTCATGCCGAAAATCACGCCGATTGCGCCGGACGCCGTCTATCTCGTTGTCAGCAACCCGGTTGACATCATCACCTACACCATTCTGAAAACCACCAATCTGGCAGAGCATCAGGTCATCGGCTCCGGCACGATGCTGGATTCTGCCCGTCTGCGCTCCCGGCTGGCGGCGCATATGCAGCTCAGCTCCAAAAGCGTACACGGCTATGTCTTTGGCGAGCACGGCGACTCGGCTATGATTCCCTGGTCTCTGACGACCATTGCCGGTCTGGAAATGACGCGCTACTGTACGGAAATCTGTCCGAAGCACAACAAATGCGGCAAAGTCGAGTTGAAGGAGATTGAAGAGGACGTCCGAACGGCCGGTGCCAAGGTCATCTCACTGAAGAGTGCCACCTATTATGCCATCGCGATTTCCGTTTCCTGCCTCTGCGACTGCATCATTCGCGACACGGACTCGGTCATGACCGTCTCCTCCATGCTGCACGACCAGTACGGCATCAACGACGTCTGTCTGAGCATTCCGTTTGTCCTCGGCGCACAGGGCATCAAGCGTTCCATCGCCCCGCCGCTGCTCGATTCGGAAGTCGCACTGCTGCGGAAAAGTGCCGATGCGCTGAAGGCCGTCATTGCGCAGGTGCGCATCTGATTTTCCGGCTTTTCTGCTGCATCCAACAATTCAATCAAAAAAAGAACCTGTTGTCCGAGGCAACAGGTTCTTTTGGTTATGACGATTTGTTTTCGGGGTCAGCAGTCGCAGTAGCCGATTTTCAGTGCTTTCATGTTGAGATCAAACAGCTCCGGTTTTTTGGCCGGGACGAGCTTTTGAATAATCGGCGCGGCCACATCCATGTCGCACAGGCCGGTTTCTTTCAGAACCTTGCCGCACATAATGACGTTGGCCAGCTTGGCAATGCCGTTTTCTTCTGCGATTTTTGTGGCGGGCACTGCAAAATAGGTGACATCTGTCCGGCCGCCGTTGTGGTCGATCAGCGTGCTGTCATAGAAGATTTTGCCGCCCGGCACCGTGGTGCTTTCGAATTTATCGAGAGACGGGCCGTTCATGACGATCAGTTCAGTCGGGTTGACAACCAGCGGCGAAGCAATCGGCTCCGAGCTGATGTTGACGCCGCAGTTCGACGTACCGCCGCGCATTTCCGGGCCGTAGGACGGATAGAGGGAGACCTCCAATCCGGTGTACATTCCGATATAGGTCAGCAGTTTCCCTGCGAACTGAATGCCCTGACCGCCAAATCCCGCAATTAAGATATTGTAGTTTGTCATATTTTATTCTCCAAACACATCGTCCCGGTCGGCGTAGACACCAAGCGGGTAATACGGAATCATGTTATTTCTGACCCATTCCAGCGCTTCCATGGGCTGCATTCCCCAGTTGGTCGGGCAGGTGGAAAGCACTTCGATCAGAGAGAAGCCCTTGCCGGCCAGCTGCTTCTCAAAGCCTTTTTTAATGGCTTTTTTGGCGTTCATGATGTTGGGCACAGAATCGACGCTGACGCGTTCGGCATAAGCGGTGCCGCGGAGCGTTGCCAGCATTTCGCAGACGCGAACCGGATAACCGGCCAGCTTCGGATCACGGCCGAACGGAGTGGTGGTGGTCACCTGACCCGGCAGTGTCGTCGGAGCCATCTGGCCGCTTGTCATCCCGTAAATCGCGTTGTTGATGAAGATGATCGTGATATTTTCGCCGCGGGTCGCTGCATGGACGGTTTCCGCCGTACCGATGGCGGCCAGGTCGCCGTCGCCCTGATAGGTGAAAACGACCTTCGACGGGTTGGCGCGTTTGGCACCGGTTGCAACAGCCGGAGCCCGGCCGTGTGCCGCCTGAATCATATCGCATTCAAAGTAGTTGTACGAAAAAACGGAGCAGCCGACGGACGCAATTCCGATGGTGCGATCCGCGATTTCCAGTTCATCCATCACTTCTGCCACGAGACGATGGACAATGCCATGCGTGCATCCGGGGCAGTAGTGGGTATCGACATCCGACAGAGAAGCCGGTCTTTTATAAACGATTGCCATTACCGTTCACCTCCGTGAATTTTTCTGAGCTGGTCGAGAATTTCGGCCGGGGTCGGCACAACGCCGCCTGTACGGCCAAAGAAATGAACCGGTTTGGCGCATTCAATGGCCAGCTTGACGTCATCAACCATCTGTCCCATGCTCATTTCAACGGTCAGGAATGCCTTGGCCGTTTCGGCTGCCTTCTGGAACGCCGCATTCGGGAACGGCCAGAGCGTGATCGGCCGCACCAGACCGGCTTTGATGCCTTCTGCGCGTGCTGCCGCAATGGCGTTTTTCGCAATACGTGCCGAAGCGCCGTATGCCGCGATCACGATTTCCGCATCCTCCGTCAGGTAGCTTTCGCTCATCGTTTCGTTGGCCGCGACGCGGTCATAGCGCTGATAGCGTTCGACAACGAGGCGCTCCAGCACATCCGGCTGAATGTACAGGGAGTTGACGACATTCCGTTTCCGTTTGCCATCGGTGCCGCAGGCCGCCCAGGTTTTGCCGCTGCGGTCTTCCTCCTTCGGTTCAGGCAGCGTGATCGGCTCCATCATCTGACCCAGCATCCCGTCGCCGAGGATCATGACCGGCATCCGGTATTCATCGGCCAGGTCAAACGCCTTGCCCATCAGATCAACGATTTCCTGAACACCGCACGGTGCCAGGACAATCATCCGGAAGTCGCCGTGCCCAAGACCCTTGGTGGCCTGATAATAGTCCGACTGTGCCGGCTGAATGCCGCCGAGACCGGGGCCGCCGCGCTGCATATTGACAATGACCGCCGGGAGGTCACAGCCGGCAATATAGGAAATTCCTTCCGACTTCAGCGAAATGCCGGGGGAAGAGCTCGACGTCATCGCACGGGCACCCGTGGCCGCAGCGCCCATGACCATGTTGATGGCTGCGACTTCGCTTTCGCTCTGCAGATAGACGCCGCCGATTTTCGGGAGCTTCTTCGCCATATATTCCGCGACCTGCGTCTGCGGGGTAATCGGATAACCGAAAAAGTATCGGCAGCCAGCGCGGATGGCAGCTTCTGCCAGCGCCTCATTGCCTTTCATCAAAATTTTCTCAGTCATAATTTGCAATCCGTCCTCTCTCGTTCTACCGTTCTACCGTAATCGCCGCGTCAGGGCACATCCGTGCGCACATCGCGCAGGCAATGCACAGATCCTGATGGACGATTTCTGCCGGATGATGTCCCTTTTCATTGAGACGATGTGCCGCCAGAGCGATGATTTTCTTCGGGCAAACAGAAGCACAGAGCGCGCAGCCCTTGCATCGTTTTTCATCAATCGTCACTTTTGCCATATGCTTGATCACCTTTCCATCCTGATTTTGCGTTTTCAGAAAGCATTCTGTCTTAAAAAATATCCCAGCCCGGTTTTTGCAGAATTTCGATCGGCAGCAGTGGCCCGGTCACCGAGCCCTCCACCGCCGTGTACAGATCCTGCCGCACGGCCGTCAGCACAACCGGCAGGTTCAGCTGTTCTGCCAGGTCGCGGCAAAATGGCCACGCGCCCAGAACAGTCTCTGCGGTTGTTTCCCTTCCGAGATTCGGATTGGCGGCCAGCCCGGTAAATTTCAGGCGGGCGGCCTGCTCAATATCCGCCGCAACCTGTCGGGCATCCTGTTCCGTTTCCGTAAACGGGCGGAACGGATTCACCGTCAGGAGCATTTCGTAGCCGCGCTGCACGATGGCTTCTGCGAAGCCACCCAGTGCCGCAGCACCCGTATCATCGCCGCCGACATCGAGAATCAGCGTTCCGGTCGGGTCAGAGAGCAGCGAATGGATCCGGGGCGGAAGTGCCGGGATATCCACATTGGTGTTGGCGTAAACCGGGGCAATGTGGTCAATCCCGTACTGATCCAGAATGGAATTTCCATCAGCGAGACGGAAGTAGGGGTTGATGATATCGAGGTCAATCACAGTCACGTCCCGGCCTGCACGCCGCAGCAGAACAGCCAGGTTCAATGCGATGTTTGTTTTTCCGCTGCCGTAATGTCCGGCCAGCAGAATGGTTTGTCCGAGCGTTTCTGCGAGATTGCCCACAATCCGTCTCCTTTTCTGATACGCTAAAAATTCCTTATATTATACCACGTTCCACGCTTTTTCGAAAGGCATATAATTCATAATTATACCGCCCTCTTCGCGGCCTTCCTGTGGCGATTCTGCCGCTATTTCAGGATTCGACCGTGTTCTCTAAGAAACGAAGCGTCTGTGCGTCCGCATCGAGGACGGCCGAAACGCCGATCGGAAGCGTCGCACGGAACGGGCCGTGGCCGAAATCGTCCGTTTTGACGGTCGGGATGCCGTAGCGCTCTGCGACGCGGGAGAGAATCGCGTTGATATCCGGATAATCCTTTTCCGCGTAGTGTCCCATAATCAGGCCGGAGACATTCTCCATCAGGCCGCTCTGTTCGATATGGGACAGATATTTGGACGTGACGTTCGGTGCGCCGAACTGTTCATGATCCTCCAGGAACAGCAGATAGCGCTTGGTTTTGTCGATGCGGAGGTAGCTGCCGCCGAGCATCAGTGCGAAGTTGGCGAGGAAGCCGCCGATCAGCTCACCGGTGCCTTCGCCGCCGCGAATGGTTGTCCAGGGGCTGCTTTTTTCGAAGTTGTACGGCGCCGTGCCGGTGTTGACTGCCGCTTCAAAGGAGCGGGCGCTGTACAGGTTACTGCCGCCCGGGATGCCCGGGTCAGAGCCATAGTAGGTGACCAGACCGGTCAGGGATGTGATCGCGTTGAGCGGTGTGGTTCCATCGCTGTAGGAGCAGTAGATCTTCGGGTGTTTGCGGACGGTTTCGAAGTCCATATAGGGCAGAATTTCGTTGGAGACTTCGCCGCCGCCAAAAATGACCATTTTGACCTCGTCGTCTGCGGCCATCTCGTTGAAATCGGCTGCGCGTTTTTCGGCAGATGCCGCAAAGGTCCAGTCATGATCATAAAAATACCGGCTGACTTTTGTCCGGTATCCAATTTTTTCCAGTTGCGCAAGCGGACCATCCGCCTGTCCCAGTTTGACCCCGTCGCAGGGTGCAATCAACGCAATGGTATCCCCCGGCATCAGCCGCTTTGGTTTTATCATTTTGTCCATGCTGTTCATTCCTCAATTTTCTGATTTTAGTGTGGGCTCGACAGGCTTTTCTTCCGCACGGAACAGCCCGCCGGCCAGAAGATGCAGGTACGGTTCAAAGCAGACGCCGCGCCGGAAGGCATCTTCGTATCGGGCGCTCTGCTCCATGGCAAACGCAGTGAACTGCGCTGCTGAATCGACGCTGCTTCGGAGGTCATGCCCCGTCAGCAGGCCGCCCGTCAGGACGCTGGCAAACAGGTCACCCGTGCCGTGCATCCGGAACGGAAGCAGCGAAACGGTACGTTCGTCGTAGCCCTGATCATCCAGAATGCAGTTGCAGAGTACCCCGCCGCGTTCAATCCCCGTGATGATGACGCTTTTGGCGCCGTATTCGCGGATCTGTTCGGCGAGAGCGCGGATGCCGGCTGGATCCGTCCGGCAGGATGCAAAATCCGTCTCCGTGAGCACGCAGGCTTCTGTCAGATTCGGCGTCACCACATCAGCAACGGACGTGAACGTCCGCAGCCGCCTGCACATCTCCGGCGTGTAGGTTTTATAAACCTTCCCGTCGTCGGCGCAGACCGGATCCACCAGCGTCAGTTTCGGGCGGAACGACTGCACCAGCTGTGTGATGTCGTCCATCTGAGCCGCAGAGCCCAGGAAGCCGGAATAGACCGCATCCAGATGCAGCTGCATGGTTTCCCAATGATGGAGAAAGCCGGGCATGGCCGCTGTCAGATCGACCATCTGAAATCCCGGAAAATCGGTATTTGCAGATAAGACGGCTGTCGGCAGTGGGCAGACCTCCACACCGCAGGCAGAGAGAACCGGGATGGCAATGGTCAATGCACATTTCCCAAAGCCGGATACATCATGAATCGCGGCAACACGCGGCAGTGCGGCATTCATCGGGCGAAACCTCCTGTTTGAGCAGATATTCCTTCTCTATTATACCACCGGATACTGTATTTGTCAAAGTGCGCACCCGGATGATGAAAACGGCAGGCTCTGCCGTCTTTTCACCTTCTTTCTATCAGGAAATAGAATGGAAGAAGTACAAAAAATGCTTTGACAAATGGTGCCTGAAATGGTAGAATATAAAGTGGTTGATTTTTTCTGTGTATGGACTGGAGGTTTTTGTGTGAAACACAAGAGGCTTGTTTCCGCGCTGCTGGTTTTGCTGACTGTTTTTTTCAGGCTGCCCTCGGCCGCCGCATTTTATGGAGAAGCGTGCGGCGCTCCCTCATTGCCGGATATTTCAGGGTATGCCGCTTTTGCCATTGAGCTGAACACCGGGGCTGTCCTTTTGGAGCAGAACGCCGATGAGCAGCTGTATCCCGCCAGCACCACCAAGCTGATGACGGCGCTGATCGCGATGGAGTACATTGAAGCGGGTCAGGCCTCTCTGGATGATGTCATCACCTTCTCCCGTGAAGCCGTTTACGGCATTCCGCGGGATACCATGCACATTGCCATCGACGTCGGCGAGCAGCTGACGGTGCGTCAGGTCTTTTACGCCATCCTCCTCCCCAGCGCAAACGAAGCGTGTCTCGGTATGGCGGAATACATTGCGGGCAGCGCGGACGCGTTTGTCGAGTTGATGAATGAACGCGCAGCCGCCCTCGGCATGACGCATACGCACTTTGTCACCACCAACGGTCTGCACGACCCGGATCATTACATGAGCGCCCGCGATCTGGCCACGCTGCTGCAGGAATGCATTCAGCACCCGTTCCTCGTGGAGGTCATGTCGACGCCCACCTATGAGATTCCGCCGACCAACAAATGCAGCGAGACCCGGTATCTGACGACGACCAACGATCTGCTGCTGCCCCGCTCCGGCGTTTACAACAGCAAGGTGGTCTGCGGGAAAACCGGCTATACCACACCGGCGGCCAACACGCTGGCGACGCTCTCCGAGTTCAACGATATGCAGGTCATCATCACCATTCTGAAAGCGCCGAAGGGAACGACCTTCCAGAACACCTCGGCTCTTGTGGATTATTTTGCAGAAAACCTGGCGCTGAAAACGATCGACAGTGCGATCGACTTTGCCAAGTCTGTCCCCACCGCGTCCGGTGATTCGCTCCTTTTGGAGCCGGAGCCGTTCTCCGTACTCTGCCATACGCAGGACGATCCGTTCGCCTTCGAATGCGTCTATGAGGTGCCGGACGTCATTTCCGAGCCCGCTCCGGCCGGGACGGTATTCGGCACGCTCACCCTGTATGACAACGGAACTCCGGTCGGGCAAACCAGGCTCGTCTCCCGAACCGATTATCAGATCGCCGCAGTGACCGATCCGTCCGGTTCGTCGTCTTCCTCCGACATGACCACGTCCGATTCGCCGGTTTCGTCCGGCGTGAAAAAAGGCAGCTCGTTTGTCCGGACGCTGCTCCGCTTTCTTCTGATTCTGCTCTGCGCCGCCATTGTCTGCGCTGTCCTGTACGGCGTGGTGCTGTTTCTCTCCGCCTATCTGTATCGTCGGAAAAAGCAGCAGGAGCATTCTGCTGCCCCGTCCAAACCGCAGCGGAATGACGAATCGCGCCATCCCCGTTCCTGAAAGAAAGGTGGAAATTCATCATGCGTCAAAAATCGACTTCTTTTGAAAAAGTTGCGCTGCTCATGCTGATGCTCCTGGCCGGGCTGTTTGGCGGCGTCATTCGCCTGAGGCACCTGCGCGATGGCTTTGACACGCTCGGTCTGGCAATTTCCGGCAACCGCAGCGGGCTCATTCTCCTGATTTTATGTGTTTTCATGCTGGTTGCACTGGGTGCAGTCATTCTGCTGGCTGCAACCGACCGGCTTTTCCCTCAGAATCCCGTATCCATCGGCATCGTCGGCATTCCGACCATCCTCTTCGCCATTTTTGCTGCCATTGCTGCGACCTGCGGCACCATCGTTTCCTTCGCATCGGCCATCCGCAGTGTTTCAGTTTGGGGGATGCTCAGCAGCCTGCTTTTTTTCGCGACGGCAGCTTTGACCGTCCCGGTCGTCCGTCGGCTCTCCATGCCGGTAGACGGCGGCTCTCCCACTGCCTCCGCGTCGCTTGTTCCTGTGTTCTGGGCGTGCTTCCGTCTGATCGAGGTTTATCGGACGGTATCGGCCAATCCATCCGTCAGCGCCTATTTTTACGACATTGCCGCATTGATCACGATGATTTTGATGCTGTTCGCCTGTTCCGGCTATCTCTACGGACGCAAAAGTGCGACGCGTGTGTATCTGTCGGCCGCCGCAAACCTGTTTTTCTGCACGCTCTCTCTGGTGGGACGAGGCGGTCATGTGCTGCGCCTTCTGCTCAACGGCACCACGGTTGCCGGCTCCGAGCTGCTGGACGTTCTGATTTTCCTCTACGGTTTTCTGTACACGCTGGCTGTCGTCCCGCTCTTTTTTGCGCCCCATCGTCGCGACCCGATGGCCGCACTGACTGAGACGGACGCATAGTCCGGTTCTGCCTGCCTTGAACTACATTGATGCAAGGAGTTTCTCATGCTGTCTCTCTGTCAATCCGTTTTTACCCCGGATGAGCTGAAGGCATTGGAACGCCGACTGAAGGAGCCCAATTCTCCGGTTCTGATCTGCGGTCTGTCGCCGCTGCACCGTGCGCTGGTTGCAGCGGCGATTCAGACGGAGCTGTTTCGCCCGGTGGCCGTTATTACGGCCGATGAAGCCTCCGCTTCGTCCTTTGCCGCCGATGCCGCCGCCTTCAGCGGTTCAGAATACGCTGTGCTGCCGTCCCGCGAGCTGATCTTCCACGATGTAGAAGGCTCCAGCCGGGAATGGGAAATGCGCCGCGTCAGCGTTCTCGATGCGTTACAATCCGGTTCCTGTATGGCTGTCTGTGGTTCCGCAGAGGCCTTTTCTCTGCGGACGATTTCGCCGAAAGCCTTTGCAGATGCCGTGCTGGAGCTGAGTGTCGGTATGGAGATGGACGTCACCGTGCTCGCAGAGCGGCTGCTGCATCTCGGCTATTCCCGTTCGGAAACCGTAGAAGGTGTCGGCCAGTTTGCATTCCGCGGCGGTATTTTCGATCTGTTCCCACCCGGGATGCGCCGTCCGGTTCGTCTGGAATTTTTCGGCGATGAAATCGATTCCATGGGCGCATTTGACATTACCTCGCAGCGCCGCACCGAAAATCTCCGCCAGATTCGCATTCCGCCGGCGCTGGAGCTCCCGCCCGATCTGGCGGAGGGTGGGCGCGAAGCCTTCGCCTCCCGCGTGGCCGGTCTGCTCCGGGGCATCAACCGCCAGAAGCTCGCTGCCGAGCTCGTTGAGCGCATGGAAGCCGACAGCAGCCGCATTCGCGACGGGCTGCGTTTCGCCGCGCTCGACCGCTATCTCCCGGTGTATCAGGAAGCCGCCTGCACGGCGCTGGATTTCTGTCCACCGGGAACCGTCTTTTTTCTCGATGACGCACAGCGCGTCTGTGATGAGGTGCGCTCGCTCGCCCGCCGAACCGTCCAGGATCTCCGTCATCTGATGGAATCCGGCATGATCTGTGGGCGGCAAAAGGACTATTATCTGGACGCCGCTGATCTGTTCGCATTTTTATCGGCGCACTCCGTTGTGATGCTCGATCAGTTCCCCTCGCAGCACAGTGAGCTGCCGCCCCGTGAAATCATCACGCTGGTTTCCAAGCAGCTGCCCGCGCTCTCCACGAGCTTTGACGCGCTGTTTCAGGACATTGAGTTTTACCGTCGACAGAATTTTGCGGTGCTGATTCTGACGGCCAACCGGGAACGCGCCGACTATCTGGTCGCATTGCTGCTGGAAAAGCAGATTGCGGCGTCGATTGATCTGCACGTTTCCCAGTCGCTGACACCCGGCAGCGTAACCATCGGCATGGGCAGCCTGTCTGCCGGAATTGAGCTGTCTTCCGCCGGCATCGCCGTGCTGAACGATACGCGGCCGACGGTGTCGGAAAAGAAGCGCACCCGCCGCGTGGCTCCTGAAGTCAAGGGCAGCCGGGAGCGTTTGAAATCCTTCACCGATCTGCGGGAAGGCGATCTGATTGTCCACGACAGCTACGGGATTGGGCGCTTCTGCGGAATTACGGAGCTGGAAGCGGACGGCATCAAGCGCGATTTCATCAAGCTCGCCTACGCCGGGAGCGATGTGCTGTATATCCCCGTGACGCAGCTGGACGTTATTTCCAAATACCTCGGTGCCGCTGAGGATTCGACTGTCCGGCTTTCCAAGCTCGGCGGGACGGATTGGGCGCGCACACGGCAGCGCGCAAAAAGTGCGGCGAAGGATCTCGCCAAGCAGCTGCTGGCGCTCTACGCCCGACGCGCCCGACTGCCGGGTCATGCCTTTGCCAAGGACTGCGCCTGGCAGCGTGAATTTGAAGACAGCTTTGAATATGAGGAGACGAACGATCAGCTCGTTTCCATTGCGGAGATCAAGCAGGACATGGAGCGTTCCATCCCGATGGATCGGCTGCTGTGCGGCGATGTCGGCTTCGGCAAGACGGAGGTCGCCTTCCGGGCAGCCATGAAGTGCATTCTCGACAGCAAGCAGGTCGCTCTGCTCGTTCCGACGACGGTGCTGGCGCGGCAGCATTATCTGACGGCGCTGCACCGGTTTCGCGGTTATCCGGTCACGATTGCCACGCTCAGCCGTTTTTCCACGCCCTCCGACGTCTCCAAGACGCTGCGCGGTCTGCGGAACGGCCAGATTGACATGGTGGTCGGAACGCACCGGCTTCTGAATGCCTCCGTCGTTTTCCACGACCTCGGACTGATCATTGTCGATGAAGAGCAGCGGTTTGGCGTTGCACATAAGGAACGCCTGAAGGAGATGACCGGCAACGTGGACGTGTTGACGCTGTCGGCTACCCCGATTCCCCGCACGCTCAACATGGCGCTGTCCGGTGTACGGGATATGTCCGTGCTGGAGGAATCCCCGCACGACCGCTATCCGGTCACCACCTATGTGATGGAGTACAACGATGCTGTCATCCGCGACGCGATTGCGCGGGAGCTGTCCCGCGGCGGGCAGGTCTACTATCTGCACAACCGCGTCGATACCATTGACAAGACGGCGGCACGGCTGCAGGCCATGTTCCCGGAGCGCACCGTCATTGTCGGTCACGGCAAGATGAGTGAAAAGCAGCTCGGCGATGTCATGCAGGCATTCACAGACGGTGAAGCCGATATTCTTGTCTGCACGACGATCATTGAGGCCGGTATCGATATTCCCAACGTCAACACGCTGATCATTGAGAATGCCGACCGGTTCGGGCTGGCGCAGCTGCACCAGATTCGCGGGCGTGTCGGCCGTTCCTCCCGGCACGCGTATGCATACCTGACCTTCCCGGCCGGACGCGTTTTGACAGAGATCAGCCAGAAGCGTCTGGCCGCCATCCGCGACTTCGCCGAATTCGGTGCCGGGTTCAAGATTGCCATGCGGGATCTTGAAATTCGTGGCGCGGGCAACCTGCTCGGTGCGGAGCAGAGCGGGCATATGATTTCCGTCGGCTACGATATGTATCTCCGCCTGCTGGAGGAAGCCGTTCTGGAGGAAAAGGGCGAAAAGCCGCAGCCCCGGCGCGAATGCGTCGTTGAGCTGGCGGTGCCTGCCGGCATTTCGGACAGCTATGTGACGTCCTCATTTGAGCGGATGGATCTCTATCGTCGCATTGCACGGATTCAGACGGCTGAGGACGCCGACGATATGCGTGACGAGCTCTGTGACCGGTTCGGCGATGTGCCGGACGCCACGGAGACGCTGATTCGGATTGCTCAGCTGCGGTTTGCCGCCTCGGAAAAGGGCATTTGTGAAATCACCGACAAGGAGGATACGCTCCGGTTCTACTGGACGGACTTCGCCTTCGAACAGATCAAGCCGCTGTTTGATCACCCCGTGTTGAAAGGCCGCGTCCTGCTGAATGCCGGTGAGCGCCCGCACATTGCCATCCGGCTTCGCCGGAAGGATGACCGGGTTGCACTGGCCGAAGAGCTGATTGAAACGCTGCTGAAATCCTGATATCCCGCGTAATTTCCAAAGTTTTTACAGAAAAATCGTCTCAGGCTCTTTACATTTTCGGCCATTCGTGATACCATAAGGAGAGCGATATGCTCTGCAAAGAAAGGATTTGTCGTTTATGAAAAAAAACACTTTCCGCGCCATCTCCCTGCTGCTCATGCTTGCGCTTTGCGTTTCATTTTTCGTCGGATGCAGTCCGCGGAAGGCCACCATTTTCACCGTCAACGGTGATGATGTGCAATATGATGACGTCATGATTCACCTGTTTTTCCAGAAATATTCCCTGTTCAGCACCCAGATTTCCAACGGAACCATGACCATTGACGGCCTGTATGAGCTGGACGCGTCCCTCCTTGCGCAGGATCTGGGTGACGATGTCACCATGGCAGATTACCTGCTCCTGACTGCAACCAACACGGCGCTGAGTGCGCAGCTCTGCCGTCAGCTGGCTCAGGAAAACAAGCTGAAGCTGACCGCCACTGACAAGCAGACCATCGAATCGAGCCGTGACGCGTTTATTTCCACGCTGGGCGGTGCCAACGCCTTCAACACGTTTTTGAAGAAAACCGGCACAACAGACAGTGCATACACGCGTTATCTGGAAAATTCGCTCTATATGTCCAAGCTCTTGAAGCTCTTTGCGGACGGCCAGAAATTCGCTCTGACCAGTGATGAAAAGAAGCAGGCCGAGGAGGACTACGCTGAAGCCTACGTTTCCACTCGTCAGCTGCTCTTCCTGACCATCAACTCATCTACCGGTGTGTCGCTGAGTGACGCCGAAATCGAGGCCAGCCATGAACGTGCGAAGGCCGCTCTGGCGCGTCTGAAAAACGGCGAGGATTTTGAAGCGGTTCGCGCCGATGCGAATGTGGACAACCCGACAGAGGGCACGCTCACCTTCACGACTGGCGAAATGGTCACCGAATACGAGGAGGCCGCATTTGCGCTGCAGGTTGGCGAGATTTCCGATCTGGTCAAATCCATATACGGCTATCACATCATCATTCGCGATGAGCTCTCCGACGATTCCTATTCGACCTACTATGAATCCGTCATTCAACGGAAATTCCAGAAGTATCTGAGTGACAACTCGGAAGCCGCCAAAATCAAGATCAACGACAAGAACTACGATTCGATCGTTGTCCGATAAATCCGATTCCGCGAAAAAGTGCCCTGAACAGATGCATTTATCTGTTCAGGGCACTTTTTGATTGGGCTCAGTTCGATTTTTTGCGGGTTGATTTCTTAGCAGGCGGTTCCTGCGGCCATTCTTCCGTTTCCTGTTCCCAACGGGAGATTTCATCCGACTCGCCCGGCACACCGAGCAGCACCGGAAGAATCATCGGTGAGCGTTTGATCTGTTTGAACAGGAAGGAGGAGAGCGCCGAGCGCAGCTCATTTTTGATGATGAGCCAGTCGGTCACCTGGTTGTTGCGGCAGTTTTCAACGGTTCGCACGGCGCATTCCCGGAGCTGCGACATCAGTGATTCCGCTTCGCGGGCATAGATAAAGCCACGCGTGAGAATTTCCGGGCCGGCGAGAATGGAGGCGTCCGATGCATTGAGAGAGAATGCGACGACAATCAGGCCATCCTGTGAGAGGTGTTTCCGGTCACGCAGCACGACGCTGCCGACGTCGCCGATGCCAAGGCCATCCACCAGGACGCGGCCGGATGCGACTGTTCCGCCCAGCTTGGCCACGCCGTCCTTATTGACTTCCAGAATCCGGCCGATTTCGGAAATGAAGACGTTATTTTTGGGGATGCCGCAGGTTTGCGCCAGATTGGCGTGGCTGGCGAGGTGGCGATACTCCCCATGAACCGGCATGAAGTACTTCGGCTTGGTCAGCGCCAGCATCATTTTCAGCTCTTCGCGGCAGGCGTGGCCAGAGACGTGAACCTCAGCCAGGCGTTCATAAATGACCTCTGCGCCCTTGCGGAACAGCTCGTTGACGAGGCGATAGACCGTTTTTTCATTGCCCGGAATGGGGGTCGCTGACAAAATAACGAGGTCGCCGTTTGTGATCTCCACCTGCTTATGATTATCGAAGGCCATCCGCGACAGCGCCGACATGGGTTCGCCCTGGCTGCCGGTTGTAATGATACAGACCTTCTTTTTCGGATATTTATCGATGGCGGAAATGTCAATCAGGCAATCTTCCTGGACACGGATATAGCCGAGCTCCAGGCCAAGGTTCAGAATATTCTCCATGCTGCGGCCGGAAACGGCAACCTTTCGGCCATTTTCAACCGCCGCATCGATGATCTGCTGGATTCTGTGGATATTCGAAGCGAACGAGGCGACGATGATGCGTTTGGAGCAGTCCTTGAAGATGGAGCGGAAGGATTCTCCGACCATCCGCTCCGACATGGCGAGGCCGGGGCGTTCAACGTTGGTGGAGTCGGACAGCAGCAGCAGGACACCATTTCTGCCGAGTTCGCCCAGCCGAGCCAGGTCGATCATTTTGCCGTCAACCGGTGTTGTATCGATTTTGAAATCGCCCGTTTGAACCACGACGCCGACCGGTGTCGTGATGGCGAACGCGCAGCTGTCCATGATGGAGTGGTTTACCTGAATGAACTCCACCGAAAAGACACCGGCAGAAACCACATCGCCCGGACGCACCCGGCGAATGTCGGTTTTGCTGAGCAGCTTATGTTCGGCCAGCTTCAGCTCGACCAGCCCCGCCGTCAGCTGGGTGCAATAGATCGGTGCATCGATCACACGCATCAGGTACGGAATCGAACCGATGTGGTCTTCGTGGCCGTGGGTCAGGAAGATCGCTTTGACCTTCTTTTTGTGTTCGATCAGGTAGGTGAAGTCCGGAATGACCAGATCGACGCCGTACATTTCTTCATCCGGGAAGGCCAGACCTGCGTCCACAATGATGATGTCGCCGTTGTATTCGTAAACGGTCATGTTTTTGCCGATCTCGTTCAGACCGCCAAGCGGAATAATTTTCAGTTTATGTGCCATAAAATCTCCTGTATTTCAGTTTTGTCGGGCAACAAACCCGTATCGTTGGATGAAAAGGGCGCAGCAAAACAAAGGGGAAATCCCCGTTTCATCGGAAAGAGGCGTTCGTACAGCCCGACGGCCGACGGCGACACCAACCTCGCACGCCGTTCACCGGGCTTATGTAGGACGGAATTTTGCTGCAGAATACCTGTACTGTGAAGTGCGACCTGCACCGCACTTCACAGTACAGCGTAATGATCCTTTCTATTATACCATATTTTTCCGGATTTGTAAAGTGTCTGCCCTGTTTTCCCCTTTTTCTGTTCGGCGATTGCGGAGGTTTTCCGTTTGTACGGCGAAATCCATAGCCAGTTCCTTTGCCGCCTCTTCGGAAAAGCTCTCCACGAGAATCTTCAGGGATGAGCGTGTGGCACTGGGCGTGACGCGCACCGTTCCGTTTGTGTGGCGGAAGAGCAGCCCCTTCGATGGTTCCGGCTGCATCGTTTCCGCCAGCATTCGCATCAGGCTGCTTTTTTCGCACGCACAATCCAGTTCCATGGTATGGGTACCAAAAGTCGGGAGAAGCGGTTTCAGCGCGCGCAGAGACCGGCCGGACGTGTTCAGGAATGCAGTCAGCGCAACGGCGCCGGCTATGGCATTGTGCGTCATACGCTGTGAAGCATACAGAGCCTGTGCGCGTTCGTCACCGCTTTCCAGTCGGATGACGGTGGCGCCGTTTGCTTCGGCCATGCGTTCATACGCCTCCGGTGCAAGCGGCGGCAGTATGAGTGTGATGCCCGGCTGATTGAGCATTGCAGTGAGCAGTACCAGTGCCTCCGTTTCCCGGCAATTCAGGCGGCAGTCGCCGTCCGACACCGCAAGGTGGAAGCCGTCCCTTGAGACAGAATACGTCAGACCCTGATGGGAGAGTGCGGGCTGCGTCGGCGGTTGAATGCCTGAAATTTGCAGGGCAGCTGTCAGCGATGCTGCTGCCGGGTGATGACCATGGACGGCGACCTGTGTCAGCCGCCCCTCGATTGGCTGTGCAACGGATGCCGCAAACAGCACCGTTCCGCCCGACACGGTTCGGATGCGTCCGGCGGAGATGGATGGGACGCGCCGATACTCCCCGCGAGCCACGCTCCCCTCCAGCTTGCGCTGCCAGGCGAGTGGAATGGGGCGGCCGGTCGCGTCATAGAGGCGAATCGACAGTTCCTCATCGCTGTCCACGAAGACGGAGAGCGGCACGCCAAGCAATTCCGGCATGGCGGCGGCTCCGGCGGCGAACTGGACATCGTGGACGAACACGTGCAGTCCCGCTGCTGTCATGCCGCCCGCAATCGATTGAAGCAGACTCTGCGCATCGGCTCCGCCGCAGCAACCGAGTGCTGCTGTCCGGACACGGGGCAGCTCTGCGCAGGCCGAGCCGATGGCGGACGCCACCTCCGGCGACAGACCCGTTCCGAATGCGCCGGTCACTGCATCGTCCTCAAAGCGCACCGGCTGTGCGCCATCGGCCTTCTGTGTCGTTCGCACAACCGCTGACGGCGGAATTCGGAGTTCGGAATCGATTCGAACGCCGCTGCCGACGTAGCAGTGATCGCCCAGCTTCGAACCGCTGCCGATGACAGAGCCGCGGCACAGCACACTGCCGTGATCGACACAACTGCCCGCGCAGACAATCGCGCCCTCGGCTTCGCAGTTGGCGCTCAGCGTTCCCTCCACGATCGAGTTGGCGACCACGCTGCTCTCGCCGACATATGCGCCAGCACCGACCCAGACGTTGGCACTGAGCTGTGCGCCGGGCTGAACGACGGCTTCCGGGTGTACCCAGACCGTCGGCGGGAAGCCCGGTTGTGTGGCTTCGCGTTGCAGGCGGAATCGGCCGTTCAGCGCGTCCATCGTACATTGAAGGTAGGCGGCTGTATCACCGATATCGCACCAGTAGCCATCCGGTTCGTAGCCGTACAATCGTCTGCCGTTTTTCAGGAGCATCGGAAACAGATCTTTCGAGAAATCAAACGGCTGATTCGGCGGAATCTCCTCCAGGACGGACGGCGAGAGCAGATAGATGCCGGTATTGACGACGTTAGTGAACACCTCTGACCAGGCCGGTTTTTCCAGAAACCGCTGAATGCGCCCCTCCGGGTCGGTCTGCACGAGGCCGTACTCCGTCGGGTTGTCCTGGCGGTTCAGGAGGATGGTCGCGTCCGCCTGTTTTTCCCGATGGAAGCGGAGCGCTTCGGAAAAGTCAAAATCGCAGACGGCATCGCCGCTGATGATCAGGCAATCCTCGCCCTTCAGAAAATCCAGACAGGCGCGAACGCCGCCGGCTGTACCCATGGGCTGCTGCTCCACGGAGTAGAAAAATGTTGCATCCCACTCCGTACCGTCCCCCAATGTGTCGCGGATGACATCCGGCAGATACATGAGCGTCAGCGCCATCTCCCGGATGCAATGTGATCGAAGCTGCGTGATGATTCGATGCAGCAGCGGCTTTCCAAGCAGCGGAACCATTGGTTTCGGCAGATGAGTGGTCAGCGGTCGAAGGCGCCGCCCTTCCCCGCCCGCGAGAATGCATGCTTTCATGGTGATTCCTGCCTTTCTGATCGCGTTGATTGACACAAAACAGTTTGCACACTTTTCAGAAAATTCATACACGGTGTTTTTATCATACCCGATTTCTGCGGACGAAAAAGCGAGATTGTTGACGATGCGATCAAAAAATCCGGCTGAAGAAATTCTTCAGCCGGATGGCGGTCAGATAGTCAGGCAAATTCACGCGGCGCAAACGGGTTTTGCAGTGCGACCGTTTGCATGGGGGCCAGTCCGAAGCGTTCCAGATACGCATACGCTTCCTGCAGGACGGGCGGCGCGGGGACGTTTTCCGGTGCGTGCGCATCGCAGCCGATGACGACGTCGCAGCCGACCTCATGGACAATCGACCAGAACACATCGTTTGGGTAGGCGCGGCGTTCGCCGACGCCCAGCAGGTTCAGTTCCATCGGGATGTGCAGTTGTTTGGCCATTTCGCAGAGGCGGGTCATGGCAGCGCGGTAAAATTCCGGCGACACGTTGCCGCGAATCAGATCCGGGTGTGCAAAATAGGTATAGCAGCCGGTTTTCAGCGCCTCTGTCGTCTGATCGAGGTAACGTTGAATCGTGGCTTCGTCGTTATTCGGGCTGCCGCTGTACGGTTCTCCGTCTTCATCGCCGAGGAAGTGCTGGCCGAGAATCAGGTATTCGATCGGGCTGCCGCGCATCCAGTCGAGTGTTTTCTCAAAAATCGAGGGGTAGTATTCCATTTCCAGGCCGATGTGCAATTCAATCTGGCCGCGGTATTCGGCCTTCAGGTCGCTCAGCGTCTGGCAATAGCCTTCGAAGTCTTCCAGACCCATCCGGAAATTGGAGATGTAACCATTTTGGAAGCAATAGGGCGCATGATCCGAAAAGCCCAGAATTCGGAGTCCCTGTTCAATGGCGTGTTCAATGTATTCGCGTTCCGTCCCCTTTGCGTGATGGCAGCGGACGGTATGAGTATGGTAGTTTGCCAACATATTTTTATCCTGTCTCTTTCTGTCCCCGGTAGGGAGTCCAAAAAAATGCTGCGTACAGAGTACGCAGCATTTTTGGAAATCGATTTACTTGATTTCGACTTTGGCGCCGGCTTCTTCCAGCTTGGTTTTGATGGTGTCGGCTTCTTCCTTGGAAATGTTCTCTTTGACAGCCTTCGGTGCGCTTTCGACGAATTCCTTGGCTTCTTTCAGACCCAGACCGGTGATTTCGCGGATGACCTTGATGACATCCAGCTTCTTTGCGCCGAAGTCGGCCAGAACCGGTGTGAATTCGGTCTTTTCTTCTTCGACCGGAGCTGCTGCTGCGCCACCCATCACTGCAACCGGTGCAGCGGCGGAAACACCAAATTCTTCTTCAATTGCTTTAACGAGCTCAGAAAGCTCAAGAACAGTCAGGCCCTTGACGGACTCGACGATTGCTGTAATTTTTTCGCTGGCCATTTTCATTAACCTCCGTAATTTATATTTGTTTCAGTTGAGAGACGCAATTTATGCGTTTTCTGCAGCTTCGGCCGGAGCCTCGGACTGCTTTTCGACGATCGCATTGAGTGCGACAGCCAGGCCACGGATATTGCCGTTCAAGGCCGAGAGGAGCATGGACAGCAGTGTCTCCTTGGACGGGAGTGCTGCCAGCTGTTCAACCGTGGCGACGTCAATGACCTTTCCTTCCAGAATACCGGCTTTGATGGCAAATCCGGACTTGGACTTTTTGACAAAGTCCGACAGGATTCTGGCCGGAGCAGTCAAATCGGAATCCGATGTTGCGATGGCAGTCGTTCCGCTGAGGAACGGATCCATCTCATTGAGACCGGTTGTGTCCGCGGCGCGGCGCAGGAGCGTGTTTTTGACAACGCTGTACTGGACGCCTGCATTGCGAAGCTCACGGCGAAGCGCTGTATCGTCTTCCACCGTGATACCCTTGTACTCGCAGAGGACACCGGACTGTGCGTTTTGCAGGCGTTCAACCAGGGAATCAACGACGGCCTGCTTTTCTGCAAGAACCTTGCTTGTTGGCATGAGTTTCACCTCCGAATCGTTTGGTAAAGCCTTTTCGGAATGATTATGAAGAACGCTCCCCGCTGTCCCGGTCTGAGAAGCGAGGAGCGCATAGGTTCGTTCAACCTGCTCTCTCCTCGGCAGGGGCATTTACATCTCTGCCGCACGGGAACCGTTCGGCAAAGCGACCTGCTGTCTTCGGAAAAGGCTTTTCATATATTACCTGCGTCTGTTTTCAGGCGCCGATAATCATTGAAAGTTTGTCAGATCAGCTCCGACACACGAGCGGTGTTGATCTTGACGCCCGGACCCATCGTCGAGGTAACGACGCAGGAGCGGATGTACTGACCCTTGGCTGCTGCCGGTTTTGCGCGGACAACCGCGTTCGTCAGCGTGCGCAGGTTTTCGGACAGCTTTTCAGCGCCGAACGAAACCTTGCCGATCGGGCAGTGGATGATGTTGGTTCTGTCGAGACGATACTCGATTTTACCGGCTTTCAGTTCCTTGACGGCCTGAGCAACGTTCGGCGTAACCGTACCGGCCTTCGGGTTCGGCATCAAGCCCTTCGGTCCGAGAATACGACCGATGCGGCCGACAACGCCCATCATGTCCGGGGTTGCAACAACGGCGTCAAATTCGAAGAAGTTTTCCTTCTGAATTCTCTGAACCATGTCTTCGGCACCGACCAGGTCTGCGCCGGCTTCCAGCGCTTCGGCAGCCTTGGCGTCACGGGCAAAAACCAGGACACGCGTGGTTTTACCGGTGCCATGGGGCAGGACGACTGCGCCTCTGACCTGCTGATCCGCGTGGCGCGAGTCAACGCCCAAACGGATGTGCAGTTCGACGGTTTCGTCGAATTTTGCCTTGGCATTCTGAATGACGAGCTTCAGCGCGTCATCCGGTTCATATTGGCTCTGCTTGTCGTAATTATTTACGCTTGCAAGATAATTTTTCCCTCTGTGCACTTACATTTCCTCCTCAAAGTGGTACTTCGGAATAATCCTCCCACCGCCTGGGCAATCATGCCCTGCTAATATCAGGAGAGCTTTTTTCCAAAAGCTGAGATCGTTCAGTCTTTCACGACAACGCCCATGCTGCGGCAGGTACCGGCAATCATGCTCATGGCACCTTCGAGATCCTTGGCATTCAGGTCGTTCATCTTGGTTTCCGCGATTTTGCGGATATCTTCCTTGCTGATGGTTGCAACCTTTGTCTTGTTCGGAACGCCGGAACCGCTTTCAAGGCCGCACGCTTTTTTGATCAGTGCAGCTGCCGGTGGGGATTTCGTAATAAAGGTGAACGTACGGTCTGCGTAAATGGTGACGACAACAGGAACTTTGAAGCCAATGTCGTTCTTTGTACGCTCGTTGAACTCCTTGACAAAATTTGGAAGACTGATACCATACGGCGCCAGTGCAGGGCCAACCGGAGGACCGGCGACTGCCTTACCGGCGTTGATCTGGAATTTTACATAACCGACTACTTTTTGCGCCATAGTCTAGCGAAACCTCCTAACATTGTAAAAACAAAAAACGCGGGGAATCATGACTTACATATCAAGTTCGACCTGTTCCGTATCCAGCTCGACGACCTGTTCCCGGCCAAACATGATGACTTTCACGCTGACCTTGGTATTGTCTGTGGATACTGCTTCGACGGTGCCGGAAAAGCCTTCCAGCATCCCTTCGCAAATCCGGACAATATCGCCAATCTGGTAAGCAGGAGCCGCAGCTGCGGTGCGTTCACCGCCGAGCTGAATGACTTCGGCTTCGGACAGGGGCACCGGCTTGGAACCGGGACCGACGAAGCTGGTGACGCCGCGGACGTTGCGGACAACGTGCCACGTTTCATCGTTCATCACCATTTTGACCATGACATAGCCCGGATAGGTCTTACGCTCCACCTGGACTTCCGTCTGATCGCCGTCCTTGTTTTCGTGAATCTCGGTAACCTTTTCCGTTGGAATCATGATATCCTGAAACAGCTCTTCAAGATGTCTGTTTTCGACGGTTTTTTCAATTGTCTTGGCCACCTTGTTCTCGTAACCGGAATAGGTGTGAATGACGTACCATTTCGCTTCTTCCGACATGAAGGTTCTCCTTTTGTTCAGCGTTTACGCGCTAAAATAAGCTGATGATCAGATCAAGGCCGTTTCTGAAAGCGACATCTGCCAGCAGAATGACAACTCCGACAACAACCACCACGGCAAACACAACGAGTGTGTTCTTGACAACCTGATGGAATGTCGGCCATGTCACCTTTTTGGCCTCGCTTTTCAGCTCCTTGAACCATTTCTTGATCCGCGATCCGACCCGCTGAAAAAAGTTCGGCTTTTTCTTTTCTTTGCTGTTTTTCGCGCTTTCCGCAGTTTTCATTTCAACTGCTTCCAGCTTGTCCGTTTTACCGCGATCCGCCACTTTCTTCACCCTTTCTCATTTCATAGCAGCAGAGACCTTACTTCGTCTCTCTGTGCAGGGTATGCTTGCGGCAGAATCTGCAGTACTTGTTCCGCTCAAGCCGGTCGGGGGTATGCTTTTTGTTTTTCATTGTGTCATAGTTCCGCTGTTTGCACTCCGTGCAGGCGAGAGTGATTCTGACTCTCATGATTTAACGGCACCTCCTTAAAGTTTTGCCTCCCTAAAAAAGGCCAAAAAAATAAGACCTTTCTCTATAGGTACTAATATTATAGCACACTATCGGGAAAAGTCAAGGGGGTATCCGGAATTTTTTTGCTTTTTTTCAGGAAACAATCAGTTTTTGGGATTTACAATGTCGCGCCAGTCCAGATCGCCGCGATTCATGCCAAGAATCAGTACCTCTGCCGTGGCCACGTTGGTTGCAATCGGGACATTATGGATATCGCACAGCTTCAGCAGACTGTTGACATCCGGTTCATTCGGCCCCTGTGTCACAGGATCGCGGAAGAAGATGACCATGTCGATTTCGTTGTAGGCAATCCGCATACCGATCTGCTGATCTCCGCCCTGTGCGCCGGACAGGAACCGGTGAACCCGCAGCCCTGTCGCCTCAGCGACCAGCTTACCGGTTGTTTCCGTGGCAAAAATATTATGTTTGGACAGAATTCCACAGTATGCGATGCAGATCTGAACCATCAGTTCCTTTTTCTTATCGTGTGCAATCAGGGCAATGTTCATGGTTGTTCTCCGTTTCTGTTTACCAGCGCCGGGCAAAGCCGCCCGAATTTCGCAGCAAAACCTTCTACCTCTTTATTATACAATATTTTTGGGATTTTTCAAGCCCGTTTTGCAAAAAAGACGGCTAAAATTTTGGGCGAATCGGGAAACCCTCCAGCCGTCTGGCGATTTCCCGAAAATCAGCGGTTGCTTTTTCGCCTGTCAGCATGAGCGGCTTGCATCGATTGAAGGCCGCTGTGATGGCTGAGTTTTCAAAGACGATTCCGGCCAGCGGCAAGCCGATCCAGTCCATTGCCTCATCGATGTTGTGTGCGTTCTTTTTGCGAATCATACGGCGAACCACACGGTTCAGCACCAGGCGCGCATCCTCAACTCCGGCTGCCCGCAGCTTTTCGGCAGCCGTCGCAGAGTCCGACATACAGGGGGTATCCGGTGTGGAAACAACCAGCGCATGGCTGGCATAGCGAACCGTCAGATCGAAGCCGCGTCCGATACCGGCCGGGGCATCGATCAAGCAGTATTGAAAGCGTTTGGACAGCTCGTCCATGACGGCATCCAGATGAATGCCGGCGAGGAGGTCGGCGTAGTCTGCCGGTGCGGCCAGAACAGACAGGTTGGGCAATCCTTCACAGGGCAGCAGCGCGGTATCCAGTTCAGCGCGTCCGGCTGCCAC
This sequence comes from uncultured Oscillospiraceae bacterium, assembly GCA_964515055.1. Lineage (GTDB taxonomy): Bacteria > Bacillota > Clostridia > Oscillospirales > QAMX01 > QAMX01. Next base: position 35,369 of record CAZEUG010000001.1, on the reverse strand, counting down.
ATCGCCGAGGTTGAAGATGGCCTGATCCTGCAGGCCGAGCGCGAGGTCGAGATTGTGCAGGCCGATATCCAGGTCAATTGCACACACGCGTCTGCCCAGCTGCGACAGTGCGGAGGCCACCGCCGCGCAGACGGTGGTTTTGCCCGTGCCACCCTTTCCGGAAACAACGGCATAGAAGTTTGAGCGACTCATCGTTTCTCCCCTACCCTTCCTTCAGCGTTCATACTGCGCGCTGAGTTCGAAATATGCATCAAAGATGCTGCGCGCAATCGGCGCAATCCGGTTGCCGGAGCCGCCGTGCTCGACAATGACAACCACGGCAATTTCCGGATCGTCAAACGGTGCAAATGCGGCAAACACGCTGTTGGCCGTGCCGGATGAGACCTGTGCCGAGCCGGTTTTGCCGCCGACGTGGATGCTGTAGTTTTTGAATGAGCTGGCTGCGGTGCCGTTTTCCGTCACCTCAGACATTCCCTCCATAACTGTCCGGTAGGTCTGCTCCGACAGATCGACGCGGCCTGCGATCACAGACTGCGTTGCCGAGAGGACGGAGGAATAATCGTTGCTGCAGACATACTTCAGCAGATGCGTTTCATAGCGCGTTCCGCCATTGGCCAGCGTTGCGATGTAGCTGGCCATTTGCAGCGGCGTGAACAGGTTGGAGGACTGTCCGATGGCGGCGGCCAGCGTGTCACCGCTGACCCATGCGCTGCCCTCCAGCTTCTGCTTCACCTCCGGAGAAGCCACATAGCCGCGGGATTCCCCGCTTAGTTCGATGCCCGTATACTGGCCAAAGCCGAAGCCGCGGGCATAATCCGCCAGCTGTTCGATGCCGATCTGGCGGCCGATATCAAAGAAAAAGATGTTGCAGGAATCGCGCAGTGCCGTCACGACGGTTTCATCGCCGTGCGTCATGCGGGATGCGCTGTAAAGCCAGCAGGTCGGCTGGTAGTCATCGTAGAATCGGTAGATGCCGGTATCCGCAATAACGGTTTCCGGCGTGATAATCCCCAGCTCCAGCCCGGCCACAGCCGTCACCATTTTGAAGATGGAGCCCGGAGAATAGATGCCGCTGACAGCGCGGTTGAGCATAGGCGTCAGCGGGTCGCTGTTCAGCTCCGAAAACAGCTCGTTGAAGCGCGACAGGTCATAGGTCGGATAGGAGGCCAGCGCGAGAACATCCCCCGTTCGGACATCCACAACGGCGGCTGCGCCGCCCGCGACGTCCTGCGCCTTGGTGGGGTCCTCAACGCCCTCGGCGACCATCAGTTCAATCTGTTCGGCCAGTGCGCGCTCGACAGCGCCCTGCAGGCGAATATCAATCGTGAGCATCACGTTGTTGCCGGCCTGTGCCGGCTGTTCATCGGCGATGTCGACGACGTGGCCATCCGATGCCAGGCGGAGCTTTTCATACCCGTCCTGTCCGTGCAGCTCCGATTCAAAGGCCTTTTCCACCCCGTCCCGACCAATTCGGTCGTTCAGCTGATAGCCTTCCACAGAAAGTGCCTCGTACTCCGATCGGCTGATGGGGCCGAGGTAGCCGAGGAGGTGTGCCGCGTAGGGCGTCTGGTATTCGCGTTTCGCCACGCTGGTGATCTGGATGCCAGGCAGGTGTTCCGCCTGTTCCCGGATGCAGATGCCGAGCTCGGTGGAGATATCCGTCAGGAAGACGAACGGTTCCAGATTGGAAAAGCGGCCGGTCTCCATATCGTATCGGATTCCGACGAGTGCGCGCTGTGTTTCCGGCGGGAGCTCTGCATCGATTCCGTATCGCTCGCACAGGCTGGACATCAGCTCCGCAGCGGACAGCGTCTCCGCCCATTCGCGGGCCGTCAGAAAACGGCTCCAGCGCTGCTGATCGTCTTCACTGATTTCCGGCCGAAAGGTATTGCCGTCTGCCTGAATGGGCAGATGATCATCATAGACCCGACCATGCGCACCACAGAGAGCTATCAGTTCGGTCAGCACGTCATTTTGAGCCGATTTGCTCCAGAGGCGATAGGCAAATTCCACCTGCCAGGTGATCTGATTCGCCACCAGCTTTCGGCCGTAGCGATCAAGGATTTCGCCGCGCACGGCCGGAATGGTTCGGGTATACAGGGTGGTATTGCCAACCCTGGCCGAGGAATCGGCCTCCGCTGCCGCTGTCAATTGCAGGCGCAGCAGCCGAACCGCCATGGTGATGGTCAATGCAATCGCCATCAGGCCGACAAGGCAGACGCGCCACAGCGTATGATTGGTACGGTTCATTTTGAATCCTCCTGGTCAGGTCATCGGAGTCCAGCTTCAGCGAAAGAGGGACGTATCCCGTTGACAGACCCGATGCAATGCCGCGAGCGGTGCAATAATCAGCGGCGACAACAGTGTGGAAATGAGCAGTTGCGGCAGAAGCACCGTCACAACGGCTGACAGATCCGCTTTAGAAAACAGGTAAAACACGACAAAGAAGCGGAAAAACTCACTGATCAGCTGCATCAGTGCGCCCCAGAGCAGCGCCGTTGTCCATCGCGGGCGAAACAGGTGCGGGGAAATGGCCGCGATCAGCGTCGACATTCCCGTCATGGAGACGGTATACCACCAGAGGCTTTTTGCGCCGAGGCCGTCCATCAGCAGACCGACAAAGAAGCCGGACCCGACCGCCGCCATCGGCCCTTCGTACACGGCAGCCGCCGCGGCAATAAACGGGAGCAGTTCGGGTGTTGCGCCCAGAATGCGCCAGTTGGAGAGGACGGAGGTCTCCAGCGCTGCCGTCAGAACGGTCAGGAGCAAATAGGCCAGTATTTTCAGGATTCGATCCTTTCGAAAGATCTGCATCGTTCACACCGCCTGTCATTCAAAGGACAATACGACAAAAACCTGCTTCAGCTCATCCAGCCGTGCAGCCGGTGCCACCTCCGCATACAGGCTCATGCCGTCCGCTTCCGTGCCGACAGACACGATCTCGCCGATGATCAGCTCCGGCGGGAACATCGAACCGATGCCGGAGGTGATGACCTGGTCGCCGACCTTGACGGCGCTGTTCAGCGGAAGCATTTCCAACCGCAGTCGGCCGTTTTTCATCAGGCGAAAGGTTCCGTTGGCCGATGCCAGCAGGCCGCTGTCCGCAATCTGGGCTCCGGCGCTGAAGTTGGAGTCCACGATCGTTCGAACTTCCGCCGTTGACGCATCGGCTTGAATGACCACACCGGCCAGGCCGTCTTGCGTCATTACAGCGCAGCCGACCAGAACGCCGTCCCGCGTGCCGCGGTCGATGGTAAAGGACGAGGACCACGCCGTATCGTTCCACGCAATAACAGAAGCGGTATCAATGGAAAGGTTGACGTGTTCTTCGCGGATATTCAGCAGTTCACGCAGCTGTTCATTTTCCTCCTGATAGCGCGATGCGTCATTGATCAGCTGTTTGAGTTCGCGGATTTCATCACGCAGCGCTTCATTTTCCTCCAGCAACGCTTCATACTGTGTCTGGGCGTCCCAGAAGGATGTGATGCCGTTTTTGACGGCGGTGAAGCCCTTTTGGAACGGCGCAACGATCGTATTGGCGATGCGGTATGGCAGAGAGGTGCCTTCGGAAAAGATGGACAGTGCAGCTGAAGTCACCAGCACCACGACGATCAGGAGAATCGCAACCCACATCGCTTTTTTTTGAAAAACATGCCGCATCGCCCACACCTCCCATCAGCAATCGGTTGTTTGCAGCAGCTCCACGCCGAACGTGCGGAGCATCTGTGTCAGTTGACAAAGTGGCAGACCCACCACGTTATAATAATCGCCGTTGATTTTTTCGACGAGAACGGCACCCAGCCCCTGAATCCCGTAGGCACCGGCCTTATCCATCGGTTCACCCGATCGGACATAGGCCTGAATTTCCGCATCAGTCAGGGTTCGGAACGTCACTTCCGTGCATTCAGTTGTTGTGACCGCTTCGGCAGCGCAGCAAACCGTCAGGCCGGAATAGACGTGATGTGTTCGACCGGACAGGGTGTGTAGCATAGCGGCGGCTTCATCGGCGTCGTTCGGTTTACCGAATATCCGGCCATCGCAGGCAACGACGGTGTCGCAGGCAATGACAATGGCCTCCGGTGGCTGTTGACGAATGACTTCCAGCGCCTTACGGCGCGAAATCTGTGCAACGGCCTCGGCGGGTGTCAGGTCATCCGCCACTGATTCATCGATATTGGCTGGGCAGACGGCGAATTCCAGGCCGATCTGTTGCATCAGTTCGACACGGCGCGGCGATTTGGAGGCCAGAACGAGCAGTTGTTTCATGCCTGTTCGCCTGCGCTTTCCTCTGCACTGGCCTGTCGGGTCTGGTCATAGCAGAGCTGACGCTTCAATGCGGACAGTTCGCTTCGGAGACGGACGGTCTCCTCCTGATAGGAGCGGATCTGCATTTCTGTTTCCTTATGTTTTTCGATCGTCTGGAACAGCTCCTCCGTGACGGCCAGGCCCCCCAGCGCCAGTGCCGTCATTTGTGGGGTGCCGTCATCCGGGCATCGTGCGTTCAGATATTCAGCGAGCTTTTGGACATATTCCGGAGATTCGTCCGCCAGCAGTGCGAAGGATGTTCCACCAATTCGAAGGTTGACACGGTTCGCCATCCATTCATCATTCCTTTCCCATCTGGGGTCGTATTTCATGGTATTCTTTATTATAGCATAAAGAATGCGGCTGCGTCAATTCGAATCGCCGAAATCCGCCCATCAAAAACGCCCTGCCAGGTGGCAGGGCGTTTTTTGAATGCGCAAGGGCATATTTGCGATGGGAGATCAGCCGGTCAAACCGGAACGCTCGATTCCTTCGACGAAATAGCGCTGTGTGACGATGAACAGCAAAATCAACGGAATCAGGATGATCAGGATGGCCGTCTGTTGCAGGTTGAACTGCATGATCTCGTTGTCATGGCTGATCGCGTTGACGCTCGTCGCCAGCAGACGTTTATTGATCAGGAACGTGCCGGTGTAGAACGTATCGGTCCATTGCCACGAGAAGGAGAACAGGAAGATGGTCAACATAGTCGGCAGTGCGGACGGAACCATGATCTTGACAAAAGCCTTGAAGGTTCTTGCACCGTCGATGTAGGCAGCTTCTTCCAGTGCGGTCGGAACACCGCGGAAGTACTGACGCATCAGATAGATGTAGAGGCCGTTTTTCCAGCCCATACCGGTTGCCGAAAGCAGGATCTGACACCAGTAGGTATCGAGCAGCTTCACGGAATCGCCCGTAATCGCTTCGATGATACCGAGAATATCGAAGTAACGGAACCGCAGATACAGCGGAATCAGGATCGTCTGCGGCGGAACAACCAGCGTCAGGATGACGCAGCCAAAGAGAAGCTTGGAGCCCTTGAACTTGAATCTCGCGAAGCCGTAGCCGACGACCAGTGCGACGACCATCTGGGACAGACCGACGTAGAGTGCCATCAGGAAGGACGGCAGACCGACTTTCGTGAAGTTCAGTTTATCAAATGCCTGCTTGATGACCTGGAAGGTTGGATTTCGCGGGAAATACACAACCGAGGAGTCATAGAATTCGCTGGCCGGTTTGAATGCGTTACTCAGACGGCGGAGCAGCGGGTAGACAATGACGAATGCAATTCCGATGGTCAGAACGTAGGCAAAGATGTTGCCGATCGCGGTGGCAAGGAACCGCCACGACAGGTACTTGGCACGAAACCGTTCAAACCACGTTGTTTCCCGATAGGTAGTCGTATGATTCTTGACAATCTTTTCCATTCACACACACTCCTATTCGTTGTAGAATACGAACTTCGAGATGATCAGGGAGACCAGACCAATCAGGATGATCGTACACAGGAAGTAGACAAACGACATTGCGGAACCCAGACCGTAGTCTGCGTTGGAGAAGGAAATCTTCTGGATATACGGCAATACCGTGTATCGTTCATTCGTAAACGAGTCAACGATGGTATAGATCGTATTGACCAGAATCTGCGGGCTGATCATTGGCAGTGTGATCTTCCAGAACATTTCCCAGCTGGTCAGACCCTCAACGCTTGCGGCCTCAAAGATGGAGGACGGGACGCCCTGCAATGCAGAGAGGAAGACGAGAATCTGAACACCGGAGGACTGAATGATCCATTCCAGTCGGCTGATGGAGGCAAAGATGAAGTTCATCAAGGTGCTTCCGAGCCCAAGGGATGCAATGATCGCGGATATGTTGGTTGCCATACCGATGATACTGGTTGCACCGGTTGACATCCCCTCATTGCCGATGGTTGGGTCTGCAAAGACCTGGGAGGCGGCCTCCGAAAGCTCGGTCGAGCCGCTTGCAATCCCGGCTGTGGATGCGACACCGGTATAGATGATAACCGGCAGGAAGAAGATAATGCGGAAGAGGGTTCTGCCCGGGAATTTTTTCCGGTTCAGAAGGAGTGCCATAAAGAACGAGAAGATCAGGATAACCGGCAGGTTGATGACGATATCGCGGAGGGATTCAACCAGCTTGACGCGGAAATCCGTATCCGAGAAGAACGCCTCATAGTAGTGCCGGAAGCCCCGCCCTACCAGATAGTATCCGGTACCGTCAGACAAAATCTTGATGTCGCTCCGGCTGAAGACGAACGTCTGGATAATGGACGGTAAGAAGATCAGAAGGAAGCCGATGACAAACGGTAGGATAAAGACATATCCTGCGAGGTTTCTCTTTTCCATCAGATCCATCCGAAGGAGTTTCATGATAAACTTCTGCAATTTCTTGAAGAAGCCTTCCTTTTTCGGGACATATTCTGCCATTACTGCGCACCTCCCGTTACATAGTAGCCTCTGGCTGCAATGGTAACGCCGAGATCTTTGCAGACATACTCTTCGGTATTGTAGTTCACAATGACCTGCTTACCGCCTTCATATGTCGTGCGATAGACGTTATCAGCCAGCCGTTCATGGTTGACGATGAACTCTGTCTGAACATCACCAATGGCTTCGTTCACTGCTTTGTAGATTTGCTGGGTCTCAGACAGCCAGTGTTCATAGTTGAGAGAATAGAGATCCAGATAATAGGTATTCTGGAAGACGTCATCCTCTTCATACATGAAGCGTCCGTACGCGGTTGCGCCGTATTCGAGGCACTTCAGAATCGTGTACTGAATGTCCTGTGTCAGGTTGAACGGTTCGCCTGCGTATTCGACCAGGCCGTGCAGAACGATCTGAACGAACGGGATCTCATAGGACTCGACGACAAATTTGCTGGAGGTCATCGGGATGTTCAGAACGGTGGAGACGTAGGGCAGTGTATAGGCCATACCCTTTTCAACGATAATATCGTATCCGTCGTCACGGTACTGTCTGAGCTGGTCAGCAATCAGACGGGCGGTCTGACCGCGGTCGATCAGGCACTCTTCGTTGTAATCGGAGAACAGCTTGCTGCCGAGGGAGCCGAGAGAAACGTTCTTGTTGCCGTAGGCATCCATCTTTTTCTGGAGGGAGTCGAACAGTTCCTCGTACATACGCGGAGAAACGACCCAACGCGGATGATAGTATCTCGAGTCCTCATTGTTGTCCTTCAAACCGGTTGCGATGTTGAAGTCGTAGATGATGGACTGCGTTTTACCCAGTGTCATAACGGTATCGTCCGTTCCGGAGAAGCCGTCGAACATCTTATCCTGATAGACGTGCGTCACGTCGATATCCGGATACACGCTGACACCGAGTTCATCCATGGCGGCGAGGAAGTCCTTATAGCCTTTTTTGCCGCCGAGGTTGGATTCAACCTTGAACTTATTGGCGTAGGTCTGCTTGAGGCCGCCGTTCACCATGCCGAGGTAGCGCACATTCAGATCTTCGACGCCGTTGTCCTTCAGGGCGTTGACGATGATTTCGGCCTGATCGAAGGTGGTCAGCGGGAACTTTTTGTTCACCGGGAAGCCGGCAAAGCTGACCTTCTTATCGATGATGCCGTAGATGTCGGCGTAGAACGTCATGTCCTTGCTGACATCGGTGCGCTTGGTCATGTCATACGTATTCATCATGTATGTGCGGTAGTATTCCGCCATACCGATGTAGTTGGCCTTATCACCAGAGAGGAACGCATAGCGAACCGACATATTCGTTGCCGGCAGGCGGCAATAATTGCTGACGATTTCCTTGAGAACCTTTTCTTTGGTGACTTTGCCGGTTTTCTTGTCTTCTTTCCGAACCGTTGTGAGTTTTTCTTCTTCGACTTCTACCTTCGGGAACATGGCGATTCCGCTGGAGCTGCCGGAGGAGTAATAAATCTCGTCTGTGGTGGTCGGGAAGAAGGAGACAAATGCCGTATTGTACTTTGTAAAGCTATCCGCGATATAGGCCGTGATATTGGTAAATTCATAGCCTTCCTCGATGATGCAGAAGTAGGCGTTATCGTCCTGCTTCTGGCCGAAGACCGGCAGAATCGTATATTCATAATACGGGATATCGCGAATGTTGGTGGATTCCATGCTCAGCGCTTCGTCCTTCTGACGGTTCATGACTGCAACCTGATAGCCGGTCATGCGCTGGTCAGGGCTGTTGATTTCGATCAAGGCACCGCTGCCGTCCGGGACAAAGGTGTAGCCTTCCTCAACCGTATCGTCTGCACCGCCGAAGCCCGGCAGGAAGTCCAGACGGGTGATGGCCACTTCCGGCGCATATTCGATTTCATCCGTCAGAATGGTGGCACGGAAGGTGTTGCCTTCGATCACGTATTCGACCGGGATGTTGAAGCTCAGACCGTTGGCTTCCTTTTCGAAGCCGGTTTCTTCGTTATCGTAGTCCAGGTCGTCACGTGTGTACGAGGCTGTCTGCCAGTAGCTGAGCAGCAGCTTCTTGTTTCTCGTTGTGGTAGTGGCGTCAGAATAGAGGCGATAGAGGCCTTCTTCTTCCAGAATCGGATAGTCCTCAATCAGGGTTTTCAGATCTTTTTCCAGTTCCTTCCGCTTGGAAGCCTTTTCTGCATCTGTCTTCTGACGTTTCACCTGACGTTCGATGTCCTGCTTTTCGCCTTCGATGGTAATCAGCTCATACTTGGAAAGGATGTTTTTCTTCATCTTTTCCGTGGCCGCTTCATCGAACTTGCCATCCTCATCGAGGACAGTGACACGTTCCAGCAGTTCATCCATACGCGTTTGGGTGAGCATTTCCGGATAGAGCGAAGCATCTTCATCGCCGAAGCCGTAGGTCACGCGATAGCCGACAACCTTCCGACCGGCCGGAACCTTATTGGGAACCGGGGAATCGGCAGAATCGTCTACGTAGTAATCCATGAGCTGATCATTGTCGAGAATCATCTCGATTTTCAGCTGGTTTTTCTCGATGGATTCTTCGATGCTGGTGAATTTACCGGTTGTTGCCGCAGAGGAAACATACCCGACATCGGCCAGACTGCCGGCGTCACCGTTTTTATCGTAGGTATATTGCAGGATGAGCTGGGAGCTCAGTTCCTTTCTCTTATCCTCTGTCAGGCTGGCTTTATCGCCGCTGGTAAAGATGGGGTTGGATTCCCAGACCTTACCGGTGCGGGAGTCCTTGACCAGAATGTTCAGGCTTTCGCTCTGAACGTGCTCCAGTGAAATGGAAAGTGCAGAGTCGCCATTGGCGCCCTCAATATAGGGATCCACATAATCCGGAGCAACAAACTGCTCGTCCTTGGGGGTAATTGCCATACTGCTCAGCGGCAGAATCATGGCAAGCACGAGGATATAGCAGATTACCGCATATTTTCTTAATTTCATCCAAGCACCTCCCCTTTAGAAGTATCTGAGCGAAAGTTCCCAGTAGATTTCGACAACAAAGCTGATCAACTGAGAAATCAGGTTGAAGAACAACAGTCCAAGGAAGACGATGACTGCCATACCGACTACGATCAACACGGCTGTCAACAGCGTCTTGCCCAGGGAATACTGGTGGACAACCATCAGACCCGAAAGCATCAGGAAGCCCGCCCAGAGAACCGAAATATTACTAATGATATTGTAGAACGCTTCATAGTCCAGCGGCATGATGTTGCTGATGAAGGTCAGCGGGATGTTGATCACGAACAGCGGAGCCAATGCGTAGGCGCTGACCATAACAATGTCTTTGAAGCTGCCTTCGCCATCCATGAGGGTGGTCAGACACCAGTTGGAGACACACCACAGGAGGAATGTGCCGACGACGGACGTAAAGTGGCTGAACACGTTCAGGCTGACGCCATCGTAGTTCGGGTTATACAGGAATCCCGTGAACTGTGTACCGAGGATTGAATTGATGACAAGCATCGCAATCAGTACGATGGCTGCCTTCATGCTGCCACGATGTTCATGCTTCAAATCCCAGAAACCGTCAAAAGGATGGAACATGACATGGGACGTATAGCGCAACTGTTTCCAAAGCTCTGCCATCTTTTACACCACCTTTTTTACGCCTTCACGGAGGAATCGTCTGAATCTCTTGATCAGCTTCCAGATCTTGGCAATCAGGTACCAGAGAACCAGAATCAGGAAAATGTAGGTGAATTTATCACTGATGATTTGCCCGATGTACTGTTCCAGTGCCTTGGAGTAATACTCTTTGTTCTTGGAAATCCGGAAATACTCCATTGCTCTCTTATATTCGCCAGCGCGAAGCAGCGACTTACCGGCACCGCTGTACGCCTGGGTCATATTGGAGTTCATTTCAAGTACACGGCTCCACAACTCTTCCGACTTCTCGTATTCGCCGTCCTGGTAGGATTCAACGGCGGCCAGAATGGTCATACCGTAGTCTGTCGGCTTGAAGAAGGAAATGGAGGCAGTGCGCTTATCAAGAATTGCAATCTGATTTTCCTTGAAGTAGGAAACTGCGACCGGCTTCTGGAAGGTGCCGTCCTGCGTGCCGGAGCCACCGAATACAAAGAGGAGGTTGCCTTCATTGTCGTAGGTGAAAACCTTGCAGCGCATATCGTCGATGATGGTGTAGACGTCATAGTCGTTGATGCAGACATCGACGAACGAGGACATACCGGCCAGAACCGCTTCCACCGCGTTGGGGTTGTAAATCGAGATATCACCAACCGGCGGGAAGTAGCCGTGGCGAACCAGAATATCCGTACCGTCGGCAGCGAGCTTCTTGACGACGGCGTTGTCCTTACGGACGTCGTCATCAATTTCCGTGAAGAACGTCTTATAGAGCTTCGCACGCGAAATGGCGTTCAGCGTTACATAAGTAAAGCCGCGGGAGTCCTGCGCGATATTGGAATATTCGGTCGGAACGAACTTATAGCTCTTGTCGAGCTGTTCCTGGGTGGAAAGCATACGCCAGATTTTTTCAGTCAGCGAATAGGAGACATCCGGTGCGCCGAAGAAGGAGTCAAAAGCGCCGTCCTTCGTCAGCTTGATGATACCACGGTTGATGGTTCGACCGAGGACAAAGATGCGTTCTGCACGGTCAACAATGAACTTGGTCGGATAGTACGGGGTATCGGCAGCGATGATGTCAATGGACGGTTTGCCATACATCTTATCGACTTCGGCGGGTGCATCCACATCGACTTCGCCGTGGAGCTGTTCTTTCAGATCAATTCTGAAAATCCGGCTGTTTTCCGTATCGGCGATGTAGAGGAGCTTGCTGTCGAAGAATTCATAGATGTAGAGAGCCGTCGGGGCTTTCATCGTAATCTGTTCGCCTTTGTAGGAGATATCGGAAATCACGCGGACAAGCTCCATGTCTCCGTTAAAGACGACGATCCGTTTATTGCCGGAATCCAGCAGATAGATGAAGTTCTCTGAATCGACCACGAAGTCTTCCGGTTCCGAGAATTTGCCGATACCGTAGCTGACACCGTCGATATCGCCAGTGAAGGTATACGGGTTCGGAGATGCGACCGGGAGTGCGTTCGTGTTATACGTATAGGATCTGGATGGCGGTGCGGCCAAGACCGACACTGCCTGTGCCGTGAAAAGCAGCAGCAGCAGGATCGCTGCAACAATTCTTTTCCGCATTCGGACTCGACCTCCTTTTATTCTTTAATACCAGACTTCTGCATGGTTTCAAGGATGTTGCTCTGCGAAATAATGAACACGATGATCGGAACGAGCATCATGACGACGACACCGGCCGAGGCTGCGCCTGCGCGGGCATAACCGCCGCTTGTAATCTGGCTGATTGCGTACGGCATGGTTTTCAGCGGTTCGCTGTAGATGTACATTCCGTTGTTGGTATTCCAGAGGGACTGCACCGAGAAGATCATCAGGGTCAGCCAGCCGGACTTGACGTTCGGCATGACGATTTTCCAGAAGATGGTGCCTTCCTTGGCGCCGTCGATTTTCGCGGCATCGAAGAGTGCGTCATGCAGGTCTGCCATGAAGTTCTGCATCAGGTACAGACCGAGCTGTGAACCAAATGCCGGAACGATGACAGACATGTAGGTATCGATCCAGCCCAGCTTTGCCATGATGATGTAGGACGGAATGGTCAAAACCGTGCCGTTGAACATCAGGGCGAAGCGAACCATTTTTGAGAAGGCCACGCTGCCGGGGAATTTGTATTTTGCCAGCGGATATGCGGCCATGGATGCGAGGATGATATGGCCGAATGTACCGACAACGGTGATCATGACAGTGTTGAAAATGTAGCGGCTGAACGGGACCCAGGAGCTGGACATCAGGCGGAAGAGTTCCGCGTAGTTATCCATGGTGGGAACGGAAACGTACATTCTCGGCGGGAAAATGTACAGTTCGTTCAGCGGTTTCAACGACTGAATGATGGCGTAGTACAGTGGGATTGCCATAATCACGGCAAAAACGCACAGAAGGATGATAATCCCAAGGTCGCCGGAGAGCGACCGGTTGACACGGTTACCCGCTTTGGATTTAAAGAAGTGGAAGCGCTTCTTTGGCTTTTCCAGTCTTTCCATAATCAGGACCCTACCTTTCTGAGCAGCTTCTGAACAAGCTGGTTGCAGGCGACCATCAGGATAAAGAGCAATGTTGCGATGGCCGATGCATAGCCCATTTCAAATCGTGTATTCCCGTAGTCCTCCAGATGGTGGACGATGGTGTGTGCCGAATAGTTCGGGCTCGGGAAGCCGACCAGGTTGGTAATGACTGCGCCCATACCAAAGGAGCCGGTGATGGTCATAACAGCGGCGAACATCAGGTGATCCTTCATGGACGGCAGGGTGATGAACCACAGCTCCTGCCAACGGTTGCGGATCCCGTCGATGGCGCCTGCCTCGTACAGTTCGCGGTCAACACCCTGGAAGCCAGCGATCAGGGACAGGAAGCCGGTACCGAGCGACAGCCACAGGATAACCACGATGATACAGCCGGGGATCGTGTCTTCGTCTTTCAGCCATGTAATCGCTTCATTGATGAAGCCCCAGTTCATCAACCGGGAGTTCAGGAAGCCGTATTCATCGGATGAGAAGATGAAGGAGAAGATGACGTAGCTGTTACCGGAGATGGCCGGTGCGTAGAAGAGCAGCGTCATAACGGAACGAACCTTCGGCGGCAGCTCATTGACGAGCCAGGCGAAGCCCAGGCACATCATGTAGCCGATCGGGCCAGTGATGACCGAAAAGACCAGTGTGTTTTTGATCGCGGTCAGGAACAGGTCATCGACCATGAAGAGCTGATAGTAGTTGTCGATGAATATGAAGCGCGGAGACTGGATCATATTGAACGACGTGAAGCTGAGAGCGACCGACACGACAACAGGAATGACCGTGAAGACCGTGAAGATCAGTGCGTACGGAAGGAGGAAGAGGTAATATGTACGAGCCTTCTTCATCTCCCCGAACTTAAACCGGAAATACTTGCAAATGTTCTGCCACGCGGTATTCCGCGCCGGCACAACGTCTGCCGTCTTATTGATTTCAGCCAAGGACTCGTCCTCCTTTAATCAGTAATCTCAGTAATTTCGTCGGCTGTAATGATTCCCATTTCTGAACGTTTCTTGGTCAGCTCAGAATTGATGTCGTCAATATAGTCGAGCAGGGTTTCTCTCGGATCCGTCTGATCCGCGTAGGTACGGTTAAAGGCATTGTCGATGTGCCGTGTGGTGTAGTATCCACCCGGAACCTCCGGAATACCCTTTGCCCAGGAGCGCTGGGTCATGAGCAACTTATACTCATCGGTTGTCCAGGCCTGGCTGTACATAACGTTGATGTTGGCCGACGGGATACGGGCGGCTTCACCCATGGTTGCTTCGACTTCGAGGCAGTAACGAGTCTGCGCGGAGTCGGATGTCCACCATTTCAGGAATTCCCAGGCGTCTTCCGGATTTTTCGACTTCTTCAGGATGATGGAGCCATTGCCGCTGGAGGCGACAGAGTGGTCGACGAAGGTGTTGCCATTTTCATCAATGCGTTCCGTACCCGGAATCAGAGCGAAGCTCCACAGGCCGCGGATTTCCGGAGCCGTGACGCTCAGTGCGTTCACCGTTGTGAAGTCGGCGATACCGATCGGCACTTCGCCGTTTCTGAAGCGGTTCTGGAAGTCGATGGTGACTTCGAGCTTATAGCTTCTATAGAGATCCACATAGGAGATGAACGAATCGATGGCCGTTGTCGAATCGAGGTTGGTGGCATAGCCGAGCGTATCGCCTTCACCGCGGTAGACACTGCCGCCGTTCTGATACAGGAGCGTATAGTAGTTGGTCGTAACGGCCGAGAAGCCGAAGTTCATGTTGTTGTTCTGAAGCTCCGGAATGATGTCGTAGACGTCAGCCCACGTTTTCGGAACGTCCAGTCCGAGTTCATCCATAATATCGGTTCTGTAGAACATGACCTGATAGGTCTGTGTTTCAGGCAGTGCATAGACGCCGTCCAGATACTGGAACTGAACCAGTGAGCTGGCAAAGAAGCGTTTCGAGACTTCTTCATAGTCATCGAACTCAGCCAGGTCAACAACGGCGCCACGCATGGCGTACTGAACCGGTGTGGTACCCGAAACCTGAAGGGCAACGTCCGGGCCTTTTCCGGCCAGCGTTGCAGGCAGCAGGGCGTTCAGGTCGATCAGCTGCAGGTTGACCGCGATATCCGGGTGCTGAACCGAGAAATCATCTTCGATCATCTGCTTCAGGATCTGCGCCTGTTCACGGCCACCGCCGACGACCTGTCCGGCCGCGCTGGTCGGGGCAAACCAGACCGTAACCGCGTCATCCGCGGAGACTTCCGCGCCGACGGAGGTATAGTCGGTTGTGAACGAGGAGATAAAGAGCCGCAGCTCATGTCCGATGCCGGCAAAGAAGCCGGCATTGGCCTTCGGGAGCTTGACATCCGGCGAGGTCACCAGGAAGTAGTCCAGCTCCAGCGGCTGGCTGTTGAGCTCGAGAATCCAGTTCGAAATGGCGGAGATATCGCTCTTGAACTGGCTGAAGTTTTTGGCAATGGTAATGTCTCTCTCAGACATGGTTCTCAGACGCTTGGCTGTCCGTTCCAGAATGGCCATGTTGGAGTTGCGTTCACCGGTGACTTCGAACATATCGTTCATGATATCCATCAGAACGTCTGCCTGCACGGCCATCGCTTCCAGCTCATTCGGCATGACCTTTTTGAAGTCGTAGTCGCGTTCCTTATCCGGGGACGCGCCGATCAGCATCAGGAGGCGGCGGTAGACCGTCATCAGTTCGGTGACAGAGTCATCCAGACGACGGGCCAGCTCTTCAATGCTACCCAGCGTGACCTTGAGGGTCATGGTGTATTCGCGATCCGCTTCAAAATAGAAGAGGAAGGGTTCGCCGACTTCGGCATCGCCCAGCGTGTACATCGTAAAGTCTGCATCGTAGAAGAATTCACAGTTTTCCGCTTCTGCGAAGGGCACTTCCCCGTCGATCATGAGGCAGCGGCCAGAGGACATACTCTTGTTCACGTTCTGGCGGCCACGTGCGCTGATCCGGTACAGGCCGGTTTCCGGAACGGTGATCGTCCAGGAAATCCACTGACCGGCGGTTGCCCAGCGGTCACCACCGATGACGTTGACCTGTGTATGGTCATAGGTGAACTTGCCGTTCACACCGGTTGTGCTGACGGATGCGCGGCTGTGATACGGATAAATGGAAGAAGCACTCTTCTCATTCGTAGCTTCCGCTTCGATCTTCACAGTCTTGCCGCTTGTTTCCTTGTAGCCCTTGGCTTCGTATTCGGCTTTAACTTCCGCGTAGGTCGGCAGCTCATCCGCCACGCCGAGGCCAATTTCTGCAAGGAGCATCGGTTCTCTCACGGAGAGCAGACGGATCTCATGCTCACCGGCTTCCAGATAGAAGCGGAAGGAATCGAAGTAGTAGCCGCGGTCATCGTTCAGGTATTTGATGGTCCATTCCGGCGATTCTTCCGTGTTGGGGCGAATCTCGTTGCCGGCGGTATCAAAAACGGTACCCACGGCTTCCGTATCCCGGAAGATCCGGCTGAAAGCGAGGTAGGTCGCTTCCTGGAAGGGGTACTCGCCATCGATCATGATTTCACGTTCGATGTCGGAGTTTTTGCCTTCGATCGGATAATACTTGAAGTAGATTTCATACAGAGCCGATTCCGGAACGGTGACTTTGTAGTCGATGTAGGCCTTCGGATAATCGACCAGTTCCTGGTTTTCGGCATTGTCGGCTTCCGCGCTCTCCGCATCTTCCTGTTCTGCGGATTTCTCTTTCATGAGCACAGCGTTCTGCACACCTTCATACATTTCAAAAACGGAGATGTTTGTATTGGTGTCGGTGTAGTCCGCCGCCGGAATGATAATATCCGCGCCCTGATACAGGGGTTTGTCGGCGTGCTTCGCCATATATGCGCTGTAGGAGCCTTCTTTGAAGTTGCTTGAGGTTGCAGTTTTATCGACTGCTGCAATTTCCCCAGTCTCATCTGCATAGGACGCCAAAGCGCCCGTCATGACAGACATCAGCATGACCGCAGCGAGCAGCACTTCTACGCTTCGTTTGAGAGATCTGCCCGCTTTTGCGAAGTGGTTCCGGCTTCCGCCGTTTCTGGTCAACCTTCGCATGCTACCACCCTTTCCTTAACAGGATTCTTCCTGGAACTTTTTGCGATGGGATCGTCCGGCCACCGTGCGCCATGCGTTTGTGTATTTTGCACTATCCAAAAAAGCATACAATTTGGAAGATTACACTCGCGGAAACAAGTGCAAACCTCCCAAAGCATCTTCTTTTCTGCATAAATGCCGGTTTTTTCGACACTTCATCGTAAAATAGCCCAATAGACTCTACCTATATGATATTTTATTTCAGGCATTTTGTCAAGTGCTGAAGCGCCTGTCCGCGCATTAAAGTTTTGTGAACTTTGAAATTGTTGGCGATTTTCACCGAGCAAGACCGCTTTTTCAGTCATTGTATTCATCGTTTTGCCTATATATGATCGGATCGCATCTCTGCTCGGCAGGATGCCCGTTTTTCGTCGTTCCGCTCCTCCAACGAGCTGAAAAAGTGAACGGAGGTTCCGTCCTGCGTGGTACGTACCTCCGTTCGTTTTCGGGTTACTTCGTCAAATTGCACAATTTTCGGAAGTTGCTATTACTCATTGTAATATTGCTTTCTCGACAGTATCCTGACTGTATTTTCATCGGTTACTTGTCGCGGTTGCGGATTTCCGCACGTTTGATTTTGCCGCTGAAGGTTTTCGGAATTTCGTCCACGAATTCAATGATGCGCGGATATTTGTACGGCGCGGTCGTCCGTTTGACGTGATCCTGCAGTTCCTTTTTCAGTTCATCCGACGGGACAGTCCCCTTGACCAGAACCACCGTCGCCTTAACGATCTGGCCGCGTTCGCTGTCCGGAACGGCCGTGATGGCCGCCTCCATGACGCTCGGATGCTCCAGCAGTGCGCTTTCCACTTCAAACGGGCCAATCCGGTAGCCGGAGGACTTAATCACATCGTCCGCCCGGCCAACGAACCAGAGATATCCGTCTTCATCCATCCAGGCCATGTCGCCCGTATGATACCAGCCGTCATACATGATCTCTGCCGTTTTGTCCGGGTCATGATAGTAGCCGCAGGTCAGACCAGCCGGGCGGCCTTTGGAAATATCGATGCAGATTTCGCCTTCATCGCCGGGCTCAACCTCGTTCCCGTCTTTCCCAAGGAGCTTGACATTGAAGTGCGGACTCGGACGGCCGGTCGAGCCGGGCTTCGCCGCAATCCACGGGAAGTTCGCGATCAGAACGCAGGTTTCAGATTGGCCGAAGCCCTCTCGCAGCTCCAGTCCTGTCAGTTCCTTCCATCTATAATAGACCTCTGCGTTCAGCGGTTCGCCCGCGATGCAGCAGTGCCGCAGGCAGGACAGGTCATAGTGTTCAATGTCCGCCTTGATCAGGAAGCGGAACACCGTCGGCGGTGCGCAGAAAACCGTCACCTTGTGCTGTTCGATGACGCGCAGCAGGTCGGTCGGGTTGAATTTGTTTTCATAGTCATAGACAAAGATGGCCGCTTCGCAAATCCACTGGCCGTAGATTTTTCCCCAGGAGGTCTTCGCCCAGCCGGTATCGGCATGGGTGAAATGCAGATCGCCCGGCTGCAGATTCTGCCAGAATTTCGCGGTCAGGATATGGCCCAGCGGATAGCGGAAATCGTGGACGACCATTTTCGGGAAGCCGGTCGTGCCCGACGTGAAATACATCAGCATCAGGTCGTCATTGCAGGTGGCATTTTCGCCCGTCGGGCGTTCAAAATGCTCCGATGCGGCTGCTACAGATGCGTCAAAATCGATAAAGCCGTCCGGCGCATGGCCAACCACGAACTTTTTGCGCAGAGAGGGTGCATTTTCCTGAGCCTGATTGATCGCCTTGATCAGGCGGTCTGCATCGATGGTCACAACGGCAGAAACCGATGCGGCGCGGAAGCGGTATTCCAGATCCTTTTCCATCAGCTGATGGGTGGCCGGAAGGAGCACGGCACCGATCTTGTGCAGCGCCAGAGCGCAGATCCAGTACTGATATTTGCTGCGCAGCAGCGTCATGACGACGTCACCCTTGTGGATTCCGTTCGCCGTGAAAACGTTGGCGGCGCGGTCGGACAGGTTTTTCATGTCGGCAAACGTGAAGGTTTTCTCCTCGCCCTGATCATTGCACCAGACCAGCGCACGCGCATCCGGCTTGGTGCGCGCCAGCTCGTCCACGACGTCATACGCAAAGTTAAAGTTTTCCGGCACACGAATCCGGAACCGGCTTTTGAAGTCTTCATAAGAAGAAAATTGTGTCTCACAGAATTTAGAAATCAGCATATTCAGCCTCGCCTCAGTGTTTTACTTAATGACAATGACAATCAGCCGGACGGCTTCTCCGTTCAGCGCACGCATGGCGTGCGGAAATTTGGAGTCGAAGTAGACCGAATCGCCTTCATGGATTGTCAGTTCATGGCCACCGATATAGAGACGCATTTCGCCTTCCAGACAATAATGGAATTCGTGCCCCGCATGGGTATTCATATGGAGCGCAGTTTCATCCGCTTTCGGTTCAATGGTCACAAGCAGCGGCTCTACACGGCGTTCTGCAAAGCCGTGCGCCAGTGCCGCGTAATCGTAGCCGGCTGTCCGTTCAATGCCGATGCCCCGGCCCTTCCGGACAATGGAATACATGGTCAGTTTTGCGCGATCCCCCGTCAGCAGTTCCGTCACAGAGATGCCGAAAATATCGGCCGCTTCACACAGAACACTGACCGGAATATCAATTTCGCCCGCTTCCATCCGGGAATATTCCGCCGCAGAGATCGTCAGGCGTTCGCCCATTTCTTCTACGGTCAGGCCTGAAATTTCACGCATGGTTCTCAGCCGCACGGCAATTTCCTTTACATGATCAGACACAGAATCAAGCCTCCTTCAGGATCGCCGTCTGTGCAGAAGGCACCAGACCGATCCGGATATGACAGTTTCACATTGGATTTTGGATACAAAAAAAGCGCTCGTCCACGATTGCTCGGGACGGGCGCCTGAAAGCACACCCGCGGTACCACCCAAATTTACGGCAACGCCGCACACTCAGCAAGGTCTGTTTGAAACCTCTGCCCGATAACGGGAGCACCCGTCCCACGCCTACACGCAGACGCGTTCAGCGCGGAATGCTCGCAAGCGACCTTCACTCCCCTGCCCGCTGGGCGGCTCACACCCGGCTCACGCCGACCGCACCTTCTCTGAAGCGTTTCAGGCAGCTACTCCTCTTGTTCACTGCATCCAATATGTTTCTGTATTATACCATGTTCCCCCCACTCCTGTCAAGAGGTTTTTCCGTTTTTTTCACTCCGTCCTCTTTCTGGATTTGTTCCCGCAGAACGGATAAAATTTACAATTCGGAAATTGCATCGCGGCGGTTTTCTGCGTATAATAAGGACAATTGATTTTTTCGAAAGGCACGGTGCCATTTTCTATGCTGACTCTGCGAAACATTGTCAAGGACTATTCGTCCGGCGGTTCGGTCGTCCACGCGTTGCGTGGAATCGATCTGGAATTTCGTCGGAACGAATTTGTTTCGGTTCTTGGCCCATCCGGCTGCGGGAAGACCACACTTCTGAACATTCTCGGCGGTCTGGATCGATATACCAGCGGCGATCTGATCATTGACGGCCGCTCCACCAGCCAGTTCACTGACCGTGACTGGGATACCTACCGCAACCACTCCATCGGTTTTGTCTTTCAAAGCTACAACCTGATTCAGCACCAGTCGGTGCTGGCCAACGTGGAGCTGGCGCTGACGCTTTCCGGCGTCTCCAAATCAGAGCGGCGGCGGCGTGCCACGGAGGCATTGGCCGAAGTCGGGCTCGCCGATCAGCTGGATAAGCGTCCCAACCAGCTCTCCGGC
>CAZEUG010000001.1:5362-14633 GCA_964515055.1 uncultured Oscillospiraceae bacterium | reverse complement strand
CAGATGCAGCGTGTCGCGATTGCGCGTGCGCTGGTCAACAACCCTGAAATCCTGCTGGCGGACGAGCCGACCGGCGCTCTGGACTCCGAAACCAGCGTCCAGGTCATGGAGCTGCTGGCGCGGATTGCCAGGGATCGGCTCGTCATCATGGTCACGCACAACGGCGAGCTGGCTGAACAGTACTCCACGCGCATCATCCGTCTGCTGGACGGGCAGATCATCGGCGATACGAATCCGTTTGACTCCGGTGAGGCACTTCCGGCAGCACGCCCCGCAGCTCGCGAACGTCAGACCTCCATGTCCTTCCTGACGGCGCTGTCGCTCAGTCTGAACAACCTGATGACCAAAAAAACGCGTACCTTTCTGACTGCGTTTGCCGGCAGCATCGGAATCATCGGCATTGCGCTGATTTTGTCGCTGTCCAGCGGCTTTCAGGATTACATCGATACCGTTCAGGAAAATACGCTGTCGGGCTACCCTATCATGATTGAGAAAGCCTCGGTGGATATGTCCTCCGTGATGACGTCCATGATGGAGATGGGTGAAAAGGTCGAGCACGATGATGACCGCGTCTATTCCAAAAACATTCTCAGCGGCATGATGCAGGCGACGTTCGGTGAGGTCTATGAAAACGACCTCGCCTCCTTCCGCACCTATTTGCAGGAAAATGAGGAGACGCTTGCGCCCTATCTGAACGCCATTTCCTACGGCTATCAGATTGATCTGAACATCTATCAGCCGACTGCTGACGGCTACCATCAGGTCAACCCGTCTACGCTCTTTCAGGATCTCGGCATGGCGGGCGGCGCCAATGCATCGTCCGGCAATACGCTGATGCCCTCCGGTCTGAGCATCTGGACGGAGATGCTTGACAATCAGGAGCTGCTGGAATCGCAGTACGAGCTGTTGGCCGGTCGCTGGCCGGAATCCTCGCATGAAATCATTCTGATCACGGACGAGAACAAGGAAATCTCCGATTATTCGCTCTACGCGCTGGGACTGAAGGATGCAGAGGAGCTGCAGGAGATCATGGTGGCTCTGCGCACCGGCGAAGCCTATACCCCACCGGAGGCCAGCTACAGCTATGACGATCTGCTCGGCCTGACATACCGGATTCTGCCGTCTTCCGCCTATTATGAAAAGCAGGACAACGTCTGGGTGAACCGTAGCGGCGACGACGCCTACTTGCAGTCTATTCTGGATGACGCGACAGAGCTGACGATCGTCGGCATCATTCGTCCGGCGGAGGATACGGTTTCTGCCGCACTGACCGGCACAGTCGGATATCTGAGCAGCCTGACCAGAGAGATGATGAACGCTGCCAATTCCTCCGAAATTGTGCAGGAGCAGCAGGCGAATCCGGAGATCAACGTGTTCACTGGTCTGCCCTTCCCGGATGATCACGGTGCAATCGACTGGACAGCACTGACCGAGGAGCAGCAGGCGGCTCTGGCGGCGCTTTCGCCGGAGGAACGGGACGCCCTGACTGCCACCGGTTTCAGCGTGGCCTCCCTCACCTCCAACCTGCAGCAGCTGGGTGCCCGTTCGGAGGATGACCCGGATCGCATTTATCTGTATGCCGTGGATTTCGCCGCAAAGGAACAGCTTACGGACGCCATTGATGCGTACAACCGCCAGCTGGAGGCAGACGGTCTGGACGACCACGTCATTCGCTACACCGATTATATCGGGCTGATGATGTCGTCGGTCAGCACCATCATTAACGCCATCAGCTACGTTCTGATCGGCTTTGTCGGCATTTCGCTGGTGGTTTCGTCCATCATGATCGGCATCATCACCTACATCTCCGTGTTGGAGCGCACCAAGGAAATCGGGATTCTGCGCAGCATCGGTGCGCGCAGCCGCGATATTTCCCGCGTATTCAACGCCGAAACCCTGATTGTCGGCTTTGTCGCCGGGGCACTCGGTATTCTGATCACGCTGCTGCTGATCATTCCAATCAACGCAATTATTGCGTCTCTGGCCGGTATCGCCGATATCGCCGCACTGCCGGTGGCCGGTGCCGTCATTCTGATTCTGATCAGCATGGGGCTGACGCTGATTGCCGGGTTGATCCCTGCCAGAATCGCCTCCCGCAAGGATCCCGTCATTGCACTGCGCACTGAATAACACGAATTCGAAAAAGGCTCGACTTCCCGGTGAAGTCGAGCCTTTTTGATTGGTTTTTTGGGATTGGAATGCTCCGAAGTGAGCTGCAGAGCGATCAGACGGTGACGCCCAGTCTGGCCAGGCGGTGTTCCTGATCGACCAGGCGGGTGCAGATGGCCAGAATCCGGACAGCCGTTTCAATGTCGGAGACGCCTGCAAAGGAGGGGGCGATGCGGATGTTGCGGTCTTCCGGGTCAATTCCATGCGGGAAGGTCGCACCGGCCGGGGTGAATTTCACGCCGCACGCGGCGCAGCGGCGCACCACTTCTGCCGCACAGCCCTGCGGGGTGTTGTAGGAGACAAAATAGCCACCGCTCGGTTTCGTCCATTCGGCGATGCCGGAATCGCCCAGCTCCTCCTGCAGGACGCGCTGCACCGTTTCAAATTTCGGCCGCAGCAGAGCTGCATGGCGCTGCATATGGGCGCGGAGGCCAGTCGGATTTTTCAGGAAGCGGGCGTGGCGGAGCTGATTCAGCTTGTCAGGGCCGATGGTTGCGTATTGCAGGAACCGGCGGATATCGATCAGGTTGGCCGGGCTGGCTGCCAGCGCTGAAATGCCCGCACCCGGGAACGTGATTTTGCTGGTGGAGGTCAGTTCATAGACAATGTCCGGATTGCCGGCCGCTTCGCTCTCTGCCAGGATATCCGGAATCTCCGCCGGTTCGCCATCAAAGGAATGAACGCAGTAGGCGTTGTCCCAGAAAATCCGGAAGTCCTTGGCGGCCGGTTTCAGGTGGGCAAAGCGGCGAACCGTTTCATCGCTGAATACAATCCCGGTCGGATTCTGGTATTTCGGCACGCACCAGATGCCCTTGATGGTCGGATCCTGCGACACAAGCGCCTCAATCCGATCCATATCCGGCCCGGTAGACAGCATGGGGATGTTGATCATTTCAAAGCCAAAATGCTCCGTAATGGCAAAATGGCGGTCATAGCCGGGAACCGGGCAGAGAAACTTGCGATTTTCAACGGTCTGCCACGGCGCTTCTCCGCAGATGCCGTCCACCATGGCATGGCTCATCAGCTGGTACATGATCATCAGGCTGCTGTTGCCGCCGATCATCGTATTGGCGGCGTGTGTGCCCATCATCTGCGCCATCAGACGCCGTGCCTCCGGGAGACCGTCCAGCCCGCCGTAGTTGCGGCAGTCCTGACCGTTTTCGGAGTCCAGAACGCTCCGGCTGTCCACCGCGTCGAGCATTCCAAGGGACAGCTCCAGCTGATCCGGTGCCGGTTTGCCGCGGGACAAATCGAGCGAGACGCCCTGCTCCAGAATTTTGTTCAGCTTTTGTGAATCTTCTTCATGCGCAGCCTGCAGCGCTGCCGCAGAAATTTCTTCCGTCATTTTTTTTGCCTTTCCTCTCTGAACCTCTTGATTCTTTTGACCTCCTGTATTATAATACATTTGTTGGTATATGTAAAATCCGATTATCATATAGGAGCCATACGGATTTGATATGGTATTTTCTGAAGCTGTTGAGGAACCGCACCCATGCACATCAATTATGACTACTACCGCATCTTTTACTGCGTCGCCAAATACGGAAATCTTTCACAGGCCGCCAAGGTTCTGATGAACAACCAGCCCAACCTGACGCGCACGATCAAAAATCTGGAGAGTGCGCTGGGGTGTCCGCTCTTTTCACGCACCAATCGGGGCATGAAGCTGACGCCGGAGGGACAGAAGCTCTATGCACACGTCCGGATCGCTTTTGAGCATCTGGAATCCGGTGAGGCGGAAATTGCGGCCAGCCGCAGCCTGCAGGCCGGCAGTGTATCGGTCGCGGCCAGCGAAGTGGCGCTCCGTTGTCTGCTGCTGCCGGTTTTGAAGCGATACCGGGCGTTGTATCCCGGCATTCGCGTTCGAATCAGCAACAACTCCACGCCGCAGGCCGTTGCTGCCCTGAAGGATGGTGCCGCAGACATTGCCGTTGTCACAACACCGACAGTCACCTCTGCATCCCTGTCTGAGCGCCAGGTGCGGCAGATTCGCGAAATCGCCGTCTGCACCCGCGCCTTTTCCGATCTGCTGGGGCGTCCGGTCACGCTGTCTGAGCTGGCCGAGCGGCCTTTCATCTCGCTGGGGCCGGAAACGAAGTCCTACGAATTCCACGCGCATTTTTTCGCAGCGCACGGCCTGCCGTTTCATCCGGATATCGAAGCCGCCACGGCCGATCAGGTACCGCCCATGGTGGAGGCCTCACTGGGCATCGGCTTTGTCCCGGAGGACTTTCTGCCGTCGATGCGCGAGGTCTATGCCATTCAGCTGGTCGATCCGATTCCGCCGCGCAGCATCTGTATCATCCGGCGCAAGGATCTGCCGCTCAGCGTTGCCGCCAGTGAGCTGGAGCGGCTGATTGTCGCGGAGGGCAGCCATCCTTCCGCAGCCGAACCGACCGCGCCCGCAGTGAATCCGCCATTTGTCTGGAAGGAACCGACCTGAACCGTTTTGTCCGCGTTATTCCGCGTTATTTTGATTCACAGGAGGTCAAACCCAT
Source organism: uncultured Oscillospiraceae bacterium (assembly GCA_964515055.1). Classification (GTDB taxonomy): domain Bacteria; phylum Bacillota; class Clostridia; order Oscillospirales; family QAMX01; genus QAMX01. The sequence continues at coordinate 9,966 of CAZEUG010000001.1, read as the reverse complement.
GAAGTCGCATCACCGCATTCTGTCATTTTTCCTCGCAGCGCTGTCACTTGTTTCCCTCACCGGCTGTCAGACGCAGCCCGCTCCGTCTGCATCCGGCGCATACACCATTTCCATCATCACCGGCGGTCAAACCGACTACACTTTCTGGCTCGGCGCTGACGTCGCCGAGGCCTGTTCGGCGGAGCTGGACTGGCTGACACGCGTGATGGACGAAAAATACGGGGCGCACCCGTCTGTTTCAGGTGATCCCGAACCCGCAGCGCGCCACTCCATCGCGCTCACGTTGGCCGGAGAGCCGATGGACTGGTCGGTCGCAGTCGATCTCGAGACCGGCAATCTGACGCTGAAGGGCGGCTCGGCGGCCGCGTTGAAGAAAGCCATTCTGTATGTCGGTACGCAGTTCTGCGGCGGCAGCGACGGCGATCTGGTCATCCGGGCAGACGACAGCTTCAGCGTCTGCTATACCTACGCGGACGATCAGCTGGACAACGCTCATTTTTTATCCAATCTCGGACGCAATCAGGCCACGCCTTCGGACAGCACAGGTGAACTGATGTCCCCGGTCTGGCTGGATACCGCCATCATGGTGGAGGTGCGGCTGGATACCGCATCGCTCGGCGGAACATTTCAGGAGGCCACACGGCTCGTGGACTTTTACGCTTCGGCCGGTGTGAATGTGATCTGGCTCGACCCGATCTACGAGCGAACCGCCACCGGCAACGGCTACAGCAATGCCGGTCTGCACACGGTGGAGCCGCTTCTGACCGGCACGACAGACCGGGAGGACGGCTGGCAGATTGTCCGCGAATTCGTGGACTACGCGCACTCCAAAGGCGTCTACATTCTGCTCGATCTGGTCACCTGGGGCTGTGTGAGCGGTTCTGAGCTGTTTGCGGAGCACCCGGACTGGTTTTCCGGCGAGGCCTGGGGCGGCGATGCCTTCCGCTGGAGCAATCCGGAGCTGCGGGAATGGTTCATTTCGCAGGCCGTTACCAATCTGGAAATCACCGGCGCAGACGGGTATCGCTGTGACTGCGAGCCGTTTACCGCCGGGTATGAGCTGTTTGCCGAGATTCGCCGTCGGCTGAATGCCAAGGGCATTTACCCGCTGATCATGAGCGAAGCCGGAGGCCGTCGGGAAAACGCCTTCGACTGCGAACAGGACGGCGTGCTGGATTACCGTTCCATGAGCCGCGCACAGCTCTATCAGGAGACGCAGGCGAATTTCTTTGCGGACGGATACCTGTCGATCGTGGATTCCGTCCGGAATGGAACCGGTCTGGGCGCCAGCGATTTGCAGCGGAAGAGCCGCGTGGCCGGCACCTACCGCTATTATACCAACTGCATCACCAACCACGATTATCAGAACCGGAGCGTCTGCGGCAATCGGATCAAGATCGGCTATGCCGCTCTGTTTGCGCCGTTTATTCCCCTGTGGTACATGGGCGACGAATTCGGCGTTGTGCAGAACCACGCCGTCCTCTACGATCTGCCGGTCAACTATGACGAGATCACCGCCGTGCCGGAGCAGGGGCTGTTCTTTGAGGATGTCAAGCAGATGATTGCCATTCGTCGGACGTATACCGATCTGTTTGAGGTGTTCCCGCTCAACCACAGAGATACCAACATCTGCGCCGTTTCCGTCGTCGGCCTCACCGACCAGACGACAGAGGCATATGCGCGAAGTGCGGGGAACCGCATGGCCATCATTCTGGCCAACCATTCTGCCGATCAGACCGGCGTCTGTCAGGTCAGCATCCCGTTTGCGGAGGGTTTTTCCACCGACTACCCCGCCTACCGCGTCACCGATCTGCTGTCCGGGCGTGTGGTTGCAGTCGGCTCGGCGGAATCGGTCGATGGGTTTTCGGCCGTTGTCCCGTTTGAGTACTGCGGCGTGTTTCTGGTAGAGGGCATCGAATCGTTGGATTGAGCCGCACGTTCTCCCCCGTCTGGAGCAGCAAAAAGCGGCTGCTTCAGGTGCATCCCCCGGTATTCGCAAAAATCGTCAGAAAAATTTCGCAGACCCCCTTGACAAACGACGGAAAATAGTGTATCATATTGGAGTGTTCCGGGCGCATCGGGGTGTGGCGAAGTTTGGTATCGCGCTTGGTTCGGGACCAAGAGGCCTCGGGTTCAAGTCCCGACACTCCGACCAAAACGGCAAACCTCATTCTGGGGTTTGCCGTTTTTTCTTTTCGTTTTTTCAAGCGAGGCTGCACGGACAGAGATTTTTTCAGGAAGTGACTTGAAATGGCTGGATTCAAATATCAAATGCATACACATACGACACCGTGCAGCGCCTGTGCCATTATGACCCCGGCCGAGCTGGCAGAGGCGTTGGAGGCAGAGGGCTATACCGGTGCGATCATGACCAATCATTTTTTCTGGGGCAACACCGGGATTGACCGCGAGCTTCCCTGGGAGGAATTCGTCCGCGCCTATGAGCAGGATTATCTCGAATGCAAAAAAGAGGCCGCCCGGAAGCACCTGGATATTCTGTTCGGCGTTGAGGAGCACATTGAGGGCGGGCTGGAAATTCTCGCCTATGGCCTGACACCCGAAATGCTGTACCGCCATCCGGAGCTGCGCACACACACGATTGAAGCGTGGAACGGCGTGCGGAAGGCCTATGACATCCTGATCATTCAGGCGCACCCCTTCCGGACAAGATCCTACAACCAGATCATCGGCGTCTTTCCCCTGTCCCTTATCGACGGCATCGAAGTTCAGAATTCCGGGAACACGGTGGAAAATGATCAGCGCGCTCACGAATTTGCTGCGGAGCATCCGGAGCTGATTTTCACCTCCGGCGCGGATGCCCACCGGCAGTCGCACATCCCGCTGGGCGGTATCATCACGCAGGAACGAATCACCGACGATCGGAAGCTGGTCGATATTTTGCGGAGCAGGCACTTCGACCTGATTCCGGTGCGATAACTGTCCGGGGCCTTTTCCGGGCGGTGAAGCATCCGCCTTTTCAAACAGAAACCGGGAAGGAATCCATTGCAGGATTCCCATTCCAATCAGAATTGTGGGGGGTATCGATTGATGAAGCAGTTTGAGCTACAGGGGCATGAGCCCTCTCTGCTGCCGGACGGGCTGGATTTTGAGCTGGTCTGGCATGACGAATTCGATGGAGATACGTTGGACACCTCCAAGTGGGACTACCGTCTGTGTATGATGGGGAAACGGCACCCGGCCTGGACGGACAAAGGCGTCACGCTCGACGGACAGAGCCATGCGGTCTTTACCTGTCTGGAAGAAAACGGCATTCCTGTCAGCTCCCAGCTGCAAACCGGCTATAATTTTATGGATGAGCCGGTGAAGGAAACGAAATTCGGTGATGACGCCCTGCAATGGAATCTCGGCAAGCTGAAGCAGGATCGGTTTACCCACACCTACGGATACTATGAGTGCCGTTGTCGTCTGCAAAACCGTTTTGGCTGGTGGAGTGCGTTCTGGATGCAGTCGCCCATTATTGGCGCTACGCTGAATCCGGCAGATTCCGGCACGGAGCTGGATATCATGGAGTGTTTCAATCCAAACGAGGTGGCCGCGCACAACGCATTTACCGGCGGCTACGGGCAGGATATGAAACGTGCCATGTGCGGCGGCAAACAGGTGACCACCGGTGAGTGGCACACGTTTGGAATGCTGTGGACAGACAAGGGATATACGTTCTATATCGATGGAGAAGAAGACGGGCACATCTCGGAATATGTCTCCCATCGTCCGGAATTTCTTTTGATTTCCACCGAAGTCAAGGGATACCGTTATGCGCATCATTGCCCGACCCGGGAGGCATTTGATTCCGTCGGCGATACCTTTCTGGTGGATTATGTTCGCGTGTTTGACGTGAAGGGTATGGATGCGAACGGCGCCCTTTGAGGCTGTTTCGCCCGCTCTGTGCTGCGGCCTTCATGAAAGCCAATTGGGTTTTCCCATGAACAGGAAGTGGGAACGATGGAGCAGAAACCGGAACAGATCATGACGGATGAATAATTCAACGCATTTCTGGAAGTGCCGGTTCATCCGGTGGAAAGCAAAGCCAACCCCGCCAGGCGCCGCGCAGATCATCCGCGATGCAAGGGTCAAGTAAAAAGAACCTCTGCCATGAATCGGCAGAGGTTCTTTTTGGAGTTGAGCAGTTTTTGGAGAGTGGCCACTGCCCGAGTATATCCTGAAAATATCATTTGCGTCCGGCGGGTGGGGGACGCCTGTTTCTTTATTTATTACGGTGGGTGGTTCCGCGCTGTCGGAACAGTCCGGCAAAGAGGAGTCCCAGCAGCAGCGCGCCGACGGACAGGACAAGGTAGAGTCCATCTGAAGCATCGTCCGCTGTGGGCTCCGTGCCTCCGGCCTCCGGCCGCTGCATCGGATTGCTGCGGTCACCCATCTCGTCCGGTTGGCTGCCGTTGGGCGGGGTCATGCCATCGGGCTGGTTACCGTTGGGTGGAGTCATGCCATCCGGCTGGTTGCCGTCGGGCGGCGTCATGCCATCGGGCTGGCTGCCGTCGGGCGGCGTCATGCCATCGGGCTGGCTGCCGTTGGGCGGCGTCATGCCATCGGGCTGGCTGCCGTTGGGCGGCGTCATGCCATCGGGC
>CAZEUG010000001.1:0-5262 GCA_964515055.1 uncultured Oscillospiraceae bacterium | reverse complement strand
TGGCTGCCGTTGGGCGGCGTCATGCCATCCCCCGCTGTCAGCCGATCAAACCTTCCGACCTCGAACGCGCCGCCCATCCCGCCATGATTCATGCTGCCCATCTCACTCACCTGAAGATCGCCGCCATCCACCAGCGTATCCGGATCCTGCGTGGCCGTTGTGGTGCCAATGGTGCCGTTCAGCTGCGCCCGAACGCTCTCTGCGCGGAGCAGGCAGAAGGATTTCAGCGTCGCTGCGGCGGTCTGGAATTCCTCAAACGTACAGAATCGGGTCGGATCCTGTTCGACACAGGGCGTGATCATCGTTGTGACCGCATCGATCATGGTTTCAAAAAACCCGCTCTCGAAATACGTTGTTATCAGTGATTCCAGTGTTTCATGGTACAGCGCCGTGTATGCTTCCTCATCAAAAATCCAGGCGAGCATCGGTCGTTCCTCCACGGTTCCGCCGGAAACAGGTGAATCAATGGGCATATTGATGAGCTCCGTTGCGCTCATTGACGTTTCAAAAGCGCCAAACGCGAGGTTATAATCCCACGGGATCATTTGCAGCTGCCCGTTTTTTTCATAGAGGTAGTAGTTGTGAATCATGGAGCCGGTGTAGCTGTCAAAATTCAGAACAAAGTTGTGAACCGCAAAATAGCGAATCACCGCCTCCACGGCCACCGTGTCCTCAATGGCTTCCCCCTCGGACAGGCATTTCAGCGCTGCGATCAGGCGGGCTTTGTCGCGGTCGCTCACGTCCGTTTTCGCGTTATCGAACAGATTCGTGTAGCTTTCGAAGGCATCGTCTGTATATTTCAGCAGGACGTCTTCGCTGCCGTTCATCCCGTTTGGCTGTCTTTCCATCTGTCCGGTCGGCAGGCTCCGGCCGTCTGCCGCTGGCTGCATCATGCCGTCCGGCTGTTGGCCGACTGGGAAGCTGTCCTCCGTTTTCTCCGGCAGTTCGGAGAGCGAAGTCATCCCCGACCAGTCGAAGGCCATGCCGTTGCCGCGCCCGCCGCCCATGAGCTGGCTGTCCGGCTTATACAGTTCGCCGTAGTTTTTGCCGTAATTGCGTTGCAGGAAGGCTTCCTCCACGCCCTCGACCGCCAGATACAGCCCCCACGCCTCGCCGTTGACGGTGACGGACACATAGCTGCAGAGCGGTGCAGCCACGCCCATGGCGGCCATCATCTGATAGCAGAGGAAATCCTTCATGCAGGTGTTGTCCTGAATCAGATTATTGAGGCACAGCTTATCCAGACCATGGTAGGTATTGCCGCTGTCATAGTGATCAAATTCGATTTTGAAGCTGTAGCGGTCATTGCCATAGGCCGCGACCTGCGTCAGGGAGGTATTGCCCTTGGCGCGGATGGCGACATTCGAATAGATTTCGTCATCAATGACAACGGTGCAGGTGGCATATTCTTCGTTTTGGCAGGTTGCGAGGAATGCATCCCAGTCCGTCATGCGGATGTCGATGGTATGCACCCGTTCGGTCGCAAACAGTCGGCTCTCATAGCCCATGGTCACGGAGGCGGATTGCAGGCCGAGGCTCTCCGCGTGCATCATGAGAACGGTCAGGAGCAGCGTGACGATCAGAACAGCGACGCAGATCCGGTCAAATGCTCGATGGGTTGACATACGGTCTCCCCCTTAGCCCATGTAATCGCCATTGTAGCTGACCAGCACGGCGCTGTGGACGCCGTTCATTTCGGACAGGACATTGATAAAATCCGTGTTGTCGTCCTTCATCCGAACCTCCAGATTCAGCTCGATCATGCCCTTTGTGGCGGTCTTGCTTTTGACCACGCAGCGCTGCACCTGCTGCTCCAAAAAGGCCGTGGCGTTCTTTTCCGATGCGGAATCAGCGCAGGACAGCACAACGATATAGGGATTGCAGTGCGATTTGCGGTTGACGAATACGAGCAGCATCGCGCCAATCACCACGCTGCCGATGACAGCCAGTGGAATCAGCCCCGCCGCCAGGACGATGCCGACAGCAATCGACCAGAACAGGAACGCGATATCCAGCGGTTCCTTGATCGCCGTCCGGAAGCGGACGATGGAGAGCGCACCGACCATGCCCAGCGACAGCACGACATTGGACGTCACCGCCAGAATCACCACCGTTGTAATCATGGTCAACGCCACCAGCGTCGTGCCAAAGCTGGACGAATACATCACGCCCTGATACGTTTTCCTGTAGACGAGAAAGATCAGCATTCCGACGCCGAAGGCCAGAAGCAGTGCAATGACCATATCCAGCAGGCTGACGCCCGTGATATTTTCCAGAAAGCTCGATTTGAAAATGTCCTTAAAGCTCATAGGATGGACTCCTTTTTTTGAATTATCCGTAGATTCTGCAGGCGGCATATTTGGAAAAAGCGCCGGTTCGCCCGTGTGGGAGCTGCACCGCATCGCGAATGACGTCCGGCAGGTAGTCATCCCACTTCACTTCCAGAATGACCGGCGCTGCGCCGACCGGGATGGTGACGCAGTCGGGATTCAGAAAATCCGTGCGAAAAAGGCCGGTTCGGATGTGGTGATCGAGTGTCACGCGCACATGGCCGGGTGCAAAGACGAACGGCTCACGCGTGTAATCGACGATGGTTTTGGGGCGAAGTCCCTGACTCCGCATCTTGCTGTACAGCTCCACCAGCAGCGGCGACCCGCTCGTCGCCATCCAGGCGCATTCCCCGCTCACGATGGACAGCGCCTGTTCCCGCGTCAGGTCGATGCTCTCCTTCGCGCACAGCTGATTGAGCCTGCTCTTTTTTTCCAGATGAATCACGGACAGATCGTCATTATAATATCGGATGCGAAACTTCTCCCGGATATTGACACCATCCAGCTTTTCGCGGAGCGCCTTGTCGGACGCATTGTCAAAATACAGGCTCCGAATCCGATACGCGCCATTGATCGCGTGTTCATCCCATTTGGCCACCACCGACAGCCGCTGACGCAGCTGCAGTCGATCGCTTTCGCTGATTTCGTGCTTCCACTCATGGCGGTATTTCATCCGTCTGCTCCTTTCCCGGACGGCACCGTGCCGCCGTGCAGGTTTGAGTGATATCATACCGGCTCAGGCTTGAAATTGGCTTGAAGCGTCAGGTCATTTTCGGCAGCGTCACGCAGAATGTAACGAGCCCGTCCGCGCACTGCACCTCGATTTTCCCCTGATGGGACAAAACGATGGCTTTGGCGATGGCCAGACCAAGGCCATAGTGCTGTTCTTCCCCGCTGCGGCTTTCGTCCATCCGATAGAACCGGTCGAACAGGTGCTCCAGCTGTTCGACCGGAATCGGCTGTCCGGCATTTGACACCGTCAGCTGCACCACACTGCGCGTCCCGGTCAGCTTCACCGTCATTTTTGTGCCGTGGTCATTGTGGCGGATGGCGTTGTCGATCAGAATCGCCGTCAGCTGCTTCAGCTGGCTGCCGTTGCCGTTGACAAATTGTCCCGGCTCGATTTCCGATACAATGGTCAGCCCTTTTTCAAACGCGACGCTTTCAAACGGCAGCACCTCGCCCGTGATCAGGTGGCTGAGATCGAGCCGTTCGGTCTGCGGCGTCACATGCTCGGCTCTGGCCAGCTCCAGCAGCTGCCCGACCAGCAGGCGCATCCGCTCATTTTCGTATTGGATATTGCTGAGCCATGGGTTGTCGCCGAGCTGCCGTTGCAGCATTTCGGCATTGGCGTTGACCACGGCAATCGGCGTTTTCAGCTCATGCCCGGCGTCGGAGATGAACTGCTTCTGTTTCTGGTAGCTTTCCTCCAGCGGCCGGACAATGCGTCTCGCCAGGCAGACCGCCAGAAAAAAGAGCGCGACCAGAGCTGCGCTGCCAAAAATCAGCGTATAGCGGAACAGCGTGTTCATGCTCTCCTGCAGCATCCGGTTGTCCATGAACGTCACCAGCAGGTAGCCGGGCTTCCCGCTCACGAGGTAAATCAGCTCGCCCTGAATGCCCTTTGTTTTGCCGCGCTCGATGATGGTTCGCGCACATTCCTCCAGCTGTGCCGCCTCATAGACGATGTTGTCAGCAGTATCGGTTGCCAGAATCTCCCCCTCGCGGGTCATGGCGACCGAATAAAAGGTGGACAGCTGGAATTCCGGGAAGCGCTCCATGTGCGGGCTGGCCTTCTGTAGCCCCGGCTCCGGCCCAATCGGTTCCGGCCCATCGATGCGCTGCTCGCCGTGCAGCAGATACAGCTCGGCGTGGTGTGTGAGCATTTCAAAATTGGATTCTAAAACATCAAGATAGCTGGCCGTATAGATGACGATCAGCGTGCCCAGAAAGAGCAGCGCCAGCACCGCCATGATGGCCGCAACAATTTTTCGTCGGGAGCGCTTAAACATCCTGATACCTCAGCTCATAGCCGATGCCGCGGACGGCACGAATTTCTGTTCTGGATTCGACAAATGTCAGTTTTTTTCGGGTAAACGACATATAGACCTCAACATGGTTGTATTCCGCTTCACTTTCATAGCCCCAGATTTTCAGCGCCAGCTGCTCCTTAGAGAGAATCTGCCCGGCGTTGGCGATCAGATATTCCAGAATGTGGTATTCCTTTTCGCTCAGTCGGACACTCTGCCCGTTGGCGGTGCAGGTGAGTGCGAAGGTGCCGCTGTCCAGCGCAATATCCCCGTAGTGCAGCGTGCCGTCCGGCGTGTTGATTGACCGTCTGGTGAGTGCCCGGATTCTCGCCAGCAGCTCCCGCGTCAGAAACGGCTTGGTCAGATAATCGTCGGCACCGCTGTCCAGCCCCGTGACCTTGTCGTCCAGCTCGGCTCTGGCCGTCAGCATCAGAATCGGCGTGCGGATACCGGCAGCGCGGGCGCGCTTTGCGATTTCAAAGCCGTTCAACCCCGGCAGCATGACATCCAGAATCACCAGATCATAGATGCCGCTCTCCATCGCTTCCAGCCCCGCCGACCCGTTGTCGCAATCGTCCACAGTATACGTTTCCAGACGCAGAATTTCACAGAGCGCCTGCGCCATTCGCTTTTCATCCTCGACCAGCAGAATCCGCATCAGACATTCCCCCTTCTACCAGATGATTATAGCACAATGGATTGAATGAAAATTGAAAATTGCTGCATTTTTTCGCTGCAGCTCCGATTTTTCAGCCGGTTGCCACTCAGAAAAAAAAGATGTCCTTCCCGCTGAAAAAACAGGGAAAATTTTCACGTAGAGAATGAACTTTTTCTCCAAAATTTGCTGTCATTATATTATCTTTTGATAATCATCTATCATTGGAAAAGGACACCCTGCTGCA